>CAMYJA010000003.1 GCA_947258705.1 uncultured Hyphomicrobiaceae bacterium | reverse complement strand
ATCGGCAATCTCGGGGACATGACATTGCGCGCCTTGAGCGTGCTTGTCAGGGCGGAGAGAACCTATTGCGAGGATACGCGCCACAGCCTCAAGCTTTTCAACCATTATGGCATCCGTTCCGCGTTGAAGGCCTATCACGATCACAATGCCGACCGCGTGCGTCCGCGCATTCTGAAGGAGCTCGACGAAGGCTTGAGTGTCGCGCTGGTTTCCGATGCCGGCACGCCATTGATTTCGGACCCGGGATTCAAGCTGGCCGGATCGGCGATCGACGCCGGGCACACTATTATCAGCCTGCCCGGTCCGACGGCGCCCATCGCCGCCCTCACCTCCTCGGGCCTTCCCACGGACAACTTCCAGTTCCTCGGCTTCCTGCCGTCGAAAACAGGCGCCCGGCGCGAACGGATTTCGAGCCTGCGCGACGCTGAGAGCGCGCTGATATTCTTCGAGGCTCCCGGCCGGCTGAGCGCGGCGCTGAAAGATTGTTACGATATCCTCGGCGACCGCCGCGCCGTCGTCGCGCGCGAATTGACCAAAATGCATGAAGAGGTCAGGCGCGGATCGCTGAGCGAACTTGGTCGTTGGGCCGAAACGCATAAGATCAAGGGCGAGATCGTCCTTATCATCGCACCGGGCGAGCCCCGACAAATCACCGACGAAGAAATTCTGGTAATGCTGGAGAGAGAGCTGGAGCCGCAAAGCCTCAAACAAGCCGCCCGCGATATCGCGGAAGAGCTGGGAGTGTCGCGCAATCGCGTCTATGAACTAGGGCTCAAACATCTTCGCAAGAAATAGCGCCGTGCCGAAAACAACATCAAAACCCGAAACCGAACGCCGTGCCCGCTACAGGCGCGGGTTACGGGCGGAATTCCTGGCCGGAATATGGTTGCGGATGAAGGGCTACAGAATAATTGCCACGCGGCACCGCACGCCCGTGGGTGAAATCGACATCATTGCAAGGAAAGGCGGAGCGGTGGCCCTCATCGAGGTCAAGCGGCGCAAACGCCTTGCCGACGCGCAATCCTCCCTGACGCATCGTCAGCAGCAAAGAATAGCCCGCGCCGCACTTTCATGGTTGAGCCGCAATCCCCATTATCAGGACTATGAAATATCTCTGGATGTTATATTTATGGCACCGTTCAGGAAGCCGGTGCATATCAGAGGCGCATACGAACTCAAACAATAACGGACCGACCAACCCGCCGGAGTTATACCCACATGCCATTGAAAATTGCCGTGCAGATGGACCCGATCGAAATGATCGATATCAAGGGCGATTCGACATTTGCGCTTTTGCTCGAAGCGCAGGCACGCGGCCTGGATATCTTTTACTACACACCCGATATGCTTAGTCTCGACCGCGGCCGTTTGATCGCCCATGGCGCCACGCTCGAGCTGCGCGACAAGGAAGGCGACCATTTCACCAAATCCGGTCATGCCACCCGGGACCTTGGCGAAATGGATGTTGTTCTGCTCCGGCAGGACCCGCCATTCGACATGTCCTATATCACCACAACCCACCTCCTCGAGCGCATTCACCCGGACACCCTCGTCGTCAACAATCCGGCCGAGGTCAGAAACGCGCCGGAAAAACTGTTCGTTCTCGATTTTCAGGACCTGACGCCTCCGACCATGGTGACCCGGTCTTTTGAAGACATCAAACGCTTCCGCGACGAGTTCGAGAACATCATTGTCAAGCCGCTTTACGGCAATGGCGGTGCGGGCGTCTTTCTCATGCGGGAAGGGGACACCAATCTCGGAGCGCTTGTCGAGCTGTTTCAAGGCTCGTTTCGGGAGCCATTCATCGTGCAGCAATATCTTCACGATGTGCGCGCCGGGGACAAGCGCATCATTCTCGTCGATGGCGAGATCGGCGGCGCCATCAATCGCGTACCCGCCGAGGAGGAGACCCGCTCGAACATGCATATCGGCGGCAGGCCGGAAGCGATCGAGCTCAATGATCGCGACCGTGAAATCTGCGAACGCCTCAAGCCGGAGCTGAAAAAGCGGGGGCTCATTTTCACCGGCATCGACGTCATCGGCGATTATCTGACTGAAATCAACGTCACCTCGCCCACAGGCATACGCGAAGTCAGGAGGTTTGGCGGCAACGACATAGCCCGAATGATCTGGGACGTTATCGAGGAGAAGGTGAAGGCGAAAGGGTGAGGTTGGGCAAGCGGGACCGGCGAAACCAAACTTGCACTTCGTGTCGAAACAACCTATATGCAGTTATCGACTTTGGCCGGACAACCGGGCCACTACGACTTGGAACTCCCAAGCGCACGTTCAGAACCCCACCAAAATTCGATAATCAAGAGTTGGCGTGCGCAAATGCTGCATTCGTCGGCTCAAAACCAATTGTGGATCAGAAAAAGGGAATTCCATGACGAACGGTACAGTAAAATTCTATAACGAACAAAAAGGTTACGGCTTCATAGCGCCGGACGATGGCGGCTCGGATGTGTTTGTTCACGCGACCGCGCTTGAACGCGCCGGCATGAGCAGCCTGACCGAAGGCCAAAAGGTGTCTTTCGACACCGAAGTCGACAGCCGCAGCGGCAAAACAGCTGTCGCCAATATCCAGGCCGGTTAATACCTGTTGTTGCGGCCTGGCCTGACATTGTCAGCATCGCCGCGGGACGACAATAGAATTTCAGAGCCGCCCCTCACCGGGGGCGGTTCTTTTTTGTCCGGTCCTGATCTGGCCTGCCCAGGGGGGGCCGGAGACGCGGGCCGCAGACGCGGGTGTGAGACGCGGACGGCTAAAAAAATAAAGTGTCACAGTTAATCCACAGAACAACAAGAATAAACCATTTGTTCCATTTTTGTTCTTGCGCTGTTGTGCTCTCTCTTCTATGCTGCCCGAGTATAGACAAGAGAAAGCGCCCAGAACATGTATGGAGAAGTCGAAACACTTGCTTTTGACGGAATTGAAGCGCGGCCCGTCAAAGTTCAGGTCCAGATCAGTCCGGGCCTTCAGGCCTTCTCGATCGTCGGCCTGCCAGACAAGGCGGTTGCCGAAAGCCGCGAGCGGGTCCGCGCGGCGCTTCATGCCATCGGGCTCGGACTTCCCTACAAACACATTTCCATCAATCTCGCGCCCGCCGACCTTCCCAAGGAAGGCAGTCATTTCGATTTACCGATCGCCCTGGCGCTGATGATTGCCTGCGGCGCGGTCGCCCAGGACGCGGTCGACGACTACGCCGTTATCGGCGAGCTCTCCCTGGATGGCGCCATCAGCCATGTTCCCGGCGCCCTGCCCGCGGCCATTGGAGCCAATTCCAGATCGAAGGGTTTGATCTGCCCGCAATCCTGCGGCGCCGAGGCTGCCTGGGCCTCCGAAGACATGTCCATCCTCGCCGCGCCCCATCTCCTCTCCCTCACAAATCATTTCAAGGGAAGCCAAAGCCTGTCTCGCCCGAAGCCGGCAGTTGACGAGGAAATCTGCAATGCCCCCGATCTCATGGAAATCAAGGGTCAGGAAACCGCCAAGCGCGCTCTCGAACTCTCCGCCGCCGGCGGCCATAACCTATTGATGATCGGACCGCCGGGGTCGGGCAAGTCCATGCTGGCTTCCAGTCTCCCCTCCATACTGCCGCCGCTTGAACCCGGAGAGATGCTGGAGGTAAGCCAGATTCAGAGCCTTGCCGGCGAGCTCGCCCAGGGACGCATCGGCCGTCAAAGACCTTTTCGGGCACCGCACCATTCCGCCAGCATGGCAGCGCTTGTCGGTGGTGGCTCGCGTCCGCGCCCGGGAGAAGTCGCCCTGGCCCATCTCGGCGTGTTGTTTCTCGACGAACTGCCCGAATTCACGCCCCAGGTCCTCGATGCGCTCCGTCAGCCCCTCGAAAGCGGCGAGACGATCATCGCCCGCGCCAATCACCGCACAACATATCCATCGCGCATCCAGCTTGTGGCAGCCATGAATCCGTGTAAATGCGGCAAGGCGTTCGAGCCCGGCTATGCCTGCGGTCGCGGCCGCAATTGCACCGAGCGCTATCAGTCCCGCATTTCGGGCCCCCTCCTTGACCGCATCGATATTCAGATCGAAGTGCCTGCCGTGACGGCAGCCGACCTGATTCTGCCGCCACCCTCCGAAGACAGCGCCGCCGTGCGCACCCGCGTGACACGCGCCCGAAAAATTCAGCGAGACCGCTTCCTTGAACACGGTGAGACCGGAACATGGACCAATTCCGAATGCTCCGGAAAAATACTCGAGACAATTGCCGCGCCCGATGCCGATGGCCTGTCTCTTTTGCGTGAAGCCGCCGAATTGATGCGCCTTACAGCGCGGGGCTATCACCGGACATTGCGCATTGCACGCACACTGGCCGATCTGCAAAATCAAGAACGGGTCGGCAGGGCGCAAATCGCCGAGGCATTGTCGTATCGCGGAGAAACGCTGCACGACCGGCTTGCCGCCTGAAGGCGGTATGGCCGTCTTCCCGCCTCGGGAAAGGCGGGTCCGGAAATCAAATATGCAGGGTTTACACCCCTGACAGCGGATCACATCCTATAAAATAAGGCTCAGCGCCTTGCTCCATTCATGCCCCCTGGATCCATTCATGCCCCTCAGGATCCATCCTTGGGCCCTGGATCCATGCACCCTGAAATTGTGGACACATTGTCGGCACGAAGCAGTGCTTTAAATTCGGATCGGGCTGCTGGATTATAATCCTTCGGGGGTTTTATGTTCAAGCGTAACCACAGCACCATGCCTAAAAGTCAGCACACAAATATTTCGCAGGCGGACATTGCGTCTGACGAGACGCAATCCGCCATGCCGGTGGAAGCGCCAGCTCATCATCGGGAACGAAAAGATGAATCCGGACAGGAGCAGGGGCAGACGATCTCGATCATCAGCAATGATCTCACCATCCTGGGCAAGGATCTCAAGATTATCTCCAAGGGATCCGTTCAGGTGGATGGTGAAATCCTCGGCGATATCAGCGGCATTGACGTCACGGTCTGCAAAGACGGCAAGGTTCTGGGCGAAGTGTCCGGGGAACGCGTCGTGATTGAAGGCGAGGTATCCGGAAACATCAGGGCCGAGCAAGTCATGTTACGGCCGGACTCACATGTCGAAGGCGTAATTCACCATCGATCGCTGACCATAGAGGATGGCGCGATTTTCGAGGGTCGTTCGAAGCGGCATGAAAACATGTCCGGCGTCAAACAGGATCATGTTAAAACCGGGCAGGCGCCCGTTACCCTCAAGCCGGCAGGATAGATGGGATGAGTTGCCGCGTATCAACGGATCGCACGTTTACTGCCCGCCCGTCCGCCATGGCGCATGTTGAACGGGCGGTGCGTCTTTTTTCCGGGCTGGCGTACTTGAAAAAACGAAACCGAAAACTTCCGTCCGGTCCCGGGGGCGGAAAGGACCGCCGGACTGGCCGCAATTGGTTGAAAAATTAAACTTTTCATCTCAACTCCGCCCCAAAGCTGCATTAACAATAATTGAATTTTCCCGCCCGAGAGTGGCGGGATTGAATGAACTGCTGTTATAATATGTCGATTGTGATCCCAAGCCCAATACCCCCACATCGCCATCTTTGCAAAGATTGAAGGTCGCGAAATGTCTGTAACAAAAATATCCCCCCCGCTTGCCGCAGCTCTTATCCTGTGTCTGACGATCGGTGCTGCCGATGCCCGGAGCAGAACGCCGTTCTCGAAAGTATCGACTGTCTATTCCATTAAATTCGCCGGGTTCAATCTTGGCACGCTCAAATATCTGGCCAAGACCAACGGCACCAGTTTTCAAATGAAAAGCCTGACGCACGTCTCTCTTTTCGGCGGCATAGCGAGTTTCGACTGGAAATGGGTTTCCAACAATTCCGGTCAAATTACATCGGCGGGAATACGTCCGTCAAACTTCAAACTCGCCTTTACCAATGGCGGCAAGAAACAACAATATGCCATGGCTTTTTCCGGCGGTAATGCGAGAAGCCTGAAAACAACTCCCAAATACAAATACCCGCCCGAGAACATCAAGCTCCGCCCGGGGCATTTGAAAGGCGTTATCGATCCTTTGAGCGCGTTCCTAGCGCCAACGCTTTTGAAGACGAGGAGTGGGTCGCCCTGCAATCAATATTTCAAGGTGTTTGACGGAAAACTACGCTTCGATGTCGAGCTGAAACCCAAGCGCACGCAGATCATGAAATCACAGGGGCGCGGGGCCTATAGGGGCAAGGCGCATGTATGCTCAGCCCGCTGGAAACCGATAGCCGGGCATGATCCGGGTTACAGCACCAATAAATATATGGCGGCAAACAAGGGAATCGAAGTCTACCTGATCCCTGTCGATGGCTATGATTCATACTACGCGCCTTATTATGTCTCCCTTTCGACGCCGTTCGGACGCGTTGGAATCCGTTCCGTCTATATGGAAATCACGACCGCGCAGAATAAAGTCATCTCAATGCTCAATTGAGCTCATGGCCACGTCAGCCTGGACCGCCGGATATTTCCGTGATCTCCAGATCCGGTCCCGACAAGGCGAGCGCGCAATGAAGCGCCTCGGCTGCATCATGCGACCGGACGGCATAGCGTTCGCCCCCCGCGAGACATACGCTCGAACGTCCAGGACCGGCACCCGCGCAAAAATCGGCCGGGGATATCGATCTCACCGACCCCGATGCCTTCAGAGCGGCTTCCTTCCTGGTCCAGACCGAAAGAAGATACCGGCTTTGCGCAGCACCATGGAGCTTCTCGAACGCGTCTTTCTCGGGCTCAGAAAGAATGTCGGCCGCCAGCCGCTCGACATTCTGCAATGAACGCGCAACTTCGATATCGATTCCCACCGACCGCCCGGCGCTTGCGAAAGCCAGGGCGATATAGTCGCCGCTATGGGAAAGGTTGAACGAAACATCCTCCCCGCCCGGCGTTGGCGCCAGATGCGGCTTGTTTGAAATATCCGCGGAAATTTCGATAAGGCGTGCATCCATATCGAGATAGCGTGAAAGCAATTGGCGCAAAACTCCACGCGCGCAGACAAAGCGGTCCTTGTCCTCATCCGTCAGGATGGATTTTTCCCGGGCGCATTCTTCGGGCGCGAGCAGGGAACGCAATGTCGGAAGCTGTCCCTTGAGCTTATCCAGCCCGAAAAGCCAGAAATGAACTTCGGCCCCCTGCGGACGATCAATTGATTGCAGACGTTCCAATGGAAGTTTCACTCCGCAAAAAAAGAAAATCACAGATGCGGTTGAAGCCGGTCATCATGACTTTCATCACAGGGACGATCAGCTGTGCCGCTCGATAAACGCCCTGGCGCCGATAATAAACTCGTCATTCGCCATAGCATTGAGATGGCCAAGCCCTTCGATGATCAGGGCCTCGCCATTGGGTATCAGTGCGGCAAGCTTCTCGGCAGATCCGGCAATGACATCGGAATCGCCAAGGGCAACCAGCACCGGAACCTTGATCTGGGCATATTTTTCCTTAGGGATGGTCTCGGTGCCGCCCTTTTTCAAACAGGCCGCCATGGCCTTCAAATTACTACCGGTGGATTCCGCGAACACCCGCACGCTTCGCGCCGCGAAGTCGAGTGCGTATTCAATCGACGGCGCTTCGAGCGCGCGCAACACCGATCCGCCGCTGGACAGGCCCTGGACCGCATTCAAATCGCCAAGCCCGCCCAATGTCAGTGTGCGAATCCGTTCGGGATAGTTCAACGCAAAAACCGTTGCGATACGCGCGCCCAGACTGTAGCCAATGACATGAACACGCTCGATGTCGAGAAGCTCAAGCAGTCTGAACTCGTCAGCAGCCATGTCGTCGAGCGCATAATCGCTCGGATCATAGAGCTTTTTGCTACGGCCATGCCCGCGATTGTCCAGACCGACAACGCGAAAGCCCGACTTGATGAGTTCATCGACCCAACCGTTTCTGATCCAGTTATATTCGAGATTTGTACAAAACCCGTGGATCAGTAGAACGGCGTCACCCGTACCTTGATCGATATACGCGAGGCGCACACCGTTTGAATCGAACTTTTTCAAATGAACACACTCCCGCCTCTATGCGACATGCCGGCCGCCTCGTTAAAAAACGGCCAATACCGCCTCGTCTATGTGTGTGCCGCTGAGATGCCCGGCTTTTCAGCGGATCCCTATGAAGCCGGACCGCCGACCGCCAGTTCAAATCCGACGGAATGTGCCGGCGTTCCAGCCAGAGTTCTCAAATGTTCTTGAAAATCCCGACCGATCCGTTCGACGAGTTCCCCGGACACATTACTCGCGTCATACTGAATGCGGACCCGGCTGCCTGCGCCTTTATATGCTGCGATCAGGGAGAGATCGTTGAGACATCCATATACGCCCGAACGGGCAACGGGTTTGACCTCGAAACGGCCGCACTTGAATTTACGGTCGTCTAAGCCGAGTACCGAATTCAAATCGCTTTCCGCATCGATATAGCTGAACGAGACCTGCGACGGCCGCAGCCCCGCCTCTCTCAAAAGCGCCGGAAAATGAGTTTCGCAGCTCTCCAGAGAAAAGTCCCTGTGTTTGACAGCCAGTTCCAAATCACGCTTTACGCGGTCCAGAGTGGACTGGATACCCTCCTCGGGCGATGCGCGATAAGGGACAAGGATTTCATCCATGATCGGACCGATCAATTGACAGTAATTCCCGTGCAGCCGGCCCCGGTCCACACGGTCGATCAGGAAGTTGTCCTGACCCGTAGCGGCGGAAACCGCGCGGGCAAATGCCGTAAGCAACACGGCTTCTCTTTCGATTGCCGGTCTCGATTGCAGGGTGGATAAATCCACATCGAAGGCGTGTAGGGCTGCGTCACCCTGATTGCGGCCCATGCCGACGGGAGCCGGGGCAAGGGCGCGCGCTCCGAAGTTGAGAGGCTCATAATCGCCCTCCAGCACTTCATACCAGAAGGCGCGATCCTTGTGCGAACGGGGAGACTGCTCGTCGAACTGCCTTGCCCTGAGAATTTTCAAAAGATCCTTTTCGCTCTTGTCGTGAGCGCCAGCCACGCCATTGGTCGCGCCCATTGGCGTACCATTTGTCTCAATCGCATAGGATGAGAGAATCTCGCGTACGATAAGGGGCAGCGAATACTCGTCGCTGGCGCTTGCATGGGCGGTAAGGCCGAGTATTGACCCGCCATCAGGCTTGCTCGCGTGGTCAAGGCGCACGAGTTCGCCCTGCTCGAGATCAAGCTTGGATAATTCATCCGGCCAGGCGTCATGTTCGACGAGCCGGGGAACGCCGTCGCGTGCAAACGGCATGTTATCGGGCGATTTTTCAAGGCTCAATTTCAGTCTGAGCGCCAGCGTGTTGCCGGCAACATGAGATATTGCAGCCCGCAGCCGATCGCTCTCGAGTCCGGGTGAAATTTCAATGACATAAGAAAGCGAAAGCGCCTTTCTGGCGGCAGGGGAGGTCATTTTGCCCGCGCCGATCGCCAGTAATTCGAGTTGCCGTTCAGAAGGGACGAACCGTTCGGAAGATCCCGCGGAATGATCGTCGGTTGCCATTGATCCATCGGCACCGGCCTGTTCCTGGTCAGTGCTGTCAGCGGCCGCCTCGAGCGCGCGCATTTCCTCGACAAAACATTCGACAATGACACCGGTCAGGCCGTCGATCGTCGGGGTCTGGAGAAACTTGCTGACCGGTATGTCAATCTCCAGCTCGGCGTCGATACGGTTCTTGAGCTCGAACGACGAGAGAGAATCAAGACCGATCTCCGTCAAAGGCTTGTCGAGAGGCACCGAACTCGCCTCGACTTTCAGAACGCGTCCGATTTCTTCCTGGAAATATTCCTCCAGGAGCGCGTTCCAGCCTTCCTGCGGCGTTGATAGCAACTCCATTCGAATACGCCCGGTACCGCCGGCATTGCTCGCCATGAGGAAAGCCACCCTCGGGTGCTTGCGATGCGCAAGCAACACACGGCCGACCTGCGGCCAGTTGATCGCCGCATAAACAAGCGTCGACAGGTCAAGCCGCATCATCTGTTCCAGACCGCTCATGGCTTCGTCATTGCCGAGCGCGATAATGCCCGCACTCTCGAGATAGCTCTCAAGCGCCTCATTGCGCGCGACCATTCCCGAATCCTTCAAAGCGCCCCAATCGACCGTGAATGCAGGCAGTCCGCGCGCATGGCGGTATTGCGAAAAGGCATCGAGAAAGCCATTCGCCGCAACGTAATTGCATTGTCCAGCAGAGCCGACAAGCTGCGATGTGGAAGAAAAGCTGACGAGAAAATCAAGTTCGGGCCCGTCATTTGCCAGGGCACGATGAATATTCCAGGCACCCGCCACTTTCGGACGGATAACATTGACCATCCGTTCCGGAGTGAGCTGGGAGAGAAGGCCGTCGTCGAGCACGGCCGCGCTGTGAACAATGCCTTTGAGCGGCATTTCATTTTTGCTCAGGCGGGTGATTTCGGCTTCCACACTATCGCCATCGGTCACATCGAGGGAGATGATTTCAACCTTGGTCCCGCGCGCCTCCATGGCTTCGACCTTGGGCATGTCGTCTTCGACAACAATTCCCGACCGTGACGCCAGAACGAGTTTTCCCGCACCGCAACCGCTCATCCATTCGGCGATGGTAAGCCCGAATCCCCGCGTGCCGCCGGTCAGAAGATAGCTGGCTGACGGGCTGAGACGGAAATCATGTTCGCGGGACAAGGCGATGGGAGTTTCAGCTTCGTCAAACTTAACGACGACCTTGCCGATATGCCTGGCTTTGGACATGAACCGGAACGCGTCCGTGACATTGGAAACGCTAAAATCGGTATGAGGAAGCGGTTCGAGTTTTCCCGAATGGATCAGATCGTTAAGTTCTTCCACAAGGGTTTTCATATAGTCGGGGCGCTCGAGGCCTAGTGCGGCAAGATCGAGCACCGCGAAGGTGATATTCTTCCTCAAGGCCCGCATGCCGACGGAACTGTCCGCGTAAACATCGCGCTTTCCGATTTCGAGAAAGCGTCCATAAGGTGCGAGAATTTCGAGCCCCTTGGTAATGTAGTCGTCGGGCAATGAATTGAGCACGACATCGACGCCACGTCCCTGGGTAATGTCCATGATCTGGTCGGCGAATTCGAGTGTTCGCGAACTCATCACGTGTTCAATGCCGAGATCGCGCAGATATTGGCGTTTCTCTTCCGACCCGGCGGTGGCGAAGATCTCGGCGCCGGCGAGGCGGGCCAGTTGAATAGCGGCCAGCCCGACACCGCCGGTCGCCACATGAATGAGCACCCGGTCGCCTTTTTTCAGATTGCCGACATGATTGAGCGCATAATGCGCGGTAACGAACACCGATGGAATCGTGGCGGCCTGTTCGTATGAAATGTGATCGGGCAGAACGGAAAGCTGATCCCCGGGAACGGTCATTCTTTTCTGCAGGCAGCGCCTTCCCATGCCCATGACACGGTCGCCCGCCTTCACCCCGGTTACATTTTCGCCTACGCTTTCGATAACCGCTCCATATTCGAGACCGAGATTAAGCCACGCCTCTTCCTCCGCCTCGCGCGGCAGCAATCCTGTTACCGCCATGACATCGCGGAAATTCAGCCCAACAGCCTTGATTTTAATGACAGCGTCGTCGGGGCCGGCTTGTGGCGGCGTCTCCTCGCGCAGCTCCACGCTGTCGATCAGCCCCGGCGTATTCATCGTCACCACGTAATTGCGGTCGTCATCGGGAGTCACGGCGACTTTTTGCGCGGGCAATTGTTCGAAAGTGCGCCGCTCGATGCGCGAGACGAACCGCTGGTCGCCGCGGAACACGACTTCCGTTTCCTCCTCGTCAAGCAGCATGGAGCGGACGACTGGATCCGGCGACGCGAGCGCCTCGTCGTCTAAATCGATCTGTGACATTCTGTAGGCCGAACACTCGTTCGCAATCGTTCGTATCATGGAAACGAGAGGCGCCTGCGAAAGGCCGTTGACATCGGGTGCGCCGTCCTCCTCGATATGCCGCGCCATGCGCGTTGCCAGCCAGATATCGGGAAAATGCTCTCGATGACCGACAGCGTCGAGCGCCTGGCCAAGCTGGAAGAGGGCCAGAACATCCGTTTCCACCTGATCGAGCACGTCTTTTGTATCGGCATCATCCGCAAGGCCGTCTCGCGACAGGCTGCGGGCGAATATGATGCCGCGAGGCCTCTTGCTTTGGGCAAGAAAGTTTTCGAGAAGAAGCTGTAGCCCGGTTTGCAATCCGCCTTCATCTGCACGCTCCGACACGGGCAGAGGCGCATCCGTATTCATCTCGACATCGCTGTCCCGGGTTGCTTCCGGGGCCGGATTGTCGAATATGTCGCCGCTGACAATCTTCGCAGTGGCGCCATATGATTTGAGAGCATCTGCAAGAGCCTGGGTCCGCCCATTGTCATCGGCGAATATCAGCCAGTCGCCGCTTGCATCCGGCCGGGCATCTTCGCCATCCTCGTCTTGAATTTCAAGCGGTTGGTTTTGAAAGGTTTCTATATAAGATTCAGCCGGAATAACATCGCCGGCCTGGGTCATTTTGCGCCGGGATATTTTTTGAAACTCCATCCCTTCCATCATCATCAGCGGCCGGCCCGCTTCATCCCGGACATGATAGAGGCCGCCGGCGATCTCCCGGCCGCATTTTTCATAGGCAGAGGTCGTATATAGCTTGTCTACATTGAGAGGAGCATAATACCGGACTTTCCGGAAGCCGACCGGAAGGTAGACATCCTTGTCGTCATATTGCGCTTTTTTATCCTCCATGCGCCAGAATTTGTGACCTGCCGGATCGATAATATGCAGGCAGGAATCAAACACCGCCGGATGGGCGAAATAGTCACCGAGCTGATCGTTTAGATCCTTATAGACCTTGATTTCGGAAGAGGCGCCGGCCCGCTCATACCAGGCTCTCGTCACATTCTTGAAGCATGGCCCAAAGTCCCAAAACGTATTGTCATTGGGGTCATCATAGAAATCAATGGCGGGGATTGGATCGGTTTCCATGCCGGCTTCATCGAACAATACCGCTTCCGGCGGCTCGATATCATCGCGTATGCGGATCACCGATTCACTGCGCAGAATCCAGTCCGGGGCAGCATCGCGGACCCGGCTGTAGATCCTCGAAACATTCTGCTCCGGATCGACAACGGTGTGCAGCATGATATCCGCATCCTTGTCGATAAAGAGCGCATCGTGGAACTTGATATTTTCAAGCTCGATGATGCCGGCGCCCAGATGAGCGCGGGCGGCGGCCAGATGCATTTCCACATAGGCCGCTGCAGGAAACAAAACCTCGCCCTGGATCGTATGCTCGGCTAGATATTTATAAGAATGCGTATTGATCTCCGCCGACCAGCTGGGATTTGGATCGGTGCTGCGCCGTCCAAGAAACGGGTGAACAATATCCCCAAAAAGATAGCTGTTCGATTCTTCCGGGATCCGCCAGTATTTGCTTTTGCTCCATTGATATTTCGGCAGTCTGAGCTTTCCCTCCGGGACGCCGCAGACGCTTTCCCACCTCACCGGCAGACCGGAGATGAACAGTGAGCCGAGCGCCGATGTGATCGAAGCGAAATCGTCCTGTTTCCTGTGCAGCGAATTAATGATTTTCGCGGGACGGCCACAGGCGGATGCACTGCCGGCGGTCAGGCCGGACAGCACCTGATGCGGTCCAAGCTCGAGAAATATATTTGCTCCAAGCTCGGTTGCGAACTCGACCGCCTGCATATATTTGACCGGCGCCCGAAGGTTTGACCACCAGTAATCGGAATCGAGACGCACTTCGAGCTGCCCGGTAACGCTGGAGATAAATGGAATGGTCGGGTTGCGCCATTGTATGGATGCGATACCGTCCCTGAACCATTCCTCCAGATGATCGAGATGATAGGAATGCCAGGCGGTGTCGGATTTCAACACGCGCGCGAGAATGTCTTCGCCGCGATCGTCATGGATTTCCTCGACGATCTCCTCAATGAGATCGATATCGCCACTGATCGAAACCATTCCCGGGCCGTTGATTGCGGCAATGTCGACCTTGCCGTCATCCGGCAGATAAGACCTGATTTCCTCGGCGTTAAGACCGATTGCGGCAATCGCACCCTTATGCCGCAAATGCTTGCGGGTTTGACTGCGGTGATGGATGAGCTTGACCGTATCTTCGAGCGACAGCGCCCCCGAGGCATGGGCCGCGGAGATTTCGCCCAGGCTGTGACCGAGGACATAGTCGGGTTCGATGCCGTAATGCTTCCAGAGCGCGGTCAGGCCGATTTCGACGGCGATGATCGTCGGTTGGGCGACGACGGAATCATTGACCTGGGAAGCATCTTCATTGGCCTCCATGGCCTCGACGACCGACCAGCCGGCAAGCGGTTTGAACAAGGCGTCGAATTCTTCAAGCGCCTTGCGGTATACGGCATTTTCCTGAAGCAGCCGGCGCCCCATTGCCCACCACTGGCTGCCCTGACCGGTATAGGTGAAGACCAGCTTTCTCCTGGCAACCGTATGGCCGGTCTGAATCGGCGACAGCTCATATCGGTCTTCAAGCGGCCACTCTTCTCCCTCTGCCAGAAGCGCGAGTTTTTTCGCAAGGTCGTTATGATTTTCGGCATGAACCACGGCACGTTGACCGAAGGCGTCCCTTTGAAATGCCAAAGCCGACGCAATGCATGAAAGAGGTTCGGTTGCAAGCGCGCCGCCCTCTTCAATCGCCTCCTTCAACACGCCGGCATAGGCACTGAGCGAAGTTTCCGATGCGGCCGATAGCGGAACGATGACCGGAGAAGTATGCGGCTCATGATGTCCGTTCAATTTGACATGAGCTTGCGCAACACCGGTCGTGCAGCCATTGGAAAGGGATGAGGTCACCCCGTTCGGCGCTGAATGCGCAGCCTCGCGGTAGCTCTCCATCACTGCAGTGGCATTCGTGCCGCCATATCCGAATGAATTCGTAATCGCGATCTGCCGACCGTCGATTTCCGCAAGCGGTGTCACACTTGTGGGCACGCGAATATTTAGCGCGTCGAAGGCAATATTTGGATTGGGTGTTTCGAAATTTCTGTTGGGCGGGATCTCGCCCTTATGCAGAACGAGCGCGGTCTTGATGATACCTGCAATTCCGGCACCCGATTCAAGATGCCCGATATTGGTTTTTACCGAGCCGATATTGACCGGATCGCCGAGACGCGGCTTACCGAATACGCGGCCGATGGCACCAGCCTCTATCGGATCGCCAATCGGCGTCCCTGTTCCGTGAGCCTCCACATAGCTGACCGTTTTAGGATCGACTTCCGCCATCCCGCACAGCCGTTTCATCATCGAAATTTGTGATTTCTGGTTGGGCGCCGTCAATGTTGTCGTGCGTCCATCCTGATTGATCAGGCTGCCGCGCACCACGGAATAAATCCTGTCGCCATCGGCAATCGCCTTGGAAAGCGGTTTGAGAACGACGACACCTGCGCCTTCGCCCCTGACAAAGCCGTTTGCTCGCGCGTCAAACGCGGCCGAAAGACCGGTCGGCGAAAGCATGTTCGCCTTGGAAAACACAATAAAGGGGAAGGGCTGTAAAATGATATTGACGCCGGCCGCGAATGCCATTTCGCACTCGCCGGAATTGATGCTTCGGCAGGCTTGATCGAAAGCAACAAGCGAGGACGAGCATGCGGTATCCACCACATAGCTGGGGCCCTTGAGATTGAACCTGTGCGAAACACGGTTTGCGATAATGCACATGATATAACCCGTGCCGGCATAGATCTCGTCGTTCCGGCCGCCATACTCCTGAAGCGTCTGATAGTCGGACATTGTGACGCCTGTGAACACGCCGGTGACAGAATTGCTGACATCGGCAATGGTCATGTTGGCGTCCTGGATCGCTTCATATGTCAGCTCGAGCAATATCCGCTGCTGAGGATCCATGGAGGTCGCTTCACGGGGAGAGATATCGAAAAACGAGGAATCGAACTCATCGATTTTGTCGATGAAGCCACCCCATTTCGTTGTCGCGGCCTGAGTATTATCCGGATTGTCGTCGTAATATGTTTCCTTGTTCCAGCGGTCTTCCGGAACTTCCGAAATACCGTTGCCATTATCGCACAGGAAATTCCAGAAGCTCTCCGGATCCGTACTGCCGCCGGGATATCGGCAGCCGATCCCGACAATTGCAATCGGCTCATAAAACGGGCGATCACTCTGAATAAACTTTACTTTGTCCGTACTCACAACAACCCTCAAAAATTACGCAGAACACAATATCGAATTATATCATAGACTTGCAATCGACAAACCGTATCCATGACGATAGTTCAACCACCTCATCCTTAGGCGGTATCGAATTGAAACACATGCTTCACACAGCAAATCTCATACCAAAAGCGAACGTTTATCCGGTTTCCTGATTGTCTCGATCATCCACCAGAACGCCGTCGATTACCTTGTCGCTGGGATAGATGATCACCTCGTCGCCCGCGCTGAGGCCCTTTATGACCTCCGCTTGCTCCCTGTTTCTATGCCCGATCTCCACATTGGTGAGCGTGGCTCTACCGTAACGTGCCCGGAAAACTGCCCAGCCATCTCCTCGACGGAACAAAGCTGCAACAGGCACGGTAACTGTGTTTTCATTCCGCCAGACGACTATGCGAACCTGAACATGGTAGTCATGGCCGAGCCGTTCCCACTTTTCACGTCCATCCTTGATCTCCAGAACCACCTTCACGCGCTGTTCGACAATACCAAGGGCCGACACCTTGGGAAATCCGGTGGGTTCAATGCTCGCGACTTCCGCATGCAGCGTGCCCTCGCCGCCCCATTGCTCGATATAGGCCTTCGCCCCGACCCGCACCCTGACAGCGTCACGCGATAGCAGGTCGACAACGATTTCAAGCTGGGACGGATCACCGATTCTCAACAAGGGCGTGCCTGCTGGAATGGTGAGTTCGTTTCCCTGTAATATGGTCAGAACCTGACCATCGACCGGTGAAGAAACGTTGTAAATCCAGGATTCTGTGGCGGTTTTGCTTGGCGCCTCGCCATCTTCGTTTGTTTTTTTCTCATCCTTCGGATCGGCTTTGGCGGTTGCGGTTTCCGAACCGTCTTTTTTGTCCGATCCTGTTTTCTTGTCATTCTTGGGCGCGGCTTTGTCGGGCTCTACAGCAGTGCTCGCTGTTTCGCGGACCTCGCCGGAATCGACCATTTCGTCTGATTGTTTGCTGACGCCGGGACGCATCAGCCGCGCCTGGGCTTTTTTAAAGTCTTCCTGAGCGATCGTCAATTTGGCTTTCGCAACATTGACGGCTTCCCGCGCCAGATTCCGGTCAAATTTTGCACGATCGACATGTGCTTTTTTAAGCCGGCCTCTCCGCTTCTCGCGATTGGCTCTTTTTACCTCGTCCTTGGTAAAACGCAAGCGTTCTTTCGCCTGCGCGAGATTGGATTCTGCCAGCACAATGGCCGCCCGCGCGCTTTCGACATTGGCCTCGGCGGTTTTCAAATTGGAGATATCGAGGAACGCGGGCTCGGCCGGTTGAATTCGCGCGAGAACGGTTTTCGCTTTTACGACATTTTGCCCGACCTTGAGGTCACTGCGCAAAAGCCGACCTGTGACCGGGGCCGCAACCGTATATATATCCTTGATGCGCGTGACGCCGTCTTCATCGATCGTTTCTTCGAAAACGCCCTCCGAAATTTTAGCAATTTCCACATATTCCGGCCGGGGCCAAATCGCCCAGAAAAAGAAGACAATCGACAACACAATGCCGACAGAACGCCAAAAATATTTACTCCGAAGCACTAAAGACTACTCCCTGGATTTTAGCATCTCAACGATATCCATCGTAACCAACAACCGGCTTACGAGAAACGAAGAAGCGATTGCCGCCCCAACTGCAATCATTGAAGCATAGACGTAGATCTGGGTGTCAACATAAACGGGAATGCGGTAAATTTCGTTCTCCATGCTGCCCAGGAGATATGACGTATAATACTTTCCCAAAACACATCCCAAGGGGATCGCCAGCGCGACAATGATAGCAAACTCGCCAAGCAATATTCTGGCCACTTCCCTTTGCGTAAATCCGATCACGCGCAGACTGGCCAGCTCGCGGCCGCGCTCTGAAAGGTGGATGCGCGCACTATTGTAAATCACGCCGATATCGATCGTGACCGAAAGCGCGACGAAGATCGCGGCCATGACGAGAATGTTTCGCGCCAGGGTTTTGCGAAAATTTCCGATCGTGTCCTGAACGGATGAAATATTGGCGATGCTTGGGAGCTGTTTGACCTTTTCAAATAAGGCCAGCTTTTCGCCTTCGTCGATATCGATGTCGACGGCATTGATCCCCGCCCCGTCTCCGAGCAATTCATTAAGCCGCCCCAAATCGATAAATGCGAACATGCCGATATAGCCTTGCAGTATGGCGGAAACCGGAATTTCCATGGTGCGGCGCTTGCCGACTTTTGAATGCACCTCGACCCGGCCGCCGATGCCCACATTGAGAACCTGGGCAAGTTTTTCCGTCAGCGCGAGACCGTATTCCGGAATAGCGATAGGCCGGTTCTTCCTGTCGACGAGCCGAATGAGCCTGCTGTCGCTCGGCAGGCCGGTAACATTAAGTCGCCGGCTTAAATTCTTGTGCCTCAGTGAAACGGGAACGATCCTGCGGGGCTCAACCTTCAGGACGCCGGGTAGTCTTTCGACTTCATAGATCACCTTGAGCGGTTGTATTTTGGTGAACTGCATATTGGCCGATGCCCGCAGCATCTGGAAATAGGTCACGTCCACCATGCGGTCGATGGCATTGTTGAAAACGAGCGAGCCGACAAGAAGCATGATCGACAGAGCGACGCCTAGCAGGGTCAGGCCCGACCGCAGCGGAAAACGCAGAAGATGGCGTATGATCATCATCATCATGTTCGAAAAATAGCTCGACAGAACATGATGGAATTTACCCGTTCCCTTGTATTGAGTGGGAGCGCTGGGGGCCATTGCGACCGCGGGCGGCAGGTCGATGATATTTCGGATGGCGTAGACAGTTCCCAGGACCGCGGCGCTGAAGCTGGCCAATGCGGCAATAATGAAAAGGTCGGGCGGTGTGAGAAATACGAAGAATGGAAAATGATAAAACGTTGAATAAAACGCCGTCATCCAGTGGCCGAGATATATCCCCGCCACAAAACCGATGAGAATTCCGATAACGGCTATGATGCTTACGAGCTTGAGATAATGCAGGACGATCGCACGCGTCTGGAACCCAAGCGCCTTCAGCAGGCCGATCTGAATCCGTTCGATCGTTATTAGCCGCGCCAATGTAATATTGATGAGATAGGCGGCAACGGCCAGGAATATGGGCGGCGATATGAAGGTCATTGTTCTGAGTACATTCAGCATGGCTTCGATAAACGCGTGCGACGGCTGGCGTTTTCGGGAAATAAGGCCCGATCCGCCATAAGGCTCCAAAAGTTCGTCGAGCTTGTCGATCGTGCCCTCGACCGACGTATTGCGGCGCAATTTCACGCTGATGGAATTGAACGCGCCCTTCATGTCGAACGATGCCGCGAGAAAATCGCTGTTCATCCAGATCACCCCGTACTGCTTGGGGTCAGGCATGGATTCGCCTTGTCGCGCATAGACGAATTCCGGAGACAGCGCTATTCCGACAATAACAAGCCTGCGCTTTTTGCCGTTGATAATTGCGCTGAAAGAATCGCCCCCTGAAAAATTTTGCGCCTTGGCAAAGCTCTCATTGACGATCACTTCTTCTTTCCGCCTGGGATCCGGTAGCCGTCCCTTGCGCAGATGAACGCCGTTTATCTCCGGTGCCTTGCCTTGCGGGAGACTGATGAGAAGGCCGTTTGCCGGCCGCGCAAGACCGTCGATATCGAGAAGCGCACGCCCCTTGATCCGTGTCTCGACCAGCGCGACACCTTCTATTTCCCGAACCCGCTGCGCAAGGCTGTTCGGGGCCCGGCGGACATCGGCAAACACATGGGCGAAGCGGTAGCGCTCGTAATAGATGTCCCGCGTTTCAAGCAGCGATCGATACGATCCCCCCGCCAGAATGAGCGATGCCGTACCAGCCGAGATGACAAGTGCGATAGCCAGCGCCTGGCTCCACATGGCCTTGAAATTTCGAACGAGTTTTTTGTCGAGAATTACCATTTACACTCTAAACGCTTACCAATGGACTTCTTCCGGGCGGAGACGCTTTTTATTTTTACGGCGATCGACCACCTGTCCGTCGCGAAAACTGATCACACGATCTGAGATGTTTCCGATATCCATATTATGCGTGATGAGCGCAGTGGTCGTCCCCAGCTCCTCATTGACATTCGTCAGGGTGCTCAGGACTTTAATGCCCGTCTTTGAATCGAGCGCCCCCGTCGGTTCGTCGCAGAGCAGAACCCCAGGCTTCTTGGCGATTGCCCGCGCGATTGCGACCCGCTGCTGCTCGCCGCCTGAAAGCTGTGACGGGAAATGGTCGAGCCGCGGCGCCAGACCGACAACATCGAGAGCCTCCTCCGGCGTCATGGGGTCGTCCGAAATTTCCGTGACCAGCGCCACATTTTCCCGGGCTGTCAGGCTCGGGATCAGATTATAGAACTGAAACACAAATCCCACATTGTGGCGCCGGTAAAGTGTGAGATCGTTTTCCGAAAGCTTGGAGAGATCGCGGTCGTGGAAATAGACTTCGCCGCTGCTCGCCTTGTCAAGACCGCCCAAAATATTGAGCAAAGTCGATTTCCCGGAACCCGAGGGACCGAGCAGGACGATCATCTCCCCTTCCGCAATATCAAGATCGATGCCTCTTAGGGCGTGGACTTGCTGCTCACCGGTTTCATAAACCTTGGTGACCCCGCGCGTCCTGAAAACCTGTTCGACCATTACCGACGTTCCTTCGGGAATTCCAGATTCTGGAGTTCTTTCAATAAATTGACTGTTGTAACTTTAGCATTTTCACAACCCGGCCATAGAGCTATTTCGACGCAGCCCCCGCCTCTTGGCAATATGATTAATCGGGTGGACCCCCGGCCGTCCCGGGCCGGCCCGTCCCCGCCCGGGCCGGCCGGGGCGGGTATATGGGATATCCATGGCGTAGCCTGAGTATTTTCCGCTATTTGCTCAGTGTCTCATATGTTTTGCCGCCGCCGCTATTTTTATCCTATAATTATCTTTGAAAAGGCGCGCCGGGCTCAATAGGCCCCGGTCGTTGGAGAAATGCCCGGAAGACCTGGTCCGAGGCCTTTCAGGCAAACGGCTTTTGAGGACAACACTTTCCGCGGAGGTGGTGACATGAACACAAATCGAATGACAAGTGCTGCATTGGCAATATTCATCCTTGCAGGAACCGCAGCCGCCGAGGCCGATAGCGGGACAGACAGATACCAGTTTAATTTTCCATCATTTTCTTTCGGATTTGAAGTTCCCAAGGGCGGCGGCTCCAATCTGGCACCGCTCGATGATGATTTCGATGACAAGCGCGCACAGCGGGAATTCGCTCCCGAGCCTGAGCCATACGCCAATGGGAAGAAACCCGAATATGACGGTTATGGGGATGACGAGCGCAGGTCGTTAAAGGATGGTGACCAGGAGCGCGACGAACGCGACCGGGCGGACCGGGAATTGCGCGAGCCGCCGGACGAGTTCCGGCCCGGGTCCTGGAGACGGTTTGCCAGCTGTCTGCCCACCGCCACGATCAGCCGCAATCTGAGATTGGCCGGTTGGCATAATTTCAGAGATTACAATTATGACAGGCACCTGGTAAAAGTAACGGCGGATAATCCCGTAGGAATACCCTTCAGACTGACAATCGGGCGCTGCATGGGAGCGCTACTGTTCGCACGCATACTTTAAAGCGCCATAAATTGATGGGCCGTGACGCCGGAAATACATGCTGTTTTTCCGTAAGGGAACTGATTTTCAGCCAAGGAAACCAAGAAAATAAGTCAATGACTTAGGAGGCTCACACGATTGTGATGAGATGTTTCATGATTGCGATCCATATTTGATTTAGGTAACTTGTTCGTGGCAATCGTCACAGCGACTATCACTAAGAAACCCCAACCAATTATTGGAGGATATTCCAAAATGAAATTGAACAAAAAGTCAGGTGCTATTCTCGCCGCTTCAGCAGCAGCATTTCTTATAAGTGGAGCAGCATTAACACCTGCAAAGGCCGCCGCACACAAGGCCAAAAACAGTAATGTCCATTGCTTTGGCGTTACCGCTTGCAAAGGCAACACAGCCTGCAAAACGGCGAGCAACGCCTGCAAGGGCCAGAACGCCTGTAAGGGCCAGGGATTTGTTTCCGTATCGGCCGAAGCATGCAAGGCGATCGGTGGCCGTACGACTGAAAAGGCTGAAAAGAAGGGCTAATCTCCTTTTCATTAATGAACAGCCCGCCGGCTTCGGTCGGCGGGTTTTTCTGTCTTGAAATACCAATCCCATTAACTACCTATGGTCTGTGAGAGCCCTGAAATTAATGCTATCCGTATGATATGGATGAACAGCTGCAAAAACCGGAATTCCTTGGATTTGGTCTTGGCCTCAGGCCCGACCATTATTCAGATATTCTCGATGGCGAACCGGATGTCGACTGGTTCGAGATAATCGCCGAGAATTACATGGTCGAAGGCGGCCGGCCGCTATATAATCTCGACCGCATCGCCGAGCGTTTTCCCCTCGTCCAGCACGGCGTCTCGCTCTCGATAGCCTCCACCGCCCCCCTCAATATGGACTATCTCAAAGACCTCAAGGCGCTCGCCAGGCGCATCGAGCCCAAATGGATTTCCGACCATCTGTGCTGGACCGGCGTTCACGGGATCAATCTTCACGATCTCCTGCCCGTGCCCTATACCGAAGAAGCGCTCGATCACATCGTCGAGCGGGTCAAGCGGGTTCAGGACTTTCTCGAACGCCGGATCACGCTCGAAAACGTCTCTTCCTACGTCACGTTCAAGAGCTCTGAAATGACCGAGTGGGAGTTTATCACCGAACTCGCCAACCGTGCCGATTGCTGGCTTTTGCTGGATGTGAACAATGTCTTTGTCAGCGCTTTCAATCACGGCTTCGACCCGATGGATTTTTTAAACGGCGTGCCTCCGGAACGTGTGGTCCAGTTTCACCTTGCCGGCCACGAGCATAACGACACCTACATTATCGACACCCATGATCACGATGTCTGCGATGAGGTCTGGGAGCTATATGCCAAGGCGCTCAAGATTTTTGGTCCTGTTTCCACCTTGCTCGAACGCGACGACAATATTCCTCCGCTCGAAGACCTTGAGGCGGAGCTGCGCATCGCCCGGGATATTGGCGCCAAAACCCTGCCGGAAATCGCAATGGCCGCGACCCAATGATCAGCCTGAAAGAATTACAGGACGAATTTCAGCGCGCCGTGCTTCAGGGCGAGACGGAAGTTCTCGACGAAATCAATTCATCGGACAAGGAACAGCGTGAAGTCCTGCTGGGCGTATATCAGAACGCCTATGGTCTCCGGCTGATCGAATTTATCGAAAATGATTATGAAAAACTGGGTTTGCTTTTGGGCGACGATCAGTTTGAGATAATGGTCCGGGCCTATATCGCAAATACCGTGTCGCACTCGCCCAATGCGCGGCATTATGGCGATCGCCTGCCGGAATTCCTGAAAACGCACGAGCCTTTTAGCAATGCGCCTGTTCTGGGCGACATGGCGTCGTTCGAATGGGCGCTCAACAAGGCCTTTGACGCCGCCGACGCGGAATTCATGACGCTGGAAGACCTCGCCTCCGTGGAGCCCGAAAACTGGCCCGACCTCAACTTCGCACCGCACCCCAGCACGACCCGGCTCGACCTCGCAACAAATGTGCAGGACATCTGGCAGGCGCTCGACGACGAAACGACTCCGCCTGCAATCGAGGTTCTCGACGAGCCCGACCGGGTCATTGTATTCCGCCGGGACCTTAGCTCCATGTATCGGAGCATGGATTATGAGGAAGCGATGCTGTGGGATGAAATGTCCAGGGGCGTGAATTTCGCGGGCCTCAATGAGTTGAGCGCGACCTATGCCGATGAGGACGAAGCCTCGATGCGCGTCGCAGGATATCTTAAAGGCTGGATTGAAGGCCAAATGCTGGCCGCCTGAAGAGCGCCGGTCCATTGCGGCAGGTGAGGTGCCACCAGTTAAACAAGGGCGGGGACGGCGGCCCTAAGGTGTCGTCTGCCACGCGCGTTCTAAACCGAAACGATCTAGGCAAGGAAGAGGCGCTCGACCGACCAATACGCTCCGACTGCTGCGATAGCGGCGGATGCCGGCAGGACGATGCGCCACCGGTACCAGGAACGATTGCCGAACCAGAAACCGAACGCCAGCCAGGCCAGGGCTATAACCGATAGCTGACCGAACTCCACGCCGACGTTGAAACCGATGAGACCCAGCACAAAATCCGGCTGCGAGAGGCCGATTTCCCGAAGAATGCCCGCGAAACCAAGACCGTGAAGCAGACCGAAACCGAATACGATAACGACACGCCATGGGCTCAGCCGCGAGGTCATGATATTTTCAACCGCCACATAAACGATGGACAGGGCTATCAGGGGCTCAACGATGGCTGGTGAAATCTGCACAATGCCGTAAAGGCCAAGCGCCAACGTAATGGAGTGGGCGATCGTGAAGGCCGTGACCTGCCAAAGCAGGGGACCGAGCCGCGAACTCAGAAGATAGAGCCCGAGCACAAAAAGAATGTGATCAAGCCCCCTGGGAATGATGTGCAAATAGCCGATAACGGCATAGTCACGCAGGACATCCCAGGTCGTTTGAACGGTTTTTCCGCTCAACGGAATTCGCTCACTCGGGGTGCCGTCTTGCAGCCAACTGGTTATTGGTTTGTCATCGCCCGGGCGTCTGACTCGCAATACATTATTGCCGAACTGTGCGGCGTAAGACCAGCGCAGGGATTTTGCACGGGCGGGTATCTGTCCCGTAAGACGGACCGTGGTGATACGCGCGAGCGCCAGATCGCCGGGCGGTGGAATGGCAATCGATGAAATCCGCAGCTTCACAGGATTATCGTCGAACCGAAGGTCCACCCCCTGAAGCCATTTGGGGGCAAACGCGGTGAATCGTGCGCTCAACTCATCCGCAGGCAGGGCCCGAAGTTCGTTATAATGCTTGGCGCTAGGTGAGCGGTCGGTATCGTTGTGCTGGCTCCCTATTTCCGCGATCAAAGCCTCGAGATTGACGCGCAGATCAATCTCATAGCGTTGATCGGCACCAACCGTCACCGTAACGACAGCCGGACGTATTTCATGGGCACGCACCTTGCCTGGCTGTGTTAGAATCCCGGCAATCAAAATGCTCAGGATCAGATATAGTCTCATTTTAGCCAATTCTCCGCCATTCGATATAACTGATGCCCGGCCTTTCAATCGGCGTGGGGTTTGTGTATTCGAGTATGCCCTGTTTGTTCTGGAGGTGGGAAAAAATACGGTTTGATGAATTCAAAACAAGTTTATCGAAGGATTGCAGCTGCGTTGGTGCTTGCAGCGTTCACGCACACCGCTGCCCCTCACCAGGCCGATGCGCATGAATTTTGGCTGGAGGCGTCTGATTACGCGCCTCAAACCGATGCGACAATCGCCATCACATTAAGGAACGGACAGTTTTTCAAAGGCAACTCCCTGCCGTTCATCAGCGACTTGTTTACACGCTTCGTGATCAAGGACGGCAAGGATTTGCGCAAGGTTGAGGGCGTCCTTGGGGATGATCCGGCGGCCCGGGTGAAGCTTTCCATGCCTGGCATGGCGGTCATCGCTTATCAGAGCAAAGCGGAAAAATTGACTTTCGAGACCTGGGAAAAATTCACGAATTACCTGAGCGACGAGGGCCTTGAAAATATCCTGCCGCGTCATCTTGCACGTGGTCTTGGCAAAACCGGCACGAAGGAAACCTACATACGTTGTGCGAAAATGCTCGTTTCGGCCGGCCGCGGCGGTGGACATGATAGTGCTGTTGGATTGCCGCTTGAATTAATCGCAGAGCGCAACCCATACTCACTTCCTGCCGGCGCGGCCTTGCCCGTGCGTTTGCTTTTGCGCGGCAAACCCCTGGCCGGTAGTACCGTCAAGGTCTTCGATAGCAGGCGACCGAACGAGCCGCGCCGTTATGTCACCGATCGAGAGGGTCGGGTGCGTATCGCGGCCGCCGCCGGCGGCAACTTCCTGCTGAGCGCGGTCTACATGTTCGAGCCGGCACCGGACATCAAGGCAGACTGGTCCAGCTTTTGGGCGTCGCTGACCTTTGCGCGGCCTGATTAGTTATCTCGTCGCTGATCGTACCTGGGGGATTGCTCGAAACCTCCAAACCCGAACCGAATATCAACACATGTTGAAGGAGCTAAAGCCCTGGCGTAAGTCTTCAGCTTGTCGGAGGCGATCATGTTGCGCTGAATGGCGGCATCCTTCCCGGAGCCGGGGCCGGTGTCGCGGCCGAGATACGGAACCACCCGGGAAATCAAAAACAGCTACTGGGGCCGCAACAACCTGAAAGGTCGTGCGGCTGCGCAGCTTACGGCTTTTTGGGAGTGGTGTATTCGACTTCTTTGTGGAACGGTTCCCAGATGGTCTCGTAGCCAACATACCCTTTTTCATTTGGCTCCATCTGACGGGTCGTAAAAAAGCGCGTTTTTGAATCAGCTATTTTAGCTTTCGGATCTACTTTTCCCATATTATCACCTCTTTCTATCAGGTTGTTATTGAGCCGGGACAGCCGCTGCATGCTATTGCAATTTGAAGCCATTCCGACATGTGTTCATTTTCAAACCCTGGAAAAATACTCTCCAGTCAAACTCAATTTTCTTCAGACAGGCACTTTCAGCGCATCACTGACATTCGCCTCCGGGACGACTGTTCCGCCTGCCTCAATCTCCTCAATTGTCGCATCTCGTACGGTTAGTATTTCGAGTTTAAATATAACTTTTCTGCCGCAAAGCGGGTTATTGCCATCGACCGTCAGGGTTTTGTCGTCCATCCTGGTTACGATAAAATTCCGCGGCTCGCCTTTTTCGTTTTCGGCCACAATCGTGGTGCCGATTTCCCGATATTCTTTTGGCACGTTCTCGATGTGATCGGTAAAAACAAGGCTCTCGTCGCGGGGACCGTAAAGCAGGTCGCAATCAACAGGCACCTCGATAATATCTCCCTCGCTCTTGCCTTCGAGCCTTTCGGTAACCGCGGCCCCCAACACATCACTATGGCCGTGCACATAGCCCAGGGGAAACTCGACAGTTGTCAATATATGACCCGACTTCTGGTCGATCACCTTGTAGTTGAGTTCGACTAATTTGTCGTCCTGGATAGTGTCACTCATATCAAACCTGTATTAGAGCAGGATTATTCTAATTAGGGTCTCTGATCCCACTCTACTTCATTATTTTACGCATTTTCGAACCGAAAAACCGCTATTCACTTTTTCTGAAAATGCTTTGGCTCAGAATATAGATGCCCCAAAAATCTTGACCTCTTCACCTTCATAACCGAGGACCAGACGCCCGAGCCATTCGCCTTTTTGACTGGTGCTGCGTTGCCGGTAGAGGACCGTTACGTGCTCTCCGCGACGAATGATACCAAGAAAATCCGGATCGTCAGCCAGGTTTCTGGTTAGCTCGCTTCTTGCAAACTGCTTACCGACTTCGATTTCGTTTAATCCCTGAACCAGAGACCGTGAAAAATTCTTGACGAACTCTCCATATTGGCCTGCGTTGGAATTTTCGACAAGATGAGCCCATAGCGGCGTCGCGATTGACAATATTTCATCATCGGTTTTTTCGATAATATTCATGGGTATTTCTATAGTTTCAGTGATAATGATACCCCTGGTTGCACAGCCAGAAAATCAGATAAAGCGACCAAACAGGAGTTTAAACTAAATTCCTGTTTGGTCATTTTCCAGCTTCAGAACTATTATTCTGCAGCTTCAACTTTCGCGTTTTCTTCTTCAACCAGATGATACAATGGCGCTTTCTCCATTGTATATTCACCGGTTTTAGGATCGCGGCGTGAAACTGTCAAAACATGCCAGTTATCGTCGTCCAGCTTCATTGCGTCGCCACGATAATAATAGCCAGGCCAACGAGTTTCCTTGCGGAACAATGTATGTTGCATGACGCACTCGGATGTCCGGTGGCGATGCTTCAGCTCCCAAGCGCGCAGCAATTCATGAATATCCTTGGCAGCCAGGCTTTCAAGGTCTTCTTCCATGATCTTGAGCTTCTTGAGACCGATTTGCAGCAATTTTTCGTTGGTCATGTAATTGACGGTCACACCCGCACAATACTCATCCATCAGTTTCTGCAAACGGTCGAGACCCTGACGTGGATTGATATAGTGAGGGTTAACATCACCAGCCACGATTTCATTGCGGTAAAGCTTGTAATGTTCCATTGGCTTGTAGATTTCGGCCTTTCGGTCTTCAATCTGCTTGTCTGAAACACGGATGCCTTCGGCCTTGCCATCATCAATATATTTACAGGCTGCTTTGGCGGCGAGACGCCCCTCTGTGAACGAACCTGAAGAGAAGGCGTGTGGTGTTCCGCCGACTGCGTCACCGGCACCGAACAAACCTTCAACCGTCATCATACGGTTATAGCCCCAGAAATATTCAGGGGGAGAAAGGTCTTCCGGTCCACTTGCCCAACCGCCACAGCCGGTTGCATGCGAACCCATGACATAAGGTTCGGATGTGGTCAGTTCTGGATTTTCATATTTGGGATCCACATCGGTTGCCGCCCAAAGGACAGCCTGACCAACGGTCATGCCTAGGAAGTTTTCCCAGCCAACCTCCTCGAGATGGGGATCCTGGAATGAATGCATGGTGACCATATGGATGGGGCCACGACCAGCATTTACTTCATTGATAAATGCATGGTTACGCAAGCAGGTTGGAATTGGTTTGTGAGATAGATGCTGACCTTCCGTATCCAGGTAAGCCTTGCCGACCATTTTTGAGAGCTCGGGAAACCAGTTCGATTCGTATTCTTCGCCCAGGCAATTTTGTGTGTAGGTCTTGAGGTGAAGGAAGTAGGCACCAACGGGACCATAACCGTCCTTAAACCTGGCGAGCACGATGCGGTTTTCCATTTGCGTCATCTTGGCGCCGGCTTCGATCATGAGACCATATGCTGAACCAGAGGACCAAGGGGCGTACCAAACACGGCCCGCACCTTCACCGACTGAACGCGGCTTAAAGATATTGGAAGCACCACCAGCACCACAAATTACGGTCTTGGATTTGAATACATGGTAATTACCGGTACGGACGTTGAAGCCAACTG
This sequence comes from uncultured Hyphomicrobiaceae bacterium, assembly GCA_947258705.1. Taxonomy (GTDB): domain Bacteria; phylum Pseudomonadota; class Alphaproteobacteria; order Rhizobiales; family CAMYJA01; genus CAMYJA01. The sequence continues at coordinate 98,642 of CAMYJA010000003.1, read as the reverse complement.
CACCGGCAACCCGGTTTTCCTTGGCATCGTCCATCAAGAGGTGAGTGACGCAGATACGGTTGAACACCTTATCTGCTGATTTTTTAGCAGCTTCGGCAACGATGGGCTTGTAGCTCTCACCATGAATCATGATCTGCCAGCGGCCCTCACGTAGATAGGTTCCCGTATCGGGATCTTTCATGATGGGCAGACCCCATTCTTCGAACTGATGCACGGCGCTGTCAACATGACGGGCCATGTCGAAGGCGAGATCTTCACGCACCATTCCCATGAGGTCCATACGTGCATAGCGCACATGATCTTCCGGATTATTTTCGCCCCAACGTGTGCCCATGTAACAGTTAATGGCGTAAAGGCCCTGGGCAACAGCACCTGAGCGATCAATATTGGCTTTCTCGGCAATAACGATTTTCTTGTTCTTGCCCCAGTACCGCGCTTCCCATGCTGCACCAGTGCCGCCAAGGCCGGCGCCTGCAACGAGAATATCGATGTTGTCTTCGATGATTGTTTTATAAGCCATCAGTAATACACCCCTTCTTTCAACTTGAGACCATTGGATTCCAGGGTATGCAATTCGCCTTCGTCCAAACGGACATATTTGGGCTCGTTAAACAACAATTCGCCGTCACGCATTTCCTTGCTGGGTTCTGCTTCATCCGCCAGCTGGGGAATACAAGTGCCCCAGGGTTTGGTGGTAATTGGGGACAGGAAATCCTTGACCGTCCCGTTTCTGAATTTGATTTTCCAGGCGATTGTGCCTTTTTGCTCATCGCGTACAACGCGAACGCTGGAGCCAAGTGGTGCAAAGTCGGCATAGCCGCGGGCATCAATGGCATTATGCGGACAGGCCTTGACGCAGGAGTAGCACTCCCAGCACATATCGGGTTCAATATTGTAGGCACGCCGATAGGTTTTATCGATGTGCATGATGTCGGACGGACAAATGTCGACGCACTCTCCACAACCATCGCATCTGGTCATATAGACGAAAGTAGGCATAGTCGTTTCCTCACATGTTGGAAAGAAGCTTGTTAGTTGAGTTTCTAGAAGCTTTCAGTTTGATTTATTAGTAGTGGCGTGGCTGCTCGCGCTTGATACCAAGTCCCATATCCATTGGGGCATCTTGCAAAAGCTCCATGGAATGTCTTTTCCGCTGCTCGGGATCATCGCGGCCTATCGTTGGCAAATTCTCCGCTGACCCATCTGCCTTGGTCATCCGTTTTTGGAAAGCAGCAGCGGGCTTGAAGAACATATGTGCGAATTTCGACCACAACACCCCGCCGAACAGAACCGTGCTGGACAGGATGAAAAGAGCAAGAAACACAGTTTCCCATATCGGGGTACCACCCGTCCACTGCAGATAGGACCAGATCAACGCGAAGGTCGCAGTTGCAAGAAGCGAGAGAATGAACAGGTCAGCGCGCACGAGATGATAAAACTTGACCCCTTCCGCAGCGACATCCACCCGAATGAAAAACCAGAACCAGTAACCGCCAATGGCGAGCATCAGCGCTCCCACATGCCAGAGAACCGGCAGATATGTGGGCGTTGCAGCACCGTCAGTTGGGTAGAAGAATACCATGATGGCTGTGCTGATAATGAACAGAAGGAAGCCATACATGGTCAAGAGGTGGGAAAGTCTGCGCTTTTGATTGCAGAATTCGGCAGACAATAAAATTTCATTGGCAAGCGTTTGGCCGGCAATCGCGACCGCATCCCCGGTGCTAACCGTCTTGGTTGCGCTCTTCTTGGCCTCTTCGGCATTTTCGAAGAACCATTTGGCGCTTTTCTTGTGCATAGTGTCAATGAGAGTACCGCCCACGACCAGAACCGCCATCGCGATGACATATATTTGCATCACCATGGGGGGTATGAACGCCGAAAGCTCTGTGAATGGATTGTGCGTGAACATTAGTCAGGTCTCCTACCCTAAAATTTTCGTCTCTTTTTTTAGTTTTGAAAGACGGTCAATTTGATTTGGCATAGCTGTGCTTGCAGCGCGGTCAATAAAGATCGCAGCTAGCGAACATTATTTGCGGTCCATAGCTAGCGGAAATTGATTTTATTCACAAGCATTTATGCGCATGTTTGAATGTAGATATTGAATAAGGGTGCGGAATCACCCCCCTCCGATATGCCTGTCGACCTTTCGTCCCCGGTCGATTTTGCCGCGACGCGATCAGCGCTCAAGCGGATTTTCGCCACTTCGAAATGCGGTCAAACATATCGATGCGGTGGCGGGCGGCAATGACCTGCCGACCGCCGCTAATATGTTCATGACGGATATTTGTTCGATAGGGCGAACAACAAGGAGACGGACTGGTCCAGCGATTGCGTGTTTCTGGCTTTCGGGTTGTCCAATTAGCCGTTTCGGCTGATATTCCCGCCCCTCCGAGGCTCTCCGGTTTCGCCAGCCGGAATCCCTGCCACCGGTCATGCGAACCTGTGCACCCCCGAGCCTATTGTTTGCCATTCGCTCGAATGTGTTTTACACACCCCGCGAGAATATCCGACTTTAACTTCGTTCATCCATCGCCAACTTGCGGGGACATATCTTTTATGCAGAGACATTCAAATTTTTGAATATTTGCAACTGGCAGGATATAAGAAGTCGAAATTAATCGAATGCAAGCGCTGTGAGGCGCTAACACGAGAACTTACAGGGATGGAAAAACAATGATCAAACCGCATGGATCCGATGAGCTGAATCCGCTATTCGTCTACGACCCCGCAGAAAATGAAAAGCTGAAACGTGAAGCTTCCGAGCTCGGCAATATCGTCGTGAGTTCCGCCACGGCGGCCAACGCGGTGATGATGGGAGGCGGCTATTTCAACCCGCTGACCGGCTACATGAACAAAGCGGACGCCCTGTCCGTCGCGCGCGACATGCATACGACCTCGGGCCTGTTCTGGCCAACGCCCGTACTCAACCTGATCGACAGCGCAGGAGCCCATCATATCCGCGAGGGCGACACGATCGCTTTGCGCGATCCCAATATGGAAGACCATCCCATTATGGCGGTCATGGATGTCGAGGCCATCGAAGAGTTTTCCGATGCCGAGATGGAGGAGATGACCCGGCACGTCTACGGCACGACCGATACGGAGCATCCGGGCGTGGCTGAATTCAACGGTCAGGGAAAAACCGCGCTGTCCGGTCCGGTGAAGGTGCTTGATCTTAGCTATTTCCAGCACGAATTCCCCGACACCTTCCGCACGGCAGTCGAGATCCGCAATGAAATCACCGAACGCGGCTGGAAGAACGTAGTTGCCTTCCAGACCCGCAATCCCATGCACCGCGCCCATGAGGAGCTGTGCCATATGGCCATGGACCGTCTGGGGGCTGACGGGCTGGTCATTCACATGTTGCTGGGCAAACTGAAGCCGGGCGACATCCCGGCACCCGTGCGCGACAGTTCAATACGCAAGATGGTGGAACTCTATTTCCCGCCGAACAGCGTCATGATCTCCGGCTATGGCTTCGACATGCTCTATGCAGGTCCACGCGAAGCCGTACTCCATGCCGTGTTCCGTCAGAACATGGGCGCCAACCATCTCATCGTCGGCCGCGACCATGCCGGCGTGGGCGACTATTACTCCGACTTCGGCGCTCAGGAGATTTTCGATACGATCCCTGACGATGCGCTGGAGATCGAAATTTTCAAGGCGGATCACACAGCCTATTCGAAGAAGCTCGACAAGGTCGTGATGATGCGCGAGGCGCCGGATCATACCAAAGAGGATTTCGTTCTTCTTTCGGGAACGCGCGTGCGCGAGATGCTCGGCAATGGCGAAGCGCCGCCGCCCGAATTCTCAAGACCCGAAGTCGCCCAGATCCTGATGGACTATTATCAGGGGCTGGATGGATGATGGATAGCAGCCGGTCGTGCATTTGAGCATGTCTGAGGATCGCCGCTATTTATGCGTTTGCCGGATGGCGCGGTCATGTTCGGATGCCGGGAAAACGAGGCGGTAAAAACTGCCGCCCGGATATCGCAGATATTTCTGTCGAATGAAACCGTATTCAGATATCGGTATATTTGCGAGCGTTGCCGCGCGATTTCTCAACCGGATACTTAATCTCGTTCTTATCGATCTTGGCGGACGCAGCCTGCAAGAGGTCGATCCCCGACCGTTCCGCGATCATCAAAAGATAGAGCAGCACATCCGCACACTCTTCCGCCAAGGCGCCGCCGATGTCAGGGTCCTTGATTGAATTCTCAAAAACGTCATCCTTTTTCCACTGCGTAAGCTCCAGCATCTCGGAAGCCTCAAGGTTCAAAGACAAAATGAGATCTTTCAGAGAATGGAATTGCTTCCAGTCCCGTGCGTCGCGAAAAGCGATTAGTCGCCTGGTTAAATCATTGAGGGAAGGAGAGTTATCGCTCATTTGCATGACCTCTGCATGATAAGACCTGAGTACATTTCTCGTTGTGGAACGTGTCCGAACTTGGCAAGCCCGGAAATCTTAATATCGCTAATACCTGCCCCGGCGCTAGTAATATCCGGGTCAGCCGGGTTGCGAAAAAATAGGGGGCCACTATATCCATAAAGTTGAATTGCATGGGAACGGGACCGTGCCCGGCCCTGCATTGCCTTCATCACTTGAAAATAACGATCGGCCAAAGCCAACCGGCGGGGCTGGCACAACCCGGTGAATCTGCTATAGACCGCTCATTATGATAATAGCTCAAATTTCAGATAGCCATCTCACCGCGACCGGTGAAACGGCGGAAGCCCGTTGTGCCAATCTTCGTGCCTGTATTGCGCATATTAATGCGTTACAGCCAGCGCCTGATATCGTTGTCCATACGGGCGATCTAACTCACGACGATTTAGCCTCCGAATACGCGATGGCAATGGACATCATGAGCGCACTCAAGGTGCCGCTCTACTTCATACCGGGAAATCGCGATGACAGCACTCACATGCGAGAATTGTTTGGCGCGCAATTTCCGATTACGGATAGCTCCCCACATTTTTGTTACACGATTAAAGAGCATCCTGTTCAGCTGATTGCTCTTGATACGACATCGGAGACAAGCGGTCTCGGTCATTTTTGCCAGGCACGGGCAGATTTTCTGAAAAACGCGCTTGAAGAAAATCGCAATACCCCGGACAAGCCGGCGCTTATCGTCATGCACCACCCGCCATATGATGCACTCGAAGCACCGGAACCTTATCAGTTTCAATTCGAGGACCGGGCAATGACTGAAAAATTCGGACAAATCGTCGCCGGTCATGAGGGGCGGGTTCGCATCATTTGCGGTCACATTCACCGCAATACATCGGGAACAATTGGCGGCGTATTGGGATCGAGCATGACGAGCGTGGCCCTTGATTTGCGAAAGGGAGAATATTTCGGCCGGGAGGCTGACGCGGTGGCCTACCATGTCCACGATTATTCAGAACTTGAAAATCCGGTCACGCGGGTGGAGATCGTGCCCGCGCACCAGAATATCCGAAGGGATCAGACGCCTTTCGAGGCAGTGGGATGAGCGTCGGGAATTCAGGCGCAATGTTCGGTGGCGACAGGCTGGCGCGAGTGCGAGCGGCGTTCAGGAAGTTTGGGCCCCATATGTTTACGCACCATAGAGAGGCCGCATAAGCGGCACAGATAAAAGGGGCCCCGGCAGGGGCCCCTGAAAATTATCTTTTTAACCTGAGATCGTTCCCGTTCGGAACGGTGGCAAGATCGCTTAGAAGGGTCTGCACGCACGCGCCAGCGCCTTGCACTTCCATTTATTGTTACTGTTTCTGTAGCACCAGTCATAATGCTTGTTCGCCGCGATCGTCCAGCTTCCCCATTTCCCGCCGTGAAGCTTTCTGACTTTCTTTCGCCAGGCGGAACGGGCGGAAAGCCGGGCTCCGGTTTTTGTTATCGTCACTTTCCCGATACCGGAATTGTAATAGCTCTTGCAGGTTCTGGCCTGTGCCTCTCCGGTCATCAGAAGCGGCATCGAAAACGCCGCAAAAAGCGCGACGATGAAAAAATGTCTGAATAAAGTGCTCATATATTTACCTCATGCCAAAAATGTTTCACGAACAAAACCTCCCAATGTTCCCGGGTAATCCGGTCATTATTTAAGTATCGAATATGGTCAATTGCGGGCAAATGGATCCATGCCCGGCTTTTCATTGCCTGCCTTATCCACCCCGACAATATCATGATCCTTGAAATTTAAATCCGTCAGGTTGCGCTGGGTGTCGTCATCGACGAAACAGCCGAACACGTCCGCACCCCTGGCCCTGTGAAGCACCGCCATCGCCTTGCGTTTCCAGTTGCCCACCTATTCATCAAGCACAAGCAGGGTGGGGCCGCAATCGTAACAAACCGTCAAATCGATACCGGAAATCTCCGAAAAATGGCCGTCCTGCCGCACTTTCTTACTGAAATCGGGTCTTGCAGTAAGTCCGCAAACCTTTAGGATTGCTGTAAATATAAAATCGATCAAACAACTCAAACGGGACAGTGTTTTGTCTTTTGATTCAAGCCCTGACAAAAAGAATCACTGCGATACTTGTGTGGTGCGTCATGATGGTATCTGCGGCGCGCTCTCAGCTGAAGAAATCGCTGAGCTGGGCAAGATCACCAAGCGGAAAAATTGCCAACGCGGCCAGGTGATCATGTCCGATGAGATGCCGGTCGAATATTTCTGCAACATTGTCACCGGGGTGGTCAAGCTCAACAAGACGTCGGAAGACGGCCGGCAGTCAATCATAGGACTGCTGTTCCCGCCCGATTTCCTGGGCCGCGTATACGCGGAAAAAAATCCTTATTTTGCCGAGGCGGTGACGGAGACGGAACTTTGTTGCTTCCCGCATAGGGATTTCGAGAAACTGCTGGAAAAATTCAAAGGGCTCGAGCACCGACTGTTCGAGCATACGCTTGATGAACTCGATTCAGCCCGGGATTGGATGTTTCTCCTCGGCCGCAAATCGGCTGAAGAAAAAGTCGCAAGCCTTCTTCTCCTCATTGCCAAACGCACGGCCATGATCGGATGCGAGCATTCGTCGCCTTACAAGGAGACAAGTTTCGACCTGCCGCTCCCGCGGGCTGATATTGCCGATTATCTCGGCCTTACGATCGAGACCGTCAGCCGTCAGATGACCAAGCTGAAAAAATGCGGTGCAATAGACGTCCGCGATCAGCGTCACATAATTATCAGCGATATGGACGCGCTTGAAGCCATGGCCAATCAGGACGTCCAATAGTCTATATCGGATATTACACGCCGGTCGAGTGAACCGCTTTTGCCGCGGCAAGATAGGTATCGAAATGGGCGCATATGGACCGCAGAAACGGTTGGCCTTTTTCCTTCACCTTGAAGCCGTCATCCGTTCGCCGCAAGAGCCGTTCGTCATCGGAATCCAATAATGTCGTCACTTCGCTCAAAACCGGATTTGCGTGCTCACCGAATATCGCCTTCAGGCGGTTTTCGGAAAGCTCGAGGTTGCACATGATCTGTTCGATGGCGTCACGCCGGACCATGTCCTCCTTCGACAGCACATAACCCCGCCGCGTCGCCAGCCCCTCTTCCTCGATGGCTTTGAGATATTGTGCGGTCGGCACGGCATTCTGGAAATATGCACCATCGAACTGGCTGATCGCCGAAGCCCCCAATCCTATGAGAGCATCGGCCTTGTCCGTCGTATACCCCTGGAAATTCCGCCGCAAAATGCCGTCGGCCTTACTTGCAGCCATGGGGTCCGTCGGTTTTGCGAAATGATCAAGTCCGATGCGGACATATCCCGCGTTGATCAGGTACCGGGCAAGCGTCTCGGCTTGCTCATATCTCTCGAATATATCGGGCAGGGCATCATCATCGATCATGGCCTGATGCTTTATTCTCTTGGGCAGATGGGCATATCCGAAAAGCGCGATGCGGTCGGGTGAAATAAGAAGCACTTTTTCAATGGAATCCGCGACGCTTTGCTTCGTCTGGAAGGGCAGGCCATAGATAAGGTCCATATTTATCGACCGGACGCCCTTTTCACGGAACTTCGTGATGGCCCGTTCCGTTTCTTCAAAGCTCTGAATACGGTTTATTGCCCATTGCACTTTTTCCGAGAAATCCTGAACGCCCACGCTGATACGTGTGACGCCTGCATCGGCAAAGGCTGCGATCTGCGTATCCCGAAGGTCCCTGGGGTCGATTTCAACCGCAAATTCGGCGTCTTCCCCAATTTGGAAAGCAGCCCTCGTTGCATCCGAGAGCCTTCCGATATCGTCTTCATTGAGAATGTTGGGCGACCCGCCGCCCCAGTGAATGTGACGCACCGTGTGATCGAATGGCAAAAGGCAGGAGACATTCTCGATTTCTTTAATCAACAACGGCAGATATTTAGCGATCGGATCGTAGCGCTTCACCATTTTGGTGTTGCAGCCACAGAACCAGCAAAGCGTGTCGCAGAACGGGATATGCATATAGAGCGATAACCGGGCACCGGAACGCAAGGCCAATAAATTGTCCGCGAAATCTATACTGTCGATGTTGTCGGAAAAATGCGGTGCAGTCGGATAGCTGGTGTAACGCGGCACTGGTACCGCGAATTTCTCTATAAGTTTCTTCTTCTGATGATCGATCATAATTTCCGCGCTTGACTGTTGGACGGCATTACCTGATTGCCGGTTTAGAGATATGGACAGGTCTGGTAACCGAGACATGTCCCCACGTTTTTTAAAAGCCGTCTGCAACGCAATACTTCGGGATGCGTCCGCATCCACTCGCGCAACTCTTCCCGATCGTCTAATTTGAGAATATTCCTGGCGAGCGGAAGCACGGTTTGGTTTTCCCAATTGATATGCCGGCGCAGGGATACAAAAAGTCCACGCAGCATATAGCCCATCATCTCTGGATTTTTTTGAGCGCCTCTGCAGATAAATTGATCGAGCTCGTCTGCGATCTCACAGGCGAATGCCTCATCGGTTTCATGTTCCCGGCAAAGGAGGAGAAAAGTGTCCGAGATCTCTTTTGTCTGGCCGGCTCTTTTCGCGAGGATGGGGAATAAAGCCTTTTCTTCCATGCGGTTATGCAGGGGCACGACCTTTCGCAATGCTTCCCCGGTGGTCGCTATCAATCTTTTATCGATATTGTTCGGCAGTGAATCTGCAATTTTTTCCAACGCATCGCATAAGAGAAGTTGCCAAGCGTGATCTTCCTCAATGAGTTTTATGGGATCGGCGATAGTATCATCCGAATTTCGCTGCATATTCACGTCCATCACGCAGTCATCGCCCCATACGGTCTGAGTTCTGCATTCCGTTGTTATCTGTGCTAAATTTCCACAAACAATATCGGCTCATTGCCCTTTGGAAATTGACACAGATCAAACTGCGCGGATTCTAATCCGGCTATAGGGGTTGATGATGGTGCTAGAAGCAACTTCACTTGAGATGAACGGCAAAACAAGACGGAGTGGGACTGACAATAATGGCTAATTCACTAGCACTCGCTGGTGCGGCGATTTGCGCTGCACTCGGTTTGGTTTTGATCGTCGCCACCGAAGACAAGGTAATGGCGTTCCATGCCACCCTTCTTCTCCTGTCGGCTCTCATTGCAGGCTGGGCGGTTATTCGACGGCGCGATGACGCCGACCTGAGAGATCAGACAAAATATTTCGATGGCCCGATTAAAGTTGCGACAATTGCGGCGGTGTTCTGGGGAATAGCCGGTTTTCTCGTTGGCGATGTGATCGCATGGCAATTGGCGTTCCCGGTGTTGAACTTCGATCTTCCGTGGACGAACTTCGGCCGGCTTCGTCCCTTGCACACTTCTGCGGTTATTTTCGCCTTTGGCGGAAACGTACTGTTGGCGACGTCATTTTACTGCGTACAGCGGACATCCCGGGCGCGGTTGGCGGGCGTTTGGTCGCCATGGTTCGTCGTATGGGGCTTTCAGTTGTTTGTCGTGCTGGCTGCCACTGGATATCTGCTGGGCGTCACTCAGGGCAAGGAATATGCCGAGCCTGAATGGTATGTGGATATCTGGCTGACAATCGTCTGGGTGGCCTATCTGCTGGTTTTCCTCGGCACACTGATGAAACGCCGCGAGCCTCATATTTATGTGGCCAACTGGTTTTTCCTGGCCTTCATCGTCACGGTGGCCATGCTTCATCTCGTCAACAACATGACCCTGCCCGTATCCTGGACGGGCACGCGAAGCTACATCATTTATTCGGGTGTGCAGGATGCCATGACCCAGTGGTGGTATGGGCACAATGCGGTCGGATTTTTTCTGACGGCGGGTTTTCTCGGCATCATGTATTACTTCATCCCCAAGCGTGTCGAGAGGCCGGTCTATTCGTACCGGCTATCGATCGTGCATTTCTGGTCGCTTATTTTTCTCTATATCTGGGCCGGCCCGCACCATCTTCATTACACGGCCCTGCCCGATTGGGCGCAAACCCTTGGCGCAACTTTTTCAATCATGCTCTGGATGCCCTCCTGGGGCGGCATGATCAACGGCCTCATGACATTGTCGGGCGCCTGGGACCGGTTGAGAACCGACCCGGTGGTGAGACTGCTTGTCGTTTCGGTCGCCTTTTACGGCATGTCGACATTTGAGGGGCCGTTGATGTCCGTCAAAGCCGTCAACTCCCTGTCGCATTATACGGACTGGACGATCGGCCATGTTCATTCGGGCGCGCTCGGATGGGTTGGCATGGTGTCTTTCGGCGCGATTTACTGCCTGGTGCCATGGCTCTGGAACCGCAAGGGAATGTACTCGCTCAAGCTGATCGAATGGCATTTCTGGATCGCGACAATCGGCATACTTCTCTACATAACCTCGATGTGGGTTGGCGGCATTGTTCAGGGGCTGATGTGGCGGGCCTATGATGCACTCGGCTTCCTGCAATATTCATTCGCTGAAACCGTGGAAGCGTTGCACATCCCCTATCTGATCCGTGCAACGGGCGGGCTGTTGTTTGTCATCGGCTCTTTCATCATGGCCTACAATGTCTGGCGGACGGTGCGTGGCGACGCGCTGGTCGACGAAGAAGACCAGCCGTCCTCTGCGGCGGCACCCGGTCTGGACACGGGCCCGCAACCCGTAGCTGCGGAATAAGGAGGCCGGACGATGAACCATGACGTTTTCGAGAAGAACTCAATCAACCTGCTCGTCGGAATTTTAATCGTCGTTGCCATAGGCGGTCTCGTTGAAATTGCGCCGCTTTACTGGCTGAACTCCACCATCGAAAAGGTTAAAGGGATGCGCCCCTATACACCGCTTGAGCTGGCCGGCCGCGATATTTACATCCGCGAGGGCTGCTATAACTGTCACAGCCAGATGATCCGCTCACTAAAGGATGAAGTCGAGCGATACGGTCATTACAGCCTGGCTGCGGAAAGTATGTACGACCACCCCTTTCAGTGGGGATCGAAGCGCACCGGCCCAGATCTTGCGCGAGTCGGAGGAAAGTATTCCGATAGCTGGCATGTCGAGCATATGAAAAACCCGCGCGCCGTTGTGCCGGAGTCGATAATGCCGGGATATCCGTTTCTTTCTGCAAAGCTCGATTACAGCTCAATTCAAGGACATCTGAAAACGAACCGGACGGTTGGCGTTCCTTACACGGATGAGATGATCGCCAGCGCCGAGGCCGATCTTGAAATCCAGGTCAATCCCGATGCGGACGGCCTGGAGGCGTTCGCCAAGAGATACCCCAAGGCTCAGGTGAGGAAATTCGATCAGAGCTCTAGTGATATTACGGAGCTTGATGCGCTCGTCGCCTACCTTCAAATGCTGGGTACGCTTGTCGATTTCACCAAATTCGATGCGACGGGACCGAACCTGAGATAGGGACAAGACAATTATGGATTACCAAACAGTCACATTGCTGTCTCAATACACCGCTCTGGCGCTTTTCATCGGTCTTTTTGTAGCTGTTCTGATCTATGCCTTGCGCCCATCGAACAGAAAGTACTTTGATCACGCGGCGAAAATTCCACTTGAGGATGATCCTGACGAACATATCAGTAGGAAGATCTAATGGCCGAAAAAACCGAAATCGATGACGTCACTGGTGTTGAAACCACCGGTCATGAATGGGACGGGATCAAGGAGCTCAATAATCCGCTGCCCAGATGGTGGTTGTGGACGTTTTATGTCTGCGTCATCTGGAGCGTTCTCTACTGGATAGTCTACCCCGCATGGCCGACGATGACGGGCTATACGAAAGGAATCTGGGGTTACAGCCAGCGCCAGGCGGTGAAGGCCGATCTGGCGGCGGGCAAGGCCGCGCAGGCAAAATTCCTCACCGCCATCGAGGCTTCCGAGCTCGACGACATCAGGGGCAATCCGGAACTCATGCGCTTCGCCCTTGCCGGCGGCAGAACCGCATTTGCCGACAATTGCGCGCCATGTCATGGACGCGGCGCCGAGGGAACGAGAGGATATCCCAATCTCAATGATGACGACTGGCTGTGGGGCGGCTCCCTTTCGGCAATTTACGAAACCATACGCTATGGCATCCGCACGACACATGACGATACCCGCCTGAGCGACATGCCGAAATTCGGTGCCGATGAAATACTCGAGCCGGGACAGATCAAGGATGCCGCAAATTTCGTTCTTTCGCTTTCGGGCAGGCCCGGCGACGCGGCTTCGATCGCCCGCGGAAAAGCAGTATACGCAGACCACTGCTCGACCTGTCACGGCGAGGACGGTTCAGGAATTGCGGCGCTCGGTGCGCCAAATCTCAAAGATGCCTTATGGCTGTTTGGATCGCGCCAGGAGGATGTCGAGACATCCATACGCACCGGTCGGGGTGGCGTAATGCCGCATTGGGACGGCAGGCTTGACGATACGCTCATCAAGCAGTTGACCCTTTTCGTTCATTCACTCGGTGGTGGACAATAACCTGTTGGCAAGCTTTTCTGTTCACGGTTCGCCACCGGAATTGAACGGTTCGTCAGAGAATGAACTAACATGGCAGAAGCGCACACGAGAGAAGTCGCCCCGGGCATAGAGCGTCACGATGTAGCGGCGGTTAACGCCGAACAGACACGGCAGCTATATGCCAGCCGGCAGGCAATTTATCCAAAACGGGTCAAAGGCGACTTCCGCAATTTGAAGTGGCTGGTAATGGCGCTCACACTGGGCGTTTATTACATTCTGCCCTGGATCCGCTGGGATCGTGGCGCAAATCTCCCCGATCAGGCCTTCCTGATCGATTTTACCAATCAGAGAATACTCTTCTTCGGTCTGGAAATCTGGGCGCAGGAGTTTTATTACGTTACCGGCCTGCTCGTCCTCGCGTCCCTGTTGCTGTTTCTTGTTACAGCCCTCGCTGGACGGGTCTGGTGCGGTTATGCCTGCCCGCAAACGGTCTGGACCGACCTGATGGTTGCGGTCGAGCGCTTTTGGCAGGGTGACCGCAATGCCCGCATGCGGCTCGACAAATCACCATGGACCTTTGAGAAAATCTGGAAAAAAACACTTACCCACATAAGCTGGGTGGTGATCTCGATCGCCACCGGGGGCGTGCTGGTTTTCTATTTCCGCGATGCGCCGACGCTCTTAGGTGAGTTTCTCAATTTCGAAGCCCCCACCATCGCTTATCTTTTTCTCGGGATTTTCACCGGAACCACCTATCTCCTCGGCGGCCTGGCCCGCGAACAGGTCTGCACATATATGTGTCCCTGGCCGCGGATCCAGGGCGCGCTTTTCGACCGTGATTCCCTCCTCGTTACCTATCGCCAGAATCGCGGCGAACCGCGCGGGCCGCACAAGAAAGGCGAGAGCTGGGACGATAGAGGCGACTGCATCGACTGCAAGCAATGCGTTGTGGTTTGCCCCATGGGCATCGACATCAGGGAGGGGGCGCAACTGGAATGCATCCAGTGCGCCCTGTGCATCGATGCCTGCAACGGCATCATGGATAAAATCGGCCGCCCGCAAAATCTCATTACCTACGACACCTATAGCAATATAGAGGGGGACGTGGATGAGGTTCGTTCGGATTTACGATTAATACGCCCCAGAACAATCCTTTATAGCGTCCTCTTTTTGCTGGTATCGTTACTCATGGCCTATGGGCTCATGTCGAAATCGGTGCTCGACGTAAATGTTTTGCGCGACCGCAATCCGCTTTATGTGCTTTTATCCGACGGCAGCGTTCGAAACGGCTATACGATAAAAATCCTGAACAAGCTTTATCAGACCCGCATGTTCCGAATTGAAGCCGAGGGACTGCCCGATCCGGTTATATCGGTTGTCGGAATAGAAGATGCGGATGGTAAGCTAATCGCTGTCCCGTCCGATGATCTTCGAATTTTGCGCATATATCTCAAAGTTCCATATTCCGAACTGGACAAACTCAAAAGCGAGACGACCGATTTCAACTTTGTCGTGACGGATATAAGGGACAACACACGCGTACGGCGCGGCACGAATTTCCGGAGACAAAAACCATGACCCGATCGAAATTTTTTCCGGACGGTTTTCAGGGGCGGCACATGGCCCTGTTCCTGGGGGTGTTTTTCGGAGTGATGTTGCTGGTCAATGGCATCTTTCTCTATTTTGCAATCTCCACTTTCAACGGCCTGTCAACCGAGGACGCCTACCGGAAGGGTCTGAAGTACAATGAGCGTCTTGATGAGGAAGCGAGACAGAACCGGCTGGGCTGGACGAATTCCGTCATCACATCACCCGATCAACGGTCTCTGACGTTGGTCATTTCCGCCAGAAACGGCAAGCCCGTGACCGGATTGAACCTGTCGTCGAAACTGTCCCGGCCCGCGAGCGACCGGTACGACACCTCACTGGAGTTTTCAGAAACGAAACAAGGCATCTACATCGCCCCTATGAAAGATATTCAAGCGGGCAATTGGACACTGACAATAAATGCGAGGCAGCAATGGGATGAGCCCGGAAAAATCGTCTACAGAATGAAGAAGCGGATATGGCTGACGCAAACCAGATAATTCACGGTGCGACACCGCTAGAGCAGAGAGATTTTCAATTTGAGAGTTCCTCGCGCGAAATGCCCGTAACCGAAAACCAAAGCGTAGAATTCGCAATCGATAATATGAATTGCGGCGGCTGCATGCGGAAAATCGAACGTGAGCTCATCGATGTTCCTGGCATTCACCATGTGCGCGCAAACCTCTCCACCAAGCGTGTGCGGCTCGAGTTCGACGCAGGAAATCTCACGCCGGACTTCATAAAAGCCGCGTTGGAGAAAATTGGCTTCGATGCCAATCAGCTCAAGGAAGATGCGGTCGCCTCTGAAAAAGACGATCAGGATCTGTTACGCCGCCTGGGTGTCGCCGGATTTGCGGCCGCAAATATCATGCTCCTCTCAGTGGCCGTCTGGGCCGGCCTGGCGAGCGATATGGATGCTGCGTTGATGAAGCTCCTGCACTGGTTGTCCGCGCTCATCGCTATTCCGGTAATCGCCTATGCCGGGCGGCCGTTTTTCAGCTCTGCGAAATACGCGATCATGGCCCGCGGTCTCAATATGGACGTTCCGATTTCGCTTGCGATCATTCTCGCCACGGGCATGAGCCTTGTGCAGACCTATCGGGGCGGCGAATATGTTTATTTCGATGCCAGCGTCACGCTCATCTTTTTTCTTCTCATCGGCCGCTACCTCGACCAGCGCATGCGCTCGAAAGCCCATAGCGCCGCGCAAAACCTGCTCAAACTCAAGGCGAACTATGCCAGTGCAATAGCGGACGACGGTACGGTTGAGCGCGTGGCTACGAAAGACCTCAGACCGGGCATGGCCGTTCTCATAGCGAGCGGTGAGGCGATCCCTGTCGATGGCGAGGTAATCGAAGGCCACAGCGCCATCGACGAAAGCCTGTTGACCGGCGAATCCCGGCCACGAACGGTGGCGCCGAACGATCATGTCTACGCGGGAACGGTGAACCATTCAGGACCGCTCAGACTTGCGGTAACGGCCACCGAAGAAAACACTGTTTTGGCTGAAATTGCCAAACTAATGGAAACGGCCGAGCAGGCGCGCGGGCGTTACGTTCGCCTCGCCGACAGGGCCGCCAAAATCTACGCCCCCGGGATTCACATCATTGGAGCTCTGACATTTCTGGGCTGGATCGCAATCGGTTCAGGCTGGGAGCAGTCTCTTACAACCGCCATTTCCGTCCTGATTATCACCTGTCCATGCGCTTTGGCGCTGGCCGTACCGGCCGTACAGGTGGCGGCGGCGAGTAATCTGTTTGCACGAGGTCTCCTGTTGAAATCCGGTGACGGATTGGAGCGCCTCGCGGAGATCGACTATGTGGCATTCGACAAGACCGGAACTTTGACGCTGGGAGAGCCCGAATTGCAAAACGGAGATCAGCTGGATGATGAGGCGTTGCGTCACGCGGCAACACTGGCAGCGACCAGCCGCCACCCCTATTCGCGGGCAATCATGCGTGCGGCCGAGAAGCGTCTCGGCGCCATCAAGCCCGGTTCCGGGATCAGCGAACATTCCGGTTTCGGGCTGTCCCAAAAGACTCCGGAGGGGGAATGGCGGCTGGGCTCCCGGTCCTGGTGCGGTATTGAAGACGCCCATCCATCGCCGGACCGGGGCGCGGATGCGGGCCACCTCTGGCTGACGGGCCCGGGACGCGAACCCGTATCTTTTGACTTTCAGGATCCGCTTCGCAGCGATGCCGGCGAGACCGTTAACAACCTGCGGTCAGAACATATCGGAACCGAACTGATGTCGGGCGACGCGGTGGAGATTGCCCAAGCGACAGCCCAAAAGATCGGGATCGAGCGATGGTCAGGGGGCATGAAACCCGATGATAAAATCGCCCGGCTCAACGAACTCCAAAAACAGGGGCATCATGTTCTTATGGTCGGCGACGGATTGAATGACGCCCCGGCATTGAGCGCGGGATACGCCTCGCTGGCGCCGTCGTCGGCAGCGGATATCTCAAAGACCGCCGCAGATGTCATTTTGCAAGGCAGGCTTCTGGCACCGGTCATCGAGCTGATCGATGTCGCGCGCAAGGCGCGGCGGCTGTCGCTGCAGAATTTTGCATTGGCGGCCGGCTATAATGCCGTTTGCATACCTCTGGCCATGGCGGGCTATGTCACGCCGCTTGTCGCCGCCATCGCAATGTCCGCATCGTCCATTGCCGTCACAGCCAATGCGTTGAGGCTGTATATTGATAATAGGGGTCTGTCGGCATGACCGCACTCGCATGGCTGATACCTGCGGCGCTCTTCCTCGGCCTTGTCGGCCTTGGCGCTTTTATCTGGTCGCTCAAATCCGGCCAGTTCGACGATCTTGATGGCGCGGCCTACCGCATTCTCGAAGACGATGATCTCGAAGGCCCGGATCAACCCCGGCCGGATGAAAACGGAATTGATCAAAACTAAGAGGGCCGGGTCAGCGCCTAGCTTTCGCCCTCGACTATTTCCCGGTAGGCATGCCAGGTTGCATGACCGATGAGCGGGAACGTGATGATCAATCCGAGAAATGCACCTGCAACACCAAGAGCGGTCAACGCCACAATAAGCACGGCCCAGAGAAGCATCGCTTTCGGGTTTTCACGTATTGCGCGAGCGCTGGTCATGGATGCGGTCACGACATCGATATCGCGCACCATCAGAAGAGGAACGGAAATCGCCGACAAGGCAAAAACCGCAAGGGCAAGAATTGCTCCGGCCAGGGTTCCGATGGTGAGAAACGAAATGCCTTGTTTCGTCAGCAGCAAATGAGAAATGAACTCGGTGATCGGCGGCAGGGGTCCAACACCGAAGAAAATCATGAAGAGTATAAATGCGATGAGTACCCAGACGAGAGAGAGCAGCATCAGGAGGACGCCCATGAAGGCCAGCTGGCCGCGCGAACGCACGCCGACCGTGACGACATCGGTAAATTCGATTTTCTCCCCGCTTTCCAGTCTGCGGCTTGCTTCATAAAGTCCGACAGCCAGCATCGGACCGAGGAGCAGAAACAATCCCCACAAAGCAATGACCAGCGACTGCCAGCCAAAACCAAGGAGCCCCGCCACGATAACTACGGAGAGGAGCGCAAATCCCGCCCCGTAAGCGAGACTGATCATCGGAACGGACCACATGTCACGCCAGCCCTTTTTCAACCAGCGCCATGGCGCGTCGGTGCCAACATGGTTGAGCTCGATAATTTCCATCGGTATTTGCGAGAGCGGCCTATCATTCGATGTGGAAGTATCGCTATCTGACATTCCCTACCTCATCAATTAATTATACCCAGGGCCCGACTATCAAGAACTATAGAGATCCAGTCTTTGCGCTATGTCAAGTAAAGGCGTCTGCCGGGAAATATCCCGCCAAATTATGTTCCGTCACACATCAATGCAAAGCCTCTCACCATGGTGCGGCGTGACATCATGTCATGATCCTTCAGGCGGGGTATTCTCAACCGGGTATTTTACCTCGCACTTCATAAGCCATCGTGTCAATTTCGCCGCCGCCATCCTCTGTGCGTTCTTCGGGGCGTCGCTTTCATCCAACGTCGCGGTCGCTGCGATGCGTTTTTCTTACGAAAGGGTGATTGGCAATGCGCAGTGAGTACGGACGGTGGACTTGCAGGGCAATTGAGCGAACGCCGGCCTTCGCCTAAACGTGCTCAACCGCATCCTGTACCGATACGACGCGAAAAGTTCTCAACACATCGTCATGCTCGTTAATCGAGACATAGTCTCCGATTCTGAAGGCATGAGATGCAAACCGGTATCCCGTTTCGTCGTCATCCTGATCGCCATGAATGTCATAATGGAAAGCCCAGTTGCCGCCTGGTTTGCGTATCAGATGGCCGACTTCGTCTTCCTCATCGCCCCAAAAGCGCTTCACATAGCATTGGCTTCCTTTTTCCTTCCACTCCTGCGGATCGATATGGTCATCCTTGTCAAGGGGAGCGACAAACTCGTAACCGTGATGATTGCTGCCATCGGGAAAATCATGATCGCGGGCGAGTTCCAGCCTGATCTTGGAAAGAGTCATATTTATTCTCCGTTATCAATGAGCGAGAAATAGAGGAATTTTCGTGTTGTGGAGCACGTGCTTTGTGACGCCGCCAAAAACGATTTCGCGATATCTCGAATGCCCGTAGCAGCCCATGACGAGCAAATCGCTATCGAGCTGGGCCGCTTGATCGAGTATTGCCTCTCCAACCGTCTGACGGCCAGTGGTACCGGTCGTCGTTTCGGCATGAATGTCGTGACGGCTGAGGCTGAGCGCCATGTTTTGCGCGGGCGGCAGACCATCCTCCACCTTGGGGGGATTAACTGTATGAAGCGTGACATCCTTGGCATTTCTCAGGAGGGGAATGGATTCGAACAGCGCCCGCGACGACGACTTGCCGGGATTCCAGGCAACCATCGCACGGTCGGCGACGCCGTCAAATGTACACCCTTCAGGAACAGCCAGAACAGGGCGCCCTCCCTGAAGGGAAATCTGAACCGGCAGGTCGGCCCTTGAATCGAGAGCGTCCATCGCTGGTCTTTGCTCGGCGATCACCAGATCGGCATAGAACGATTGATCGATGATGTAGTCGATCGCTTGCCCGTTTGTCGCGGTCAGGCAGCGCCATTCAATTCTGGAATTGTCCGGCTCCGACCATTTCTTCACGACCTCTTCGATTTCATTCGCTTCCTTCCTCAGGGATTTCCTCTGGGCTTCGATGAAACCGCCATCAATATACATGCCGACGGGTTGAAAAAATTCGAGTTCGGGGATGACATGGAGACATATGAGATGCGCATCGTACCTGGTGGCGACGGGTATGGCCGTTTTCAGCAGAACGTCAGCCATATCGGGGCCAGGCAGATATACTACGATTGTTTTAAAGGACATGATCCGCTCCACATATGTGTAAGGCCGTAGTCAAATTCATTTTGGCCCCGCGCTGGCCACGCGCGCAACCATGGAAGGACTGGAGAGCGCTTGACCATGGGGGCCATTTTTTCGTTGCAAACTAGGTTTGAATCTTGATCGTCTTCGCCTTCTTTTTGATGTCTTCAGACTTCGGCAATGAAATCTCGAGGACACCCTTGTCGTAATGGGCGCTGACTTGGTCAGTCTCCACCTCATAGGGAAGTCTTATCGACCTTTGAAATCGGCCATATTCCCGTTCAACCAGGTGATAGTCCTTCTTCTTTTCCTCGATCTCCGATTTTTTCTCGCCCTTGATCGTGAGGACGTTATCCGCAAGCGTTATGTTTACGTCTTTCTCCTCGACGCCGGGGAGCTCAAGGCTGACCGTAAGTTTGTTCTCGTCTTCACTCACATCGACTCTCGGCGCCATGCCAAACGCCCTGGACCCCGAATGCGATAATGTGGATGGTAAAGAAAACCCTCGCGTGAAATCCTCGAAGACCCGGTCAATCCGGTCATGCAGCGACCCAAAAATATCGCGGCTTCCATTGTCCTGATCCTTGGACACGGGCAGTGGTGATCTTGCACTCATTTCAACCTCCAATTTTGTGTAACAACCAACTCGCCCCTCCCCTCTATAGTTATAACAATAGATCTCATGATGAGGGCGTCATTGACACAAATCAAAGCCCTCACAGGACAAGCAAGCCCTCCAGATGATCCGGGATTTCCTCATCCGGGATTTGCGTGAGGTCTTTCGCCAATTCGCCGATCACCACCTCTTTCACGTCTTTTGAAAGCGATGCCCTGAGATCACCGAGCGATTTGGGCGCGGCGGCGACAATGATCCGGTCGAAGCTTTTCTTGGCCATTTCCGTTTGCAGGAAACCGGCAAGGTTTTTGACAAATTCGATTTTGTTCAGCCGTTTGGGGCTTGAGCCTGTCTCGAGTGAATGCTGACCGACGGTAGCCGACTCATAGACGCGGCCGGGCCGGTCCGAGATAATGTCGCGGTCGGATGGGTGAGGGGCGCGAACATCCGTGCCTTCAACTTCCGCCACGCCCGTTCCCGGACCGTCATTGAACAGGATTCTGGACCTGGCCCCATCGGTTATAACGATCCATGTTTTCTTCGCTTTCATTTGAGACCTCACTTGCGTCCACTGGGGCCCTGTCGCCCGTATTCACATCACCATTGATAATGCTTAATTGAACAGCAAAATGCGCACAGACACTTTGATCGAGGTCAAGGAACGGAGATCGACAATGGGCGAGTTTCACAATTGCCCATATGCGGGACATGATCCATGCAGGAAGAAATATTCAGGTTTTTAAACGAGCCGGCTGCCTATCCGGGGGATGTGGGTGCGGTCGAGCGTCTTGACACCCATGGTGCGGTCATCTTCCTGGCCGGCGATTTCGCTTATAAGGTCAAGCGGTCGGTAAAGCTTGGATATCTCGACTATTCGACACTCCCGAAAAGACACGATATGTGCCAACGCGAAGTCGAGATAAATCGCCTGACCGCGCCTGATATTTATATCGATGTGGTGCCTGTCGTCCGCACAGCTGACGGCCAGCTCGCTCTTGGCGGCCAGGGCGAGAATGGATCCCCGGTCGAATGGCTGGTGAGAATGCGCCGTTTCGACCAGGACGCCCTTTTTTCGCACATTGCGAAGACGGGCGGGCTATCGAATGAGCGCGTTCATTTGCTGGCCGACCGGATTGCGGAATTTCACCGTGAAGCGGCGGCAGAGGAGACTTCTCAGGGATACCGCAAAATGGCGCGAATTATCGATTCACTCGGCCACTCCTTTGCCGGCGCCCCCGAAGTTCTGACCGGTGAAGCGGCGCAAGCCTATGTAAGCAACCTCCATCGCGCCGCTGAAGAAAAAAAGCCCCTTTTGGTCGACCGTGGACAAAAGAGATATATACGGCGTTGTCACGGCGATATGCATTTGCAGAATATCGTCCTGATAAACGAGATTCCGACCCTGTTCGATGCTATCGAATTCGATGACGACATCGCGACAATCGATATTCTTTACGATCTGGCGTTTTTGCTGATGGACCTTCGGTTTCATGGCCTGGAAGCACAGGCATGCCATCTGCTCAATGAATATCTGAGATCTCTGGGGGACGAGGAAAACCTGTCCGGCCTGGGCCTGCTGCCTCTTTTTTTCTCCTGCCGCGCCGCCATCAGAGCCATGGTCGGTATCGATCGCCTGCCCTATGCCGATCCGGAGTCCGCAGCCGGAAATGTAAGCGAAATTCGCGAATATTTTGCAGTGGCCCAGGAGTTCCTCAAACCGCCTGATCCGGTATTGCTTTTGGTCGGAGGCATTTCCGGGACAGGAAAATCAACACTCGCGCGGGCGTTAAGCCCGCAAATATTGCCGGCCCCCGGTGCGGTGCATCTGCGCAGCGACGTCGAACGGAAAACGCTTTTCGGCGTAGCGCCGGAGGTAAAACTTGGTCCCGAATGCTATGCAGAGAAATATTCGACCGAGGTCTATAACCGGCTATTCGATAAGGCGGCGCGCATATTGGACGCGGGCCATTCGGTTATCGTTGATGCAGTGTTTTTATCGCCCGAACACAGACGGCAATTTTCCAGGCTGACGAAAAACCGGCCGATAGATTGCAAAACCCTGTGGCTTCAGGCCAGGAAAGACAAGCTTCTTGAGCGCGTGGCGGCACGGCAGTTTGACGCGTCCGACGCGGACACCGAGGTGGTGGAAAGCCAGCTGATGGTCAAGACGGAGCCGGACGACTGGACCACGGTCGACGCAGGGGGAGATCCGGACGCCGTGCTGAAAAGAGCGTGCAACGCACTTGGCCTTTAGCAGCATGCAAGGGTTAAACATACTGTTTGAGAAAAACACCCGCAAAATATGCGACCGAGGCGGCGATGCTGCCGATTAACAGGGTTTCCAGCCCCGAATACCACCACGCCTTCAATGACCAGCTCGATTTCAGCGAGCCGATGGCAAAAAACACGATGCCGGTGAGCACTATCGAGACTTCAAATGCATTCGACAGGCCCAGAAGAAAAGACAGAAGCGGAATGGCGCCGCAAAGGAAAAACGACGCAAATGTACTCAATGCGGCCTTGAAGGGAGATCCCGGGATTTTACTCAGGCCATATTCCTCAACCAGCATGATATCGATCCAGCAATCCTGGTCGGAACTGATGATTTCCACGGCTTCTTCGAGCGTATCCCCCTGCAGTCCCTTCCCCGCGAGGATTTGCCTGAGTTCTTCGCGCTCACCTTCCGGAACGTCCCTGATGTGGCTTCGTTCGATTTCCTTTATCCGCTCATAGTCGTCCTGTTCTGCTCGTGAGCCGGTATAATTACTCGCAGCCATTGAAAAACCGTCGGCCAGAAGATTGGCCAGGCCCAGGATCAGGATGACTTTTGTTCCAAGCTCGGCGCCGATAACACCCGCTACGACGGCGAAGGTGGTGACCGTCCCGTCGATCCCGCCATAAATCCAGTCCTTGAGATAGGACGGTTTGAGCGGCGCGGCGAGGCGCTCGCGTATGGCGTCGATGCTGTGATCATGCTCCAGGGTCGTCATCGGCATGAGGCTGAAGTCCTTTCACGAATTTTCGGAAAAGCTTTCGCTGAGCTGCTCCAAGTTGATACCCTTATGGTCGGTCAGTAATTGACCTCGGTCAATGTCCGGCTTTGGCACGGCGTTAACATGATACGGCATTGTTAGACGGGAGTTCATTTTGGACGAAATGAAAAATGAGGACCGCCTTGTCGAAA
Source organism: uncultured Hyphomicrobiaceae bacterium (assembly GCA_947258705.1). Taxonomy (GTDB): domain Bacteria; phylum Pseudomonadota; class Alphaproteobacteria; order Rhizobiales; family CAMYJA01; genus CAMYJA01. The sequence goes on along the minus strand of CAMYJA010000003.1, from coordinate 75,043 downwards.
ATGAGGCGGAAAGGGAACTCGCGCATGGTGAGCTTCGACGAACGCTCACTCTACCGCTTGTTGTTCTCTATGGGCTTGGTGTCACGATTGGCGCCGGGATTTATGTGCTGATTGGCGCAACGGCTGCCCGTGCGGGCATGTATGCGCCCGTTTCATTCATCATGGCCTCTGTTATAATGGCATTTTCGGCATGTTCATTCGCGGAACTGACCGGACGGTTGCCGGTGAGCGCAGGGGAGGCCGCTTACGTCAGGTCCGGTTTCAAGTCGGATCTTCTGGCTGTATTCGTGGGGCTGCTTGTTGTGTCCGCCGGATCGATTTCCGCCTCGGCCATCTGTATTGGAAGTGCCGGATATATCCGGTATTTTCTTGATCTTCCGGAAACCTTCATCGTCGTTGCGGTCATTCTTCTGATGGGTGCGATAGCATCCTGGGGCATTCTTGAATCAGTTACCTTTGCCGCCATTCTCACCCTGACGGAAATCGCCGCCCTTCTGATCATCGCCTTTAGCGGGATTATCGCCAAGCCGGAAATAATCGCACGAGTACCTGAAGTTTTTCCAATGACATTCGATATCAACCACTGGTCCGCGATCACGAGCGCGGGACTTCTGGCCTTTTTCGCCTTTGTCGGATTTGAGGATCTCGTCAATGTCGCGGAGGAGGTCAAAGAGCCGGAAAAGACATTGCCCAAAGCGATATTCCTGACCCTGATCATATCCACCTTGATTTACTTTCTGGTGGTGACCGTCAGCGTTCTGATCGTGCCGTTGGATATACTGGGAGCATCCAAGGCGCCGCTCAATGACGTCTACACCCATGCCACGGGCGGCTCCCCCGCATGGATCAGTGCGGTCGCCATTCTTGCAACGCTGAATGGCGTGATCGTCCAGATGATCATGGGATCACGGGTAATCTATGGCCTGTCGCGCCAGAAAAACCTGCCGCAAATTTTTTCACGGGTGAATCCGGTTACGCGTACGCCGTTGATGGCCACCGGACTGATCGTTTTCGTCATCCTGGTGCTTGCAACTTCATTTCCCCTCGAAGGACTTGCAGAAATGACGTCCCGGGTCACTTTGACCGTTTTCGCGCTCGTGAACATGGCGCTTTTCAAGATAAAGATGGATAACGTGCCCGCCCCGCCCGGCACGTTCGTCGTTGGAAAATGGGTACCCTTTGCCGGGTTTTTGATAAGCGCGGTCTTTTTGTTAAGCGATTATTTTTAAATTCCCCGCGCCCAAATTCCGCCGCCGCGCCGGCGGCGAAAGTGGATCTTTATGAAGGCAGGTGTGCCACATGAACCTGATTGACTTCAACCAGTTTCACCTGGGCGTCAATTTATTGATATTCGCTCTGCTTTCGGCAGGCATATGGAACGCCGGCACCAAATTGACGATTTTCGCCGATGAAATGTCTGATCGGAAGAAATTGAGTAAAGCCCTTATCGGTTTCGTTTTTCTCGCGGGTGTGACCGAATTGCCGGAGCTCGTGACGACGGTCACGGCCGCGTTCGAGGACAATGCTGCCCTCGTACTCAACAACATGTTTGGCGGGATCGTGCTGCAAACCGCCGTTCTGGCAATCGCCGATCTTGTCGCCTCCCACGCGCCATTGACTTATTATCCGAGGAAGCCAACCGTACTTCTTGAAGGCATTCTCCTCATCCTTCTCCTTTCACTTCTCCTGGCCATACTTTCCATGGGCGAAAGGCATCTGTTCCTCTCGATCGGTATTGGCTCCGGATTTCTGGCCGCCATTTATGCCATGTCCGTTCTTCTGTTAAGGGCGCAGGACGCAAAAGGCGCATGGGTTCCAGTGCAGATAGCGGATAAACCGAAACGCTCAGGCTCGACACTTTCGTTGAGCTGGGTCAAGGAGGTGAGCGATGCCTACCTCGTCAAAGGTCTCGTGATTAGCATCGGTACGATCCTGGTGCTCGGCGTTCTGATGGTTTACCTTGCCGAAACGCTCGCCGCACAAACCGGATTGGGGGCGAGTTTTATCGGCGTCACCCTTCTCGCGGCCGCAACCTCCCTGCCAGAACTCAGTACCACCATAATGGCCGTCAGACTCGGTGCCTACACCATGGCCATATCCAACATATTCGGAAGCAATCTGATCATGGTCGTACTCATTTTGCCCGCCGATATCATCTATCGGTCCGGACCGATTCTCCTTTCGGCCGATAAAAGCGCGATTTACGCTCTGACCGCCGGTCTTGTCGTAACGGCTATTTTCATGATCGGCCTCGTGATCAGGTCAAGGCGCAAGATTTTAGGGATGGGCTATGATTCATTCGCGGTTCTTGTGGTCTACCTTTTATCGCTGTTCGCACTATATGCGCTGCGATAGACAGGCGCGGTCTAACGCAGTTCCTGCCGTTCCATGATCGCGACACCATCCTCAATCTGGTTGTTTGGATGAAGGACCACTTTTTCTCCTTCACGCAGTCCTTTTGTGATTTCGGCGGTCCGTTGATTTCGGTGGTCTATCTCGATGACCCTCTGCCTCGCCTTTCCGTCTTCCATGACAAACACGGCCCATGTATCCTTGTCCCTGAAAAGTGCGCTTAAGGGTAATTGAAGAACACCGTCCTTTTGCCAGATCTCAATACGGACAAAAACCCTGAAATCATGGCCCAATGTCGCCCAGCGTTTGAACTGATCTTCGAAATCGAGGCGGACATTCACGCGTTGCTCCTCGATCCCGAGCGCGGAAATTTTCTTGAAACCCGTCGGCTCAACCCGCCGCACCCGGGCACGCAGAACGGTTTCCCCGCCCCAGCCTTCAACCATGGCCGTCATGCCCGCTTTCACCTTGGTCGCATCGGACGAAAGCAGGTCGACGACAATCTCCAGATCCACCGGATCGCCGATTTCGAGTATCGTTTCCCCCGAATGAACGATTTGCTGACTTTGCTTGATCAATTTCAGCACCCGGCCGGACGTCGGGGCCATGATTTTCACGCAACAGGATGCAGACGATGATTGAGACTCCATGCTGGGTTCAATCAGATTTGCGCGTGCGCTCGCCAGTTTTTCAATGCTGACTTGAAGCTCCGCTTTCGCCGATTTGAGCGAGGCATCCTTTATTTTCTCGTTCATGCGGGCCTGATCCAGTGCGCGCACTGAAATCGTTTTGCGCGCCGCGAGTTTGCTGGCCCGTTTGAGGTCCTGCCGGGCAAATTGAAGTTCTGCCTCGGCCTGGGAGACCCGCGCCTCGCTAAGCACCGCGGCCGATTTCGCGGCATTGACGGATGCCTGAGCCGCACTGCGCGAACGTTCATCCAGAAAGGATGGAGCCGCCGGCTCGATAGTAGCAACCAGAGTTTTGTTTTCGGTCACTTTATCGCCGACCTTGAGAAGTGATCGTTTCAGACGGCCGGCGACCGGTGCGGAAACCATGAATATTTCCTTCACCTTGGTTACGCCTTCTTCATCGACCGTTACCGCCATTTTCGCTTTTTCGATAGTGGCGGTGTCGACAGGGATGGGAGGCGTCCGGAAAATGAAATAGAGACCGGCAAATACAAGCACCGTTAGCGCTGCGATTGTGAGTTGTCTTTTGCTGAATTCGGGCATCTCACTCACTCTCGTGTTTTAAGGACCGAGATAAGGTCAAGGTTATATATACGGCGTCTGACAATCATTGCCGAGACAAAAGCGGCCGCCAATGTGATCAGGGCCGCTTCTCCATAAGTCTCGGTTTTGATAACGAACGGGATACGGTAAAGGTCGCTTTCGAGGTTCGCGATCATCGAATAGGTGAACCAATAACCGATGAAGCAGCCGAGCGGTATGGCGAGCAGGACAAGTACGGCGAGTTCCGACAGGAAAATACGGGAGACTTCCGCCTGGGTGAAACCCAGAACACGCAGGCTGGCGAGTTCGCGCCCCCGCTCGGACAACTGAATTCTGGCGCTGTTATAGACGACGCCAAAGGTGATGGTAATCGCCAGAATGAGGTAGACAGCCAGCATGATAAGCAGGTTTTCCGCCAGCGTTTCACGGAAGTTTGCAAGCGAATCCTTGAGAAAGGAGATCGCACCGACACCCGGCAGCACCTTCATGCTGCTGTAAAAAGTATCCTTGTGTTTCGAATCGAGCGCCAGACTGACCCCGGAAATGACATCGCCGTCGCCGAGATGGCGGTTCAGCGTATCGAGATGCATATATGCGCCCAGCCCGAGATAGCCCTGCGACAATCCGGCGACGGGTATACGCAGGTTTCTACGCCGGCCCTCCATAATCTCGAGATCCACATAATCGCCCCGTCCTGCCTTGAGCTGCCTGGCCAAAGCCTCCGTCAAGACGATACCGCTCTCCGGCAGCGCCATCGACTGAAGATCGGGTGTGAGTATTTTTCTCAAATCGGCGCCTGTTTCAAAACCTGTGATTGCTATGCGCTTCTTGCGGTTGCCAAAGCGGATCGTGGTCGCCACATTTCGGTGAGGTTCGCGCACCAGCACGCCCGGTATTCCGGCAAATTCCTCCCTGATCCGTTTGGGCTTGAACTCGACGAATTCGACCATTGCGTCCTGGCGAAAAGTCTGAAAATAGGTGACGTCGATCATGAAATCTATCGAGTCTTCGCCAAAACTGGAGAGGACGAGAAGCGCGGTCGAGAGAGAAATCCCGAGCGTCGTGAACGCCGCCCTCAACGGCCAGCGCGATATGTGGCGGTAAACCATTTTCAGAGACTGGGGAAGCTGACGGAAAAACCCAAACCGTTCCGCAAAAATGCGTCTGAAGCGTGGGGGTGCCGGTGGCGACATGGCGACTGCGGGTGACAAGGCGACCGTGGAAGCAACCGACCGGACAGCGCCCAGAATAGCTGCGGCAACCGAAACAAGCGAAGCGATCACGAAGACATCCGCTGAATTTCTAAACACAAGAAATGGAAAATGGAAGAAGTCGCCATATAGGTGGGTCAATCCGCGTCCCATCCAGATACCGCCGGCAAAACCGATGATCACGCCCACCGCTGCAATCATGATGACAAATTTGACGTAATGGGCGACGATGCTTGCATTGCTGTATCCGACCGCCTTGAAAAGTCCGATCTGCTCGCGCTCCATCACAATGAGCCGCCCCATCACCATATTGATGAGAAAAGCCGCGACAGCGAGAAATATGGGTGGAATAACGAATGCCATGGCTTGCAGCTGTTTCAGTTCGGCGTCGATAAACGCGTGCGAATTGTGATCCTTTCGCGGATAAGCGCCTCTGCCGCCATAGGGTTCGAGTAATCGGTCGAGCCTGCTGATGATTTCCTCATCCGAAGCCCCCCGACGCATCGTGAGCGTGACGCTGTTAAACGCTCCGTCAAGGTCGTATGCCGCAGCCGCCGCGGCATATGTCATCCAGATTATGCCGAAGCGCCGGTCGTCGGGAACGAGGTCGCCGGGTCCGAGCGCATAGATGAATTCGGGCGAGAGTGCTATGCCGACAATGACAAGCTTTCTCTTGCGATTGTTCAGGATCGCCTTGATTTGCGAGCCGACGGTTAGCTTATTGGCCGTGGCAAAGCTCTCATTGACGATGATTTCGTCTTCGCGGTCCGGGTCGGGCAGGCGGCCGGTGCGCATGAAAAGCCCATTGAGAACCGGAGGACCGGTTTTCGGCAGTGACAGTATCTGTCCGGTGGCGGGGCGCGCCAGACCCGGAACATCGAGAAGCGACGAACTGATGATGCGCGTCTGGACAGCGGATACCCCGTTGATCCTGGAAATTTCAGTTTTCAGATAGTCGGGAGCCCGCTTGGCAACGGCAAATATATCGGCAAAGCGGTAGCGGTCGTAATAGGCGGCCCTTGTCTCGTAAAGCGATCGGGAGGCCCCGAATGCCAGGATGAGTACGGAGACACCGGCCGCCATGACAAGTGCTATGGCAAGAGACTGCGCCCAAATGCGCCTTAGATCTCGAGTGAGTTTTAAATCAAGTATCTTCATACCGGCCGGTTTCTGTTTGACGAGGTGCTCATTGTCATATGCGGAAACTCAACTCCTGACACCGGATTTTCTATCCAAAACGCCGGAACCACGGCCAATCGTCACCTGCAATAATCATATTAAATATGGTAATTCACGCGCACGAACCATGACAAGGATCAAACATTGTTCCGCCTCATATGTTAACGGTGGGGCCTGAAATAGTGTTTTTAATAGATGCCGCATCAGGCTTAGTCCTGAAAGGGAGGGCCTGTAGAATGATCGAAGCCATAACCAGGATGATCGAGGAGCTGAAGCAATTCGAGGACGAGCTGGAAACCGATATAGACGATCAGAGAAAAAGGTTCAGCTATACGCTGCAGCAAAAAAAGGTGGTTTTCGAACGCGCCGCACTCGAACAACACCGCAAATTGAAATCGAGTTTGCTGGCCTATATCAAGGCTTCAAGAATTTCTTCTATTCTGAGTGCGCCATTTGTATACGCGATGATCCTCCCCATCGCCCTTCTCGATTTGTCAGTGTCCATCTTTCAGGCCGTCTGCTTTCGCTTGTGGGAAATTCCGCGTCTGCCGAGGTCGGAATATATCATCCTCGACAGGCATAAGCTGGCCTATTTGAACGGACTCGAAAAATTAAACTGTATCTATTGCGGATACGCCAACGGGGTTATTGCCTTCACACGCGACATTGCGGGGAGGACGGAAGAATATTGGTGTCCGATAAAACATGCCAGCCATGCCAACTCCACACATTCCGGTTATCATAATTTTCTCAACTATGGCGACGCGGACGCCTGGCGGAATCTGTCAGAGAGCTGGGACGAGGAGACAGGCCGGGACTAGCCCTAAGCGGGATCGCAAATGAGCGCGAAATTGTATTCCGTTCGTCGCGTCACCTCATGCTGACAAAGTCGCTGGCCAGTCTGTTTATTTTCATGACGAATTTGGTATTGATCACCAGATCGTGCCCGATAACGAGAAGCGCCAGAACGAGAACCTCGAGGTGAAACTTCGAGAGTTCCGTATCCCCGATAAAATACTGCACAAGCGTATAAAGACAGACAAGGGCCGGAAGTAAGGAGAAGAACAGGTCGACCATGGGCCGCGTGTCCACGCCGGCATATTGGAACACCGCCGCGAGGCCCTGTAAAAATCCATAAAAGATAAGAATGGCCGCTGCAATGAAGACGGCCGTGCTCTCATGACCGGATGGCGGCGTGTAGTCGTTGTAGAAAAAGAAAAACACGACCAATGCGACTGCCAATATGGCTGCGGATCCTTCTTTCATCAGGAACGCAAGAAACTTTCCAAAATATCCCATACCACACTCCTGTTTACCGGCGGGGATTTTCCCGGCCACGATTGCAATATAACATCCCTTCAGCCGATGCTTTCAGAGATTTCCCACACCCCCCCGGTCTGGCTGGAGCGCCGGAGTGGGTAATGCAGGATGTACAATGAAAATGGTGCGGTCCTTGTTACAAATCAATGTTGTTGCCGGAATGGTCAGCCAATGTAATGAACACGGTCAAGGGAGGTTGCAGCATGGAAGCGGAAACGACACCCATTAGTCTGTCGCCGGCGCCACATGCCGATGCCGTTGAGGATGTTCTGCAAAGTCACCAGGTATCGCTGGATACGGGGCTGTCAGAGGCCGAAATCATCATTCGCCGCAGATCGTTCGGACCCAACAGGATAGAGCCGCCGCAACTGCGCCCCGCCTGGCAGCGTTTCCTCGATCAATTCAACAATATTCTGCTTTATGTGCTTCTTGCCTCGGCCGTCACGACCGCACTCCTCGCGCATTGGATCGATACCGGGGTGATCCTCGGGGTCGTGCTGATTAATGCCTTGATCGGCTTTATTCAGGAAGGACGCGCAGAAGACGCTCTGAGATCCGTGCGGGCGACATTGTCGATTGACGCCCATGTCGTGAGAAACGGATCCCGCGCAACGGTCGATGCCGAAAAACTGGTTCCGGGGGATATCGTTATCCTCGGCGCCGGAGATCGTGTACCCGCGGATTTACGCATTGTCAGGGCTCATGGACTGCAACTCCAGGAAGCCATACTGACGGGCGAATCCGACCAGGTCGAGAAAACGCCCGAACCGGTCAACCTGAATGCCGCACTGGGAGACCGCTCCAGCATGGCCCATGCCGGCACACTTGTGACTTACGGTTCCGGAAAAGGCGTCGTTACGGCCACGGGAGACAGGTCCGAAATCGGACAGATCGGATCCCTCCTGTTGCATGTCGAAAGCGTCGATACGCCTTTATTGCGGCAAATGTCTTTTTTTGGCAGATGGCTGACGGCAGCCATACTGCTCCTGTCCGTTCTGACCTTCGCGCTGGGCACCCTGGTTCAGGGCTTTGCCTTCGACGAAATGTTTTTGGCCGCGGTCGGATTGGCAGTGGCGGCGATCCCGGAAGGGCTCCCGGCCGTAATGTCGATAACGCTGGCCCTCGGCGTCACGCGTATGGCGCGCCGCAAGGCCATCGTCCGCAGGCTTCCGGCCGTCGAAACCCTGGGCTCCGTTACTGTGATCTGTTCCGATAAAACCGGCACGCTTACCCGCAATGAACTCATGATCCAGTCGGTAGTGACCGGCACGCATGGCTTCAATGTTACAGGTCACGGATACGAGCCACGCGGAAAATTCATAACCGGCGATGACACCATCACTCCAGCGGATCATGCGGATTTGATGCTCGCGGCCAGGGCGGCCGTTCTTTGCAACGATGCGGAGCTGACGAAAATCGAGGGAGAATGGAAGCTCGAAGGCAGCCCGACCGATGGCGCATTATTGGCGTTGGCCATAAAAGCGGGTGTCGATGTCGCTGACGAGCGAAGAGCCTGGCAGCGCATAGATCTCATCCCCTTTGATTCAAGCCATAAATTCATGGCGACAATGAACCGTACGCCGGATGAAAAGAAATACGTTTTCGTAAAAGGAGCGCCCGAACGTATTTTCGACATGTGCGACGCCCAGCAGCACGGAACAGAGACAATGCCACTGGACAAGCCCTTTTGGCATGCCCGGATTGAAGAGCTGACCTCCGAAGCGCAACGCGTTCTGGCAATAGCCCATCGCGAGGTTCCGAAGGACCGCGCAGAGCTTGATATCGACAAAATGGATGGCGGTTTCACGCTGCTCGCGCTTTTCGGGCTGATCGACCCGCCACGTCCCGAGGCCATCGATGCAATCGCGACATGCCGTTCCGCCGGCATCGACGTCAACATGATTACCGGCGACCATGTAGCCACCGCAAAGGCAATCGGAAAGCACTTCAATCTCGGCCATGAAGAAAAGGCGGTGACCGGCGCTGAACTTGACGCTGTCGGGCCTCGGGACGAGACCCCGTTCAACGCTCTTGTTCGTGGTACGGATATTTTTGCACGCACCACGCCCAAACATAAACTCCGCATCGTCGAGACGCTGCAAGCGTCCGGAGAAGTGGTCGCCGTAACCGGTGACGGAGTCAATGACGCACCCGCCCTCAAGCGGGCCGACATCGGTATCGCCATGGGCCGCAAAGGGACCGATGCGGCACGGGAGGCCTCGGAGATGGTGCTCATCGACGACAATTTTGCGTCGATTGTGGAGGCCATAAGGGTTGGACGCGGTATTTACGACAATCTTGTAAAAACAATTCTATTCGTCCTGCCCACCAGTGTCGGCGAAGCGGCGACCGTCATCGTTGCGGTACTGCTTGGGCTTCCATTGCCTGTGGCGCCGGTCCAGATTCTCTGGATAAACATGGTGACGGCGACGACGCTCGGCCTTGCCCTCGCCTTTGAGCCGGAAGAAGGGAGCGTAATGGATCGGCCGCCAAGGGACCCCAAAGCACCCATTCTTTCCCGCTATCTGATCTGGAGAGTTGTCTTTATGTCCGTCCTTCTTCTCTTTTGCGCCTTCGGACTGTTCAACTGGGTGCAATCAACCGGCGCGGGTATTGATGCGGCGCGGACCGCCGCCGTCAACGCGCTTGTCGCTGGCGAAATTGGCAATCTGTTCAATTGCCGGCGTTTGAGAGAAACCTGCATGAACTGGTCGGGCCTGACCGGCAATCAATTTGTGCTTGGCGCGATTGCCATCGTTGTCATATTGCAGTTTCTCTTCACCAGCCTTCCCATCATGAACGCGTTGTTTCACACCACACCGATCAGCCTCGAAGCATGGGGCCTGATAGGGCTTTGTACCCTCGGCGTTTTTCTCCTGGTTGAGGCCGAAAAACTCATAGTCCGCAGACTGAAGCTCTAGTGCAGGGACCAGGGCGTCCAGGGGGGGCTGCCAAACGCTGTCCGGTTTTGATTTGAGAGGCTGCTGCCCGCGAATGGCAAGCGGTGCTGGGTGAGGAAATTCGCCCGCTAAACGGCATATCCCTTGTAACTCAGCCAAATACCGGCTGCGACGATGAAAAATGAACTCGCATAGAGGAGTGAATCGGGAGCGCTCAAATTCAGAAGAAATCTCGATCCCATTTTTGGCAGCAGGATGCGGGCAATGCCCTTGAAGATGGAAGCCCAGCCGATGAGCGTTATCACGACACGCCAATCGGCCACCCAGATATTATGAAACTGAACAATGGCAATTCCGACCAGCAGCGCCAGTGTGCCGGAGAAATAATAGAGTTCTTTATTCTCCAGAAACCGCTTCAGCATATCGACGTAATATGAGGCGTTCAGCAAGACGCCGATGCCGACAACCACAAACATCGGGCCGATAAGCCGGGCCAGAAAAATCGAAGCATCCATGATCCGTCCTCCTTATTTCTCCCCGTTCAATCAGCACCTTCGAGTGGGCGCTTCCGGCCCGTAATCATGGAGCGAACGAGGTTTTCGCGGTGGGCCAGGCTGGAAAAAACAACGCCCGCGATATGCAGCAGTACAAGTGCAAGTGTCATATTTGACAGCACTTCGTGTACGTCCTCCCAGAAATCGGAATTACTATCCTCTTTCCGGCCGCGATCATCATCGTCATCGTCATCCGCCAATGCGCTCGCTGCGAGCGATAACGATGATGACGCCAATGGTCCGGCATTGTTTTCAACGGCGTGCAACTCCAAACCCGACCAGACGGTCGCCATAAGGAAGGCAAGCAGCATCATAATCATCAGACCACCGGCCGGGTTATGTCCTATATAGCGTTTCGCGCGGAACATGACGGCGTCATGGGTATATTTCAAGACCGTGACGGGACCAAAAACAAAGTCCGTAAAACGGGCATGTTTGGGTCCGATGAATCCCCAAACGACTCTGAAAAACAAAAGCCCCCCAACCGCATATCCAGACCAGACATGCAGGGCCAACACATCATCGTCGGTAAAATAGGCAATCACAAAGGCGAGTGCCAGCGACCAGTGAAATATCCGTACCAGCGGATCCCACACAACTACCTCGTCGGCAGCGCCATCAACAGCTTCTGTCACCATTGTTATCTCTCGATCTCAGATCCGGGGGCGCTCGGACTGAGCGCTCCCGGATCTGTAGCTTCACATTCAGGCGGTCAACTCAATGGAGTATCATTACCTCCGTTGGGCGTTTCTCCAGCGTCCACTGATGCATCGAGCCGTCATAAAGGCTGACGTTTTTGTTGCCGAGAATCTCATGCATGACAAACCAGCCGCCCGAGGCGAGATGTCCGCTGTTGCAGTAGTTGACTGCCGGAGCCTTGGGATCGATCCGCATTGCGATCATGAGCTTTCTAAGCTCATCCGGCGGCAGAAATTTTACCGGTGGCGTTGACCGCATCATCAACTCCACTGGGAAGATGCGCGCTCCCGGAATGTGCCCGGGCTTATAGACATAGGATTTGTGCCAAACGCCTAAATATTGATCAATGGGACGGTTATCGATAATTTCGTATTTTCCGCTGGCAGCCGCATCCTGAATCTGCGCGCTCGTTGCGAGAAGATTTTTTCTCTCCGTCGTTGCAACCCAATTTCCTTTGGCATACGCCTCGAGCCCCGTGCTTACCTCGTTCCCGTCCACGAGCCATTGCGCCAGGCCGCCATTCAGAATCGCTATATCATCATGCCCATAATATTTCATTTGCCAGAAAATACGGGTGGCTGCTGTCATGTCGCCCGTCGACAAACCCTTTGAGACGACAACCACGACATCGCCTTTATTGATGCCTGCTTTTTGAATGAGGGCTTCAAAATCCGTCCGGGGGATTATCATGCGGGTTACTTCCCTGCCGTCGATCTTGCGTTTGCCGCGTATTTTTCTGTAGTTGACGAGACGCGCATTCTTGATGTGCCCGCCAACGCGGACAAGCACATTCTTGCCAGTCTTCTTGTTCTTTTTGAAAACCGGTTTGGCTGCGAAGCTCTTTAGGTCCGATCTGATATCGAGAATGACGACATTCTCCAGATTGGACTTGAGCCAGTCCGTCTCGACAACGGGCCCGGGAAGCGAACCGGCAACGGCGCCGCTGGTGACCATGCCAATGGACATAGCCGTCAGCAAAAATAATATGCGTTTCATTTTTTCTCTCCTTGTGAGTTATCCCCGAATCTAGTGAGCGGCACTGCCGTCTTGTTCATGGACGAGCATGTTATTCAGCTTGGAATGAAGGTCGATTTTATGCCTGGCCAGTCTCCAGATCGATCTGTCCTCAAAGACATCGTTCCGGTCTGACGTGTTGGTGTGTTGCGCGACAAAACGGTCCCGCTCAATGAGCATTTGGTCGATTTCGTCTCGGAACGTTCCGAGCATCGCCGCTATCCAGTGACCGACAGGATTTGCGTCGGACGACACTCCCGGCGTTGTCAGATTGCGACTGAGGAATTCCGCCGAATGCCAGGCCCCGCTGACCACCCATTTGTTTGCCATAAACCAATCGAGCGGCTGTCCGAACTGATCGACACTCAGCCCCGCGACATGAGTCCAATCGCTGCCGTCCTCATCGAAACGCGTGAAAATATGAAAATGCCCATGCTCATCTGGGTCATTCTCCGGCGTCTGGTGGCTGTGATAATAGGCGCGCCACAGCTTGTCGCCGAAAATGATACCTTCCGGCGGGTAACGATGTGTTTCATGGGGCGTTTCGTCTTCAAGTATTGTCAGAACGGGATTTGTACCGTTCTCTCCGAACGTGACGATACTGCCGAGTAAGTCGCGTGCCGAATTATATGGATCGAGTTCTGGCCACATCACACTATTCCAGGCTGCAGGGGTTGGCGCTCAGGCCGCATGGGTTGGCACTCAGCCCGCATGGGCTCTCATCCATGGCGCACGGGCTTTCAGCTATTTCCGCCCCTGCATCGACCGCTGGTCCGGCATCCGAAGACCCGTCCTGTTGCTTTGCCGCTACGGGCTCCGGCAATGGATGTCTGGTGTGATCGATCGCAATGCCGATAGCGGCAAGACCTAGGACGGATCCGAAGATTGCAAGATTGTTCTGGCGTTTCATATTTTTGTTCCAATGGGTGGATCGATGTTGAACATCACGCGCAAATGCGTTCCGGCAATATTGCCGAGAAAGCCGAATAAAAGCCATACCCAGCCATGAACGCTGGCGCTGGAAATACCCCCCAACAGGGCGCCGATATTGCATCCAAAGGCCAGTCGCGAGCCATATCCGAGCAGAAGTCCGCCAATGACGGCGGTCAGGAACTGTGCCGCATTGAGCTTGCCGGCCGGTGCGAATTTCTGAGCCAGAGACGCGGCCAGAACGGCACCGAGAATAATGCCGAAATCCATTATCGACGTAATGTCTGCCAGGACGGTCCGTCCAAGGGCCTTGGCCGGATAGCCGCCGCTCCAGAAAGCCCAGCCCGAAAGGTCGCCGCCCAGGGCAGTCCAGATTTTTGCGCCCCACAGACTATAGGCAAATGTGATGCTCCATGGATGGCCGGCGATAACCAGTGTCAGAAAGCTCAAGGCTGCAAGTGCGACAGCGCCCCATACAAGCGGCCAGGGGCCAAACAACAGTCGTCCCGCGCTGCGAGGTATTGCCTCCTCGGTCAGGAGAGGAGAAGGAGGCGTATGGGATCTCTTCTCGATCGTAACGACAAGGGTATAAATCAGCCCGAGAATAAGCAGTTGAAAGGCAATCGCCCCCTGCCATCCGAATTGCTGGATCAGTGAAATTTTCCCAATTGCGGGGAGCGCTGTCCACCAGCCCAGATGAAGCGATCCGATGGTCGCGCCAGCCACAAAAAAGGCAAGAGTTATGAGCATGCGGACATGACCGCCGCCGACGGTAAACAAAGTGCCCGAGCCGCAACCGCCACCGAGTTGCATGCCGACGCCAAACATAAAGGACCCGGCAATGACCGAAATTCCCACCGGCCCCAGGGCAGGACCGGCGCTCAGGCCCGGATATATGCCCGCCACCACCGGGACGGTCGCGAGCGTCGCGAGGGCGAACAATAAGATGTGGGCCCGCACGGCCAAACCGTCTCTCTCGCGTATGAAGCGGCGCCAACCGCCTGTAAAACCGAATGAAGCGTGAAACAGCGATATGCCCAGGCCGGTACCGATGATGAAAAGAAGAGCATGACGGGATGAAACGTCCTGCATGATGAAATATGCCATCGAAGCAATCGCCATGAGGGCTATGACGGCAATGGGTGCGTCAGAAACAGAATTTTCGATTTCTTCGTGTTGAGTTGTCGACATTCCAGGAATAGCTCGTTAGTTGCGGGATGCGGGAAAGATGCGGCCTTGGCTCCAAAGCCGTCTCAGAGGCGGCGAGGCTCAAACAGACACAACGTCCGCATCCGGTTTTCCAATTATTATATCAGGCTGTGAGAATGATTATTGATCCAAATCAATCCATTATTCATTGGGCCGCCAAAGCGCCGGATTCGGGCTCAAATCATTGCGGCGCAGTACAATTGCGGAATAGAATCCGCTCACCGGACATTTTGGTTAACGGCGCGATCAGCCGGTTTCATTCCCGTCCGGAGTATGATTTTGCGCTGGGGCAGGGCTGGCGGATGTAGCGGCCGCGCCGCGCGCCGCCGCTTCACGCTCCTTGACGCGATATTCTTCCTCACTGATCTGCCCGACACGGTAGGCGCCCCATACGCATAGGGGGACGATGATGACGTTAAAGATCAAGGTTGATTGAAGAATGCCGGAGCCGATACTCACAGCCCCCATGTGATAGAGCAAAGACCAGCCGTTCAGGACCAGTGTAAACGCCACAAGGGTAAGATAGGTGAATCGGGTTGCCAACATGAAGGATGTTCCTTTTGCTTGCGTGTTACTGCCCAAGCTTAGCGATTTATGGGGACATGGCTTTGACCTGGATCATCCGGAGCGATGTTGACCTCTGATTTCGGGCCATTCCCCTCCGCCCTCCCCACTCCGGCTGAAAATCCAGGGACGAACGCACCGTGGTCCAATACTTTCCGCACCTGACCGGCTCGACAGATCATGCGTTATGCGTCATGCGTTTTACCCTCTATCCCTTCCAGCACGAAGGCATTAATGTCCACCGTGCTGATGCCCCAACCCGATCGTCAACCTGGATGAGAGGCCTTTCGAGGCAAGGGAATGAAAGAGAAAAGCTCAGGCGTTTTGTTCAACGGCGACAGGCTGGCGCTGGCGCGGGCCATATCGGCGGTTGAAAACGACCATGAGACAGCGCCCGAAATTATGAATGAGGTTGCCGCCAATATCGGCAACGCATTTGTGGTCGGCGTCACCGGCCCGCCAGGTGCGGGAAAATCGACCCTCGCAAGCGCCCTCATAGGCGCCTTTCGAAATCGTCAGATGTCGGTGGCCGTGATAGCCGTCGATCCCTCCAGCCCGCTTACGGGAGGAGCGATCCTGGGAGATCGCATACGCATGACGGAATACAGCGGCGATGAGGACGTTTTCGTGCGGTCCCTCGCCTCTCGCGGATCGGTGGGCGGCCTGTCCCGCGCAACTTCAAAAGTCGCACATATTATGGACGCGGCCGGTTTCGATGTGGTGCTGATTGAAACTGTCGGTGCCGGACAGTCCGAAGTCGAGATCATGGAACATGCTGATGTGACAATCGTCGTGAGCGCTCCGGGGCTCGGCGACGAAATACAGGCATTCAAGGCGGGCATTCTGGAAATCGCCGATATACTGGTCGTGAACAAGGCCGACCTGGAACACGCCGATTTAACCGTCCAGCAGCTCAAGGGCTCTGTCGCACTTGGACGGGCCGGGGCGCGCGAAGTGAAGGTGATGAAGACCATTGCCAGCACGGCCGGTGGGGTTGATGAATTGACGGATGAAATCTTGCGCCTGGGCGCCGTAAGGAGCAGGAAAGCCTCGCCCGCACAGGATGTACAACGCGCCCGCATCCTGCTGGCATCGAACGCCGCCGAACTTGTCGGCAAGCGGCTAAGATCGTCGGGCAATGCGAAATTCGACCAACTGGCGCAAAAGCTGTCTGAGGGAAGTCTCGATCTCGATGAGGCAACGGAGCGCGCCATCGAACTCGTAGCCGGCCCCGGCGGCCAATCCGGCAAGGGCTGAAGCGCCGCTATTCCAATAGATAAAATGCCATCTATAATTTTTGCCCTTTGTTAACCCTGATCGCAGGTCATGCCAAACTGGATCGGTCGCTAACCCTATTTCAAGGGTCATATGCTTATCTGACCGGAGCAAAAGAGCCTCCCTGTCCTCAGAGTGTATAAATGGCCATCTTCGAGCGCGTTCCCGATCTCAATCCGGATGAAAAATCAAAGCCAGAGGCCTCTACGGCTTCGGACGATGAATTCTCCGCGGCCATGCCCGGGGACCGGGCCGCGACATCCCCGGCTCGCCATCGCCATGGCAATGGCCATGACAATGGTCATCGGCGCGTGGGTTCGCAGCAAGCAGAAGGCGCCACCAGCATCCCGGGCTGGATGCTCCCGGCAGTGCTGTTGGCAACCGTCACGCTTTTGCTGGGGCTCATGCAACTGCCCGGTCCGTTCGGAGCCAGCAAAATTGTGCTCATCACGAGCGCTATCGTTCTCGCGATCATATCGCTATATGCGACACACAGTACCCGGAAGCGCGCTTCTGAACCCGACATCAAGCATGTAGAGAAACTTGATGAACGGCTCGAGCGCGGCATCGAGCATTTACGGGACGCGCATTGGGAGCTCAGCGAAAACGTCGCGCGCTACCGGGATCTTCTCGACAGCCAGCAAGACATTATCCTGCGCCGCGATGTCGAGGGAAGGCTTACATTCATTAACTCCGCCTTCTGCCGATCATTTGGGGTCGATGCGAAGAATGCCCTTGGCCGGAAGTACACAATCGACGTTCTCGATGGCGACGAGAGCCGTGACATACGAGTATTGGAGACGCAAAAGAGCCATTGCTACAGCCAGAAAATTTCAACCGTCAACGGCCCCCGCTGGTTCGAATGGGAGGAGCAGGTTATTCCCGGCGATGGACCGGAGGGTCGCGAAGTGCAATCCATTGGCCGCGATATCACCGACCAGAGAGAGAGCGAAATAGAATTACAGAAGGCGCGCGATCAATCCGAAGCAGCCAACATCGCCAAATCGAGATTTCTCGCCTCGATGAGCCACGAGATCCGCACTCCCATGAACGGCATTATGGGCATGACCGGTCTGCTGATCGATACGGAATTGTCTCCCGAACAGAAATCATATTCCCTTGCCATCGACCAATCGGCCCAGACGCTTCTTTCAATTATCGATGAAATCCTCGATTTCTCGAAAATCGAGGCCGGCATGGTGGAAATTGAAAATGGGCCTTTCGCCCTTGATGAGAGTATTCGCAGCGTGGTGGAACTCCTCGCTCCCAGAGCCCATGACAAGGGCCTCGACATCGCCTGGAATATCGACCCGAATATTCCCCGCACTCTTATTGGAGATGAACACAGGATCCGCCAGATCATGATCAATCTGATCGGCAACGCCGTTAAGTTCACCGATACGGGCGGCATATTCGTTGATGTCCGGTCCGAACAGGGGCCTTACAGGGCCGAAGCGCAGGATGACGGGGAAGGCGCCCCAAAGACTGCAAAACGAGGTTTTGTAGTCCGTATCGAAGACACCGGGATCGGTATTTCAGTCGACGACCTGTCGGGCATTTTCAACGAATTCGAACAGGTGGACGGATCGACCACCAAGCGCCACGCAGGGACCGGACTGGGGCTGTCGATCTCCAGAAACCTGGCCCGCATCATGGGCGGCGACATCAAAGCCGAAAGCCGTCCGGAAAAAGGCTCGATTTTCAAATTGCATCTGACGCTCGAAACCGATCCTGCAACACCGTCGCTGAAATCGGGCTGGGCGGAAACGTCGAAAAGGCGCTCGGTACTGCTCCGTCTCGAAAGCCCCGTGCAGCGCAAGGCCATGCGCCGGGCATTGATGGCAATGTCGTATGACGTGTTCGAGGATCCCGAAATCGATCACGCAACACCGCACTTTGACGCGCTCCTTGAAAATGCCGGGATTGATGCCGT
The DNA here is from genome assembly GCA_947258705.1 of uncultured Hyphomicrobiaceae bacterium. Classification (GTDB taxonomy): domain Bacteria; phylum Pseudomonadota; class Alphaproteobacteria; order Rhizobiales; family CAMYJA01; genus CAMYJA01. Next base: position 56,671 of record CAMYJA010000003.1, on the reverse strand, counting down.
CATATTCGATACCGCCACAAGTGCGCAGGATGCGGCACAAATCCTGAAAACAATAGAAAGCCACGCCGGCATCGGCGCGCCTCCTTTGGGAATTGTTTTCATTACGGCGGCCGAGCGCCACAACCTGACGGCCTATCAGGCGGAAAACATCTATGGATATCTGGTCAAGCCATTCCGCCCCAATTCAATGTTTGCGCTGTTGCAGTCGGGAAAAAGGAGCGAGGTGCCGCGTGGTGCCGCGATACAGGATCCGGCAATTTCAGTAGCGCGTGAGAAAAAGCCGCACGAGCATGCTCGAAATGTGCTCCTGGTCGAAGACAATGAAATCAATGCCGTCCTGGCCCGCAATATCATCGAAAAAGCGGGCTTTGGAGTGGTCCATGCCACCAATGGAGCCAAAGCGCTGAGCCGGGTGGCGGAAACCCTGGATGAGCGGAACGAGAGATTTGATTTGATCCTGATGGATGTCCACATGCCGGAAATGGACGGTCTTGAGGCGACGGCGCGAATAAAAGCGCTATATCGCACGGAAACGGGCGGTGACCGCTCGCCTCCGATCATCGCCCTGACCGCGAACGCTTTCGTCGAGGACAAGCAGAAATGTCTCAAAGCCGGCATGGACGATTATCTTGCGAAACCGTTTGAAATGTCCGAGCTGACCGATTTGATCAATAAATGGTGCGCTGCATAAGCCATCGGCCATAGGGCGGCAGGAGCACACGGGAATGCTCACCCGGGCCAATTCGCGATGCACGGTCATCTATCCATGGATATCGTAAGCCGAGAGCGCTGCCATGTTGACGATGTCGCTGTCCTTGGCTCCGAGAGAGACGATTTGGACCGGCCGTGACAGGCCGACGAGCATCGGTCCGATCACCGTGGCTCCACCCAGCTCCTGAAGCATCTTGGTCGATATGCTGGCCGAGTGAAAAGCCGGCATAATGAGAACATTCGCCGTATCCGAGAGCCGGCAGAACGGGAATTGCGACATAACCTCGGGATTAAGAGCCACATCGGCGGCCATTTCGCCGTCATATTCGAAATCAACGCCGCGCTCATCGAGAATTCTGACCGCTTCGCGGGCCTGGCTGGACCGCTCGCCGGGTGGATGCCCGAATGTTGAATAGGACAGCATCGCGATACGTGGCTCATAACCAAGCCGCCGCGCCACATGCGCACCTTCCGTGGCGATATCGGCCAACTCCTCCGAGGTCGGCATATCATGGACGCTCGAATCCGCGACCAGGACGGCGCGTCCTCTCGATATGACCAGTGAAATACCGATAACCGTGTGTCCGGGCTTGGGATCGAGCACCAGACGCACCTGATCGAACGCCGTTGACCAGCTTCGCGTGACACCGGTTACCATTGCATCCGCATGGCCGAGCGCCACCATGCACGCGCCAAATATATTCCGGTCCGTATTGACCATGCGCTGGCAGTCGCGTTTGAGATATCCATCCCGCTGCAGCCGTGCATAGAGAAATTCCGTATATTCCTGCGCACGGTCCGAATTTTGGGAATTGTGTATTTCAAACGCGTCGCGGAACTTGACGCCGGTCGTCAAGAACGAATTCTTGATATTGCTCTCCCGGCCGATCAGGATCGGACGTCCCAGTCCATGATTGAGAAACGCATTTGCCGCGCGAACGACCTGCTCCTGTTCGCCCTCGGCGAACACAACCCTTTTAGGGTTCTGCCTGACTTTTTCGAAAATTGACTGAAGCCAGCCTGCCACGGGATCGAGCCGGCCGCTTAAATGCGAAGAATACCCCTCCATATCGACAATTGTCCGCCGGGCAACGCCGGAATCCATCGCGGCTTTCGCGACAGCGGGGGGTATCGAGCTGATCAGGCGGGGATCGAACGGTGCGGGAATAATGTATTCGGGCCCGTAACGCAGCGCCTTGCCGGAATAGGCGATGGCGACCTCGTCGGGGACATCCTCGCGGGCAAGCTGGGCAATGGCCTCGGCGGCGGCCACCTTCATCCCGTCATCAATGGTGCGCGCCTGGACATCCAGAGCGCCCCTGAAAATATACGGAAAGCCCAGAACATTATTAACCTGGTTGGGATAGTCGGAGCGGCCGGTCGCCATGATCGCGTCATCGCGGACTTCCGCGACCTCTTCGGGGGTGATTTCGGGATCAGGGTTCGCCATCGCAAAAATTATCGGCTTGTCGGCCATGCTGGCCACCATGTCCTTGCTGATGGCGCCCGCTACCGACAGGCCGAAACAGACATCCGCTCCTTTCATGGCATCTTCGAGCGAGCGGTCATCGGTGTTGGCCGCGTGAGCGGATTTCCATTGGTTCATGCCCTCCTCGCGGCCCTGATAAACAACGCCCTTTGAATCGCACAAAATGACGTTGTCGTGAGGAACTCCCATGGTCTTCACGAGCTCAATACAGGCAATGCCCGCCGAACCGGCGCCATTGACGACAAGTTTGATGTCCCTGATATTGCGGTTGGTGAGATCGAGCGCATTGATAAGAGCAGCCGAAGCGATAATGGCGGTCCCGTGCTGGTCGTCATGAAAGACCGGGATGTTCATCATTTCGCGCAATTGCTGTTCGATGATAAAACAGTTGGGCGCCTTGATGTCTTCAAGATTGATGCCGCCGAACGCGGGACCGAGATAACGCACGCAATTGACGAATTCGTCCACGTCTGACGTGTCGACCTCGAGATCGATGGAATCCACGTCCGCGAATCGTTTGAAAAGTACAGCCTTGCCTTCCATAACCGGTTTCGACGCGAGCGGGCCGAGATCGCCCAGGCCGAGAATGGCCGAACCGTCCGAAATGACGGCGACCATGTTACCCTTGGCGGTATACTCGTAAGCCAGATTTTTATCTTCGGCGATGGCCTGTACCGGGACCGCGACACCCGGCGAATAGGCCAGCGACAGATCGCGCTGGGTGTTCATCGGCTTGGTTGGCTGTATCTCCAGCTTGCCGGGCTTGCCCTGACTGTGAAACAGCAGCGCTTCTTGATCGGTCAATTCCACATTGATTTTATTTTTCGCCATGGTGGGGATGAAAGCTTTCGGTGGATAATATTGAAACGACGATGGAAATTTAGTCTAAGAATGCAATTCAACATAGACCGAGCCACATGAGAGAACAACATACGAGGATGTTGAAAGGAGCTACCTACCTGATTTTTCCTGCCTGAACGGACGGATGGGCCGGTTGAAAATGGATAAAGGGGCGCAGCCATACTCGAACAACATCTGATCGAAGGCGCAAGACCGGCCAATGACGGGTAAAAAGCACTCAAAGACAGTAGAAGAAACTGTGCAGGACGTTCCGCCACCATCACCGGTGCGCGGGAAAAAAACGCCCCCCGTGTCCGGGTCAAAGACCGGTAAGCCGGAACCCGACGCACGGGTAACGCCGATGATGATGCAATATACCGAAATAAAGGCCGCCAATCCCGACAGTCTCCTGTTTTACCGCATGGGCGATTTTTACGAGCTCTTCTTCGATGACGCAGAGACGGCATCGCGGGCCCTTGGAATTATGCTCACGAAACGCGGCAAGCATCAGGGCCAGGACATTCCCATGTGTGGCGTGCCCGTGCACGCGGCCGACGAATATCTCCAGAAGCTGATCCGCCTTGGACACCGGGTTGCCGTCTGCGAACAATTGGAAGATCCCGCCGCGGCAAAAAAACGTGGTGCCAAATCGGTCGTCAAACGCGACGTCGTGCGCCTGGTGACGCCCGGCACGCTGACCGAGGACAGTCTTCTAGATGCCACCCGGGCGAATTTTCTGACCGCCCTGTTCTGGCGCTCCAAAAATGCCAAGGAGGAAGAGGAGCAGATTGCCTTTGCATCTCTCGATATCTCGACCGGTGAATTTATCATGGGCGAGGCGCCAAAGATCGATCTTGGCGGCGAGCTGGCCGGCATCGCACCGAGCGAAATGATCGTTCCCGACGAGCACGTGTCGAACGGCTCGCTTGGTGCAATCGCGGAACAGCTCGGCGCATCGCTCACGCCCGTTCCCGCTGCCTATTTCTCGAGCATCAATGGCGAGCGGGATATGAAAGAGCAATTGGGCGTCAAGGAGCTAGCCGGGTTCGGGCGGTTTTCGCGCAATGAACTGGCGGCCACCGGAGCGCTCCTTAAATATGTGGCTCTTACCCAGATCGGCAAAAAACCGGTTTTGCGGGCGCCGAAAAGAACGAGCAGTGACGACGCTCTCATAATCGACGCTGCAACGCGCACCAATCTGGAACTGACGCGGACAACATCGGGCGACAGGCGTGGAAGTCTTCTGAGCGCCATCGACCGTACCGTGACGGGCGCGGGCGCTCGCGAACTGGCCATCCGGCTGGCACGCCCCTTGACCGATCCGGCCGAGATTTCCAGGAGACTGGACAGCGTCCAGTATCTTCTGGAGCACACGAGATTGAGGGCCGATCTTAAATCGCGGCTGCGCGGCATACCCGATATAGCCCGTGCAATATCGCGGCTTGCCTTCGGGCGGGGAAGTCCGCGCGATCTGGGCGCGATTCGTGATGGATTGGCCGGTGCGTCGGACCTCTGCGCATCGAGAGAGGCCTGGAATAAAAGGAAAAAGCCCGGCGCGGTTGAAGATACCCTGTCCGAGCCTCCTGTACTGACGGACATTTTCGAAGCGCTCGACTGCTCGGGCTCCGCACTCCTCGACAAGCTCAATGCGGCGCTCAAGGACGAACTGCCGGCCCTCCGGCGAGATGGCGGATTTATCCGCGAGGGATTTAATCCCGATCTCGATGAAAATCGAAAATTGCGAGACCAGAGCCGCAAGGTCGTGGCCGAGCTCCAGGTCAAATATCAGGATCTGACCGGGGTGAAATCGCTCAAGGTGCGGCACAATAATGTGCTTGGTTATTTTGTCGAAGTCACCGCCGGCAATGCCGCAGCCCTGTCCGGGCCGCCCCATGCTGAGCATTTTATACATCGCCAGACACTGGCGAATTCCATGCGCTTCACAACCGCCGAATTAAGCGAAATCGAGCAGAAGATCATCACCGCCGGTGACCGCGCCCTGGCGCTCGAGAGCGAAATATTCGACACCCTCGAAGCAGAGATCCTGGCCGAAGAGGCGAAGGTGGGCGCGACGGCGAAATCCATCGCCGAACTCGATCATTTTTGCGGATTGTCGGAACTCGCGGAAGAGCAGAACTATACTCGGCCCCGGCTCGACCGATCCACCATTTTCGACGTCAGGGGCGGACGGCACCCGGTGGTCGAGCAGGCGCAGAAAAAAGCGCTCAAGGGCGAATTTATCGAAAACGATTGCATTCTCGTGCATCAGGAAGAACCGGCAACATCCGACCCGGATCACGATGCCAATGATCGCGATGACGAAGGTGACGCCTCCGCGCGCGATCTTTATCCAAGCGGATTCGAAGAAAGCGGCTCCGCCCGCATCTGGATCGTAACGGGACCGAACATGGCGGGTAAATCGACATATCTTCGCCAGAACGCGCTCATTGCCATTCTTGCCCAAATGGGATCATACGTGCCAGCGCGTTCCGCCCATATCGGCACTCTGGACCGTGTCTTCAGCCGCGTTGGCGCATCGGACGATTTGGCCCGCGGCCGTTCGACCTTCATGGTGGAAATGGTTGAAACCGCCGCCATTCTCAATCAGGCGACGGAGCGCTCCTTTGTCATTCTCGATGAAATCGGACGTGGAACGGCCACCTTCGACGGCCTGTCCATCGCTTGGGCGACCATCGAGTATCTGCACGAAATCTCCCGTTGCCGGGCGCTTTTTGCCACCCATTACCACGAACTGACCGCACTCTCGTCGAAGCTTCATAATCTCGCCAATGTGACCATTGATGTGAAGGAGTGGCGCGGAGAGATCATATTCCTGCATAAGGTGGTCCCGGGCGCGGCCGACCGGTCCTACGGCATTCAGGTCGCGAAACTCGCAGGGCTTCCGCACGAAGTCATTGCGCGGGCATCGGAAGTTCTCGCGCTGCTGGAGGAGACCGACCGCAAGGTCACGACGGAAAATATCATCGAGGATCTGCCTTTGTTTGCCGCCGCGCGGCCCAAGGGGCATAAGGCGGAAACTGCAACGTCCTCCCGCCTTGAGCAGGAATTCGAGGCGGTTAATCCCGATGAATTGTCACCGAAGGAGGCCCTCGACATCCTGTTTCGGCTGAAAACCATAATGCTCGACCGTTAAGATCAATTCGGGCCATAATGAAGAAGGCAATGACCAATCGCACAATCATCGAATTTCGGGGACCGACAGATAGAAATCATGGATAAAACCCTGCCCATTCAATCGCCTTACTTCGACCCGGACGAGGCGCGTGCGGATTTGACCGGATTTTATCGCGATCTTAGCGGGCGCGAAACGAAGCTGCGCCGGGCGGTTCTGGATTACCTGAAAGACCTGACCGAGCGCGCCCACGCAAATGCCGAACGGCAATTGATTGAGGACGGCAACGGTCGGGCCTGCGCCGAGGGTTTATCGAGATTTCAGGATGCGTTGATCTCGTTGATATACGATTTCGCCGTCCGCCATGTTTATCACGCCAGCAACCCGTCGGCCGCGGAAAAGATGACCATTGTGGCCACCGGCGGTTACGGCCGCAATCTGCTGGCGCCGGGATCCGATATCGATCTCCTTTTCCTCCTTCCCTACAAGCAGACCGCCTGGGGTGAAAGCGTCACCGAATACATACTCTATATGCTGTGGGATCTTGGTTTTAAGGTCGGGCATGCATCCCGTACCGTTGCCGAGTGCGTCCGTCAGGCTTTATCGGACATGACGATTCGCACGTCATTGCTGGATTCGCGTTATATCCTCGGCGAGCACGCCCTGTTCAAAGAACTCGAACTGCATTTTATCGACGATGTCGTGAGGGGCACGGCGCAGATATTTATCGAGGCAAAACTTGAGGAGCGGGACCTGCGCCATGCCCGTTCCGGAGAATCGCGCTATCTGGTCGAGCCCAACATCAAGGACGGCAAGGGTGGCCTGCGCGATCTTCATACGCTTCACTGGCTGACGAAATATCTCAACGAAGGCGCGCCCAGCGAAAGTGCAGCGCCCTCGGATTTTTTCACAAGCGACGAATATCACACCTATCGCAAGTGCGAGGATTTCCTCTGGACCATTCGCTGCCATTTGCACTTTGTGACAAAACGTCCCGAAGAGCGCCTGACCTTTGATCTTCAACCGGTGTTGTCAGAACGCCTGGGTTACAAACAACATGGCGGCCTGAAGGCCGTCGAGCGCTTTATGAAGCATTATTTCCTGGTTGCGAAGGACGTGGGCGACCTGACCCGGATCCTTTGTTCGGCACTGGAAATTCGCGAATTGAAATCGACGCCCGGTCTCAGCAACCTTTTAAAACCGCTATCGTGGAAAAAGGGTGACAAAGTACTCGACCTTGGCGATTTCCGTATCGAGAACAACAGGATCACGATCAACAGTGAGGCCGCCTTTCGTGAAAAACCGATCAATATTATCAATTTGTTTTTGGAGGCCGAGCGCCATGACGTCCTCCTGCATCCCGATGCCGTCCGCCAACTAAGAGGCGCTCTGACGACGATCGACGATGATCTGAGAAACGATCCCGAGGCGAACAGGGCATTCATGGAGCTGCTAACCTCGAAGCAAAATGCGGAAAATATTCTTCGTGGAATGAACGAATGCGGAGTACTCGGTCGCTTCATTCCGGCGTTCGGTCGCATCGTGGCGATGATGCAGTTCAATATGTACCATCACTACACCGTCGACGAGCATCTCATTCGCGCCATCGGAATATTGTCCAGGATCGAACAGGGTACGCTCGAGGACGAACATCCGGTAGCGTCGAAAATCATTCAGCAACTGAAAAGCCGGAATGTGAGCTACGTCGCGGTTCTTCTGCACGATATAGCCAAGGGGCGCAAAGAGGATCATTCCATCGCCGGCGCGCGCGTAGCGAGCGACCTTTGCCCCCGTCTCGGACTGAGTGATGAAGAAAGCGAAATGACCACCTGGCTGGTCGAAAAGCATCTCGTTATGAGCGAGATCTCCCAGCGTCGCGATTTATCCGACCCGAAAACGATCCGCGATTTCGCCAGGCAGATTCCAAGCCTCGAACATTTAAAACAGCTTCTCATATTGACGGTCGTCGATATACGCGCCGTCGGTCCGGGTGTTTGGAACGGCTGGAAAGGGGAGTTGTTGCGCACGCTCTATTATCAGACCGCACCCATGCTGACCAAGGGAATCGGCCGGACCAATGTCGAAGAGCGCATCGATCGCGCCAAGAGCGACTTCCGCGAAGCGCTGAAATCCTGGCCGAAAGACACCGTGGAGCACATTATCGGACGCCACTCGCCCTATTACTGGACACGGTCCGAAACCGAGAGATATGTCCGCAACGCCGAGTTGATGCGACGTGTTGAAGAGGAAGATGTCTACATCGGCACGGAATTCATCACCGACGATTGGACCGCCATAAGCGAGCTGACAATATTCACGCCCGATCATCCCCACCTGATCTCGTTCATGGCCGGCGCCTGTGCAGCGGCCGACGCAAATATCATGGGCGCCCAGATCTGGACCACGCGCGACGGCTGGGCATTGAACACGTTTCTGTTGCGGCGCGAGTTCGAACGAGACGAAGATGAAAACCGCCGTGGCAAGCGGATTTCCGACACCATTGAAAAACTGCTGAGCGGAGAGATCAATCTCAATGATGTCCTGGCGAAGAAACGCAAACCGGCTGACCGTGTGAGTGCGTTCAAGATAGAACCAAGTGTAACGCTCGATAACAATCTCTCCAATGTCTACACCGTGATCGAAGTAAAGGGTCTCGATCGCCCCGGCTTCCTCTATGCAGTCGCCAGTACGATTTCGGAACTCAGCCTGATCGTCAATTCCGCGCAGATCGTCACCTATGGCGAGAAGGTGGTCGATGTTTTCTATGTCACCAATCTGGCGGGAGGGCAGGTCCTTGACCAAGAGCGTCAAAAGGTGATTATCAATCGCATTCATTCGGTACTTTGAAATGAACCATGAAGCTGATGGGATCATCCACCGCTCACACCCATGTCCGGGATATCCTAATTCTTGCGGGCGCTCTTCGCTTCAGGCGCCAATCAATACACCGGCCGGGCGGGCGCAATAAGGAATAACTTGTGATCGCGCTGCATGTCTTATAAGGCAACCAATCATGAAATTGTATCAATCATTCATGACCGTAGGCGGCCTTACGATGATAAGCCGCGTGCTGGGATTCATACGCGATATTTCCATCGCAGCGGTCCTCGGCACAGGCATAGTGGCGGATGCTTTTTTTGTCGCCTTTCGTTTTCCTAATCTTTTTCGCCGCCTGTTTGGCGAAGGCGCCTTTAACGCGGCCTTCGTTCCCCTCTTTTCGAAAGAGCTTGAAGGGCAGGGCAGGGGCTCGGCGAAACAATTCGCCGAGGAGGCGCTAAGCGTTCTTCTTTTTACGCTTTTGGTTTTTACCGCATTGGCGGAGATCGCCATGCCCGTACTGATGTATGCGATCGCGCCCGGATTTTCCGATGACCCCGAAAAATTCGACCTCACGATATTATTGACCCGTATCGCATTTCCCTATCTCCTCTGCATGTCCCTGGTGGCGCTGCTTTCGGGTCTATTAAACGCCCTTGGCAAATTCGCCGCCGCCGCCGCCGCCCCGATCGTCCTCAATGTCATATTGATATCGTCCATTGCCATCGCGGCGCTTCTCGACCTTGGCAACGAACCGGGCGCAGGTATTATACTGGCGGTTGGCGTCTCGCTCGCGGGCGTCCTTCAACTCGTAATGCTGGTGAATTCCGCCACCAATTCCGGCATGAGATTAAAACCGGGCAGGCCGCGCCTGACACCGGGGGTTAGAAAGCTCATCAGATTAGGCATTCCCGGCATCATCGCCGGCGGCATTACCCAGGTGAATATTCTCATCGGCACCATTATCGCGTCCCTGCAGGACAGCGCCGTCTCCTATCTTTATTATGCCGACCGCATTTATCAATTGCCCCTCGGCGTGGTCGGGATCGCAATCGGCGTCGTTCTCCTGCCGGACATATCGAGAAAACTGCGCGCCGATGACATGCAGGCAGTGCATGACAGCCAGAACAGGTCCCTCGAATTCGCGCTGCTGCTCACCGTGCCCGCGTCCATCGCCCTTTTCCTGATCCCCACGCCCATTATCCATGTGCTGTTCGAGCGCGGCGCTTTTACAGCGTCCGACACCACAGCCACCGCCCTCGCCTTGAGCGCCTTTGCATGGGGGCTGCCGGCATTCGTACTCATCAAGGTATTTTCACCGGCCTTCTTCGCCCGCGAAAACACCCGGACGCCGATGCAGTTCGCGGCAATCAGCATGGCTGTGAATGTGATTTTTTCCCTCGGCCTGTTTTACCTGTTCAAATCATATGGGGTAATGCCGCATCTGGGCATCGCCATAGCAACGACCATTGCGGGCTGGGTCAATGCCGGACTTCTTTGGGGGGCGCTTGCAAAAACCGGACAATTCGAATTTGATGCCCGCCTTAGGCGAAATCTGCCGCTCATATTCCTGTCGAGCGTTGTGATGGGTGTGTGCGTGTGGTCAGGCGCCCAGTGGGCGATGCCTTATCTACTGGCCGGCAAGGGCATAGGCCTTCAGGTGGCGGCGCTTGGATTGCTCATTGCCCTGGGGCTCGGCATATTCGCTTCGGCAATACATATATTGGGCGTCGCGCGGATCCCCGCCCTTTTGCGCGGCCGCATTTGATGTTGAAAGAAAGTTTTAGGCGATAACATGAAACTTCAGGAACGGGTGTTCTCAGGCATCCAGCCCACAGGCAATCTTCACCTTGGCAATTATCTTGGCGCCATCACGAAATTCGTGGCGTTGCAGGAAAGCCATGACTGCCTGTTCTGTGTCGTCGATCTCCATGCCATCACGGTCTGGCAGGATCCGGGTGAGCTCAGGCACAACACCCGCGAGGTGACAGCGGCGTTTCTCGCCGCCGGCATCGATGCCAAAAAACATATTATCTTCAATCAAAGCGCTGTCAGCGGTCATGCGGAACTGGCCTGGATCTTCAATTGTGTCGCCCGTATGGGCTGGCTCAATCGCATGACCCAGTTCAAGGAGAAGGCCGGAAAGAATCGTGAAAACGCATCCGTCGGCCTCTATGCCTATCCCAATCTGATGGCAGCCGACATTCTTCTTTACCGTGCCACCCACGTACCGGTCGGCGAGGACCAGAAGCAGCATCTGGAACTGGCCCGAGACATCGCGCAGAAATTCAACACCGATTTTTCCGATAGCTGTGCTGCCTCCGGTTTTGCTGACGGTTATTTTCCGTTGCCCGAGCCGTTAATAACCGGACCGGCCACTCGCGTCATGTCGCTGCGCGATGGCCGGAGTAAAATGTCAAAATCAGATCCCTCCGACCTGTCCCGCATCAACATGACCGATGATGCAGACAGCATTGCCAAAAAGGTGCGCAAGGCGAAAACCGATCCCGAGCCCCTGCCGTCCGAGGCGGCGGGATTGGAGGGCCGGCCGGAAGCAGCCAATCTGATCGGCATTTACTCGGCAATGGCCGAACGGTCGGGTGATGACATATTGGCCGAATTTGGTGGCAGGCAGTTCTCCGATTTCAAAAAAGCGCTCGTCGACCTCGCGGTGGAGAATATATCACCCATAGGAGAGGAAATGCGCCGTCTGATGGAAGACCCGGGTGAAATCGATGCGATTCTGGCCGATGGCGCCGGGCGGGCTCATGAAATCGCCGATCCCCATATGGCGGAAATTCGGGAAATTGTGGGTTTTATTGTCAGCTGACAATTTCGGGGAAAAGCCTCGGGCTGAAAATTTCGTATTTTGAAATTCCGTGTTGGGCGGTTATTGTCCATTCCGGAATTCAAACAGCGGAGTTAATTATATGGCGGCATTTGTGCATGGCGGATAGAAAAACAAGACAGGCCTTTGAAAAAGGCCACACCCGAAAATTTATGGTGATCGTCGACGCAACCCCCGAATCCGAAGTCGCTTTGTATTTTGCCGCGCGCGTAGCCAGCCGGACCAAAGGCAGCATTACGCTTTTTTATCCCATAGAGGCTGGCGTGATGCGGCGCTGGGTTGGAATTCACGAGGTCGAAAACGAGGCCGAGGAGACGCGGGCGCAATCTGTGTTTCGCCTTTATCGTAAAAAACTCCAGGACATGGGATTCGATGATTTGAGCACGGAAACAGTCGTTCGCAAGGGCGATCCCGCAACGGAAATCGTGCGCTTCATCGAACAGGACGAGGATGTCGCCGTGCTCGTGCTTGGCGCGTCGGCCGAAAGTCAGGGCCCGGGTCCGCTGGTGGAGGCGCTTGGCCAGGGAAGCTGGGCGGGTAATTTCCCGATACCGATCTATATTGTGCCCGGCACCCTCACTCGGGATGAAATTGCCCATCTTGCATGAGCAATAGATCGTTGGCCTGTTGATCACCCCCGGGAAGCCAGCAGCTTATCCAAAGGTAGAAAGCATCATTCGCCAATGGAGACTGGTATTTTTTGACGCAATCCCGATATTGTGTATAGAATGACTCTAAACTAACTGAATTCTAGGAGCAGGTTGAGCAATCATGTTTATTCAAACTGAGGCGACCCCCAATCCGGCGACGCTGAAATTCGTGCCCGGCAAACCAGTACTCTCAAGCGGTACCCGCGATTACCGCGATGCTGAGGAAGCAACACAGGAATCGCCCCTTGCCGCCCGAATTTTTGACGTCAACGGCGTAGAGGGTGTGTTTTTCGGGACTGATTTTATTTCGGTGACGAAGGGCGATGCCGACTGGCAGCACCTGAAACCGATGGTTCTCGGTGCGATCATGGATCATTATTTAACCGAAAGCCCGGTCCTCAACAATGGTGACGCCGGCTCGACGGCGAGTTCGGAAAAAACGTTTGCCGGCAAGGATCAGGCAACCGTCGATACCATCAAGGAATTGCTTGAAACGCGCGTTCGTCCTGCCGTTGCGCAGGATGGTGGCGATATCGTTTTTCATGATTACAGCGACGGCATCGTCTATCTACAGATGCGCGGTGCCTGTTCCGGTTGTCCGAGTTCGACCGCGACTCTTCAAAACGGCATCGAAAATCTCCTCAAGCATTTCCTGCCGGAAGTACAGGAAGTCCGCCCGGTCTAGCTTTGGTCCGGTTTTAGTCCGGAATGATCAAGGCCAGCCTGAAATACACGGAATACAAGTGCATGAGCCCCGTCCTTTGTGGCGGGGCTGTTCATGTGATACACAGCCGTTGAACGAATTTTTCATTGCATAAAACGGAGCGAGCATGGGCGGAGTAATTGACGAAGCAGCACTGTCGCGTCTTTTTCTTGATGCGCGTACTCATAATGCCTGGAAGGACGCCGATGTAACGGACGATCAGCTTCGGCATCTGGTCGATCTGATGAAGATGGCGCCGACGAGTGCCAACTGCCTGCCGGCCCGCATTCTGTTTCTGCGCTCCGATGAAGCCAAGGCGAGACTGAAACCGCATTTGATGGAAGCGAATGTGGAGAAGACAATGACCGCCCCTGTGGTGGCTGTCATTGGTTACGACCTCGAATTTTATCAGCACCTGCCCAAACTGTTTCCCCACACGGATGCAAAAAGCTGGTTCGAGGGAAACCCGGAACTGATCCACGAAACGGCGCTGCGCAACGGCACCCTTCAGGGCGGATATTTCATTCTGGCAGCCAGGGCCATAGGGCTTGATACCGGTCCGATGTCCGGTTTCGACAATGAAGCCGTGGACGCGGAATTTTTTGCGGGTACCCAGACCAAATCCAATTTTCTCTGCAATCTCGGCACCGGCGATCCGTCGGCAATCTTCGAGCGATCCCCGAGATTTACTTTCGATGAGATAGCACAAATCCTTTAAGCCCCGATAAAACGGCACATGAACATAATTGCCATCGACACCACCATGGCTGCCTGTTCCGTCGCAATCCGAACCGGCGGCGGGTCGATGTCGCCATCCATTCACTTTGAGCACAAACGGATGGAGCGCGGCCATGCGGAAGAGCTCATTCCCATGATCCAACGGGTCCGCGATGCGGCCCAAATCGACCTTCATGACCTGGATCGTATCGCCGTGACTTCGGGACCGGGAACGTTCACAGGCGTCAGGATCGGAATTGCGGCAGCCCGCGGACTGGCCTTCGCGGCGGGATGTGGAATGTTCAGCGAAACAAGCCTGCGCATCATCGCGCTCAATGCCCTGCGAGAGTTTGAGAGCGGCATTGGGGGCCGTCCGGTTGTAGTCGCTGTCGATGCGCGTCGCGGCGATGTTTACATCCAGGCATTCGACAATACAGGCGTACCGCTTGATCGGGCGCAGGCCGCAACGCTGTCAAGCGCGATTGACCTGGTTAAGGGGACATATCCGAATTCGATAATTGTCGGCAGTGCGGCCCCCATGTTCGCGCAAGAGGAACTTGGCGCAAGGCAAGAATTCATGGCACAACTGAGCGACATTCAGCCGGACGCAAGGGATCTCGCCGAAGTGGCCGCGGGCGTGGTGGCACCCGAAGAACATGTCAGCCCCCTGTATTTGCGTCCTCCAGATGCCAAGTCGCAATCCGGCAAGGCAATCTCCCGTATTGGGAGCGGCGGGCCTCGTTCAAAATGAGCTATGTAAGACTGGACATCAATGTCAAAGAGGTGGACGCCGGAGACGCGAATGTCCTGGCGCAAATTCACGGCCACTGTTTCCCCCACTCCTGGAGCGCCGGGACCTTCGAAACCTTTTTAAAGAATTCAGTCCACCGGGCATACGTCGCCCATGTGCCAGGTACGGACGAAATAGCGGTCGGCTTCACACTCGTGAGAACGATTGCGAAAGAGGCCGAAATCCTGTCCATCGCGGTCCTGCCAGAACATAGCGGCCGCGGGATCGCAACCGGGCTGCTTTACCGCATCTGTGAAATTCTCGAATCCGAACGGGTCGAAAAAATCTTCCTCGAAGTTGGACGCGACAACAAATCGGCGCGGGCGCTATACAGAAAACTCGGATTCAAGGCGGTCGGCAGCCGCCAGGCTTACTACAAGGGCCGCAGCGGGGATGAACGAAGCGACGCAATCATTTTGGAAAAATCGCTCTGACCGATTGGGCCGCTTGCTTAAGAGACTGCCGGACGGAATTTCCGATCCTGGAGTTTATTGAACCGCCGTCCATGTGATAAGGAAAGGCATGACAAAAGCTGATTCCCCGGAAGTTTCCCGCCTCGAGCGTCTCTGCGCGGAAAAGGGCATGCGCATGACCGAGCAGCGCAAGGTGATCGCTCGTGTCCTGTCGGAGGCGGATGACCACCCCGATGTTGAAGAAGTGTTTAAGAGATCCCACCTCAAGGATCCCCACATCTCTTTGTCTACGGTCTATCGCACGGTCCGTCTGTTCGAGGATGCCGGGATACTGGAAAGACATGATTTTGGCGAAGGCCGCGCCCGTTATGAGCAGGTCGGCCGCGAACATCACGATCACCTGATCGACATTAAATCCGGCAAGGTGATCGAGTTCCTGAACGAGGAGATCGAGCGGCTGCAGGTAAGGATTGCGCACGAACACGGATATGAAATCGTCGGCCACAAACTCGAGCTTTACTGCGTGCCGCGAAACGAGGAAGATGCGGAATCCGGCTGATCACTACCCCACAGTTTCAGCAGGTTTACCGAGGGCGAGCTTCGGCGCATATTCATCTGCGGTTAATTTGATAAACAGTAGATTTGGTAACAATTTAGGAAAGTCTGATCTGTAAAATGACGGAATCACGTCCATACAGGAATGAGCCAGAGAATATGTCGAAACGGCTATACATCAAGACATATGGCTGCCAGATGAACGTTTACGATTCGGAACGGATATCTGACACCATGAAGACTCTCGGCTATCGCGCGGCGAACGAAATGGCCGACGCGGATCTTATTGTTTTGAACACTTGCCATATCCGTGAAAAAGCCGCCGAAAAAATTTATTCCGAACTCGGCCGAATTCGCGCCATCAAGGCGGACCGCAGCCGCGCCGGCAAAAAAACGATCGTCGCGGTTGCCGGATGCGTCGCCCAGGCCGAGGGTGCGGAAATCGTCCGCCGCGCGCCTGTGGTCGATATCGTCGTCGGCCCGCAAAGCTTTCAAAATCTCACGCATCTCGTATTTCGCGCCGAACAGGAGGGGCGCCATGTCATCGACACGAGCTTCCCCGCTGACGGTAAGTTCGAACAGCTTCCCAAGATCCGCGCTCCGAAGTCCTGCACCGCATTTCTGACGGTTCAGGAGGGATGCGATAAGTTCTGTACCTTCTGTGTCGTGCCTTATACACGCGGAGTAGAATATTCACGGACACCCGAAGAGCTGATCGTGGAAGCCCGGGGGCTGATCGAAAATGGCGTTCAGGAACTTACGCTTCTCGGCCAGAATGTGAACGCCTATCACGGTAAGGCAGAGGACGGCAGCACGTGGACCCTCGCTAATCTGCTGGATCGGTTGGCGCAATTTCCTGGTCTGAAGCGCTTGCGCTATACCACGAGCCACCCCAACGACATGACCGACGATCTGATTGATGCGCATCGAAACAATCCCAAACTGATGCCTTATCTGCACTTGCCGTTTCAGTCGGGGTCGGACCGCATTCTTGCAGCAATGAACAGAAAACATACGGTCGAGGAATATTGCGCGATTATCAGGCGCCTGCGGAACGCGCGCCCCGATATTGCCCTTTCGACAGATGTCATCGTCGGCTTTCCCGGCGAAACGGACGAAGAGTTCAATGCGACGATGAAGCTGATCGAGGATATCGGTTTTGCCCAGGCCTACTCTTTTAAGTACAGCTCGAGACCCGGAACCCCGGCCGCGGCCATGGAAAATCATGTCCCCGAGGAAGTTAAGGCGGAACGCCTCGCTAAGCTGCAATCCCTGCTAAGCGCCCAGCAATCTGCATTCAATGCCGCCTGCGTCGGTAGTCAGGTTCCGGTTCTTTTTGAGAGGCCGGGCCGCGAACAGGGACAGCTTGTCGGCCGTTCACCCTATCTGCAGGCCGTCCATGTTGACGACTGCCTTGCCCATACTAATGCGATTGTCGATGTGGTTATTTCGGGCGCCAGCCGCAACAGCCTCACCGGCGTCATAAAAAAGACGCCCGCGCTCGCTAGCTGTAAAGAATAGAATGCGTCAAACGGCTGATGCCGGAATGTTCGGGTTTGCCGAGACGAGATGACACCTGCTATAATACCCATATGTCAGAAATGAACATTACATTCGGGGGATATACTCTTTGACAGAAGTCCGAGAGCCTTCCAGACGCGCCCAGAAAAAATCACCAGGTAATAAGGACGGCAGTTCCGAAATTACGGCGGAATTCGCCGACAACCGGCATCTGGCCTCATTATTGGGTGAACACGACGCGCATTTGGCCCTGATTGAGCAACATCTTGATATCGATGCCCATGCCCATGGCAATATGGTGGTCTTGAGGGGGCCCGAAGCTTCCTGCCTGATGGCAAAGGAAGTGCTTGAGCATCTGTATTCGCGTCTCGAAAAGGGCGATGCTATCGGGGCCGGCGATATCGAGGGCGCGCTCCGCCACGCGAATCACACGCGCATTGGTGAAGACGATGCGGGCCAGGCCCCCGCTTCGCTCGACCATTCCAAGGGCGGCATGGCACAGGTGCGCACGCGGAAAAGGACAATCACTGCGCGGACACCGGCCCAGAGCCTGTATCTGAAAGCAATCGAAGCCAAGGATCTCGTCTTTTCGACAGGTCCCGCGGGAACGGGCAAAACCTATCTGGCAGTAGCCGCGGCGGCATCGCAGCTCGAGCGGGGACTGGTCGACCGTATCATATTGTCGCGGCCTGCGGTCGAAGCTGGAGAGCGCCTCGGTTTTTTGCCAGGCGACATGCGCGACAAGGTCGATCCCTATTTGCGTCCGCTCTATGACGCGCTCTATGACGTGCTGCCCCCTGAAAAAGTCGAGCGTGGCCTGGAAAGCGGCATGATCGAAATCGCGCCGCTTGCCTTTATGCGCGGCAGGACGTTGTCGCATGCCTTCGTTATACTTGACGAAGCGCAAAACTCGACCGGCATGCAGATGAAAATGTTTCTCACAAGGCTCGGCGAAGGTGCGAAAATGATCATTACCGGCGATCCCTCCCAGATCGATTTGCCGCATGGACAGAACTCCGGCCTGCGCGAGGCAGAGAAGTTGCTGCGCAAAATCGACGACATCGCCTTTATCAAATTTGGCTCGAAAGATGTCGTGAGAAGAGCGCTGGTCTCCAAAATCGTCGACGCCTATGACAAGGCCAAAAAAGAGCAATGAACGACCATACAATCAACCTGAATTTCGCGGACGGCGATCTTGACGTCCTTGACGGAGCCGGTTGCCATGTCGAAATCGTGCGTGACGGCGGCGACTGGCCCGGTCCTGACGACCTGATCGAACTGCTGGCGCGAAAGGCAGCCGGGCTGGCTGTCCGGACGGCTCTTGAAGCCGGGCCGGGAACACCCGGCATTGCAAGGAGCGGGGTGCGGCCACATATTAATATCGTATTGAGTTCCGATGCGGCTGTCATGAAACTCAATCTTGAATTTCGCGGCAAGAATAAGCCGACCAACGTCCTGTCCTTTCCCTTTGGAGGGGACGACCCGCAACACCCTGAATCGGAAGCGATACTCGGTGATGTCGTTCTGGCCTGTGAAACCATTGCCGAGGAAGCGCGCATCAGGGAAATACCGGTCACGCATCATCTTGCCCATCTCATTGCGCATGGCGTGCTCCACTTGCTCGGCTACGACCATCAAAATGACGGTGAAGCTTCCAGGATGGAGGGTGTTGAAACGGAGGTGTTGAAAAAAATGAAAATCCCCGATCCCCATGTGGAATTCGAGAAGTCCGAACAGAACAGCTGATCCAAGACCGGAGAGTTACGATAATGTCTGTCGCGCAGACACCCAAAACATCTAATCCACAGACGAAACCGTCGGAGAGAAACGTGCAGAACGAAAATGCTGCACCTTCCCGCGAAGTCGATGACGACGCAGATCAGCCGGGCTGGCTCGATCTGATCCGCTCGAAACTCGGTCTGGAGACGAGCCGGACCCTGCGCGAGCAATTGCTCGATACGCTGAAAGACGATGCCGAAAACAAAGGCGTGTTTTCACCTCAGGAGCGGGACATGCTCAACCGCGTGTTGCGGCTTGGAGGCCTGCGTGTCGAAGATGTCATGGTCCCGCGCGCCGACATCATAGCCATTGATGAACAGTCGGAGATCAGCGAGCTGTTGAACCTGTTTAAGGATGCCGGCCATTCCCGCATACCCGTATTTCGCGACACTCTGGACGATGCCCGGGGGATGATTCATATCAAGGATCTGGTGGGATGGCTCATGGATTCAAAGTTTTCAGCCGCGCGGAAATCGGGCAATGGCGCAAAAAATGGAGCGCGGCCGGCTTCAAACGGCGACGACCGGGATTCAGACGGCAAGACGGCGCAAAAAGCGCTCGACAAGGACTTTTCGAAAAAAGATCTATCAAAACCCATAATGTCGGCCAGGATACGCCGCCCCATACTTTTCGTTCCACCGTCCATGCCGGCAATGAACCTTCTTTTGCGCATGCAGTCGACCCGCACGCATCAGGCTCTCGTGATAGACGAATATGGCGGTACGGACGGACTGGTGTCGATTGAGGATCTGGTCGAGCAGGTTGTTGGAGAGATCGAGGATGAGCATGACGATCAGATTGTCGACCTGATCGTCGAAGACCCGATACAGGGACTGATCGCCTCAGCACGGGCTCCGGTCGAAGAGTTTGAAAAACTCATCATTTTCTCTTGTTGGGCGGGTTCCGGTACGCGGCGAGTTGGTGCCGCACCCGAAAGGCATCGAGTTTGAAATACTCGAGGCGGACTCGCGTCGTATCAAACGTCTCAAAATTCATCGAGGCAAATTGCAGATCGACAATCCAAAAGACCTCAGGCATTCCGGGGATTGATGACCACGCCAGTTGCACGGTTGCAGATGATGCGGAAATTTTTAACGAAAATTCGCGATGCGAAAGGTTGGCGGCTTCATGTCATCGCCATGCTGGCCGGCGCCGCAAGCGTATTAAGCATGGCCCCTCTTTTTGCCTGGCCGGTGATGTTCATTACCATCCCGGTCTTTGTACTGCTCCTGGACGGGACCATTGCCAGGGCAGAGAACGGGAAACCCGGTCGAAGAGCGTGGAACGCTGCTGTTGTCGGCTGGTTCTTCGGCTTCGGCTATTTCCTCGCAAGCCTTTTCTGGATCGGAGAAGCTTTTCTCGTGGAGGCTGATAAGTTTGCCTGGGCGCTGCCATTTGCCGTGACGCTGCTGCCCGCCGGCCTCGCATTCTACTTTGCCCTCGCCTCGGCTGCGGCGGCTTTGATCTGGCGACCGGGGATCTATCGTCTGCTTGCCCTCGCCCTCACTCTGACAGTGACCGAATGGCTCAGAGGCCAGCTTTTCACAGGCTTTCCCTGGAACCTGCTTGGGTATTCCCTGACAGGAAATGAGAGCATGATGCAATGGGCGGCCTTTTTCGGAGCCTATGGACTGACGCCGCTCGCCATCTTGATTTTTGCGAGCCCGGTTCCCCTGATCGATCATGTCCTAAAACAGGATGAGACGGGCCTGCCGGGCGCCGGCCGGCTCATTCTTCCGGGGGCGGCGCTTGCCGCATTTCTGATCGGCATGCCTGTTGGCAATGCGCGTTTCTCGGCGCCGCCATTAAATCCGGTCGACGGGGTGAAGTTACGTCTCGTCCAGCCGAATATTCCACAAAAAGACAAATGGCTTCCGCAAAACCGTCAGCAGGTCTTTAACAGGCTGATGCAAGTAACCTCGGGCAGGTCAGGCCCCGCCGATACTGCACTGACCAATGTCACCCATGTCATCTGGCCCGAATCGGCATTCCCCTTTCTTATCTTGCGAAGCCGGCAGTCCCTCGACGCGATCGCGGCCCTTCTTCCCGGGAATACGGTGCTTATAACGGGTGCCTTGCGAATGCAGGAAAGCCCCTCCCCCGGCGCGGCCCCGGGGAGCCTGATAAAAAGACGGGTTTTCAACAGCCTGCTAGCGCTTGACACCGACGGTCGAACGCTGGCGGTCTACGACAAAATGCATTTGGTTCCCTTCGGCGAATTCCTGCCGTTCCAGAATTTTCTCGAAGCGATCGGGCTTGAGCAATTGACCCGTCTCAAAGGGGGATTTGCCAGTGGCGGAGCAGGCCAGAAATTCACCATCAAGGGATTGCCCCGAACCGTCCCTCTCATCTGTTATGAGATTATCTTCCCGGGAAAATTCATCAATGGCGATAAAAGACCGGCCTGGCTTCTGAACCTGACGAATGATGCCTGGTTCGGCCGCACCTCAGGTCCCCATCAGCATTTCCATCAGGCGCGCATCCGCGCCATTGAAGAAGGCGTACCCCTGGTGCGCGTGGCGAATACCGGAATTTCGGCGGTTATCGATCCTTACGGCAGAATATTGAATCGGATACCGCTGATGTCTACGGGCGCGGTGAACAGTCATCTCCCATCCGCGTTGCCGCCGACAACCTACGCAATGTACCGGGAAAGTATATTGTTCTTCGAGATACTTAGCATCCTCATTGCAATGTTTTTGGTTGCGCGCGGTAGGACAGGTGAAATCTAATAAATGTAAAACCTCAATTGAATGCTGGATAGAATGACTTAATTTGGTTAAAAACAGTGATGCTGGCGCGGAGTTGGTAATAACAATGCTTGACCTGTAAGAATGGCTTTCATAAAAGAGAAGTAACGGGCAATCAGTTCGTCCACGGATGGGTTTCAAGGTGACTGATAAAGACGATCAATCTAATAAGCCGAGGAAAGATTACAGTTCGGCAAAGCCCCATCCGATTGATGTCCATGTTGGCTCGCGGGTACGCATCCGGCGTGGCATCAAGCAGCTTAGTCAGGAAAAGCTCGGCAAGCTCCTGGGGCTGACGTTTCAGCAAATCCAGAAATACGAAAAAGGCACCAACCGCATTGGCGCCAGCCGTCTATACGAGATTTCACAAATACTCGCGGTTCCGGTCCAGTTCTTTTACGACGATATGCCCATGTCTGATGAAACCCATGGCACGCCCGGGTTTTCAGAATCGGAGAGCGAGCCCAATTTCTCGGAATTTCTCAGCAGTCGCGAAGGCATCGAGCTCAATCGCGCTTTCCAGCAGATCACCGATCCGAAGGTACGCCGCAACGTCATCGAACTGGTGCGTGCCATGGCGGACAAACAATCCGACTAGGCAAGTCGATACGCGCCATCTCCACCCAAAAACGCGCTTGACCCAAATTTTAAAGCCTGTATGAAATCCAGCCATTGTGCCGAACCATAGCTGCCGCTGGGAGCCGGAACCTCCCTGGGCGTAGCCAGCCAACCAAGAGAAACCATCAAAAAATTCGAAAGAGGGTGAAAGTGTCACGCAGTTCGTATTTATTTACCAGTGAGTCGGTGTCCGAAGGTCATCCTGACAAGGTTTGCGACCGGATATCGGATTCAATTGTCGACCTTTATCTTGGTACCGATCCCTTGAGCCGCGTTGCTGTCGAAACCCTGACAACCACAAATCTCATTGTACTGGCCGGTGAGGTGCGATGCTCGGAGCCCATTTCACAGGAATTGATCGAACAAACTGCTCGAGAGGCTGTGCGAAAAATCGGTTATGAGCAGGAGGGATTCCACTGGAAGAACGCGCGTCTTGAAAATTACCTCCACGAACAATCCGCGGATATCGCCCAGGGTGTTGATTCGGACGAGGCAAGCCAGAAGGACGAAGGGGCCGGCGATCAGGGCATCATGTTTGGCTATGCCTGCCGCGAAACGGACAATCTCATGCCGGCGCCCATTCATTATTCCCATCGTATTCTCGAGGAGCTGGCGAAGGGCCGCCATTCGGGCGCTATGCCGGAACTCGGACCGGACTCGAAAAGTCAGGTCACCCTGCAATACGAAAACGGCAAGCCGGTCGGAGCGACATCGGTGGTTGTTTCGACCCAGCACAATGAAGATGTGCCGCAGGATCACCTCCACAACATCGTGCGGGGCGTTGTCGCGGACGTTCTGCCCGATGGCTGGATGTGTCCCGAAGACGAGCTTTACATAAATCCCACCGGACGTTTTGTCATCGGTGGGCCTGATGGAGACGCCGGACTGACCGGCCGCAAGATCATTGTCGACACATATGGCGGCGCCGCGCCCCATGGCGGCGGTGCATTCTCCGGCAAGGACCCGACTAAGGTGGACAGATCCGCAGCCTATGCCGCCCGCTACGTCGCCAAGAACATCGTGGCCGCGGGGCTCGCGGACAAGTGCACGCTTCAGGTGTCCTACGCCATCGGCGTGTCCAAGCCCCTGTCGCTCTATGTCGATCTTCACAACACCGGCACTGTCGAGGAATCCACGCTTGAAAAAGTTTTAAGCAGGATCGTTGATCTCAGCCCCCGCGGCATACGCGAGCTGTTGAGCCTGAATCGTCCCATATATGAGCGCACCTCGGCCTATGGACATTTCGGCCGGGAGCCCGATAATGAGGGCGGCTTCTCATGGGAAAAACTGGATCTGGCCGAGGCGATCAAATCCGAATTGAGTTGAACTCCAGAGGTCGTGCGTGCAAGCAGATAAACCGGGCTATGCCAAACGCAGACGGCTCTACGGTCGCCGGAAATCGAGGCCGCTAAGCACCCGCCAGAAGCACCTGGTAAATAATCTTCTTCCGAAGCTGAAATTGAACCTCGCCACCGTCGCGAGCGATCTGGCGGCGCTGGGCAACGGAAAAATCTGGCTGGAGATCGGTTATGGCGGGGGTGAGCATCTGGCCTCTCAGGCCCTAAAACATCCCGGCATCCAGTTCATCGGCTGCGAACCCTTTATCAATGGCACGGCTAAGCTGCTCGGTCTTATCGAGGACCGGGAGATCGGCAATATTCTCATCCATGATGGCGATGCCGGCGAAGTGATCGAGCGTCTTGAGCCGGACTCGATCGAACGGGCATTTGTGCTCTATCCGGACCCATGGCCGAAAAAACGTCATAACAAACGACGCTTCCTCTCTGAGGCCAATTTCGTTCGGCTTGGAAAAGTTCTCAAACCCGGAGCGGAGCTTCGCATCGCAACCGATATTGGCGATTATGCCTGCGCCATTCTGGCCGCGGCGCGGGCATCCGGGGCATTTCGATGGACGGCGCAAAAGCCCGCCGACTGGCGTGAAGCGCCCACCGACTGGGTGTCTACCCGCTATGAGCAAAAGGCCAAAAAAGCCGGACGCAAATGCTATTATCTGACTTTTCAGAGAATACAGGCGAAGATGAGATAAATATTGCAACTTGTGGGCACTGGGACTAGTATCTGAGTGCTCTTAAATATATATCTCTTCATTGGAGAGTGGGCCCTCGGGGGTCCGCTCTTTTTGTTTTTGCGGTTCTTATCGAGGCTGACGGCGCGCGCAGCATATCGAGTATTGAGCATTGAAAGGATTGATGCGGACGAGAATGGAACATGGAGAAAATGAACGCCTGATAAGGGAATCGGGTGTTGCAGGCGAGATTGCCGATCTTGTTGAGCCGGTCATTGAGGACATGGGCTACCAGCTTGTACGGGTCATTATGTCCGGCCGGGATGGCGGCACATTGCAGATAATGGCTGAACGTCCCGACGGCACCATGTCCATCGAAGACTGCACTATGGTTTCGCGGAATATATCGCCGCTGTTGGATGTCGCCGATCCCGTTTCCGGTCGCTACCGGTTGGAGGTTTCCTCACCCGGCATAGACCGCCCCCTTGTACGCCCCGGCGATTTTCAGAAATGGGCGGGCTTTGAGGTAAAAATCGAAACCAAGGAACTGATCGAGGGACGCCGCAGATTTCGAGGAATCCTTGATGGAGTTGAAAATCGGGAAGTAAGACTTGAGGTTGATCTTGAAAATAGTGGAAAGCCGCTCGTTCTCGGGCTGGCATTCGACATGATAGCCCAGGCAAAACTTGTAATGACCGATAGCCTGATACAACACGCCGAGGCGGAAGATGCATGACCGGAAGTTTGAATTTGAACGCCTGGTTAGAATTGAGGAAATGATGATTATTGAAAATGGAGACCGTCGATGAGTGAAGTTGGGGTAAGCGCGAATAGACTTGAACTTCTGCAGATCGCAGACGCAGTTGCGCGTGAAAAGTCCATCGACCGCGAAATCGTGATCCAGGCCATGGAAGACGCCGTTCAGAAAGCGGCAAAATCCAGATATGGATCCGAAAACGATATCCATGCCGAAATCGATCCCAAGACCGGAGAGATCCGTCTGATGCGTGTTCTCGAAGTGGTCGACGCCGTCGAGAATGAAGCAACCCAGATAACTCTCGAAGACGCCAAGGGCCGCGACAAAAATGCCGCCATCGGCGATGTGCTCAACGAAGAGCTGCCGCCACTCGATTTTGGCCGGGTAGCGGCGCAAAACGCTAAGCAGGTCATTGTACAAAAAGTGCGTGAAGCCGAGCGCGAGCGTCAGTTTGAGGAATACAAGGACCGTACCGGCGAGATTATCAACGGCACGGTAAAACGCGAAGAGCACGGCCATGTCATTGTCGATCTCGGCCGCGGCGAGGCCATCGTCAGGCGCGAGGAAAAACTCCCGCGCGAAAGTTTCCGTTATGGCGACCGCATCCGCGCACTCATTTTCGATGTGCGTCAGGAGCAGCGCGGCCCCCAGATATTTCTTTCCCGGACGAAGCCGGAATTCATGGCACTGTTGTTCAAGGCCGAGGTCCCGGAGATTTATGACGGCATAGTCGAGATCAAGTCTGTCGCACGGGATCCCGGCAGCCGCGCAAAAATTGCGGTCATCTCGAACGATACCGCTATCGACCCGGTCGGCGCCTGTGTCGGCATGCGCGGCCAGCGCGTTCAGGCGGTGGTCAACGAGCTCCAGGGCGAGAAAATAGACATTATCCAGTGGTCCCCGGATGCGGCGACATTCATCGTCAATGCGCTGGCGCCTGCGGAAGTGGTCAAAGTGGTGCTCGATGAAGATGCCGAAAGGATCGAAGTCGTGGTGCCTGACGATCAGCTCAGTCTCGCGATCGGAAGGCGTGGCCAGAATGTTCGGCTGGCATCGCAACTGACGGGCTGGGACATCGACATCCTGACCGAGGCCGATGAATCGGAGCGGCGTCAAAAAGAATTCACGGAGCGGTCCCAGACCTTCATGGAAAGCTTTGATGTCGACGAGGTCATTGCCCAATTGCTGGCCTCGGAAGGATTCCGCACGGTGGAAGAAGTCGCCTATGTCGAAGTTGAGGAAGTCGCTGCCATCGAAGGTTTCGATACCGACACCGCACAGGAAATTCAGGCGCGCGCGAAAGACTTCATCGAACAGCGCGAGGCGAAGCTTCAGAAAAAGCGCAAGGAACTCGGCGTTGTGGATGAATTGGCGATGATTCCAAGCGTGACGTCCCAGATATTGGTTGTTTTTGGTGAAAATGACATTAAATCCATCGAAGACCTTGCTGAATGCGCAACCGATGATTTGCTCGGCTGGTATGAGCGCAAGGATGGCGAGTCGGTGCGGCACGAGGGCATTCTGGACGGCCATAAAATCTCACGCGAAGAGGCTGAGGAAATGATCATGTCGGCACGCGTTGCGGCTGGCTGGCTTTCCATCGAGGACGTCACCGGCGCAACGGCGGAAGAAGAGGAAGCGGCCGAAGCAGAATCTGATGAAGGCAATGCAGGCGATGAGCAACAGAGCGACGGAACAGAATCGGCGCCCGAGGCTGCGGGCGCAGCCGCGACCGGCAAAGCCTGATCCTGTGACCGATTGGAAAACATACGAGCCATGGCGAAGAACGAGAGCAGAAAACACATCGACGAACAGCGTCAGAGGCTATGCGCTGTCACGCGTGATATGCTCTCTGTCGACCGGCTGATACGCTTTGTCGAATCTCCGGACAACACCATCGTTCCGGATTTGAAGGCCGTACTCCCAGGGCGCGGCATCTGGGTCACCTGCCGGAGAGATATCGTGGACAGGGCGGCCAAGTCGGGCGTTTTCGCACGGGCTCTGAAAAAGAAGGTCAAGGTCGATCCCGCCCTTGCCGACAGGCTCGATGATTTGCTTTTAAAGCGGGTATTGGAGCGTCTCTCTCTGGCCAACAAGGCCGGATTGGTCGCGACAGGTTTCGTAAAGATCTCGAAAATCCTCGGCAAAGGCGATGTTGCAGCTCTGTTGCATGCCCGGGACGGCGCCGCCGACGGCAAGAGAAAGCTTGACGCTCTCTTCAAAAAGGCGACAAAACATGCCAATGCGCCGGAAGGTACTTATAATGGACCTTCCGAAATATTGAGCATAAGCGAATTGAGTTTGGCCATTGGCCGGGAAAACGTGGTACATGCTGCAATAGTGCAGGGTGGTGCTGGTTTCGGATTTCTGAATGAGCTGTCGAAATTGATCAGCTTTCGCGGAAAATCAGAATTATCGGAAGTTGCATAAGCCCGAAGTTGAAACGGAAGAAGTATGAGCGATACCAAAGATACTGATGATGAAAAGTCGACCGAATCCGGCAAGACAATGACGTTGAGCCTGAAGCGGACTGTCGACGCTGGCCATGTGCGCCAGAATTTCAGTCGTGGCCGCTCGAAATCCGTTCTGGTCGAGAAAAAGAAAAGGCGCACAATTGTAAATCCCGGCGCAAGCGAAACTCCCGCGGTGGAAGACAAAAAAGCCGTGCCCGCTGCATCGGCGCCGCAGAGCAAAGCCGGATCGAACGCACCCGCGGCCAAGGATGGCTCGCTTTCCGATAGCGAAAAGGATGCGCGCCTTCGTGCACTGGCCGCCGCACGTATTCGTGACGTCGAAGAGAAGGCGCGTGCCGAGGAAGAGTTGAAGCGCGAGGCGGAGCGTGAGGTCGAGCGCGCCAAACAGGCTGAAGAGGAACGACTGCGCCGCGAGGCCGAGGAAAAACTAAAAGCTGAAACGGCCGCTGAAGCGCCGGCAGATGACGCGGACGCGTCGCCCGCAGAGGGTCGCGGCCAGGATAAAGCGGATGCAGCAGGCCGCCTTTCCGAAGGTTCGGGAGATGCGGCGGCGGGCGGGATTGCAGCCAGAGCGAAAGCGGATGTCCCACCCGTACCGGTCGCAACGCCGGATGTGTCGGATCAGCGCGAAGCGCGAAAGCCCGCCGAGCGGCCGAAAAAGACGCGCGAGGAAAAACCCGTCTCCAAGCGCTCCGGACAACGGCGCCACAAGGGGCGCCTGACCATTGCCAACGCGCTCGATGAAAGCCAGAGGGAGCGTTCGCTCGCATCCCTTCGCCGCAAACGCGAGCGCGAAAAAGCCAAGAATGCCGGCGTACTCCAGGCACGGGAAAAAATAGCGCGTGAAATCGTGGTGCCTGAAGCGATCACCATTCAGGAACTCGCCAACCGCATGGCCGAACGTGCGGTCGACATCATCAAATATTTGATGAAGGAAGGCGAAATGCACAAGATCAACGATGTGATCGACGCGGATACGGCGGAACTGATCGCCGAAGAGTTCGGTCACACGGTCAAGCGCGTTTCCGAGGCCGATGTCGAGGAAGGTCTTGTCGGCGACGTCGATGCCGAAGAGGATTTGCGTCCGCGCGCCCCGGTGGTGACAATCATGGGCCATGTCGATCATGGCAAGACCTCACTGCTCGACGCCGTCAGAAAGACGAATGTGGTTTCGGGAGAAGCCGGAGGCATCACCCAGCATATAGGCGCCTACCAGGTCAAGGCGCCCGACGGCAGCAAACTTACCTTCATCGATACGCCGGGCCATGCCGCATTCACGGCCATGCGCGCACGCGGCGCCAAAGCAACCGATATAGTCGTTCTCGTGGTCGCAGCCGATGATGGCGTCATGCCGCAAACCGTTGAGGCCATCAACCACGCCTTGGCCGCCGAGGTCCCGATCATCGTTGCCATCAACAAGATGGACAAGCCCGAGGCCGACCCGAACCGGGTACGAACCGATCTTCTCCAGCACGAAATTGTCGTCGAGAGCATGTCGGGCGACGTCCAGGATGTTGAAGTGTCCGCACTCAAGGGTAAGGGGCTCGATGATCTCCTGGAGGCCATCGCGATGCAGGCCGAAATTCTCGAACTCAAGGCCAACCCCAACCGTCTGGCGGAAGGCGTTGTGATTGAAGCAAAACTCGAACGTGGCCGTGGGCCGGTCGGTACCGTCCTCATGCAAAGGGGAACGTTGAAGGTTGGTCAGATTGCCGTTGCAGGCCGCGCCTGGGGCAAAGTGCGCGCACTCATCAACGATCATGGCGATCACATCAAGGAAGCCGGACCGTCTGTTCCGGTGGAAATCCTCGGCTTCAACACGGCGCCGGAAGCAGGCGACCATTTTGCCGTCGTCGATAGCGAGGCGAGAGCGCGCGAGATTACCGAATACCGTGTCCGCAAGCGCCGGGATATTATGGCAGCCGGCACCGGTTCCGCCCGTACGCTGGAACAGATGATGTCCCAGCTACAGGAGGAGGGAAAGCAGGAATTTCCGCTCCTTGTCAAAGGCGATGTACAGGGCTCCGTCGAAGCCATCAACGCGGCGCTTGAAAAGCTCGGCAATGATGAGGTCGGCGCCCGTATCGTCCACGCTGGCGTTGGCGGTATTACCGAATCCGATGTCACTCTCAGCACCGCGTCAAACGCCGTCATTATCGGCTTTAACGTACGCGCGAACAGCCAGGCACGTGAAGCAGCCGCAGCCGAAGGCATAGAAATACGATATTATTCGATCATCTACGACCTCGTCGACGACGTGAAAGCCGCCATGTCCGGCATGCTGGCGCCGGAACTGAAAGAGAAATTCCTCGGCAACGCCAGAATTCTGGAAGTGTTCAATATTTCCAAGGTCGGCAAGATCGCAGGCTGCCTCGTCACGGAAGGTAAGGTCGAGCGCGGCGCAAGCGTCCGTCTTATTCGCGACGATGTTGTCATCCATGAGGGCAAACTGTCCACATTGAAACGCTTCAAGGATGAGGTGAGCGAAGTTCAGTCCGGTCAGGAATGCGGCATGGGATTTGAGAACTACCATGACCTTCGTGAGGGCGACATCATCGAATGTTTCCACGTTGAAGAGATCGAACGCAGTCTTTAGTCGCCGGGATAAGGCGGTAATCCTGCACCATTCTCGAACATCGGGAGTTTCATCATGTCCGTAAAAAGTTCAGGCCGCGGCCGCGGGCGCACGCAGCGCCAATTGCGAATGGGCGAGCTTATCCGCAAGGCGCTCTCTGACATATTAGTCCGCGATCACATTGCGGACAGCCGGCTCGAAGGCATGATGATTACTATTTCAGAGGTGAGGATCAGCCCCGATCTGCGCAATGTTACTTCTTTTGTTTTGCCTTTGGGCGGCAAAAACCAGGAGGAAGTCGTCGATGCGCTGAACGAGAACAG
Source organism: uncultured Hyphomicrobiaceae bacterium (assembly GCA_947258705.1). Classification (GTDB taxonomy): domain Bacteria; phylum Pseudomonadota; class Alphaproteobacteria; order Rhizobiales; family CAMYJA01; genus CAMYJA01. Next base: position 26,182 of record CAMYJA010000003.1, on the reverse strand, counting down.
GAAATACCTGCGCGGCCAGGTATCGCGCCTTGTCGACATAAAATACACGCCCGTATTGAATTTTGAACTCGACACCTCATTCGACAATTTCTCCCGGATCGACAATGTCCTGCATTCGCCCCATGTGGCCCGCGACCTCGAAAAGAGGGATGAGGACTAGATCGGCAAAGGGCGGCCACGCGCCGTTAATCCGAACTCTTGGAACGAAATATGGGACGACGCAAAGGACGTCAGGTCAACGGCTGGATCATTCTCGACAAACCCAAGGGCATGACCTCGAACAAGGCTCTGAATATTGTTAAACGGATTTTGGATGCGCGAAAGGCCGGCCACGCGGGAACCCTCGATCCATTGGCGACCGGAGTTCTGCCGCTCGCTTTTGGCGAGGCCACGAAAACCGTTCCTTTCATTTTCGATGGTCTCAAGGCCTATCAGTTCGAGGTCCGCTGGGGCATCGAGACCGACACCGATGATGCTGAGGGAAAAACCACCCGAGAGAGCGACAAACGCCCTACCCGCGATGAAATTCGCGAGGCAATGAAGCTATTCATCGGCGAAATCGAACAGGTTCCGCCGCGCTATTCGGCGATCAGGGTCGATGGCGAACGGGCCTATGCGCGCGCCCGCGGGGGCGAGGGTTTTGAACTGGAGCCGCGCCAGGTCACTGTCCACAGCCTCGACCTCATCGACATGCCGGACGAGGATCATTGCATCCTGTCCGCAACATGCGGAAAAGGCACATATATACGTGCGATTGCCAGGGATTTGGGCCGCGAATTGGGATGCTTGGGACATATCCGAAACCTGCGCCGGACACGTGTCGGCCATTTCATGGAAAATGCCACGATTTCACTGGATAAAATAGAAGAGATAGGCCATAGTGCCGCCGGTCGTGAGGCACTTATGGACCTAATTCTGCCTGTCGAAGCAGCGCTGGACGACATCCCGGCTCTTGTTTTGAATGAAGCAGATGCCGCACGATTGAAACGGGGACAATCCGTCATTCTGCGCGGAAAAGACGCCCCAATCATTACAGGGTCTGTCTATGCCATGTCACGAGGAAATCTCGTGGCCCTTGGCGATGTTCAAAAAGGCGAGTTGAGACCGGTACGAGTTTTCAATCTGCCCTGAGGAACATTCGGACAGACGATCAGAAATTGGCTAACGAAGGAGCACATGATGTCGGTAACCCCCGAGCGCAAGCAGGAGCTCATCAAGGAATATGCAACAACGAGCGGTGACACTGGCTCACCCGAGGTGCAAATCGCAATTCTGACCGAGCGAATTACCAATCTCACCGAACATTTCAAGACCCACAAAAAAGATAATCACTCGCGGCGCGGTTTGCTTAAAATGGTATCGCAGCGCCGCCGGCTTCTCGACTATGTAAAGAATGTCGATGAAGGACGCTACCAGAGCGTTATCAAAAGTCTGGGAATACGCCGTTAAAGCCTGACAATTATCAGGACGCGGCAATCAAAATGCCTGGTAACATTCTGTTCTTCCGCCCGAGATTGTGTATCGGGGGGAGGTTCGCTTGATACCACAATGGGGTGGTTGTCCAGGCAGCACGTTGCGCATAGGGCGCATAGAATGAATTGGAAAAACCAATGTTTGATATCGTAAAAGAAGAGATCGAATGGGGCGGCCGCCCGTTGACAATTGAAACCGGTCGCGTTGCACGGCAGGCGGATGGCGCAGTTATCGTTCAATATGGCGAGACCAGCGTGCTCGCAACGGTCGTCGCGGAAAGAAGCGTCAGACCCGGCATGGATTTCTTCCCTCTGACCGTAAATTATCAGGAAAAGACATATGCGGCCGGTAAAATCCCCGGTGGATTTTTTAAACGGGAAGGCCGCCCGGGCGAAAAGGAAACGCTCACATGCCGGCTTATCGACCGTCCGATCCGCCCCCTGTTTGTCAAAGGCTTCAAAAACGAAACCCAGGTAATCCTGACCGTCATGTCGCATGACATGGAAAACGATCCCGATATCGTTGCGATGATTGCCACATCGGCAGCTCTGACAATATCCGGCCTGCCCTTCATGGGCCCGATCGGTGCCGCGCGTGTCGGCTACATCGACAATGATTATGTCCTCAATCCCATGATCGACGAATACAACAGCTCGGACCTGGATCTGGTTGTTGCCGGCACCGGCGACGCGGTTCTGATGGTCGAATCAGAAGCCCAGGAACTGGACGAAGAAACCATGCTCAAGGCCGTGATGTTCGGCCACAATGCCTTTCAGGAAGTCATTGACGCGATCATTCGCTTCGCGGAGAAAGCGGCAAAAGACCCCTGGGAAATCGCCGAAGAAGATTTAAGCGCCGAGAAAGACGAGGTCCGGAAAATCGCCGAGGACGACCTTCGTGCGGCCTATGCGATCGCTGAAAAGCTGCCGCGGCTCGAGAAAGTATCGACCGTCAAGGACAAGGTGTTCGAAAAACTCCTGCCTGAAGGAGCGGATTCCGACGATCAGATCAAGCTTGGCAATGTGTTCAAGTCGATCGAAAAAGAAGTGGTGCGTGGAAATATTCTCAAGACCAAGGAGCGCATCGACGGCCGTGATCTGACGACGGTCCGTCCTATCAAGTGTGAAGTGGGCGTCTTGCCGCGAACTCATGGCAGCGCGCTTTTCACCCGCGGTGAAACCCAGGCGCTTGTTGTGACAACGCTCGGCATCGGCGAGGATGAACAGTTCATCGATGCGCTCGAGGGAACTTACAAACAGCACTTTATGCTACACTACAACTTTCCGCCCTATTCCGTTGGCGAGGTCGGTCGCACCGGTTTCACCGGCCGGCGCGAAGTCGGCCATGGCAAGCTTGCCTGGCGTGCGGTGCATCCCGTTCTGCCGGAGAAAGAGAATTTCCCCTACACGATCCGTGTTGTGTCGGAAATTACCGAATCGAACGGTTCAAGCTCGATGGCCAGCGTTTGCGGCGCATCGCTTTCGATGATGGATGCCGGCGTTCCCCTGAACGAGCCGGTCGCGGGCATTGCCATGGGCCTTATCAAGGAAGGCGACGATTACGCCGTTCTGTCCGATATCCTCGGCGATGAAGATCACCTTGGAGACATGGACTTCAAGGTCGCTGGTACCGAAAATGGCATCACGTCCCTGCAGATGGATATCAAGATTACCGGCATTACCGAAGAGATCATGCAGATTGCGCTTGATCAGGCAAAGGGTGGGCGCATGCATATCCTCGGCGAAATGTCCAAGGCGCTTGATATCGCTCGCGAGGATGTCGGCGAACATGCACCTCGTATTGAAACGATGACCATTTCGACCGACAAGATCCGTGAGGTCATCGGTCAGGGCGGATCGGTTATTCGCGGGATTGTCGAAGAGTCGGGCGCCAAGGTCGACATCAATGATGAAGGCGTGATCAAGATCGCTGCCTCACAGGCGGACGCCATCGAGAAGGCGATGGAAATGATCAAGCAGATCACGTCCGAGCCGGAAGTCGGCACTATTTACAAAGGCAAGGTGGTCAAAGTCGTTGACTTTGGGGCTTTTGTTAATTTCTTCGGACCAAAGGACGGTCTCGTCCATATTTCCCAATTGAACGATGGCCGCCCGAAGACGGTTTCCGAAGTCGTCAATGAAGGCGACGAGGTATACGTCAAGCTCATCGGCATAGACGACCGTGGCAAGGTCCGTCTGTCGATGAAGGTTGTCGATCAGGAAACCGGAAAGGAACTGGTCAAGGAAGACTAGCCCTTGTTTGCGGCACGCAAAGAGTGAGAGCAGGTCCGCACAAGCTGCGCGCCTGCATTAAATCACGACATGGGTGTAACAGAGGCCGGCCCTGTAATGCGCCATTGCGTCATGCATGGGCTCGGTATCGAGACCGGTGGTGAGGAGAATTGAACGCTCCTCACCATTTTTATTGCGCGGGTCGAAATGCGCATGATGCCTGAGATAATGTTCGAGACTGTTGGCCACGATATTCGGCTGGCTTAATATCCGCGTCGACATTGGCAAATGCCTCCTGAAAAGATGCTCGACCAGGGGATAATGGGTGCATCCCAAAATCGCCTGATGGGGCGCGGCATTGTCAAGCATAGAGAGAAGTTCGGACGTATAGCCGCTCACCAGCCGATCGAGGAGTTCTTCATCCAGCTCCTCCTCGATAGCACCCGCCAGATCGGGGCAGGCCATCTGATAAATCTGCGCCTCCGGGCATCGTTTGCGGATTTCCTCGCCATAGACATCAGTGGTGATCGTTCGTGTCGTCCCAAAAATGGCGATCCGGTCCCGATTATACATTTGCGGATATCTCGGGCTTGTAACGGACCACGGCGTCTGCGTCGCGGCCTCGACCGTAGGCGCAATGATGCCCAGAACATTGTGATCATTGTATTTGCTGTTTGGAAGCCATTCCTGCTGCAGAATACGGCAGGCCACCGAGGTGGCTGTATTGCATGCCAGAAGCACAAGCCCGCACCCGCGATCAAACAGCGCCTCGACACCCAGCCGGGTCAGCACGACGACTTCTTCGGACGGCCGGTCGCCATAAGGCGCATTTAAATGATCGCCGAGATACACAAACGGAATCCCGGGAAAGCGCTCCGAAAGCGCTTTGAATATGGTCAGGCCGCCATGGCCAGAATCAAACAATCCGATCATGTATCGTAGATTTTCTCCCAAAGGCACCAGGTCCAGCGTTTCAACGGGATTTATTCCGCCGCATCCGGCCGGTGCCTGGCCTGGGCCGCAACCTTTTGAGCCTCATCGGCATCTTTCAGGGCATCGAGACTGGGCATGAGAACCGTGTTGAAGCCGCAATCGACAAAATGAACTTCACCGGTTACGGCACCTGACATGTCCGAAAGAAGATAAAGAGCCGAACCGCCGACTTCGTCGAGGGTGGGCGTTCGCCGCAATGGGGCGTTATCGCCCTGATGATTAAAAATGTACCGTGCGTCGGAAACACCGGCACCCGCCAGCGTGCGCATGGGGCCGGCGGAAAGCGCATTGACACGGATATTAGACGGGCCGAAATCCGTTGCGAGATAGCGAACGCTCGCCTCGAGGGCAGCCTTCGCGACACCCATGACATTATAGCTAGGCACGACGCCCGTGGAGCCGCCATAGGTCAGGGTCAGCATCGAGCCGCCATCCGTCATCAGTTCCGCGGCGCGCTTGGCAACCTCCGTGAAAGAAAAGCACGATATAATCATCGTCTGGATAAAATTATCCCGGCTCGTATCCGCATAGGCCCCGCTCAATTCGGTTCTGTCCGAAAAGGCAAGGGCATGAACGACAAAATCAAGCCCGCCCCATTTGTTCCTGATCTCATCGAAAACATTATCGACGCTTTCGACATCCATCACATCGCACGACACGACGATGTCCGATCCAACGGATTCCGCGAGAGGAATGGCCCGCCGCCCGAAGGATTCCCCCTGATAGGTGAAAGCGAGCTTGGCGCCCTGCCCCGCCAGAACGCGCGCAATGCCCCACGCAATGGACCGGTCATTGGCAACGCCCATGACCAGACCGCGCTTGCCTTCCATGAGGGGTCCGGGAATAGCGATATCTTTTTCTGACATTTTAATCCTCAAAACTTCATCCCAGGGTCTTGTTGGTAAACGTAACGCCCATGGGACCGAAAAAAGTCGTTCAAATCATTTGGTCAACCATCGTATTTCTTATAGATGACTGAAGCGTTCGTGCCTCCAAATCCGAAACTGTTCGACATAACGCAGTTAATCTCCACGTTATCCTGCCGCTCTCTGACAATGGGCATGTCCGCAAAAGCGGGATCCAGTTCGGTGATATTTGCGGATTCACAGATAAAGCCGTTATTCATCATCAACAGCGAATAGATGGACTCCTGGACGCCCGCAGCCCCCAGCGAATGCCCTGTAAGTGATTTGGTTGCTGAAATCGGTGGAACATCATTGCCGAACACCTCTCTGATGGCCTCGATTTCCCTAAGATCGCCGATCGGTGTGGCCGTCGCATGGGGGTTGATATAGTCGACCTTGCAATCTATTCCCTCCATCGCCTGACGCATGCACCGTACGGCCCCTTCTCCTGACGGCTGCACCATGTCGTCTCCGTCCGAATTAGCACTATAGCCGGCAACCTCGGCATAGATTTTTGCGCCGCGCGCCTTGGCTCTTTCAAGCTCTTCGAGAACGAACACCCCGGCCCCGCCTGCAATCACGAAGCCGTCGCGCGTCGCATCATAGGCACGGCTTGCTGTCTCCGGCGTATCGTTGAATTTCGAAGACATGGCGCCCATGGCATCGAACAGCACAGAGAGCGTCCAGTCGAGTTCCTCGGACCCGCCCGCAAGCATCATGTCCTGCTTTCCCCATTGAATGAGCTCGGTGGCATTGCCGATACAATGAGACGATGTCGAACAGGCGGAGGAAATGGTGTAATTCACCCCTTTGATTTTGAACGGAACGGCAAGGGTTGCCGAAGCGGTGCTCGACATGCCCTTGGGCACTTCAAACGGTCCGACCTTCTTTGGTCCACGTTCGCGCGCAATGTCCGCCGCCCTGAGCAGCGCACTTGTCGACGGTCCGCCCGAACCCATGACAATACCCACCCGCTCGTTCGAAAAGTCTTCCTTTTCAAGCCCGGAATCGGTCATGGCCTGTTCTGCGGCAATATAATTCCACCCAGCACCCGGCCCCATAAAACGCCGTGGCTTGCGATCGACCGCCTCCGTCCAGTCCAGTTTCGGTTCGCCATGTACCTGGCAGCGGAAACCGAGCTCCGCGTATTTCTCCGCCCTCACAATGCCCGACTTGGCCTCGCGCAGCGACGCCATGACCTCCTGAACATTATTCCCGATGCTAGAGACAATTCCCATGCCAGTGACGACGACACGCCTCATTCTTACACCTCTTGAAAATCACAAATTAATATGTGCAGCGGGCAAAATTACCAGCTAATCCAGCTGCAACACAAGTTACATTTGGGGTGGAGGAACACAGCTGCACTATTCCTCCGGCTTGAACAGAACCACGCGAAGGTCCTTGGCGTGAAAAATCTCTTCGCCGTCAGCCTTGACCACTCCGTCAGCGATGCCCATCACGAGCCGGCGGTTCGCGACTCGTTTGAAGTCGACAATATATTCCACCATTTTTACGCTTGGCTCCACCATGCCAGAGAATTTCACCTCACCGGTGGATATTGCCCGACCCTTGCCTTCACCGCCGATCCAGCCGAGAAAAAATCCGGTCATTTGCCAAAGTGCGTCGAGTCCGAGACAACCTGGCATAACCGGATCTCCCTGAAAATGACACGCAAAAAACCAAAGATCTTCATTTATATCGAATTCGGCTTTAACCTGCCCTTTGCCATATTCACCCCCATCCTCGGTAATACTGGTGATGCGATCGAACATGAGCATTGGCGGCAAGGGAAGCTGAGCATTGCCGGGACCAAAAAGCTCGCCCCTCCCGCAGGCTAAAATATCTTCATAATCATAGCTTGAGCGACGTTCGGACATATTCTAATGCTTCCACTTATCTGAAATTATTATAAGGTATTAGGGCGATATATTCCTGAAGGGCATATGTGCGGGGAATTTACTAGCACACTCCGCCACGCATCAAAAGAGCACCGATCGCTCGCGGTCAAACAAGCAGGATTGATTGCCAAAGGGCATTTCCCTTTTTTACGAAATGGCGGATTGCGAATTGTTCTCACCTGCAATATAGTCGCGTTTACACATGACTGAGATCGAAAGTTGAAGAATTGAGTCAAACATCGTCAGAAATAACTTCGCATGAACGCCTTCGTTCGGCCGGACTGCGACCGACACGGCAACGCTGCGCGCTTGCCGATCTTTTATATGCCAAGGGAGACCGGCACGTCACGGCCGAGATGCTCCATGAAGAGGCCCGGCACGCGGGCTTTCCCGTTTCCCTCGCGACCGTTTACAACACGTTGCACCAGTTTCGCGATGCGGGGCTGTTAAGGGATGTGACGGTCAGCGGCACCAAGACCTATTTTGACACCAACCTGTCGGATCATCATCATTTCTACAATCAGGGCGACGGAAAACTGATTGATATTCCACGCGGGCTGATCGATGTGGCAGGCGTGCCGGATGCCCCCGAAGGCAAGCGCATCGCGCGCATTGACGTGGTCGTTCAATTAGCGGACGACAAATAAGCCGGCCTCAAAATTCAACGAATGATCTCGGGCGGGTAAACACCCCAGATCGTTTTCTGTGATATCCATCCCCGATAGTTCATAATTGAAACGTCGCACCAGGTGCGGTCGCACTTGAACACACTGCCGATGACGCCGGGTTCAACCTTGACCAGGATGTTGCCCGACGTCGAGGCTTTGTCAAATACCGGTGTCATGGGCACTTTTCCGCCAGCCGTATTGGTCTTGTCGACTTCCCATGGAAGAACCATCATTGTACGCCGGCGGCTCAGAAGCGCGTGGAACACCCAGCCCGTCGACGTTTCCGAATCCCGTATCTGCCGCCAGTTTCCGTATTCCTTGATAACCTCCACAGGAAGTCCGGCGCGGCGGTAAACCCATTGGATGGGATATTCCTTGCCGGGACCCACACGGACATTCACCTGGTCAGATTTGAGACTGGCGAATCTGGGCAGTTGCTGACCGCTGGGATTATTTCTGGGCTCCGCCAACGCATTGAAGCCCTGTCCCGCTGCCGCGAGGAAAAATGCTGCAACAATTATTCGCAAGACTGCGCGCGGCCCTGTTCTTGAGAGCAGTATTATTAGCGTCGACATAATTCTTTTTCTAAACATGATTTGCCTGACAAGATCAACTGATCCATGGGAGAGACGATATATTGCCGAACAATTTGTCCTATTGGTGGAATTATGCCCAACCACTCTTTGTCATAAGCTCACCATCTGCTAGATATTGATGCAAGAAAAACGAGCCATCGCCAAGGTTTCGAGGCCAACATTTTGACCGGGCGTCACACGGGTGAATCCAGTCAGAAAACAATGCGCGGAAATGCCCTATGACATCTTCCAAAACGTCGATCATTGTTACACGCAAATTACCCGAGGCTGTCGAAACCCGAATGCGGGAATTGTTCGATGCGAAGCTCAATGAAAGCGACAAGCCGTTCAGTCAGAAAGACCTTATAGACGCGGTCAAGACGACCGACGTTTTGGTCAGCACGGTCACGGACCAGATCAATCGAGCAGTGATAAGCCAGGCCGGCCCAAATCTGAAACTGATCGCTAACTTCGGCACGGGTGTCGACAATATCGACCTCGATACCGCGCGCAATCGTGCCATTACCGTGACCAATACACCGGGCGTTCTCACAGAAGACACGGCCGACATGACAATGGCGCTGATACTCGCTGTTCCGCGGCGCCTGGTGGAAGGTGCGAGATTTCTAAAGGACTCAAGCGATCAATGGAAGGGATGGTCGCCGACATGGATGCTGGGCAACCGCATCAACGGCAAACGACTCGGCATAATTGGAATGGGGCATATTGGACAGGCTGTCGCGCGCCGGGCCAAGGCGTTCGGCCTGCAGATCCATTACCACAACCGCCGCCGATTGAACGAGGCGGTCGAGGATGAATTCGAAGCGACATATTGGGAGAGTCTGGACCAGATGCTGGCTCGGGTCGATATACTGTCGATCAACTGCCCGCACACGCCTGCAACCTATCACCTCCTGACGCAGCGGCGTTTGAAGCTACTCAAGCCGACATCATATATCGTCAATACGGCGCGCGGCGAGGTAATCGACGAAAATGCGCTCGCGCGAATGCTCGAAGCCGGTGAGATCGCCGGTGCCGGTCTTGATGTGTTCGAGCACGAACCGGCCATCAATCCCAAACTGCTCAAGGCTGATAACGTCGTCGTCCTGCCGCATATGGGCTCGGCCACCCTTGAGGGACGTATTGATATGGGTGAAAAGGTGATCATCAACATCAAGACGTTTCTTGACGGGCACAATCCGCCGGACCGCGTTCATCCGGCCATGTTCTAGGCTGGTATCCAGCGCTTTATCGACCGGTTTGAATGGAAGGGCGGTGTCTGGGCACTGCCGGGCGGGATATCAGACATCGAGATTGGAAACCGTAAGCGCATTCTCCTGAATGAACTCGCGCCGCGGCTCGACAACGTCGCCCATCAGCTTGGAGAAAATATCATCCGCCTCGTCGAGTTCGCCGACCATGACCTGCAACATGGTCCTGGTGTTGACGTCAAGCGTCGTCTCCCAGAGCTGTTCCGGGTTCATCTCGCCCAAACCTTTATAGCGCTGCAACGACAGCCCTTTGCGGCCAGCCACAAATATGGCGTTCAGCAGTTCGCTTGGCGCATGAATGGCAATTTCATCGCCGCCCCGGCGAAGTGTCGCAGCCTCTGAATATATGCTGGCAAGAGCATCGCTGAGCTTGTTCATCTTGCGTGCGTCGGCCGATGCGATCAGACGTTCATCAATGATCTGGACCTCGCTAACACCACGTACGGACCGGCTGAATACAAGGCCTTTTTCTCCGTCGAGGCGACCTTCCCAGTCCCGCTCCGTCTCTTCCGACAAGGCATCGAGCTGCTTGACCACTTTCTCGACGACATCATCGGCCAGGGCGGAATCTTCGAAAATCTTCGGAGTCATACCACCGGCAATCGCGACCTGTTCGACCAGAAACCTCGGATAGCGTGAATGCATGCTGTCCATGATGAGTTCCGACTGACGCGCCGTGCCGATGATATCCATAAGGTCCGCCCGCGCGCGCTCCTCGCCGGATGCCAGAACGAGAACAGCATCCTCGAGCCCCGCTTCAATCAGATAGTCCTGCAGCGCAGGTTCGTCTTTAAGATATTGTTCGGATCTGTTTCGGCTGACTTTGTATAGCGGCGGTTGCGCAATATAGAGATGTCCGTGCTCCACCAGCTCCGGCATCTGCCGGTAGAAGAATGTCAAAAGAAGTGTGCGGATATGGGCGCCGTCCACATCGGCATCCGTCATGATAATGATTTTGTGATAACGCAGTTTTGACAGATCGAAATCATCGCGGCCGATGCCGGTCCCGAGTGCCGATATGATATTCGTGACCTGTTCGCTCGAGAGCATTTTATCAAAGCGCGCGCGTTCCACGTTGAGGATCTTGCCGCGGATCGGCAGGACAGCCTGAAACGCCCGGTCGCGCGCCTGCTTGGCCGATCCACCCGCTGAATCGCCCTCCACAATGAACAGTTCCGTATTGGCGGGATCCCGGTCCTGACATTCCGCCAGACCGCCCGGCAAACTCATCGTGTCAAGCGCGCCCTTCCGGCGCGTAAGGTCACGCGCCTTGCGTGCGGCCTCCCGCGCCGCCGCCGCGTCAACCACTTTCATGACGATCTGCTTGGCTTCCGCAGGATGTTCTTCAAACCATTGCCCGAGCTGGTCATTCATGACGCCTTCCACAAGCGGCCGGACTTCCGACGAAACCAGCTTGTCCTTGGTCTGGCTGGAAAACTTTGGATCGGGAATCTTGATCGACAATACGCACGACAGACCTTCGCGCGTATCATCGCCCGTCAGGCTTATTTTTTCTCTCTTGGCGATCCCGGAGCTGTTTGCATAACCGTTGACGACGCGCGTCAGGGCCGCCCGCAAGCCGGCAAGATGTGTGCCGCCATCGCGCTGTGGAATATTATTCGTAAAACAGAGAACCGATTCATGAAAACCGTCATTCCACCAGAGCGCTGCTTCAACCGTCATGCCGTCCTTTTCCGACAAAATGAGAATGGGCTCGGATATGAGTGGGTGCCGCGTACGGTCGAGATATCGGACAAATGCCTCAAGACCGCCCTCATAGTAAAGCTCCGTCACCTTTGTATCCGCATGTCGATTGTCACTGAGCGTAATGCGCACGCCGGAATTCAAAAAAGCGAGTTCGCGAAGCCGGTGTTCGAGCGTGTTGTAATTGAATTCGATTTGGGAAAAGGTGCCGGTACTGGGTAGAAATGTTATGCGCGTTCCCGTGCGGTCTCCCGCATCCCCGGTCACCTTGAGCGGTGCCTTTGTGACACCGTCTTCAAATTCGACCTTATGTTCCTTGCCCTCCCTCCAGATCACGAGCTCAAGCGTGGTTGATAGGGCGTTTACCACCGAAACGCCGACGCCGTGCAGGCCGCCGGATACCTTGTAGGAGTTCTGGTCGAACTTACCGCCGGCATGAAGCTGGGTCATGATGACCTCGGCGGCCGATATGCCTTCTTCCGCGTGGATTTCAACGGGAATACCGCGGCCATTGTCCTCGATGGTGACCGAACCGTCGGGATTGAGAACGACTTGTACGAGATCGCAATAGCCCGCCAGCGCCTCGTCGATGGCGTTGTCGACCCCCTCATAGACCATGTGATGAAGGCCGGAACCGTCATCCGTATCGCCAATATACATGCCGGGCCGTTTTCTTACGGCGTCAAGCCCTTTGAGGACTTTGATCGATTCCGCACCATATTCTTCGGCCCCGTTCGAGGTCGTTTTCGAAGGCTGCTTAGCCATTAAAATGAGTTCCTTTTCGAGGCTCTGAAAACACTTGATATACTAGCATGCCTAGCCGATTTTCGTAACAATTCCCTCGTTGATTTCGTAGAATTGTGCCCGGCCCTCGAGGGACGAAAAGTCGGAAGAATCGGTGCCTGTCATCCAGGCCTGGGAACCGAGTTCAAGGAGTTCCTCAAACAAGGAATTGCGTCTCGTTTCATCCAGATGCGCGGCAATTTCATCGAGCAACAACAAAGGCGCGCCAAAATCCGTCATGAGGGAGACGAGATCCGCATGGGCAAGAACCAGGTTTACCAAAAGCGCCTTCTGCTCCCCCGTTGAGCAGACTTTCGCCGGCAATCCCTTGGAGCCATAGGTAACGAGAAAGTCCGACCTGTGGGGGCCGGCAAGGGTTCGTTTGGCGGCCCGGTCACGTTCGCGTCCCTCCCTGAGCGTGCGACAGTAACCATCCTCCACCTCCACCGCCGGCATGTATTTGAGCCAGTTTTCGATCAAGCCATCGATTTCGATTTCTGACCAGGGAAAGGCCGACGAGGCATGGGTTTTCCGCCGCGTCTGAATAGCGGCTGCCAATTGGCTGACCGTCTCAAGCCGCGTGGCCGCGACGCCGGTACCGATCTCGGCGACCTGTAGTTCGAGGCCGTTCAATTGGGATGAAGATGTGCCCTCCATTTCGAGGAGCTTGTTGCGCTGGCGAAGAGCACGCTCGAACTGTCCGAGGCGTTTGCGGTATCCGGGATCAAAACAAATGATAAGCCTGTCGAGGAAGCGCCGTCTGTCGCTGGCCGGACCGGTAAAAAGCCGGTCCATAGAGGGGGTGAGCCAGACAAGTTCCACAAACTCGCCAAGTACGTTCGTGCCTCGCATGGGCTCGCGGTTGATCCGGACGACACGCCCCTGACGCTCGCCCGCCCCATTTGGCGCCTGTGCGCCCGTTCCAATTTCGAGAGGACCGTTTTCGTTCTGAAAATGCGCTGAAACCGCCCATTGTCCCGAGCCGCCAATACGGGCGAGTTCAGTATAGGGGCTGCGCCGCATGCCCTGCCCCGGGGAAAATAGTGAAAGCGCTTCAAGAATGTTGGTTTTTCCAGCGCCATTGTCGCCCAAAAGAATGATCGGCTCCGGCCCGGTATCAAGTATCAAAGACGAATAGTTGCGGAATTCAGTCAGTGTCAGCCTGTTGATCGATGCCCGGGCGCGCTTTTGTCTGCCGCCCGCGTCCTCCATCTTACCGGACGCGGGATCGACACCAATATCATCCACTATCCCGTTCGCTTTTTGCATCTAGAGGATCAAACCCGCATGGGCATTAACACATAAAGCGCCGCTTCATCGCTGCTGTCTTTGACCATCGTTGGCGATCCAGGGTCCGACAACATGAAATGCACCGTTTCGCTTTCGAGCTGCTGGGTAATGTCGAGCAGATAACGGGCGTTAAATCCTATCTCGAGAGGATCGGCGTCATAATTGACATTCAGCTCTTCCGTGGCATTGCCGCCATCGGGATTTGTTACCGTCAACACGACCTTGTCACTCGTTATGTTAAGCTTGACCGCACGTCCGCGTTCACTCGAAATCGTTGAAACGCGGTCGACAGCATGAGCGAAGTCGTCATTTGCGACATTGAGAATTTTGTCGTTGGCTTCCGGTATGACCCGGCCGTAGTCCGGGAATGTTCCATCGATCAGTTTCGATGTGACAACGACGGTTCCGATGCTGAACTGTATTTTTGACGATGACAGCGCAATTTTGATCGGCGGTTTGACATCTTCGATCAGGCGGTGAATTTCATGAATGGTTTTCCTGGGAATTATAATTCCCGGCATGTTTTCAGCGCCGGCCGGCAGCGCCAGGTCGACCTGTGCCAGACGGTGTCCGTCCGTTGCCACAGCGCGCAATATCTTCTGCCCATCGGTCTCGACGCTGTGAAAATAGATGCCGTTGAGATAATAGCGGGTTTCTTCGGTCGAAATCGCAAACCGCGCCTTCTCGATAAGACGCCTGAGATCCTTGGCGGACATTTCGAAATGATGAGTCATTTCCTCCGCGGAAAGATCGGGGAATTCGTCGGCCGGCAGGGTCTGCAAGGTAAAACTCGCATGCCCCGAGCTCAGGTGGAGACGCCCTTCCTCAGCATCGAGATCCAGTGAAATCTGGGCGCCGTCCGGCAGTTTGCGTACGATATCGTGAAGCGTGTGGGCGGCCACGGTTAATGAGCCTGGCTCGATAACCTCAGCTTCGGTCTCCTCCACAACCTCGCGTTCGAGATCAGTGGCTTTCAGGCGCAGCATGCCGTCTTCGGCGCTGAGGAGAATATTGGAGAGAATAGGTATAGTGGTCCGCCGCTCCACCACGCTCGTCACATGACCGAGCGCTGACAGCAAAGTGCTTCTTTCAATCAGAATTTTCATAATGTTCCCAATGGCCTCGACTTACCTTCGAGGACCCCTTCAAAACCTGCTTTCGGCACAAATTTCAGGCGCAACGTTCCGGATTCAGCCAGCCTCAAATTCCCATTTTAGGAGGTTTGAATCGGATAGAATCACCCTGCCTCAGAACCCATGAATTTGACCCGAAGGAGGCCATTTGGCAAGCCCAAACGATCAGTTTTAAGCGTTATTGCTTGGAAATATAGGATGATCCGCCCTGTTAGCGGTACCAGCTGATAAGGCCGGATTGCAAGCGTCAACTCACAATCCGACCCCACCGGCCAACAACCACAACCCCGGAACGTGCGCCTCCATCCGCCAGGGAAGGCGCCGTGTCGCAGACACGCGGTTCAAACAGCCGTTCCGGTCGTAGCCGGCAATTCGAACGAGCGCTCAAACGCTAATTGTTCAAAAGGCGCTTGAGGTCGTCGATCTCGTCCTTGAGCTGGACGTTGCCGTCCAGCAATTTGTCGATCTTCCGTATCGCATGCAGCACCGTCGTATGATCACGGCCGCCAAATCTGCGCCCGATTTCGGGCAGGGACCGCGCCGTAAGTTGCTTGGCGAGATACATCCCGATTTGACGTGGCCAGACGACAGACCGGTGACGCCGCTGAGAAAGCAGGTCGCCACGGCTGACGCCGTAATGACGCGACACCACCCGCAGAATATCCTCGACCTTTACGCGCTTGGGCTCGGCCCCGCGCACGAGGTCCTTGATAATGTGCTCGGCTGATTCAACCGTGATCGGCATACCGGTATAATGACAGCTTGCATAAAGACGCGTCACGGCGCCTTCGAGCTCGCGTCCGTTATCCTTGAGCCGCTCAGCCAGATGTTCGAGGATGTCCCTGGAAATTTCGAATGCGGGATCCGTCGTACGTTTCTCGTTCGTCCTCTGCTCGAGAATTTTCAGGCGCAGGTCATAGTCGAGCGGCGAAATTTCGGCAACGAGTCCGCCAGAAAGGCGTGATCGCATCCTCAGGTCGAGACTGTTCAGCATCGACGGCGCGTTGGCCGAGGCTACGACAACCTGTTTGCCGCTATCAAGAAGCGCGTTCAGCGTATGATCGAATTCCTTCTTGGTCTGATCGCCGTGCAAAAATTCCATATCGTCAATCAAAAGCAGATCGATCCCCCTGAGCGTATCCGAAAAAGCAAGCGCTTCACGACTCCTGAGCGCCTCGACGAACTGGTACCGGAAGCGTTCGGCCGTCAGGTAGAGCACCTGAGCCTGCCCATGACGCCTTTTGACATCCCACGCTATGGCATGGAGGAGATGGGTTTTGCCCATGCCGACGGAGCTGTGAATATAAAGCGGATTAAACCGGATCGGATGGTCGAGCACCGTCTCGCTGACCTGCTTCGCCGCGGCATGGGCGAGGCGGTTCGAGCTGCCGACAACATAGGATTCGAATGTAAAACGCTTATCAAGCGGAGACCCGGAAAACTGCCCGCTATTGGCCTGGGCCGAAACATCACCGCTCAAGCGGTCCATTGCCGCCTGACCGATATTGCTGTCGGGTGATTGACCGCTAGCGGGATCAAATTCGGTATGAGCGGCTTGATTGGTTTGCGCCTTTCCACCTGGCTTTCTGTGGCTTACGCAAATCTTCTCTGTCCCCTTGAATTCGGCGGCGCAGCATTTGGACAGGCTGTCCGCGTAATGGGTTTCGATCCATCGTTTGAGAAAAGGTACGGGAACCGAGACATGGACATTTTTTCCGTCGAAGCTTTCGAGCTCAAGACTGGCAAACCAATGGGTAAAGA
This sequence comes from uncultured Hyphomicrobiaceae bacterium, assembly GCA_947258705.1. Lineage (GTDB taxonomy): Bacteria > Pseudomonadota > Alphaproteobacteria > Rhizobiales > CAMYJA01 > CAMYJA01. Next base: position 9,494 of record CAMYJA010000003.1, on the reverse strand, counting down.
CGTCCTCGCCAAGTTCGGCGCGGAGGCGCTTTCTCACCCGCTCCCATTTATTACCGAGCTTTTTGTCATCGGTCTTGGTCTTCGCACGATTGGGATGTTTTCCCTCAGTCTTGTCACTACCGATAAACTGTGTACCGCCATTCGGCGATACCTGATCGGCTATTTGTCTCTCAACTTTCTCAGTCATCATTCAACCCCCTGACAATCTCAAAAAATCTAAACCCGGAGGATTGCGCAACCATTGGCCTCGGTCGCCCAATCCGCCGTTACCACCCACTAAACCCGGGTACGAACATCAATGAATTGCGCCGACATGACGGTTGAAAATGCCTTCCACGCATCATGCGTTTCGTCATCTTCGACCAGCATTACCTGCCCCGCTTTATCCATTGCCTCACGTCGCCTTCTCTACTTCACGCCGTGCCGGCTGTATCCAGAGCCTCACGCCGCCTTCTCTGCCTCGCGCCGTGCCGGCTGTATTCACAGCCCTGCACTGTGCTGACCGCGAGCCAGACACATCTCTTCCGTTGCCAGACTTCAGATTTCTCAAAAATCCGGTTTGTAGTAATTCGGTTCGGTAAATCCTGCTCTTCGACCTGAAAATAGTAACGTAGCCCACAGGCGGCAGGATTATCTTGCGGGAAAATGACTCGCGTTCGCCATAGCGATGTGAACAACATCACTGCTACGCGGCATACATGTTACGATGAGCTGTCCCCGCTCAATTAGTACCCAAATTCCTAGCACAGGATCCGGCGGGCATGCAACGCCCCCCAAGCGATCGAAACCGGTCGAACGGAGCGTTTTGATGCATGGGCAACCTGACGTGGACAGGGCCTTCTTTTTGTGGATAAGCTCAGGAGATTCAACTACGAATCGGGAGTTTTAGGGATCGGTTTGCGGGCAATGGATGGCGTGAAAAAATAAGCAATATCGACACATTTTTTTCTTTGCCTCCCCGGCTCTCGAAATGGTGCAAACAATTTTCACCACCCGAGTCTCTTGGGTAAAGCTTTGATTCCACGTTAAGAAATTAAATGGAAACCTTGCCGCTCGATACTTCCGCATTAACCATACTGTGGCCCGGAAAACACTACTTTTCTATTTGCAGAACAACGCGACAGTTTTTTTAACTGCCCATTGATTTTATGCGGGCCGAAAGCCGTGAAATTTTCCGCGATGCATTGTTCTTGTGAATAATTCCATTCTGCGCGGCACGCATGATTTCCGGTTGTGCGGACTTCAGGGCTTCCTGGGCCACGCGCGCATCACCGGCGCCGATGGCTTCTTCAACGCTGCGAATGAAGGTCCGCATGCGGCTGCGCCTGGTTTTATTGACTTCCGTGCGCCGGGCAATTTTCCTGACGGCTTTTTTGGCCGAGGCTGTATTGGCCATTGTTATATATTCCTTCTGGTACGAACCTTGCGTTTCAGTGAGGCTGACATTGCGAAGCTTGCGTCTCGCCGGTTTCTAATTTGAGAAACACATTGCGATCAATTCCGGTTTTCTGATAGAAACCTCGAACGCAGTCGTCAGAACATAATATGCCGCCCACGCAATCAAGTGTGAGCGGCCGACTTACTCCATACGTCTTATATCTGTGCTTGAATTGCGGGTCAACAATATCCAGCGCATTTTTAGGCTCTAAATGCAGCGGGAACGCGGAAAATGAAGGGCAATTTTCACGAAGTCTACGCCGAAGGCCAAATAGAGCTGCCATCTGAAAAATCGACCGGTCTTGTCTTCGCCGCGATCAGCCTCATCGCCGCGTATTTTTTAAGACATTCCGGCTGGGCGTTTGCCGCCGCTCTTGCATCAGGCGCCGGATTTGCCGGCATCAGCTTCCTCAAACCGTCCCTTCTGCGACAACTGAACATTTTGTGGTTTCGCTTTTCGTTACTATTAAACCGCATCGTAAGCCCGCTCATAATGGGTATATTGTTTTACCTCCTGATCCTGCCTTTCGGCTTGATGATGCGGATCTGGCGCGATCCGCTTCTCAAATCGCCCGAAAAGGACCGGGCCACATACTGGGTAGAGCGCGAACCGGCAAAGCCGGACGTACATTCCATGAAAAATCAGTTTTGATGGTGGCGTGGCTGGCACTCGAATTGCAGAATTTCGGCGAGCTAAGGGCAAAAGACGGAATGATGGAGCGGCTCAATCAGCATGGCTCCCGGTCACGGACAGAAATCGAGTTTGGAGATTAACATGACGTCTCTTTTCAGAGAATTATTCGCATATATGAGTGCGCGCAAAAAATGGTGGCTGTTTCCGATTTTCACTTTGCTAATCGCGATCGGCGGGCTTCTCATACTGGCCCAGGGATCAGCCGTTGCTCCCTTCATTTACACGATTTTCTAGATCTAACCCCAACCGGTTGAGATTGCATCGACCTGAGGACTGTACAATTGCGCATTCTCGGAATATCCGCCTTCTATCATGACAGTGCCGCGGCACTCATTGAAGAGGGCAAGATCGCGGCGGCTGCGCAGGAAGAGCGGTTTACCCGGAAAAAGCACGATGCGGGTTTCCCCGAGCGTGCCATAGACTATTGCCTGTCCGAGCGCGGCCTCAGCCTGGATGATGTCGACTACGTCGCATTTTTCGAAAAGCCATTTTTAAAATTCGAGAGATTGCTCGAAACATATCTTGCCAACGCGCCGAGCGGATACCAGTCCTTTCGCACGGCTATGCCGATATGGATCAAGGACAAGATTTTTCAAAAGTCGGCACTGATTGAAAAACTCAACCATCTGTCACCCGAAAGCGATGCCGACGACATCGCGGAGAAACTTCTCTTCGCAGAACATCATCAAAGCCATGCCGCTTCGGCATTCTATCCCTCGCCATTCGAAGAAGCCGTCGTTCTGACCATGGACGGGGTCGGAGAATGGGCCACGACCTCGGTGTCCATAGGGCGTGGGCATGAATTGGAAATGATGCGCGAGATAAACTGGCCCCACTCCCTCGGCCTCTTATATTCCGCAATCACCTATTACACGGGTTTCCGGGTCAATTCCGGCGAGTACAAGGTGATGGGGCTCGCGCCCTATGGCGAGCCGAAATATGCCGATGTGATCATGGAAAACCTGATCGACATCAAACCCGATGGCAGTTTCTGGCTCGATCAGAGCTATTTCAATTACGCCACGGGCCTGACCATGACGTCCAAGAAATTCAACAGGTTGTTTGGCGGACCGCCGCGTCCTGCGGAAGAAAAAATCACGCAAAAGGAAATGGACATCGCCGCTTCGGTCCAGAAAGTCACCGAAGAGGTCATTTTACGGATTACCCGAAATCTGGCGGAAGAATACGCCATCCCGAATCTCTGCCTTGCAGGCGGCGTCGCATTGAACTGTGTCGCCAATGGCAAAGTGCTGCGCGACGGCAGTTTCAAAAACATCTGGATTCAGCCCGCAGCCGGGGATGCGGGGGGCGCGCTGGGAGCGGCCTATTCGGCCTACCACCAGCATCTGGGTCACGAGCGCAAGCCGAACGGCGCCGCCGATGCCATGAAAGGGTCCTATCTCGGCCCCGAATATGCTCAGGAGGACATTGAAACCAGACTGCTGGAGCAGGGCGCTGTATTCACCACGCTTGAGGACGACGATCTCTATGAGCAAACCGCCGCGGCCCTTGAAAACGGCGATGCCGTCGGCTGGTTTCAGGGGCGCATGGAATTCGGACCACGTGCGCTGGGCGGCCGTTCGATCCTCGGCGACCCCCGAAATCCGGAAATGCAAAAGACACTCAATCTCCGCATTAAGTACCGCGAGAGTTTCCGCCCCTTCGCACCGTCTATACTGGCGGATCGGGTTGGTAATTATTTCGAGCTTGAGGGCGCAAGCCCCTATATGCTGATCGTTGCCGATGTGAAGGAGGATCGCCGCAAAGCGCCGAGAAAGGGCGATGAGCAGCTTTTCGGCGTTGAAAAGCTGAACATACCGCGCTCCGATGTTCCCGCGATCACACATGTCGATTATTCGGCCCGGATCCAGACCGTTCATGCCGACACAAATCCCGCATATCACAGGCTCATCGCGTCGTTCGAAAAACGCACCGGCTGCCCGCTCCTGGTCAACACGAGCTTCAACGTCAGGGGCGAGCCGATCGTCTGCACCCCGGAAGACGCGTTTCGCTGCTTCATGGGCACCGAAATGGAAACTCTCGTCATCGGGAACTGCATTTTGCGCAAGACCGATCAGGATCCATCGCTTGCAGAGGATTATAAAGACCGTTTCGACCTCGACTAAACCGGCCCGCTTCGGTCAAAGCGCTTCCAAATTCGCCTGCCATGTTTTAAAGCACTGCAAACGATTCTCGAAAAGAGAGGACGCAATCTCGTAATATTTGTCAGACCGGAGATGCGAAAAGCTGTATTTGTAAGCAAAAAAATAAACGGAAATTTTCATGAAGGTTCTTATTACGGGCGCTGCCGGTTTTATCGGAGCAGAAACATCAAGGCGTCTTCTTGCTCGCGGCGACCAGGTCATCGGCATTGATGATCTCAATGAGTATTACGACGTCTCCCTGAAAGAGGCCCGGCTTGCCACGGTTAAAGACCACGAAAATTTCAAATTTGTACGCGGCGACATAGCGGACCGGAGCTTGATGGAAACGCTGTTCGCGGAGGAACGTCCGCAACGGGTCGTCAATCTGGCAGCCCAGGCAGGCGTTCGCTACTCCATCGAAAACCCGCGTTCCTATGTCGACTCGAATGTCGTCGGCTTCCTGAATGTGCTTGAGGGGTGCCGCTACAATAATGTCGAGCATCTGGTGTTCGCGTCTTCAAGTTCCGTCTATGGCGCCAACACCCAAATGCCGTTCAGCGTGCATCAGAATGTCGACCATCCCCTGAGCATTTATGCCGCCACGAAAAAATCAAATGAGCTCATGGCGCACACCTATGCCCACCTTTACGGGACACCGGTAACGGGATTGAGGTTTTTTACCGTTTATGGTCCCTGGGGGCGTCCCGACATGTCGCTTTTCCTCTTCACCAAGAAAATACTCGAGGGCGATCCGATTGACGTTTTCAATAACGGCAACCATTCGCGTGATTTCACCTACATAGACGACATCGCCGAGGGCGTTGTGCGCTCGATCGATAAACTCCCCGAGCCCAATCCCGGCTGGTCTAGCGATAATCCTGATCCGGCAAGCTCCAATGCGCCATATCGAATTTACAATATCGGCAACAATCAGCCCGTGAAGCTGATGGACTTCATAGCCAGCATCGAAAAGGCGATCGGTAAGGAAGCGAAAAAGAATTTCCTTCCTCTTCAGCCCGGCGACGTCCCTGCGACTTACGCAAACATAGATGCGCTGATCGAAGACGTCGGTTTCAAGCCCGAGACGCCGATTGATGAGGGAATCAAACGTTTCGTTTCATGGTATCGCGAATTCTATAAGGTATGATGCCATTCAATTTCAGGGAGGCAGGGATATGCTGACAATGATCGGCTGGTTGATCGGACTTTTGGCAAGTGTTGCGCTTCTGGTCTTTCTGACGGAGGCGAACAGCTATGTGCCGCATTTGCTGGTGTCTGCTCTGGTTGTGGCCACCATCGCGGTGGCGGCTTTTCGAAGGAACAAGCTGGAATTGTCGCAAGCTCGTCTGAGCAGGTCGAAACTGGCAAGCATCAACGCCGTCTACATGACCCTCATCTGGAGCTGGGGCGCGGTGGCATTGGCAGCGACATATTTATTTCTGCCGGAGCTGCAACAACTGAACTGGTGGCGCAAGGAATGGTGGCAGTTCGTTGCGGGTTTTGGCGGAGCCGGCATCCTCTCGGCCATTTTCGCCTACGCTCTGAACGCGGACAAGAGCCCGGACGACAAAGAGACCACCCTGACGAAATGGGCGCGCTACCTTGCTATTGCACAGCTCATAGCCATGGTCGCAACCATGCTTGGTCTGGTCATCGACGGCAAGATGGATTTTGGCTGGGTCGACTGGTCGGCGAACAATATATTCTTCTGCGGGGCGGCTGGACTGGCCCTTGTTAGCTGGATCGCGCTATCGAGTCAAAAAGCGCGCGACAAATCCTGAACGAACCAGATAATGGACCAAACACCAGTATTTTTGAACAATCGCACCCGAAGGGCTTGACCGTGCACTATTCCGCATCCTGGGCCGTCTTCCTGTTTGTCAGCGTCGGACTGATGTATTTCACGGCCAGCCAGCATGCCTATTTCGCCAATACTCTCGTGGCGGCGATGACGTGCATTTCTCTTATCTCTGTGGCCTTCGTCAGAAACCGTCCGCTCTGGGATACAGCTATGGCGAAAATGCCGACCGAACGCTTCGAGGTTCTGAGAACCGCCAGCGCCAATGCGCGTTTCATGGGTTTCGCCTATGCCTGGGGATCCCTGTCCATTTCCAGCATGTATTACCTCACCGATCTGTACTGGTATCATGCCTATCAATATTCGCTCTATCTGGCAGTGCCCGCGATAATCAGCCTCGTCTTCGCCAGAGTCCTTCGCTCGTCAAAAGGCAGCGGATACACAGAAGGCAATCTGAGGCTTTCCAAGCAACTTGCCCTGTTGCAGGCCTTCGCCATGTGCGGCGTTGTGCTCTACATCCTTGTTTCGGGAAAGTTGGGGGTGATACGCAAGGACTGGGCGGCGGACCATGTGTTCTTTTGGGGCGCTATCGCTCTGCTGGTCCTCAGCATTCTCGCGCTCGCCGTTCAATGGCGCCTGGCGGCCCTAAGGGAGCAGGAGTGTTGACGGAGTTCGGTATAGGATTGCAGAGCGGACCGCTTCGGCCTATGCTGAAATATCGAAGAACGCCAGCGGTGACATGGCCGGGTAAGCGCGATGCAGATTTGGCGTCTATCTTTGAATTGCGTGTGGAACCGATTTCCGGGAGGATGTTCGGCCTCAGCCGCGCAATAACCATATCTGCATCCGTTGACAAGCAAGCGGCGTAAAGTATCCGTTGGCCTGATTGGCTGCTTGAGAGCAGCCGGAAAGGAAGCGGAACAATGGGTATCTCCATTACACTTCAGCAATATCTCGACGAAAACGACGTCGATTATGACACCCTGCAACATAAGAAAACCAGCACCACATTGAGCACTGCGGGAGCATCGCACCTGTCGGGCAATGAGCTGGCCAAGGCCGTAGTGATCAAGCGCCAGAAAGGCTTTCTAATGGCCGTGGTTCCGGCCTCTAGGAATGTCGATCTCGACAATCTCGGCGAATGGTTGAATCAGACGATCGGCCTGGCAACCGAAGACGAGATCAGCGAATTATTCCCTGATTGCGAGACAGGTGCCGTGCCCGCCTTGGGTGCGCCGTTCGGCATAAAATCCGTCATTGACGATCATCTGGCGGGCCTAGAGGACGTCTATTTCGAAGCCGGCGATCACCATACGCTGATACATCTTTCAGGCCGGGAGTTCGATCGGTTGACATCGAAGCTGCCGCATAATGAATGCTCGACGACTGAAATCTGATCGTTAAACGATGCCTAGCGGTTCTTGAACTGAGGTTCGCGCTTGTTGACGAACGCGTCCATGCCTTCGATCTGGTCCTCGGTTCCGAATAGCGAGTAAAACAGGCGGCGCTCGTGCAGCAGGCCCTCGCTCAGGCTGGTTTCCATCGCGCGGTTGACGCACTCCTTCAACAGCGCCACGGCCGGTTGTGAAAAGTCGGCTATCTTGTCGGCTGCCTTCATGACCTCGGTCATAAGATCGTCTGCCGGGACCACACGCGAAACAAGCCCGCACTGCTCGGCTTCGCGCGCATCCATGATATGGCCGGTAAGGCACATATCCATTGCCTTTGCCTTTCCAACGATACGCGGAAGCCGCTGGGTTCCGCCGCCCCCCGGCAGGACGCCCAGAGTAATTTCCGGCTGTCCGAATTTTGCATTTTCGGCCGCGATAATGAAATCGCACATCATTGCTATTTCGCAACCGCCGCCAAGGGCGTAGCCCGAGACCGCCGCGATAACGGGTTTGCGTGTGGCCGCCAGCCGGTCCCATACCGAGATGGGATCGTTTTTGAGCATATCGATATAGCTGGTGGACTGCATTTCCTTGATGTCGGCGCCGGCAGCGAATGCCTTCTCGGAACCCGTGAGCACGATGCAGCCGATATTCGAACTGGCTTCGAACTCGTCAAGCGCTCGAGACACTTCCGTCATGAGTTCGTTGTTCAGGGCATTGAGCGCCTTCGGGCGGTTCAACGTGATAATCCCCACCTTGCCCTGTGTCTCCGTGAGAATATGTTCATATGCCATGAGGGTGACCTCCTGCGATCTGGTCAATTGAATTGAACGCTCAATAAGGCAGTATGCCCTGACGTCAAGTAAAACATCTTCAATCCTCAGCTCTGGCAATGCCCGCAGAAAAACGTCGAGCGGCCTGCCTGCCTTATCCGCTTTATCCGGCCGTCGCATTCCGGTCTCATGCACGCCGAGCCCTCCCGGCCATAGACGGCGAAGGAATGTTGAAAATATCCAAGACTTCCGTCCGCCTGACGGTGGTCCCTGAGCGTCGAGCCGCCGGCGGCAATCGCCTCGCGAAGAACCTCCTGAATTGCCGTCACGAGGCGCTTCGCCCTGGCTCCGGCTGTGCCGTCTTTCCGGGCGAGAGACGCCGCCTTGCGCCGCGGCGAAAGCCCCGCCCTGTAAAGGGCCTCGCAAACATAGATATTGCCGAGCCCCGCGACCACCCGCTGGTCCATCAGGAGGGTTTTCAGATCGACATTCTTCTGCGCGGCGATCGAGCTTAATGAATTGGCATTGAAACCTGCGCTGAGCGGCTCGACGCCGAGATTTCTGATGAGGTCGTGAACATCGAGCTCATTGCCGCTGACAAGCGTCATGAAACCAAATCGCCGCGCGTCATTATAGGAGATGACCCGGCCATTATTCATTTGAAAGATCACATGGTCATGTTTCTGAGGCGAGGTATATTGCCCGGCCTGTTCAATCGAAACGCGCCCGCTCATGCCCAGATGTACGACAAGCACATAGCCGTCATCCAGATGAACGAGAATATATTTCGAACGGCGCGACAGCCGTTCAACTTCACGACCGTGAAGCCTGGCGGCCATGTTGCCGGGCAAGGGGAAGCGCAACTTTTCCCGCCTCACCCGCACATTTTCAAACCGTGCGCCAAGTAGCGCCGGTTCAAGCCCGCGCATCACGGTTTCCACCTCTGGAAGTTCAGGCATCGATCGCTCTTCAGCTTGTTAAAAAATGAATCTTCCGGCAACTAAACTAACATAGCATGGAGTGCGCAGATAAGTTATTGTCGCGGCCATGAACAGCAGTAACACCTCCAGTGAAAACGGCAGTGATCAGGAAACATTCGGTTTCCAGCGCGTTTCGTCCGATGAAAGGCAGGGCCTCGTCAATGAGGTGTTTTCCCGCGTCGCCGACAATTACGACCTGATGAACGACGTAATGTCGGGCGGAATGCACCGTCTCTGGAAAAACGACCTGATCAACTGGATGGCGCCGCCCGGTTCC
>CAMYJA010000002.1:122477-331879 GCA_947258705.1 uncultured Hyphomicrobiaceae bacterium | reverse complement strand
GCTTTATATCCGAAAAAGGAGACTTCCCCGAAGCGCGCTATGTTCTGGTCGAGGGTCATCAAAGGTTTATGTATTTCAACGCACTTTATTCTCGCGGAGAAATCGCCGGAGAACATTCGATATTTATTCTTGAGCAAAGCGGGCGCAACAAATGATCAGCGACGTTTCCCATGGTTCGACACGGTGCTTGTCACCTGGTGACTGCACCTCCCCACCATGAGGTAGAGGAATAGCGAGGGATAATGGAGCGCAATTCTCACCCCTGCTGACCGGCCTTCGTCAGCTGGCCGGCCTCCCAGCCGATAATGGCGCGCTTGCGCGTGACACCCCAGTGATAGCCGCCAAGCCCGCCATCGCGCCGCAGGACACGGTGACAGGGGACGATGAACGAAATGGGATTGCGCCCGACCGCCGAGCCCACGGCCCGCTGCGCCCTGGGCCTGCCGATAGAGCGGGCGATATCGGAATAGGTGGCGGCCTGCCCCATGCCGATATGAAGAAGCTCTTCCCAGACGCCGATGTCGAAAGCTGTGCCGATGAACACAAGGCGAATGGGATCGGACGGATTCCACCGGGAGGGGTCGAAAATACGCGCGGCGAGCCCGGCGATCAATCGGGGCTTTTCGACAAAGCGCGCCGCCGGCCAGCGGCTCATGAGATCGTCAAGCGACGCTTTGGCACCCGCGAGATCGTCGGAGAAGCCGAGGCCGCAGATACCGCGCTCCGTCGCCATGATCTGGGCATATCCAAAAGGGCACGGAACAGAACCGTAAAAAATTTCGAGTCCCGCGCCGCGCCGCTTGTACTCCCCCGGGGTCATCGCCTCATGGGTGACGAAGAGATCGTGCAGCCGGCCGCCGCCAGACAGCCCGACCTCATGCGCCGTATCGAGAACGCTGGCCGACCCATCGAGAAGCGCCTTGGCATGATCGAGGGTGAGGAACTGCAAGAACTCCTTGGGCGATAGACCGCACCACCGTTTGAACAGCTTCTGGCAATGGGCGGTGCTGTAGCCGAGATGCGCGGCCAGGTCCTCGAGTGCCGGCTGGTCGCGCTGCGAATCCCTCAGAAAATCGACGGCCTTCAGGACGACATCGTAATCTGTCCGGTCTGAATTCTTCATTTTACCGTCTCGGCCCAAAACGTTCCTTAATTCCATATGTCTCATGTCTGCCGCCTCCTGTCACCACGCTCCCCGGCCTGTCCGAACTGGTCTGGTCCGGTCTAGCCTAGACTAGTCCAAGCTAGCCCAGACTAGTCTGGGGAATGATTCCGTGCGACCCGATTCATGATGTGGAGATGAAAAAATCGCTCAGCGGCGAACAGACGAAATCGCCCGGGCCAGAACCTGCCCAAACTCTGTCTTTTCGTCATCATTGAGAAAATGGCCGAAAACAAGCTCGACCCCGTGGCTGGCCAGTTTGAGCTGAGGACGGTGGCGGAATTCGGATCGAAGCGGCTCTCTAAGGCGGTCTTCAACCTGAACGTCTCGCTGAGACTGCGGCTCTGCGGCGCCCGAATCATGGAAGTGAAAGCGCACCCAATAGGGATTGAACGACCAGCTTTTTCTGCGCCCGGAAGGAAACACACGCGTGACCGTCAGCGCGTTACGGTCGAGTTCAACACGCTCATAAAGCCGGCCCGAACGGTAATTCAGACGAAAGGCCAGATAGATCAATGCCACATCGAGCCCGAAAAAGCCGAGAACCGGCCAGGCTCCGGCCTGCACAAACACCATCCCGGTCAAAAAAGCCACCACGGATATAATGGCCATCAACGTGAAAAATCCCGCCGGGCCGAGGGAACGATAGGGCCTGAGCTCGGCGATAAAGGGAAGCTGACCTGCGCGGTCTCTTTCAAGTTCATCCATCAGCGAAAAACCTGTTTGTCGAAAAAATTAGGCGTTGCGAACAGCGTTCAACGTCGCCTATGACCCTCATATGAGCAAATCCCGCGCCACATCTCAATCAAAGAAATCGACAAATCCCGGGTCGAGACGCAAAAATCCCAAAAGATTGCGCTCGAAGCTAACCGAAGCGGACAGGATCGAGTTCTTCACAAGGCTGCAATCGAGCAATCCGAAGCCCGAAACGGAACTTGAATATATCAACGACTTCACCCTGCTGGTGGCGGTTGTCCTTTCGGCGCAGGCGACGGACACAGGCGTCAACAAGGCGACCCGCGCATTGTTCGAGGCCGCCGATACGCCCGAAAAAATGCACGCGCTCGGCGAAGAAATAATCCGCGATTACATCAAGACCATCGGCCTTTACCGCAACAAGGCGAAGAACGTTCTCGCACTTTCCGGAAAGCTCATAACGGATTTCGGCAGCGAAATACCCCGCGACCGGGAAGCGCTCGAATCGTTGCCCGGCGTCGGAAGAAAAACCGCGAATGTCGTCCTCAACACCGCCTTCGGCGAACCGACCATGGCCGTGGACACGCATATCTTCAGAGTGTCCAATCGCACCGGCCTGGCACCCGGAAAAAATCCGCTGGAGGTCGAAAAGGCCCTCGATAAATTTGTGCCGGAACCCTTCAAGCAACACGCCCATCACTGGCTCATCCTGCACGGGCGCTATATCTGCAAGGCGCGCAAACCCGATTGCCACCGCTGTCAGCTCATGGATATCTGCCGCTTCAAGGACAAGACGATTTGAGCTGAGGCCTTTATTGGAAATTCAGGGCCAGCACCATGGTTGCAATGGCGGTGATCCATGAACCGAGAATGCGCACCATGGTTTTCACCCAGGCGAGACCGGACCGCGAAAGCGGCACCGCCACAAGGGCGAGCAACAGACTGCCGGCCACGACAAGCCCGCCGAGAGTACGGGCGGCATCGATCATAAGAACGCCTTCCGGATCCGTCTCGAGCCCCACGGCAAAACCAAGCGCGAATATGACACCCGCCCAGGCCAAAAACGGCAGGCGGGGTGCGGCGAGCACGAGCAATCCGGCCACAACCGCAGCCACCAGTGGCAGCATCCACAGAATTTCGATAATCGGGATGACGGCCTGGGCCGCAAACCCGACCGTCAATCCGCCGATGAGCACGAGGATGCTTCGCCAGACCGGTCTGCCCGCATAGGCACCCGCGATCAGCCCGGCGATCATCAGACAGAGGAAATGCTCGATAATGATAAAGGGATGGAGAACGCGGGCGGGAAAACCCGACACGCCCGGTATCATGTCATGGGCTGCGGCCGGCGCGTAAAACCCGCTTCCGGTCATGAACAGAAAAAACAGCACGGGATTGAGGAAGACATGCGCGAAGCGATGCGGGGAGAGCGGCGGAACCGGACATGTCGAACCCATGAGCATGCGTCAGCTTAACAGAAAAGCCAGGCCGACGAGCGCGATTAGAACGCCGCAGCCGCGCACGGCGATAAGTCCCATGGGATAGGCGGTCAGCAGGCCGAATAATATTCCCGAAATATGCAGAAGGCCGGTGGCAATGACGAAGCCGGAACTATAGGCGAGCGCGTTCTCGGCATCGGGCAGTTCGGTGCCGTGGGCATGGCCATGAAAAATTGCGAACAATCCGACAAGAATGCCCGCGGTCCAGATCGGCGGCCGCAATGCAAAAGCCACCATCGCGCCAAGGGTTATGGCGGACAGGGCAATGCCCGCCTCGACAAAGGGAATGGTTACACCGAGAATTCCGAGCGCGCCGCCAACAGCCATGACAAGGGGGAAGATGATGGGCAGCAGCCACAGGGCGGGTGCGCCGAGAAACGCACCCCACAGCCCGACTGCGACCATGGCGGCCATATGATCCGGTCCGTTCAGGGGATGAAATAACCCGCTGACGAAACCCTCCGCGACGTTCTTTATTTCATGCGCCTCTACGGGCCCGGTCAGGGCGAGAGATGCCAGGACGGCAATGAATATCGCAGCGGCGCGGTTGCAATACATGAAACGCAATCCATGACGACGATCCGTCACCCGGTAAATCGACCCGATGTGACTAGTCACCGAGTGACTAGTCACCGAGTGACTTGACACCGAGTGACTTGAAACCGAGTGACTTGCCACCAAGTGACTTGACACCGAGTGTCTAGACACCGAGCGGCTAGCCACTGAGTGGCTAGACACCGAGTGGCTTGATGGCAAAGATCTTCGCGCTTGCCGCATATTCGTTAAAGTCGAACTGGTCGATAAGCTCGATCATATGGTCGTGATAGGCATCGTCGTCGGATTTGTCGGTTGCCGAAGGCCCGCAACATGACGATCCGGCGCTCTCGGCGTGCTCGACATCCTCGACGACATCGGACGAACAACAGCCGGTGCCGCCGCCTTCGCGGTAGGCATTGAGGTCGGACATCGAATCGACGATCTCGATATCGCGAAACCCTGCGCCCTCGAGACAGGCCCGGTTTTCATCGAATGAAATCGCGCCCGATATGCAGCTCACCCATCCCGCCTTGCTGTCCCTGATTTCAGGCGCAAGCGGCTTTTTCAGAACGATGTCGGAAATGGCGACACGACCGCCCGGTTTGAGAACGCGGAAAATTTCCGCGACCGCCCGGTCTTTGTCCTCCACGAGGTTGAGCACGCAGTTCGAAATGACGCAATCGACGCTGCCCGTCTCAAGCGGCATGTTCTCGATTTCCGACAAATGAAATTCGACATTGGAGACGCCTTGCTTTTCGGCATTGCGCCGTGCGAGAGCAACCATGTCCTCGGTCATGTCGATCCCGATAGCGCGGCCCTCGGCGCCCACTTTCTGCGAGGCCAGCAACACGTCGATACCGCCGCCCGACCCGAGATCGACCACCGTCTCGCCCGGCCTGATGCTGGCCATTGCCACGGGATTTCCGCACGAAAGCCCCATATTCGCTTCCGCGGGAATGCTCGACAGTTCCTCCACGCTATAGCCGAAGGCTTCGGCGATGTGGCTGATGCCCTCCTGATCCGAGCCGAGGCCCGAACGCGCAACCGCCCCGTAGCCTTTTCTGACAGCGTCTCTGACATTTTCCGACATTTAGATATTCTCCGATAAAATGTTGAATGCGGCTACTACTCGCATTTCAATGTTACAAATTCATAACAGAGTTCAAGGCAGTTGTTTATCAGAACCGGCGCTCGACCATCAATTTCTTGATCTCCGCGATTGCCTTGGCCGGACTGAGCCCCTTGGGGCAGGCCTGGGCGCAGTTCATGATCGTATGACATCGGTAGAGCCTGAACGGATCTTCCAGATCGTCGAGCCTCTCGCCCGTCAATTCGTCCCGGCTGTCGACGATCCAGCGGTAGGCCTGCAACAGCGAAGCCGGTCCCAGATAACGGTCCGAATTCCACCAATAGCTCGGGCAGGACGTCGAACAGCACGCGCAGAGGATGCATTCATATAGACCGTCGAGCTTTACCCGGTCATCGCGCGATTGCTTCCATTCCCGTTCCGGATCGGTTGATTCGGTTTGCAGCCACGGCTTGATCGAATGGTGCTGGGCAAAAAAATTCGTCATGTCCGGCACAAGATCCTTGACCACCTCCATATGGGGCAGCGGATATATTTTTACAGTCGATCCCGTCTCATCCAGGCCCTTGAGGCAGGCCAGCGTATTGGTCCCGTCGATATTCATTGCGCATGATCCGCAAATGCCCTCGCGGCAGGAGCGGCGGAATGTCAGGGTCGGATCGATATCGTTTTTAATTTTCATGAGGGCGTCGAGAACCATCGGCCCGCAATCGTCGAGGTCGACATGATAGGTATCGATACGGGGGTTTTCCCCGTCATCGGGTGACCATCGATAGACCTGCAACGGTTTCAGGCGCTTCCCGTCCGGCTTGGGCCATGATTTGCCGGACTTGATCCTGGAGTTTCGGGGAAGCGTGAGCTGAACCATTATTTGTCCTTCAAAACGATGGGGTCTTAAATCGAAATAACGAATTTGAGGTTCGCATCAACGAACATGGGCCTCGGCTGATTTGTATTGGACCCTAATGATAATCAGGTTGAAGACATAATCAATCACGTTTCAATATTCCGTCATTCACCGGTCTTTTGCGCGTGACGACAGCCAGTGATCGGGAAAATCCTCATATTCGGGAAATTCGACCTGAACATGCTGCGGCAGGGACAGGCGGTCCTGCAGATAAGGGGACAGGCCGCCGGTAAATTGACGCAGGTTCCCGCAGACGCCGCACAACACATAGACGCGTCCGTCGATCCGCCGTGGACGCCAGCCTTTGGGAAGCGCGTCTTTCAGGTCAGTCGGGCCGTCTGTGCTCATGGAACAGGCTTCACCGCACGCATCGCATTGATGTCTCATCTAGCCTCTGTTCCGGCGCGCCCGGCGCTCACCACGTTTCGTTCTGACTTCGCGAATATTGACGACTTCACCGAGCTCACAGCGCGCATCCATATCAAGTCCGAGGGCCTGTGAAAGATATGGCGAGATACCGCCCTTGAACTGCCGCAGCGAGCCGCAACAGTCACACAGCGCGTATTCGCGTTTTTCAATTCGCCTGACAAACCAGCTTTCCGGCAGTCCGGAACCGTCGCTCAGGCTTTCATCATAGGCATCGGCTGACATGCCGCACGCATCGCAGCAGGATGAACTCATTTCGCATACCCTCCCTGGGGATGAAATAAACTCAACCCCGAATGTTCGTCGCAATGACGGCATTATGCGCTTTTTTCGCTGATATAGAAACGTCTACTTTGCCGCAGCTCCTGATTATTCCACGGCTTCCCCTGACGCGTCTTTTGGCCCGATTTGGCCCGACCAGTTTACGCCCAGTGTCAGGAACATGGTCAGGCTGATCAGAACAAAGCCCGTAACGGCGCCGGCGAGCAGGGCATAATCCTCTAACGTCAGAATAAAATACAAAAGACCGTAAAGAAGGGCGAACACCGCCAGCATGACCAGGCCTTTGCCCACGCTGCCCATGGCCCGGGCCACATAGAGCGACAACATCCCTCCCGTGGCGCCGGCCCCGATGAGATAGGCGCGGCCGAAGCCCAGATGCTCGGAAAAGGAAAGGAGCAGGACAAAGAAAAACACGCTCGCAATTCCCACGAAAACATACTGGACCGGGTGAAACTTCACCCCCGACATCAGTTCCAGGATAAACACAGAGGTGAAGGCAACCAGCAGAAACATCAGCCCATATTTCACCGAACGGTTGACCAGGTCGTAAAAATCAATGGGGATATAGAATTTCACTCCGAACATGGTGCGGCTCAGTTTATGAAGGTCGGCATGCCGGGACGTCCAGCTGTGCGGCACCGAGCGGGCAAGATGCGGTACCTGCCAGCTTCCCGAAAAACCCTCATCGCTTATCTTGCGCTTATTTGGCAGGAAGGCCCCGGTGAAACTCGGATGCGGCCAATCGGACTTGATTTCGACGGATGTCTCGCGCGCGGACGGGGCAAAACTGAGCGACGAGGAGCCGCTGAAACCAAGATTGAGGTCGAACGTAAATGCCTTGATTCCGTCGGGAACAACCGCAGAATCATCGGACAGCCGTGCATGAATGCCGCTCATGACGGCGCGGCCCTGATCGGCGCCGAGGCTGGGTTCGAGAGCCATCCGGCGCCCGTCACCCAGAACGAGCTCCGCCGTCTCCTTGAGTCCCGAGACATTCCGCAGACCAAGAGCGAAGACGGCATCCTCCCACCTTATTTTCACCGCGTCGGGCGCCAGCCTCTTCATATCGGGCGCTGCGAACCTGCCTGAAAGCGACAGCCCGGCCCGGTAAACCGTCACATCGTAAATCGACCGCGTCAGCACTTTCGAGCGTACGTCGCCCTTGACGCGGAATTCTTCCGGCAGGAACACCGCATGATATGTCAGCTCCTGCTCGATGCGCTTGTCGTTCCGCTCGATAATCCTGAGTTTTGTGTAGGGAATGACGAGAAAAGGCCCCGTCACCGCCTGCTCGCCACCCCAGCTTCGCGCTACATCGCGACGGACGGACTGGGCATACGATTCGCGCTCATGCACAAGTCCCCACACCATAAAGAGAGGAATGGTCAGAAGTAGAATGATCACGCCGATGATAAAGATTTTAAAGGCCGGTGTGCGCGTGAAATTCCGAATTGCCTCGACAGAAGAGCTGGACATGATGCTGCGGTTCCCCGTGCTGTTGCACTATGCACTCATATCCAAATGCTTGGCGAGACTGTGGCAGGACCTGCCAGAACACTGAGTGTGGGACCATCATGAGTACGAACAGGCTGATCGCAGGAGAGAAACCGGCCCGGTCAGTACACCCGCGCCTTGGGTTTGATATAATCGACTTCCCGCGTAAGCGTGAATTCGTGGACCCGCCGGGTTCCGAGCCGCACTTCCTTCTTGTCCGGATCGGTCCAGGCAAGGGAATGCTTCATCCAGTTTTCGTCGTCCCGGTCCGGGTAATCCTCCCGTGCATGCGCCCCGCGGCTTTCAAGGCGCGCCAGCGCGCTGTTAACCGTCGCGGCCGATTGCAGAATGAGGTTTTCATATTCGAGCGTCTCAATGAGATCCGTATTCCAGATGAGCGAACGATCCGACACGTCGATGTCGTCAATGGCCGACCAGACATCTCCGATTTTCCGAACACCCTCCTCGAGCACTTCACCGGTCCTGAACACCGCGCAATTTTCATGCATCGCTCTCTGCATCGCCATGCGGAATTCGGAAGTCCGCGTTCCACCCGAAGCATGGCGGTATTTATCAAGCCGTGCAACGGGCAGCTCCCCGGCGTCTTTCGGCAGTTCGGGAAGGGCGGCGCCCGGATGTACGGTCTCGGCGCAACGCAGGGCCGCGGCCCGTCCGAAGACGACCAGATCGATCAACGAATTCGACCCGAGACGGTTGGCGCCGTGTACCGAAACGGAGGCAGCCTCGCCGATAGCCATGAGGCCCGGAACGATGCAATCCCGCCCGCCCCGGTCTTCGGTCAGGACTTCGCCATGATAATTGGTCGGTATTCCACCCATATTGTAATGAACGGTGGGGACGACGGGAATGGGCGCGCGCGTGACATCGACGCCCGCGAACACCCGCGCGGATTCCGAAATACCGGGCAGGCGCTCCTGAATGATGGCGGGATCGAGATGATCGAGATGGAGGTAGATATGATCCTTGTTCTGACCGACACCGCGCCCTTCGCGAATTTCCATCGTCATGGACCGGGAGACCACATCGCGCGATGCCAGATCCTTGGCGGAGGGCGCATATCGCTCCATAAACCGCTCGCCGGACGAATTCGTCAGATAACCGCCTTCGCCCCGCACCCCTTCGGTGATCAAAACGCCGGCGCCATAAACGCCGGTCGGATGAAACTGAACGAACTCCATGTCCTGCAACGGCAGGCCGGCGCGCAACACCATGGCATTGCCGTCTCCGGTGCATGTATGCGCCGCGGTGCATGAAAGATAGGCCCGCCCGTAACCACCGGTGGCCAGGATAACCTTGTGCGCCCGCAGCCTGTGCAGCGACCCGTCTTCGAGATTGAGCGCCACGACGCCGCGGCACGCACCCTCATCGTCCATGATCAGATCGAGGGCGAAATACTCGACGAAAAACTGGGCCGAATAGCGCAGGGACTGACCATAAAGCGTATGCAGCATGGCATGCCCTGTGCGGTCGGCCGCGGCACAGGTCCGCTGCGCCGGCGGCCCTTCGCCGAAATCCTGTGTCATGCCGCCAAACGGACGCTGATAGATCTTGCCTTCCTCGGTGCGCGAAAAAGGGACGCCGAAATGCTCAAGCTCATAAACCGCCTTGGGCGCGTTACGGCATAAATATTCGATGGCATCCTGATCGCCGAGCCAGTCCGAGCCCTTGACCGTGTCGAACATGTGCCAGCGCCAGTCATCCTCGCCCATATTGCCGAGCGATGCCGCCATGCCGCCCTGGGCGGCAACGGTATGGGACCTGGTCGGGAAAACCTTGCTGATGCATGCCGTTCGAAAACCGGCTTCGGCGCATCCCAATGTGGCGCGAAGCCCCGCACCGCCGGCGCCGACGACGATGATATCATAGGAATGTTCGGTAAAGCTGTAGTCATGGCCCGACAAGGAGATGGTTTTTCGAGAACCGGACTGCCCGTTATTTGCCATTTGTATCAAGCCCCGAAGCTGATTTTCAGAATTGCAAAGACACAGGTCAGAGCGACCAGTATCGAATAGAAAATATTCAGAATAACGAGGATCGTTTTCCAGCCGTCGGAAACAACGTAATCCTCGATGATGACCTGCATGCCGATTTTCATATGATAGCTGGCCGACATCACAAAAAGCAGAAACGGGATGGCGACCTGCGGCGACGCCATTGTCACCCGCGTCATGTCATAATCGGAACCGACCAGACGGACGATGGTCCAGACGACGAAAAATCCGAGCACCATGTTGACGAAAGCCGTTACCCGCTGCCACCAGAAATGGCCGGTCCCCGCCTTGGCCGACCCGAGGCCCTTGGTCCGCGACAGGGGCGTACGCATCGACATGGTCAAAATGCCCCCCGCATGTAATAGGACAGGGTCCAGACGACAAACGTCAGGATAACCGATCCCGCTATGGTCATCCACGACAGGAAATTGACCGCGGATATTTCAAATCCCCGGCCGCTGTCCCAGATGAAGTGCCGAATGCCGCCAAGTGCGTGATGTATAAGCGCCCACGACAGTCCGAACAGGACCAGTCGCCCCGGGATACTCGTCATGACCGCCTTCACGACTTCAAGATTTTCTGGCCCGCTGGCAACCGATATGAGCCACCATGCCAAAAGAGCCATGCCGAAATAGAGCACGACTCCGGTGAGGCGGTGAAAGATCGACATGACCATGTTGACGAGAGGTCTGTAGACTTGAAGGTGGGGCGACAATGGACGTTGAACGGGTGATTTCGTGCTCAAAATGAAATGCTCCGGCCAGAATTTACACAAGGACGAAATCTGATCAGGCTTCAGGCGCGATGTCAATGGAACGGCAACAGTCTATGTACCGATATTTTCACATTTCGACATTGCCCGCGTCCGGAGCCGGTCTCAGGCATGGAACCGGCGCCGACAAAGCCGGACCCCCAAGGGCGGTACCTCAGGCAGGGCCCAGTTTTTCCCTGGAAATTTCCGGCGCCAGAAAGCCCTCGGCAATGTCGGGCGAAACTTGTCCGCCGCCGC
The DNA here is from genome assembly GCA_947258705.1 of uncultured Hyphomicrobiaceae bacterium. Taxonomy (GTDB): domain Bacteria; phylum Pseudomonadota; class Alphaproteobacteria; order Rhizobiales; family CAMYJA01; genus CAMYJA01. Next base: position 320,768 of record CAMYJA010000002.1, on the reverse strand, counting down.
CGTCAACGAGTGAATACTCGCTGTCGTTCCAGCCCTTGACGCCGAGCCTGAGCGATTTGACGTTTTCATAGCCGATCTCTTTCATGGTTCTGGCGGCAAGGGCGCTTCGCCGGCCAGACCGGCAGATAACGACGATGTTGCGCGAACGCGCCTCCACAAGTTCGGGAACGGTTTCGACAAAACCATATTCGCAGGCGCCTTCTAGCAGACCGCGCGGCACGTTTAACGAGCCTTTGATATGGCCGCTTGCGAACTCATCCGCTTCGCGCACATCGAGAAGCAGGAGGTCCGGCTGCTCTTCAACAACGGCCTCGAGATCCCAAGGCATGACTTCATCAATTTCCGCCGACGCACGCGCGACGAGCGTCTCGTAACTCTGTCTCTGATCCATGAAAACCCCTCCGGTCGAACTGCGTGATCTTCGTTATTTGGGCAAAACAATCCAATAATCAAGATCGAGCAGAACGCCTTCTGCATAAGATTTGTCGTCCACTTTGTAAGGCATGTCCGCGCAGGGAAGGTCCCTTGTCCTCCTTGTCCAGCACCTCGGACCATGCATAAACGGTGTCTCCCGCGAAACACGGAGATACATGACGGCCGCCATTGATCGCGGCAAGGTGAAAACCATTGCCAAGGCCATTGAAGCTCAGTGCGCGCGCAAGCGATATGATGTGGCCGCCATAAATGATCCGGCGTCCAAAACGGCCTTCTTTTTCCGTAAACTGATTGAAATGAACCTTTGCCGTATTCTGATAAAGCCGGGTTGCGAGCTGGTGCTCGGCTTCCTCGATCGTCATGCCGTCCAGATGATCGATTTTCTCGCCCAGTTCATAATCGCCCCATAAATGTTCCGAGCCCGAAAGGCCCGTGTCATAGGCTTGCCGGTCGATTTCATGAAGTCCTTCACCGATGACGTCCGCAGGCACGCAATCGGGCAATGTGGGCACGACGGCGTCCTGGGTCGGCAGGTCGATATCATTCTTCCGCACCATCACCCAGCGAACATATTCGAGCACCGTCTCGCCGGACTGGTTGACGCCCGTAGAGCGCACATAGACGACACCGGTTTTGCCGCTGGAATTCTCCTTGATCCCGATGACTTCGGATGTGGTCGAAAGGGTATCGCCCGGATAGACAGGCTTCATGAAGCGGCAATCCGCATAACCGAGATTGGCGATGGCATTGAGAGAGATATCCGGCACGGTTTTGCCGAAAACGATATGGAATACGAGCATGTCGTCGACGGGCGCGCGCTCATAGCCGATCGAGCGGGCGAAGGCATCGGATGACTGAACCGCAAACCGGGAGCCGTAAAGTGCCGTATAAAGCGCCACATCGCCGGCCGTTACGGTCCGGGGCGTGGCATGTCTGATGACCTGGCCGACCGAGAAGTCTTCAAAAAAATTGCCGGGATTGGTTTTCGCCATCAAATTCGGATCCTATGATGATTTTCATCAAATGACATGAAACTGGTAACGGTAGCCAGCATGACATTCCTTACTCTGACGAGTAGCCTCTGGAAACAGGTCTGGATTTGGATGAAAAGGCTTTTTACCGTCTTGTTACTTTCTCTGCTGTACGAACCTGACAAACCGCCGCGCCCATGAACATTGCGAACTATCGCGAAGATGCGCGAAACTGGCAAGTATGTTTCGGTGCACAATCCCGTCATGCGCGCCATCGATCCCGGCGCCCCGGTTAACCCGGTAGGCGAAAGGGTATTCTTTATCGATATTGTTCAGGCCCGCATAGTGAAATTCATGGGCGGCAATCCGCGACCCGGCCCCCAAACCATTGCCCGATGCCCAGGGATGATCCCCGGTCTCCTCGAGCACGACTAGTCCTCGTCCCTGCGGCCTGTCATGCATGATTGTGTCGGCCTCGATCGCCCCGACCATGTCAAACTTCCGCCCATTCCAGCTGATCGACCGGGTGAGATACATCAGCCCGCCGCATTCCGCATATATGGGCAGGCCCGCTTCGGCCTTTGCGGCAATATCGGCGCGCAGGCTTTTATTGGCCTCAAGCTCCTCCATATGCGTTTCGGGAAAGCCGCCACCGATGAACAACCCGTCCACATCGGGCAGAGCAGGGGCGCTGATAGTGTCGAAATAGATCAGCTCGGCACCCTGGCTTTCGAGCATTTCGAGATCGTCCGCATAGTAAAAACCAAACGCCCGGTCCCGGGCGACGCCGATCCGGACCTTCGCACCAGCACCGATATGCCGGTGACGTTCTTCATCAAATTCGAGCCCGGGCGCCTCCCGGGCTATCTTCCGAATTCGTTCCAGATCGATGGAGTCCGTGGCCTTGACGCGCAATCTCTCGATTATTTCATCGACCTTGCCGGCTTCGCTCGGCGGCGTCAGGCCGAGATGCCGCTCACGCACTTCAAGGCGCTTGTCGCGCCCGACGGCGCCAAGCACCGGAATATCCGTATAGTGCTCGAGAACCGCGCGCAACTTGCTCTCGACCCGAGGGCCGCCGACCTTGTTGAGAACGACGCCGCTGATCCTGACCCGCGTGTCGAAAGCCTGATAGCCGAGAATAAGCGGCGCGGCGCCGCGGGTAATACCGGTCACGTCGAGAACAAGAACGACCGGGGTGTTGAGGTGGCGAGCAAGAGCAGCGTTGGAATCCTCCCCCTGGACGTCGACGCCGTCATAAAGCCCCTTGTTTCCTTCGATTACGGCGATGCCGTCGCGCTCTGTTTTGGCAGAAAAAAGCCCCTTGATCTCGCTCAGGGTCTGAACGTTGAAATCGAGATTATAGCAGGGCCGCCCGGCAGCCCGTGCCAGCCACATCGGATCGATGTAGTCGGGCCCCTTCTTGAAGGGAAAGATCTTCGAGCCCCGTTCGGCAAGGGCGGCGCAAAGTCCGATTGATAATGTTGTTTTGCCCGATGATTTGTGGGCCGCTGAAATATAAATCCGGGGAAGGGAACTCATGCAACTTTTGGAAACCGTGATTTGTCCCGGTCCTGCCACATCTTGCGGGCTGATTTTTCAGCCTCGTCGATCGTACGGGAATGCCCGAACGCCTTGAGCACGATGGCCAGGGTACCGACCACCGCCGCTTCCGCATATTCATTGTCGAGCTCCCCGCTCCACAATGCGAGAAGGTCTTCAAGCTGCATGTTTTCGTCCGCCGGCTGGCGGGGTTCAGGAACGAGCGGCGGCCAGCGCTCGATCTCGGTCTCGGAACCATGCACGGTCCGCACCTCGCATGGTTTGTTGGGCCGGCGCTCGACTTCGCCGCCTTCGCCGCGAAAGACCGCCATATGCTGCTGGCCAAGCTCGATCGCGGCACCCTGATGGGTCGCCATAAAACTCGGATGGAAAATCCCCTGCATCGAACAGGTGGCATTAAAGGGATTGATCATCCGCGACAGCGAATGAACCGGCGAGCGCAATCCCAGTATCGGCCTGAGTTCGATGATTTCCTTGAGCTTGGGGCTGAGCACTTCAAGCGGCACGTAGGAAAAATTGAAGGCCTCGATCTGCGACTTTGCCTGTTCGAGGTCTTCAGCCACCTTCATGCCGAGAAACTCGAGCACGTCCCGCGTATAGATCCGACCGGGCGTGTGCCCTTCCGTGCCGTGCATGAAGACCTTGAAGCCGTTCCGGGCGAGAAGGAGCACGGACAGAAGATACCAAGGCAGTTGTCGGCGCTTGCCGGCATAGGACGACCAGTCGATATCGACCTCGGGAAGAGATTTGGGAAGCTTCAGCTGAGACCTGACCGCGCGGACAAAACCGGCAATCTCTTCGGGCGTTTCCTCCTTGACCCGCATCAGCATGAGAAAAGCGCCCAATTGCTCGGGCAAAACCTCATCGCGCAGAATGAGGCCCATCGCTTCTTCCGCCTCCTCGACGGTAAGCGAACGCGAATTGGTCTTGCCGCGGCCGAGGATGGCGACAAATTTGGTAAATGGATGAGGCGTCTGGGTCATGGTTTCATATGTAAGAAATTTTATCGGGCCGTGCAATATAGGGATGTGAATTTGCGATGCGATGTCGTGCGGATCGAAACGTAAAGGCGCTCCTGACCGTACTGATCTGGAAATGCCGGATAAGTCCCCGGGCTAACCGGAACCGGTTTCATTATCGGCCAGACTTGCAGGGATGAAGCGCAATACGGTCATGCCCAGCAAAGTAATGGCCAGCGCCAGCGCAATGCCGCCGACCCCGAGCATCATCTCGGGCAGGCTCGGAATGTAGGACGCGACCACGCCGTCGTAAAAACCGCTGACGACTTCCTTGCCGGGAAACAGGATAAGCGGATATGCCTGACCGCCGACGATAATAACGTAAATCTGGGCGAGGCCGCCGAGAATGACGAAGAACGAGGCGAGTACGACGCCGAACTTCGATTTCCCCATGCCGCTGAAGACCATCGCCATCGGCAGAAGACCGCCGAGAAGCACCTGTCCGCCCCAGAAAAGCTGGGTGTAAATGCCGCCATCCATGAGGATGAAACGCTCGATGCCGCCATGTTCGGCGGCATAAAGATTGGTCAGATGCTGAACGGCGGTGAAATAAAGAACCACGGCGATAAAGATACCGAGCAGTTTCGCCAACCTGTTGACCAGCTCCGCACCGAGTGGACGCCGCGACCAGCTATAGGTCGCAATCAGCACCAGAAGAAAGAAAGCCATACCGAATGACAGTGACATGGCGATAAAGAGCGGCGCCATGACCGCGGCATCATAGGCCTGACGCGCAACCAGCCAGCCGAAGATCGAGCCCGTACCGGTGGTCAGTGCGAGCCGCCAGACGAAAGCCAGAATGCCGACCGGCTTCGTCCAGCTTTCCGTACCCCGGTTCATTTGCACGAAGAGATAGGCCGCGACGATCAGCAGGAAGCCGATATAGAGGAATATATTCCAGGCGAATATCGATTTGAAATTATATTTGGTCATCGCCACGATAAGACGGTCCGGCCGTCCGAGATCGAGCACCAGAACCGCCAGCCCGCCGACCAGCAGGGAGATGGCCAAAAGCCCCGAAAGCCGCGCCATAGGCTTGTAGGGAACCCGTCCGAATACGGAACCGACCGAGGCGACATTGAGCGCGCCCGAGGCGGCGACAATGAGAAAAATCGCGAACACGTGCGGCATGCCCCAGACGATCTGGTTGGTCATGCCGGTGACGATATGGCCTTCATGCTCCATATACCAGGTCGCTCCGAGCGCACCCAGAATGATCGCGCCGAGAAACGCCATCAGGAAATAGAATCCAAATCCGTCATTCAGCGATTCATATTTTATGCGAGCCATGGATCACGCCTTCACTTAAATATTCTGGTATCTGACGCCGGTATTCAGACCGAGATCCGCGCGGACTTCGGTCGTCACGAATTTCGCCATACGTTGTGAAATTTCCGAATTGGGATCATTCAGGTCGCCAAACGTCATCGCCCCGCCCGCAGACGCGTTGCAGGTCTCAACACAGGCCGGTAACCGCCCTTCATCGACCCGGTGAACGCAGAGCGTGCACGATTCCACCGTGCCCTTGCCGCGCGGGGAATATTCCTTCTGGTCTTCGAGCGGTTCATGAATAAACGAGCGCGCCTTGTAAGGGCACGCCATCATGCAATAGCGGCAGCCGATGCAGGTATGCTTGTTGACAAGAACAATGCCGTCCGCGCGCTTGAACGAAGCGCCGGTCGGACAAACATCGACACAGGGCGGCTCGGCGCAATGCAGGCACATCATCGGCAATGTGGTTTCCTTGCCCTGGTCGCGGTCGCGGACAGTGACTTTCCTGATCCACTGCGCGTCGGTGAGCGGATTGCCGGTATCGCTCCAACCGTTTTCCGTCGAGCATGCGGTGACGCATTTCGTGCAGCCGTCATCGCATTTGCTGGCATCGATCAGCATGCCCCAGCGGACCTTGGACGTAACCGCCTGGTCGGCCGGCTTGGCCTCGGCCTGACCGGCCCCGAAACTATAAAGCGTGACACCCGGCGCCAGCGTCGTCATTGCAAGTGCGGCACCTGCTTTCATGAAGCCGCGTCTGGTTTGCGGCATGGCGTCCTGGCTCGCGCAGCCGCAGCCTCCGCCAGCCGAACCGCAGCCCGAACTTCCAGCGAGGGCGCTCCCGGTACCACTAGTGGTGCCACTAGTGGTGCCATTATTCGCCGAACAACATCCGCCCCCTTCATTTTCCACGAGATCGGTCATCGCTCCGCTCCCTTCAGATAGTCCTTGAGAACTGCCATGTCCCGGGCGTGGGATTTTTTCCTCAGTGCGCCAAGCTTCTTAGCCTCATCCGGACGCGATGCATGGCAATCGAAACAGTCCATATTAACCGCCGCATATAGGTGGCAGCTCGCGCAAAAATGCCGCTCGTCCTTCACAGTCACGGCACGGCCGTCTTCGCCCTTGACCGCATGGCATGAAACGCACCCCTTCAGGCTGAACCGTTCGGTCCGGATACCGTCGATAACCGTGTCGTCTCTCTGATGATCGAGGAGGTCCATGTGATTGCGCCGCATGTACTCAGTGGGCGCAACACATTTGTCGCCCTTGCCCTTGGCGATTGTCGGCGTCAGCGCGCCCCCTCCAGCCGAAACGGGAACGGAGGCACACACACCGACCAGCAGAAGAAGGGCGGTCAGCGCTGCACATCGAGTTGTTCGCCAGAGGTTCACGCTTTTATTCTCCGAGACCCATCTTGATGTAGCCGGACGGACAGACATCCATGCAGATATGGCAGCCGATGCATGCGTCGTAATCCGTATAGACATAACGTCCGACGGCGCGTTCGTCTTTCTTGACCCGGTGAACGGCATCCTGCGGGCAGTAAATGACGCAATTGTCGCATTCGAAACACATGCCGCAACTCATGCAGCGATTGCCTTCCTTGATGGCCTCTTCTTCCGAAATGGCCGTAATGCGCTCGTCGAAATTGCCCATCACCTGCTCTGCAGAGACGTGAACTTCACCGCGCTTCATCCGCTCTTCATAACTGAAATGCGCCTTGAAAAGCTCGTCATGCGGGATGATCTGGGTGGCCGAGCGGTCTTCATAATTGTGGACAGCCCATTCCCCGTCATCGGTTCCGCGCGTCTGGGTGTGGTCGTATTCACCCGGCTCGAGCTCGCGCTGATGCAGTTCGTTCAACAGATTGAAGTGATGAACATCGACTTTCGGGCGCTTGTCGCGGGCTTCGCCTTTAAAGAAATCATTGATCGTCTCGGCGGCAATGCGTCCATGACCAATGGCGGTCGTGAGAAGATGCGGCCGGACGATATCGCCACCGGCAAAATGCATGTCCTTGCCTTTGACCCGGTAAACCGCATCGATGCCGATAAAGCCGTTACTATTGTCCATCTCGTCGATACCGTCGAATTCGCCCATCTGACCGATGGCGGAAATCACCATGTCGCATTCGATTTCGAACTCGGTGCCTTCGACGGGAACAGGCTTTGGCCCTTCCATCTTGCACTCGGCCATTTTAAGCGCCTTGACGGCACCCTTATCGTCCTTGATGACCTCGAGCGGCATGACGCCGCCACGAATATCGACACCCTCGCGCAGCGCGTCCTCGCGCTCATGCTCGGCAGCCGTCATTTGTTCGATCGGGAAAAGCGTTGTCAGCGTCGCACGCACGCCTTCGCGCCTGAGCGTGCCGGCAACGTCATGGGCCGTATAGCCGAGCACCTGATGCTCGTCATGATCGACCGGGTTTTTCGTCGTGATATGTCCAAGACGGCGCGCCACCGATGCAACGTCAATCGATGTATCGCCGCCGCCCACCACGACAATTTTCTGAGCTGTCGATTTCACCCAGCCCTGGTTGAAGGCATCGAGGAAATCCACGCCCGACAGGCAGTTTTCAGCGTCGAAACCCGGAATGGGAAGCGGACGGCCCTTCTGTGCTCCGATCGCCCAGAAAACGGCGTCGAAATGCTCCTCGAGCTCTTCGATCGTGACATCCTTGCCGACCATTGTATTGGTCCGCACTTCGACACCCATATCGATCACCCGGCCGATTTCGGCATCGAGCATGTCACGTGGCGTCCGGTATCCCGGAATGCCGAAGCGCATCATGCCGCCAAGCTCGTCATGATTGTCGAAGATCGCGACACCATGGCCATAAAGGCGCAGGAACACGGCTGCCGTCAGGCCGGCAGGACCGCCACCGATAACGGCGACCTTTTTACCGGTGAACTCGCCGGGCTTGCCCAGCCCAAGCTTGTTGTCGATCGCATAGTCGCCGACATATTGCTCAACGGCATTAATCCCGACAAAGTCATCGACCTCGTTCCGGTTGCAACCGCTTTCGCAAGGAGCCGGACACACCCGGCCCATCGAAGAAGGAAAAGGGTTGGCGGCAACCATCCGGTCGAACGCATATTCCTGCCAGCTCATTCCCTCGACCGGCGGCTTGTCCATGCCGCGCGCGATGGCAAGCCAGCCCCTGATCTCGTGACCCGAAGGGCACGACCCCTGACAGGGCGGCGTCTTGGTCACATAGGTGGGGCATTTATAGGTCGTGTCCTGCTGGAAGATCTTCGATTCCAGATCACCCCACTCCCACACGTTCTCGCCTTCTTTATAACGGCGATTCGTCAGCTTGGGCGTGTCGTTAGGATTAGTTGCATCAGTCATCAAAAAACTCCTCAGGCCTCTGCCCCATCGGCAGCAGGCATCGCATCTTCATTAACGGTTACATTTACGGCTTCATCTTCATCATCGCTTTTGGCCCCATCGAGAATGATGGCGTTGGACACCATCTGATGGATGCTCACGATCGAATCCATGTCGAAGCCATAGTCAGGCATGACTTTGGAAAACTGCGTTTTGCAGATCGCGCAGATGGCGGCCATATGCGTGACGCCATGATCTTCGGCAACCTGCTTGAGCGCGCGCATTCTCGGCTGCGCGCCCTTTTTCCTGATATCCATGAGATCATCTGTGAGAAGCCCGCCGCCGCCGCCGCAGCAGAACGTCGCCTCTTTGATCGTATCTTCCGCCATATCGTAGAAATGATTGCACGCGGCGCGCAGAATGGCGCGCGGGATCTCGAACTGGCCGCCGGGCTTGTCGCCCATGCGCGACGCGCGCGCCACATTGCAGCTGTCGTGATATGTGAGGCGGATATGATCGTTTTTGGATTTATCGAATTTGATCTCGCCTTTTTCGATAAGGTCGTGGGTATATTCGCAGATATGCTGCGGTACCGGATAGCGTTGGTCGAGAAAATCGAACGGCCCGGCCAGCGTGTTCAGGAAGCTGTAGGCGACCCGCCAGGCATGTCCGCATTCCCCGAATATGATCCGCTTGACGCCGAGATCCTGCGCGGCCTTGCGGATCCTGAGGGAAACCTCGCGCATATTTTCATATGACCCGATAAAGAGGCCGAAATTGCCGGCCTCCGAAGCATAGGAACTGATGGTCCAGCTCGCGCCCACCTGGTGGAACACTTTTGCGTAACCGAGCAGACCGTCGATATGAGGCTCGGCAAAGAAATCCGCACTCGGCGTCACCAGCATTATGTCGGCGCCCTTTTCATCGAGGGGTAGCCGGATTTTCAAACCGGTTTCATCTTCGAGATCTTCTTCAAGGTCTTCGAGCGTTGCCTTGAGCGCTTTGGGATTGAGCCCGAGATTGTTGCCGACATCATGCACCTTGCCGATGATCTCGTTGCAATATTTCTGCCCCTTGCCGACACTGTCCATGATCTCGCGGGCGGCCATGGAAATCTCGGCCGTATCGATACCGTAAGGACAAAAGACCGAACAGCGGCGGCATTGCGAGCACTGATGAAAATAGCTGTACCAATCGTCGAGGACGTCTTTTGTCAAATCCTCGGCACCGACCAGCCATGGCAGATATTTGCCGGCCAGAGTGAAGTTGCGGCGGTAAACCTTGCGCAACAGATCCTGCCGCGCGACCGGCATGTTTTTCGGATCGCCCGATCCCAGGAAGTAATGACACTTGTCCGTGCAGGCGCCGCATTTGACGCATGAATCGAGATAGACCTTGAACGAGCGGTACTTGCCGGCAAGCTCGCCCATTTTTTCGATGGCTTTTTCCTGCCAGTTATCGACCAGCTCGCCCGGATATCCGAGTTTTTCCTGAATTTCGGGCGCCGCCACGAATGGCGCGCTTTCCGCCATGATGTCAGGCGCGAGTTCCGGCCGTTCCAGTGGATCGAGAAAATCGTCCACGCTGAGATCGCCTGTTTTCTCAAGCTCTGTCATGACATCTGCTCCATCATGTTAGCCACCCCCGCCTTCGCTCGCCTCGAGCCGTGCCGCCCACTCGGCCAGATGCCGCTTTTCACGCGGGTTATCGACCTGGTTGAGTGTCGGGCTGAAGAAAATGCCCGGCGCATGCAACAGCTTCGAAAAGGGAAAAATAATCATCAGGAGCGCAACCAGCCCCAGATGAATGAGCAATACAGGGTCTTCAGGCAGCGGCTGCCAGTCGAAATACATCAGACCGAGAAAGAAGGCCTTGAGCGCGATAATATCCGTATGCATGATATATTTCATCACCAGCCCGCTGACGCCGATGCCGATGATCAGCACAAGCATGAGATGATCAGAGGGGGCGGAGATATAACGAACGCGGGGAACGACCATGCGCCGGACCCACAATCCGATGAGCCCCGCAACCATTGCAAAGCCCGCATAGACCGCGAGATCCTGCATCATCGCCACCCAGAACCAGACAGGTTCGGTGAAATATCTCAGATGCCTGAGCAGAACGATTAAAAGCGCAAAGTGAAAAACCCAGCCAAACAGCCAAATCCACTTATTCGCTTTGAACAGGCTTTTAAAAAGCACCACTTCGCGCAGGAGCCGCAATACTACACCGCCCTTGCTGGTTGGTGCCGGCGTTGTCGGGATTTTCAGGGGCGCAGGTGTTTTTGCATAAGTTCTGATGCGGACAGCCAGCCCCAAAAGGAGTATGGCCGTCGCGCTGTAGAACAAAAGCGCAAAAATAATCGTAATCACCTGACGTCTCTCCCAACCCCGTTCGATTAAGGGGTGCTTTTTTGGATCGCCCCTGAACGCATCCAAGGAATATCGTTCAAAGGGCATCCAATTATTGATCCGGCCTTATGGCTGACCGGTATCAAACACGCGAATAAACGGTTACACGCAACCTGTAGGTTTCGGCAGGCCGGCAATCTTACAAGCCTGTTTCGCAGGACCATAAGGAAACAGCTCATAAAGATATTTGTTCGAACCCTTGTCGCCGCCGAATTTCTTTTTCATGGCCTTCACGAGGACGCGGATCGCCGGGGCGATCTGATATTCGTCGTAATACTCACGCAGGAAATTGACGACTTCCCAGTGCTCGTCATTCATGACGATTTTTTCGTCTTCGGCAATAAGAACCGCAAGATCGGGATTCCAAACGCTCAAATCGACGAGGTAACCTTCCTCATCGGCTTCAATTGTTGCACCGTTGAAATCATATGCCATAATTTTTTTCTCCTTCGCTACACACCAAAAACTGAATATTTTCGGCCTCTTTCCGGGGGCACGGACAATCCGAACCCTATCTACGACACCAGCTCTGCAACCGGCTGAAAAGCTGGCTGCGACACGTGTTTTAAAGCCAGCTCTGCGTCCGGTCGCATTCCGCCACCAGATCGACAAATCCACCATAGTCAATGGTCTGGACACCTTCGACGAGATCGCCCTCCGCGATGCCTCTGGCCGCCAGGTCCGGCGCCAGTACATAGACACTGCAATCCGAAAGGGCTGACGACACCAGATCCGCAAAGGTATTTCCCTTGCGCGCCGATATAACGCCGTCTTCGATCATGAGAACCTTGTCACCAGGAACCGTGTGATTGAGGGCGCTGATGAACGAGGATCTTTCGAACGGCGATTTGTTAACTGTGTGAAGTGTGGCCATCTCTGGTTCAAACGCTCCCTAAAAGCTCAAGATAACGTCTTGCTCGGACATGATTTTCGCCATGTCGGCGCGGCTGACGATGTTGATCGAGGGCTTTTCCGCCCAGTCGTCATCCTCGTCTTCAAACGTGATTTCCATTAAATCGTCGGCGGTCAGCCCGCGCTCTTCCAGCGCCTCGGCCTCCACATAAAGCTTTGTCACCTCGTAATCGCCCAACGCCTTGTAGGTAGGCGAAAAATTCTTGGCCCCGATGGCATCCGTGCTCTGATTCTTGACGATCTGATAAACGCCGTCATCGAGAAACGCCAGTTGGACGTCCTGCTCGAATGCGGCGCCGATCAGCACGACCTCGAGCGATTCGAGCGCGTAAATCGTTCCATATGGCGCCTTGCGGTTCACATAAAGGAACTTCTTTGCCGCGCCGGGCGCCCCGCCTGCTTCATCCATTGCCATTATTCAATCCTCACTCAATCCCCGAAAGTGACCAGGCGGTCGGCTTCGATGCCTGCCTCGATCAACTGGCCCAGACCGGATATGCGGAAACCCGGTGCAATGTTATCGGCGTCCTTACCCTGCCGCTTGGCTTCATTTTCATCGAGGATGCCGCGCCTTTGCGCCGCGGCAATACAAACCACCAGATCGACATTGCTTTGCGCGGCAAGCTCCGTCCAGTTCTTCTGAATGTTTCGCTCGTCCTGCGGTGGGACGGTCAGCCGGGTGCCGTTGTTCACACCGTCATGGTAGAAAAACACACGGAAAACTTCATGGCCCTTGTCAATCGCCGCCTTGGCGAATTGATAGGCGCTATCGGAAGCCTGATGCGTGTAAGGCCCCTCATTGACCACAATACCTAACTTCAATTTATCCTCCCGGTGGACAAGCGGCTTACTACGCCCATGGCGGAATGACGTGTGTCAATTCCGCCATCGCGCGTAGCCCGTAATCATCTCCAGATTTAGAAATGAATATGCGTTGATGCGTTCATTGTATGCCGAGCACCGGTCCACGTGTCGAGGTGATGCTTGGTGAACGCAAGATCAGTAAGTTCGAAGAACCGCGGCCAGCCGATCCGCTCGATCCACTCGCCCATGCGCTCCCAGTCCTTGGCGTTGTCCTTATAGGCATAGAGGATCTTCATAACGATTTCCTCGACCTCGGGCCAGCGCGGCGGATTGTTGGGCAGATTTGCGACGACCAGCTTGTGGAATGTCGGCTTCGAGCGAGCATTGGAGTGCTTGCCGCCGACCCAGATTGCAATCTTGGTCGAGTCCGCGCCATTGATCTGCATCGGCGGACAGGGCGGATAGCAGGCGCCGCAACAAACGCATTTTTTCTCGTCGACTTCGAGCGATGGCTTGCCATTGACCATGGCCGGGCGGATAGCCGCTACAGGGCAGCGGGCGACAACAGCCGGACGCTCGCAGACATTCGACACCATGTCATGATTGATGCGCGGTGGTTTGGTGTATTGCACATTGATCGCGATATCGCCCTGGCCGCCACAGTTGACCTGGCAGCAGGAGGTCGTAATGCGCACCCGGTTGGGCATTTCTTCCTTGATGAATTCAGCGTGCATCTTGTCCATGAGGCTCTTGACGACGCCCGATGCATCCGTACCCGGAATATCGCAGTGCAACCAGCCCTGGGTATGCGAAATCATGGAAACCGAATTGCCCGTACCGCCTACTGGAAAGCCTTCTTCCGTCAGTTTGTCGATAAGCGGCTGCACCTTGTCTTCGGAGCTCAGGGGATACTCGATGTTTGATCGGGTGGTGAAACGGAAATGACCGTCTGAGTATTCATCGGCAATATCGCAAAGCTTGCGAATTGTCGTAAGGTCCATCTGCCGCTGCGTACCGGCACGAACGGTCCAGATTTCGTCGCCGCTCTTTGCAGTGTGGTGCAGAACGCCCGGACGGGGACGCTCATGCCAGTCCCAGCTCCCGTAATTCTTGACCATCAACGGATGCATGTACTGTTTGGGATCCGGTACACCGCATTCAATTGGACGGCGCGGTTGTTCTGATTCGCTCATGACTTATTTCCTCCCTGCGATTTTTCTCGCAGTTTTAATCGTAACTGATTGATAGAAAGGGCGCGCTGGCATTACCGGCGCACCCTTTTAAATTATTCAGCGGCCACCGTTTCGGAGTCTTCTTCCGCTTTTTTCCGCTCGAAATATTTATCGGCTTCTTCCGTGAAGTCGTCGGTACGGACATAGCACGATGTGCGCGGATGGTTGACCATGTTCGGATCGGGATCGAGACCGACGGCATCCAGGAATGCCGGCAGACCGATGCGGTCGATCGTTTCGCCGACACGCTCATGCTCAAGCGCGTTTTCGGCGAAGAAGTCGATGATTTCACCGGCGAATTCTACCAGCTTCTCATGATCTTCATCGGTGTCGAGTTTCATGAACGGAATAACCAGCGTACCCATCAGGTCGCCGACCTTCAGCGCCCGCTTGCCGCCGATCAGGATCGAAACGCCCTTGTCGTCACCAGGCGACAGAGCTTTCGGCATAACATTGAGACAATGCATGCAGCGCACGCAGCTCTTGTTATCGACCTCAAGTGTATCATCGTCATTGAGGCTCAATGCACGTGTCGGACACATGGAAATGACCGAGTCGATCATGTATTTCCGTCCAACGCGGTCAACATAGGCTTTTACTTCTTCCTGATTGACCTTCATGTCGTCGCGCCAAGTTCCGATCACGGCGAAATCGGCCCTCTGGATCGAGTTCACGCAATCGTTCGGGCAACCGGAGAATTTGAACTTGATTTTATAAGGAAGGGCAGGGCGATGAATTTCGTCGAGATATTCATTGATGATGCCGCGAAGCGCGCGTTGCTCGTCAAAGTTCGACATCTCGCAGCGTGCCGCGCCGACACAGCTCATGGCCGTTCTCAGGCAGGGACCGGCGCCGCCAAGGTCAAAGCCGATCTCATTCAGCTCGTCAAAGGCTTTCTGCGTATTTTCCGTCGTCGCACCCTGGAACATGATGTTGCCGGTCTGCCCGTGGAACGCGATCAGGCCCGAGCCGTGACGTTCCCAGATATCGCAGATCTGGCGCATAACCGTTGAATCATAATGATTGCCCGCCGGCGGCATGACGCGCAGCGTATGAAATTCCTTGGAAGCGGGGAATAGGTCGGCAACTTCCGAGAAGCGCGGGATGATACCGCCGCCATAACCGAAAACGGAAACCGTGCCGCCTTTCCAGAAACCGAGACGCTTGTCATAGGAATGCTCAAGCTGCCCCATGAGGTCGTTCATCATCGGCGCATATTGCTGGTCCTTGGCATCGCGAAGGCGCTTAAGTCCAGTCACGAAACTTGGCCAGGGACCATCTTCAAGTTGGTCCAGATTAGGTGTAGGGTGAATTTTTGTATTTTCAGACTCAGCCATGTCACTACCTTTTTTCATTCCGCCGATCATAATAGCAGACCAGGATGCAGATCGCGCAGCTTGGGCGCCTGAAGAATCCGCGCCCCCAATATTATTGCTGTTTTCTGCCATTCCCGAATCCTCCCAATAGAATTCCGCGATTTCCTCGTTTAACCTTGCAAAACGCTTTATTTCCGCAACGAACATTCAACCCGCATCGACAAAGCTTCGCTTACCGACGAAAGACCCTGAATACTCATTCGGAATTCAACTATAGTCGAATTCCGCAAACGGAAAAAGCATTTCTCACACAATGCTGGCGAGGGAAACACATTTGTCTTATAACACTTATATCAAAAAAAGCGAATGTTCAAATATTCAAATGCTTGTGGCCTCAAATTTTTTTATGCACAAAGGCCTTTAAAGCCTCGAAACCAGTTTTTTTATATATATTTCAATAGTTTATAGAACTGTAACCATCGCTGGCAAAATTTTGAGAATTTTCGTTTGGCGCAAATGAAACCATTTTTCCACCGAAAAACGGTCGAATGAAAGCACAAATGTGACACTATGAATAACCGGAGCGGACATATGACAATGGCGGCGGCTGGCTCTTCCGGCCCGCAGGGAAGCGAGATTTTCCTATTGCGCGATTCGGATCGATATCGGATTTGGCGTGAAAATAAACTCGCCCATTACCCGACCGACGCGCGTGACTTGATGGTTGCCGTCGAAAAACTGAGCGCACCGGGCACAGCCGCGATCGGTCAGATAAGAACGAACTGCGCCAAAGCCAACATGTCATTCTATCAATTGGACAGCGCTGAGGGAGATGGCGGTGCGGGGAGCGAAGGCGATCCCGATGCCATGCGCCGGACACTGCAGGCCTTTGCGCGGCGCTTCGGCCTCGTCACAACCGAAGCCCACAGATCCGCCGGTGACGACGGTATCGTCGCCCTCGAGGTCACGAACGCCACGGCCCAGGCCGGATACATCCCCTATACGAAAAGGCGCCTGAGCTGGCACACGGACGGATATTACAATTATCACGGGCCGGAACGCGCCATCCGCGCCATGGTCATGCATTGCGTCCGGCCTGCGGCGGTGGGCGGCGAAAACGCCTATCTCGATCCAGAGATCGCCTATATACGTCTTCGCGATGAAAATCCTGAATTCGTCGAGGCGCTGATGCACCCCGAAGCCATGACCATTCCGGAAAACCGCGAGCCCGACGGCATGGTGCGTCCGGCCAATACGGGCCCGGTATTTTTCCTGGGCGGCGACGGCTGCCTGACCATGCGCTTTACGGCCCGCACAAGAAATATTATCTGGAAGGATGACGAGCTGACCGCGGCTGCCGTACGAAGGCTGGGCGAAATTCTATCCGACGACCCGCTGATCATCCGCTATCGTCTGTCGGCGGGCCAGGGCGTCATATGCAATAATGTACTCCATAACCGCACGGGATTCGACGGCGACATGGAGGAAAATTCGCAACGCCTTATATATAGGGCGCGTTATTTTGAACGCGTGACGACAACAGGCATTTAAAAGCACGAACATCGAAAAGGGAAGAAAATGGTTCAGGTAAGTGAATTGGTCATCCGCAACCCGCACGTCCAGTCCTTCAAGGAGCTGGAGGAGCTTGTGCGCCAGGCGGCGCGCGACGGGGAAATGTTCCTCGAGTTCGATATCAAACCGGACTTTCAGGATACGCCCCGCCGTAATTGGGAGATCAGGCTTGAAACCGCATTTTACTGGGCCGGCGAGGAAGCCAAGCGCGGCGGCGGAGAGAAAAAATGAGTGACGGAGAAAAAACCGAACTGAAGGTTCTCGACGCGCCCTACAACAAAATGATCAAGCTCGAGGATCTCGCGTTTGAAAGCGGCATGCATTTGATGCGCGTCACCATCAGGGAGGGCACGCGCATCACCCAGCTCGACCTCGATCCCGCAACCGCCAAAAACTGGTCCGAGTGCATGACCGAATGGGCAAACGCGCACATTGAAGATTAATCGGGCCTAGAAAGTCCCAAGAAGCGACCGGAAATATTTATGGACCATCTGCCGATTTTTTTCGACGTCAAAAACAAGCCGATCATCATCGTCGGTGGCGAAACTCTGGGCGCGCGCCGAACGGATATGGCATTGCGCGCGGGCGCGAATGTATTGCTGTTCGCGGACGAGCTGAGCGATGAATTCGACAAACTCAAGCTGGATGAAAAATTCGAGCATGCCACCGAGCCGCTTTCAGCTGAGCATTTCAAGGACGCGGTCCTCGCCTATTCGACATCCGAGGACGAGGCCGTGATCGAGCACGTCCACGGCCTGGCAAGAGCTGCCTCGGTACCGATCAATGTCGCCGACAATCCCGCTCTCTGCGATTTCATAACCCCCTCGATCCTGGATCGCGCCCCCCTCGTTGTCGGCATTTCGACCGCCGGGACCTCTCCCATTCTCGGCCGCATGATCAAGGCCCGTCTGGAAACCATGCTGCCCGCCGCCTATGGCCAGTTTGCCGATTTCCTCGGCCGTTACCGCACGGAGGTGATGGACCGCATCAAGGATGGCGCCCTCAGGCGGCGCTTCTGGGAGCAGGTTATGGATGGCGCCGTCTTCGATCATGTTCTCAAGGGACATGAAAAAGACGCGGTCGAGGAGATGAACCTGGAGCTCGCGGCCTATGCGGAAGGGACGCCCAGGC
Source organism: uncultured Hyphomicrobiaceae bacterium (assembly GCA_947258705.1). Classification (GTDB taxonomy): domain Bacteria; phylum Pseudomonadota; class Alphaproteobacteria; order Rhizobiales; family CAMYJA01; genus CAMYJA01. The sequence continues at coordinate 302,791 of CAMYJA010000002.1, read as the reverse complement.
ACGGCGCCGGCGAAGTCTATCTGGTTGGCGCCGGCCCCGGCGATCCCGACCTTCTCACATTCCGCGCCCTGAGGCTGATGCAGCGCGCCGACATCGTTCTTTATGACCGCCTGGTCGGCGACGGAATTCTCAACCTCGTCCGGCGCGACGCAGAACGGGTCTATGTCGGCAAGCTGCCGAAGGAACATAGCGTTCCCCAGGAAGAGATCAGCGAATGGCTGGTCAAGCACGCCCGCGACGGCAAGCGCGTCCTGAGGCTCAAGGGCGGCGATCCCTTCATCTTCGGCCGCGGCGGCGAGGAGATCGAGAAGCTCGCCGATGAAGGCATCAGGTTTCAGGTTGTCCCCGGCGTCACCGCCGCATCCGGCTGCGCCTCATATGCGGGCATCCCGCTGACCCATCGCGAACATGCGCAGGCCTGTATCTTCGTTACCGGCCACGGCAAGGACGGCCGCTTCGATCTCGACTGGGAAACGCTGGTTCAGCCTTCCCAGACCGTCTGCATCTATATGGGGCTCACGCACCTGCCCGAACTCCTCGGCGAATTCATCCGCCGCGGCGCCGACCCGGATCTGCCGGCGGCGGCTGTATTCAAAGGCACGCGCAGCGATCAGCATGTCGTTGCCGGCGCTCTCTCTGATCTCGCCAAAAAGGTCGCGGCCACGGAGTTGGCCGGGCCCGCCATGATCATCATCGGCACCGTCGTATCGCTGAGAGACAAGCTGAACTGGTACCGGCCAGAAAAGCGCGAGCGCACCATCGCCAAGACCCATTCCAAGGAAACAATCCGTCCGTAAACCGAATAATCACCAGATTTAGACCGGGGAGATAAATCGACCATGTCCGAAGCAAGTTTCGATACTGTCGGCATAGGCAATGCCATTGTCGACATCATAGGCCGTTGCGACGACGCTTTTCTCGACAGCCACGACTTGTCGAAAGGACACATGCAGCTAATCGAAGCCGATGAAATCGACAAGCTTTACAACGCCATGGGCACGGCCATTGAAGTCTCGGGGGGCTCCGCAGCCAACACATGCGCAGGCATTGCCTCCTTCGGCGGCGACACAGCCTTTATCGGCAAGGTAAGCGACGACGAATTCGGCCGCATATTTTCACATGATCTCGGCGCCATAGGCGTGACCTACCGGACCGAGCGCGCAAACGGCGGTCTGCCCACAGCCAGGTCCCTGGTGCTTGTAACCCCCGATGGCGAGCGCACAATGAACACTTATCTCGGCGTCAGCCCCGAACTCGATCATGGCGCCATCGACCCCGCCGTCATCCAGGCCGCGAAGATCACCTATCTTGAGGGATATCTATTTGACCGGCCCGAAGCCAAGGCGGCCTTTCATCAAGCCTCGAAAATAGCCGCCGCCGCCGGAAGGCAGGTCGCATTGAGCCTGTCGGACGCCTTTTGCGTCGACCGTCACCGCGATGAATTTCTCGACCTCATCAGGAACGGCGTCGACCTCCTCTTCGCCAATGAGGAGGAAATATGCAGCCTGTACGAGACAGGAAGTTTCGATGATGCCTGTGGCCGTGTCGACAACGATTGCCGGCTGGCGGTCATCACCAGGGGCGCTGCCGGATCGCTGATCTTGGCGGGCGACGAGAAGATTGCCGTCGATGCTTATCCGGTCGCGAAGGTGGTCGACACGACAGGCGCGGGCGATCTTTTCGCCGCGGGTTTTCTCCACGGATACGCCAACGACAAACCACTCGACACTTGCGGCCGCCTTGCCTCCCTCGCGGCAGCTGAAATCATTTCGCACATGGGCGCCCGGCCGGAAGCAACATTGGCGGCCCTCGCCGCCGGGGAGGGTATCGGCTAGGCCGGCATGTCGGTCGGTTTGCCGATCGGTTTTTTTCTCCCCCGAGATGTAAAAAGTCTGATACAATTTTGCCACAGCGGAGATTAAAACCGTCCGCGGACCGTGAAATCGGCAGCATACGCCCAATTGTGAGTCACAATGACGCGGCCATGAGACCGTTTCCGCTGGAACCAGATCGGGAGAATCGGCATTATTCACAAAGGTCGAGACCTCGAGGTCGAGGCCTCGCGGTCGAGACACCCATCCCCGGAGAAAAAACATGGCAACCAAATCAACGCGCGGCCGGCCCAAGGGGTCCGGTATTGACGACGAAAAACTTCTCAAGAAAATCAAGGCGCTGATCGCAAAAGATCCCTCCATGAAACCGACGACGGCAATCAAGACCGCCGGCATCGAGGATCCGTCGGCAATCCGCCGCCTTCGCGAAAAATTGAAAGCCGCGAGCCCGGGGCGATCGAGAACCGGTGCGGCTCGAAAAACCGGGACGAAGAAAAAAGCCCCGGCCGCGCGCAAAAAGCCCGCTCGTGCGAGCGCGCGCAAGAAAGTCGCAACACGCAAGGCCAAACCCGCAAGTCGCGGCACCAGGAAAAAGGCGCCGGCGAAGGCCCGGGCAAAACCCCGGGTGACCACAAGAACCGCCGCAGCGAGCCGGTCGGCCCCTAAGAAATCGCGCGCCAAAAAGACCGTTAATACACGCATGGCGCCGGGCAAGCGCGCCGCCGCCGATGCCGAAGCCGCAGCAGCCAGCCTGTTCGCCAATCCCTTCGGTGATTTCACGGATTACACCAATGGCAATATTTTCAGCGCGCAAATGCCCGACATGGACATTGAAAACATCATTTCCAGTACGGTGGAGAAGCAAATCCAGATTTATGAATCGGCTGTCAAATTCTCACCGATTGCAAACATGCTGCGCCACCAGGCCATGCTCACCGATATGATGCTGACAATGTTGCGAAGCCAGAAAGAAATCTCCAAGCCGGCAAGAAACAAGCGCTGACAAGATCAGCCCGGCGGAACAGACACCTGATGTCTGTGAGCAAGGACAAGCTGATCGGGGAAACAAGATCAGCCCGGCGGAACAGACACCTGATGTCTGTAAGCAAGGACAAGCTGATCGGGGAAACAAGATCAGCCCTGATCAGTACAAATAGGAAGCACAAACCCGGCCTCATCCTGAGGGCGAGCCAGCCACTGAGTGGCGGGCGAGCGTCTCGAAGGATGGAGCAGCGAACGTAGTCAGCTCATTGGTCGCTCATGGTTCGAGACGGCGTTTGTCACTAAGTGACTACGCCTCCTCACCATGAGGTTGAATATAATTGCACGGACAAACTGATCGCAGAAAAGAGATCGGAAGATGAGGCAGTCCCGCCTCTCAAGAAGCATCAACCGCGCCGCATAAATAAATCGGATAAGACTACTAAAGCCTCGGTAGGCAATACCGGGCCTTAGGCCCGCCCCGCCGGAGTGCCGCCGCGAAGCGGTGAATAGCACGTGAGGCAAAACAGAGATCAACTCAACACCAGCGAGGACACCGCCCGCCGCTGGGGTAGCGTGAGACCATGACGATGGCAGCGGCATAGTCATATAGGTCGAACGCGTTCCAGTCGGCGTCACTCAATAAAATGCGGAATTGGCCGTGAGGTAAAATAAAGGAAGCGCCCTCTTCAGAGCTTGCGTAGCAAGGTCGCGTCGACGCGGTGATTGGCCGCCTTGTGCAGAATGAGGTCCGCCCGTTCGCGGGTCGTGCAGATATTCTCTTCGAGATTAACGAGATTGATCTCCCGCCAGATCGACGTTGCTTTTTCCATCGCCTTGTCCTCGCGCAATTTCGCATAGCGGTGAAAATAGGCGGCCGGATCGCGGAACGCTGTCTCGCGCAGGCGCATGAAACGCTCGAGGTACCATTGTTCGATGATCTTCGCATCGGCATCGATATAGATGGAAAAATCGAAATAATCGGAGACGTAAGGCACCGCCTGGCCGTCCTTCACGACCCGGCCGCGCTGCAATACGTTCAATCCCTCGATGATCAAAATATCCGGTGCATCGACCATGATGTTCTGACCCGGCATGATATCGTAGAAAAAATGCGAGTAGACCGGCGCCTCGACCCTCGGCTTCCCGGCTTTAACGTCGGCAACGAAGTTGATCAGGCGCGCCGTATCGAAACTTTCGGGGAATCCCTTGCGCTTCATAAGGCCGCGCGCTTCGAGTTCGAGATTGGGCAGCAGAAATCCATCTGTCGGAACCAGTCCGACGCGCGGATGGTTGGGCCAGCGGGCGAGCAGCGCCTGAAGAACGCGCGCAGTGGTGCTCTTGCCGACGGCGACACTGCCGGCAATCCCGAGAATGAACGGCATTTTGTTTTGTTCGGTTCCCAGGAACCTGGATGTAACCGCATGCAGCTCCTGCGAGGCGGCGACATGGAGATTGAGAAGGCGCGACAGCGGCAGATAAATATCCTCGACTTCCTTGATCGAAAGCCGCTCGTTGATACCGGAAAGCTGCTTGACGTCGAGCTCGTCGAGGGTCATGGGCGTGCCGGCCCTTAGCCGCGACCACTCGTCCCGGTTAAAACGCTGGAAGAGCGAACCGCCTGTCCCGCCACCACGCTCAGGCCGCTCACCGCCGAGATCGACTACAGACATGTTTCTAAAACTCCGTTGAAGCCCTATCCACGGCCCGCCTTTTCGTCGAGCCCCGAAACGCCCATGCGCTTTTCAAGAACCGCCGTCACTTCCGCAAACGCGACATCGCGGGATTCGAGCAGAACGAGCAGATGGTAGAGGAGATCGGCCGCCTCCGACTTGAGCGCTGCCTGATCCTGACCTACCCCGGCAATAATAACTTCCGCCGCTTCTTCGCCAAGCTTTTTCGCGCATCCCTCGGGCCCGCTATCGAGCAGCGTTTTCGTGTAGGATTTGTCGGCCGCCTGATGACGCCGCTGAGCAATGGTTTCGGCGAGGCGGCTGAGTACATCATCATTCATGGTCAAACTCCCGATTTGACGATCATAGTCCGTTTAGCGGTCCCGGTCCTTGCGGTTTGAATGCCGGGATGAAAATCCGTCTCAATAATCGAGCCTGACCGCGACGCCATGCTCGTCCATATAGCGCTTGGCCTGTTCGATAGAATAGTCCCCGAAATGAAAAATGGACGCCGCCAGAACGGCGCTTGCGCCCCCTTCCCTGGCGCCTTCGACGAGATGATCGAGCGTGCCGACGCCGCCGCTCGCAATGACCGGAACCGCAACCGCATCGGCAATCGCACGCGTGAGCTCAAGATCAAACCCGTCCCGGGTGCCGTCCCGGTCCATGGATGTAAGAAGGATTTCACCCGCGCCGAGCGCCACGACCTCCTTGGCGTATTCGACCGCGTCGATGCCTGTGGGAGTGCGGCCGCCATGAGTGAAGACCTCCCAATGACCGGCACCGCCCTCATCCTCGACGCGCTTGGCGTCGATGGCGACGACGATGCACTGGGCACCGAACTTCTCCGCCGCCTCGCGCACGAAGTCCCGGTTGTTCACGGCCGCCGTCATGATCGAAACCTTGTCCGCGCCCGCTTCGAGCAGCGCCCGGATGTCCTCGACGGTGCGTACGCCGCCGCCGACCGTAAGCGGCATGAAGCAGTGTTCAGCGGTGGCGCTGACCACATCGAAAATGATGTCGCGTTTTTCATGGCTTGCGGTGATGTCGAGAAAACAGAGCTCGTCCGCCCCTGCCGCGTCATAGGCCATGGCCGCCTCAACCGGATCGCCGGCATCGACGAGATCGACGAAATTGACCCCCTTCACGACCCGGCCGTCCTTGACATCGAGGCAGGGTATGACGCGAACCTTGAGCATGTTACGCAACCTTTCCGGACGCGGCGTCGAGAAGAGCCAGCGCCTCGCCAGCATCGAGCCGCCCGTCATAGAGAGCCCGTCCCGAGATCGCCCCTTCGAGCATGGCATATTCGGGCTTCAGGAGCTCCCGGATATCGTCGATCGATGCCAGGCCGCCCGAAGCGATCACCGGAATATCGACGGCGCGCGCCATCTCGGCGGTCGCGGGCAGATTCAATCCGGTCAATATCCCGTCGCGGCCGATATCCGTATAGATGATCGCCGCCACGCCCGCATCCACATAACGCCGCGCCAGATCGATGGCCGTCACCTCGCTGACCTCGCCCCAGCCCTCGACCGCGACATAGCCGTTCCGCGCATCAATCCCCACGGCCACGCGTCCCGGATACCGGCTGCACGCATCGCGTACGAGATCGGGATTGCGCACGGCGACTGTCCCGAGAATGACCCGTGAAACGCCTTTTTCGAGCCACATCGCGATCGTCTCGATATCGCGAATACCGCCGCCGAGTTGAACCGGCATGGAAACCGCGTCGAGAATGGCCGAAACCGCATCGCCATTGACGGGAGCGCCCTCGAACGCGCCATTAAGATCGACGATATGGAGATAGCGAAATCCCTGCGCCTCGAAATCGCGGGCTTGCTGCGCCGGATCGTCATTGAATACGGTCGCACTTTCCATTTCGCCGAGCTTGAGGCGCACGCATTGCCCGTCTTTAAGGTCGATTGCAGGAAATAAAATCATGTCATGGCTGCCAGTTCATAAAGTTCGTGATCAGACGAAGCCCCAGTTTCTGGCTTTTTTCAGGATGGAACTGGGTGCCGACCAGGTTGTCCTCGCCCACCATCGCGGTAACGGCGCCGCCATAATCGGTTGTGGCGATGCAGCTTCCGGGATCATTGCTGACAAAATGATAGGAATGAACGAAATAGGCATGAAGACCGTCGTCACCGGTATTGATGCCGTCGAGTACGGGGTGGTCGCGGACGACATCGAGCGTATTCCAGCCCATATGCGGAATTTTCAGCGATTTGTCCCGAGGCTCGATCGCCCGGACCTCGCCCTTGATCCAGTCAAGGCCCTTTGAGCTGCCATGCTCGAGCCCGCGGCTGGCCATCAATTGCATGCCGACGCATATGCCGAGAAAGGGAACGCCCTTTTCGCGCACCGCCGCATGAAGTGCCGGCAACATTCCGGGCACCGCTTCGAGACCCCTCTTGCAATCCGCAAAGGCCCCGACGCCGGGAAGCACGATGCGGCCGGCGCGCTCGACCACCGAAGGGTCGGAACTGAGCACGATCTTGCGGCCCAGGGATGCCTCCCGGTCCGCCCGCTCGAAAGCCTTCAGGGCGGAATGGAGATTTCCCGACCCGTAGTCGATAATGACGACGTCACTCATGATTTAACGCATCGCATTTTGAAAGACCGGTTATGAGAAATTTCACGCCCCCTGCAGGGAAGGCGCTGACGGCTCTTCTTTTGCAGTTTTCAGCCATGAGGTAAAGAAGCGATATTCACATTCTTCCAGATTGCCGCCGCTGGTTACCCCGACCATGACGGCGCCCGCGTTCTCCAGCATCCATCGCCTGATATTATTTGCCTCCAGCGCAAAGCCCACATTGAGCAATGTCGTCAATAAGCCCAGTTTGATGTCGCCGAACCCGGCAAGCATGCCGATTCCCGTGATGGCGAAAAGGACAGCGAAATAGCCGAGCAGCGCCCACCACGCCCTGTGCCACAGGCACCAGATCATGGGGGTGACAAGGGCGAGGAACGAAATCCCGTCCTTGATCATGACGAGCCTCTTTGCCCGTTCCTCAAGGTCGGTTCGCTCCCCGGCCAATTCATGAACTGTATAAATCTTCACCCGAACCATCCCGGAAGAAAAAACCGATCCATGTCATTTCGACACATATCTAAATGGCGGCCCGCGAAGCCTGCCCTGATCGATGGCACTTTATAACGAACCCTTGGTTGAGGGAATACGCTTGCCCTGCCGAGCATCCAGCTCAGTGGCGCGGCGCAATGCCAAAGCAAGTCCTTTATAACAGGTCTCGGCAATGTGATGGTTGTTCATTCCGTACACATTCTCAACATGCAGGGTGATCCCGGCATTCTGGGCGAATGCCTGGAACCATTCCTGAAAAAGCTCCGTATCCATCTCGCCGACCTTCGGCTTGTCGAACGCAACCCGCCAGACGAGAAAAGGACGCCCCGAGACATCGACCGCGACCCGGGTCAGCGTTTCGTCCATCGGCAGGCCGATATCGGCATAACGGCCGATCCCGGCCTTGTCCCCCAGCGCCTCCTTAAACGCCTGCCCCAGAACGATGCCGCAATCCTCAACCGTGTGATGCTGGTCGATGTGCAGATCGCCATCGGCTTTGAGCGTGATATCGATAAGGGAATGCCGCGACAATTGCTCCAGCATGTGGTCGAGAAAACCGACACCCGTTTCAATGTCATAGCTGCCGTCGCCATCGAGATTGATGGTGGCGCTGATTTTCGTCTCGGCCGTATCCCGAGAAATTGATGCCTTACGTTTTTTCAAAGCCCAATGCCTTCCAACATTCAGTGTGCAATCTCAGAAATTGCCCTTTACACGCGACGCTCTACCAGTTTCAGTGCTTGAAGGCCATAGCGTCTTGATCCCCAGTGTGACAGCAGACACTTTCACTTGACTTAACGTTCAGCCAATCCGATATGGGCTGTTATAGACAAACAAAGGATTTTACGCACCTTGAGCGAAACCTCATCTCAAAACTGGCGCGGCACCACGATCGTGACCGTGCGCAAGGGCGGCAAGGTCGTCATCGCTGGAGACGGCCAGGTCAGCCTCGGCCAGACGATATTGAAAGGCAATGCGCGCAAGGTGCGCAGGCTCGGCAAAGGCAATGTCATCAGTGGTTTTGCAGGCGCGACCGCCGACGCATTCACCCTGTTCGAACGCCTCGAGGGCAGGCTCGAACAATATCCCGATCAGCTCATGCGTGCATGTGTCGAGCTGGCCAAGGACTGGCGCACGGACAAATATCTGCGCCGGCTCGAAGCGATGATGATCGTTGCGGACAACAAGGATACGCTGGTTCTCACGGGCACCGGCGACGTGCTGGAGCCAGAAAACAATCTGATGGGCATCGGCTCGGGCGGCAATTACGCATTGGCGGCGGCGCGCGCCCTTAACGATACGGATATGGACGCCGAGGAAATCGCCCGCCGCGCCATGAAGGTCGCCGCCGAAATCTGCGTCTACACCAATGAAAATATTATTGTAGAAACGCTTGCCAGCGATAAGTGATTTTAACGCATTTCCACCGGCGACGGTCATCCAGGGCTGACGCCGATCCGCAAAATGATACAGAGACAGACGTAACAATTCATGACAAGTTTTTCCCCCAGAGAAATCGTATCCGAGCTCGACCGCCATATCATCGGCCAGAACGACGCCAAGAGAGCCGTCGCCATTGCGCTGAGGAACCGCTGGCGCCGGCAACAGCTCGATGAGGAATTGCGTGAGGAGGTTCTGCCGAAAAACATACTCATGATCGGCCCGACCGGCGTTGGTAAAACGGAAATCTCGAGGCGCCTGGCGCGTCTGGCCAACGCTCCATTCATAAAAATCGAAGCCACCAAATTCACCGAAGTCGGTTATGTGGGCCGCGATGTCGACCAGATCGTCCGGGACCTGATCGAAACCGGCATCAGCCTGGTGCGCGAAGCCGGTCGCAAGGAGGTCCAGGCGCGGGCTCAGTTAAACGCGGAAAGCCGGGTTCTCGAAGCCCTGGTCGGTCCCGACGCCAAGGCGAGCACGCGCGAGTCCTTTCTCAAAAAACTGCGCAGCGGCGAGCTTGACGACAAGGAAATCGAAATCGAGGTCGCGGACCATGCTCACGGCATGCCGAGCTTCGATGTGCCGGGAATGCCCGGGGCGCAGGTCGGAATGATCAATATCGGCGATATGCTCGGCAAAGCCTTTGGCGAGTCGACCAAAACAAAAAAGGTCACGGTCGACGAAAGCTACGACCTGTTGATCGCGGAAGAATCCGACAAGCTCATCGACGACGACCAGATCATTTCAAAGGCCATCGATCTTGCTGAAAACCACGGTATTGTGTTTCTCGACGAGATCGACAAGATTTGCGCCCGGACCGAACGGACCGGCGGCGATGTCAGCCGCGAGGGCGTTCAGCGCGACCTCCTGCCGCTCATTGAAGGCACCATCGTCTCGACAAAATACGGTCCCGTGAAAACCGACCACATCCTGTTCATCGCGTCGGGCGCCTTCCATGTATCGAAACCATCCGATCTTCTGCCGGAACTGCAGGGACGTCTGCCGATCAGAGTCGAATTGCGCGCCCTCGACAAGGAGGATTTCAAGCGAATACTCACCGAACCCAGGGCGAGCCTGATCACCCAGTATATCGCACTCCTGAAGACCGAAGGCGTCGAGCTCGAATTCACCGCGGATGCAATCGACGCGCTTGCCGGGATTGCGGTCGAGGTCAATTCAAACGTTGAAAATATCGGTGCCCGCCGCCTGATGACGGTTATGGAGCGGGTGCTGGACAAAATCAGCTTCGAGGCATCCGACAAATCGGGCGAAAAAATCACCATCGACGAGGCTTATGTACAGCAGCATATCGGCGACCTTGCGAAAGACGCTGACCTGTCGCGCTTCGTTCTCTGATTTTATCCACGGGGCCAAGCAGTATACGGGTCAGTCCCGCGCGCGCCGCAATCTGACGTAAAGCGCACCCTCGCCGCCATGCCGCGCAAGCGATGTCGAATAACCGAGCACCACACCCTGAAGATCGGGCGAGTTGAGCCAATTCGGCACCTCGCGCTTGAGCACGCCGGTTTCTCTTACCGGTAATCACGAGAACGGTCCGGCAATGGGCGGCCTGCGCATCGATCAGGAAGTTTTTAAGGGTCTGAAAAGCCTCGCTCTGGCGCATGCCATGGAGATCGATCCGGTCATCTATTGAAATCTGCCCGCTGCCGATCTTGCGCATATTCCGCCGGTCGAAGGGCTCGTCGGATAACCGGCCGGCGCTCTTGTTTCCATCTTGTGCCGGCCCGGGCATATCGGCAGCACCCGGCCGGGACGCGGAACTATGCCTTGGGTGAGCCGCCTCCGCTCCCGGTTTGCCGTCGGAGCGCGCAGGTTTCAGAACGATTTTCTTTTGCTCATCGTCGAGCGGATCGACGGCATTGGTGATCTCGGCCCATAATTGGGCCTCATCCTGGTCGATATTTCGCCCATGAGAACGGTTTTTCCTGGAATTGTCTCGTGACATGTGGCGCTCATTCCGAAGACGGCAGAAGAACCGTGAAGGAGCCGGAATGCTTGGTCCGGCCCGCAAGCGCGCCGGCCTTCTTGCCCGAGCCGAAATAAATATCGCCCCGGACCGCCCCCTTGATGGCCGAGCCGACATCCTGCGCGATCATCAGCCGCTTGAAACCACCGGACTTCGACCCGCTGCCATGTCGCAGGGAGGGCGATGTGACATATATGGGAACGCCAAGCGGGTGATAGCCCGCATCCACCGCCAAACTGCGTCCGGACGTCAGCGGGATGTCGGCTGCCCCGAGCGGTCCGGTGAGCTTCTTCTCCCTGTGTTCGCGAAAAAAGATATAGGACCTGTTCTGCCACAGGATCTGCCGGCCCCGCTCGCGGTCGAGTTCGAGCCATTTACGCAGGGAATGGAGTGTCAAATTATCCCAGCTCACCTCGCCCTTGTCGACAAGGACGCCACCGATCGAGGTGTAGCGGTAGCCGTTTTTTCCGTCATATCCGATACGGATCTTGCTGCCATCGCGCAGCTTGATGCGGCCCGAGCCCTGCACGTGAAGAAAAAACGCATCGACGGGATCGTCGAGATAAAGGATTTCGAGCCCTTTCGATTTCAGCGCGCCGTTTTCGATTTCGGCACGCGTAAAATAGGGCACCAGGCCTTTTGCGGTCTTTCTGGCATGGGTGAGCTTCTCGTTGGTCGAGCCCCGCAAGGTCTCCTTTACAAGATTAACGAGATCGTCCGGCCGTTTCAAAATCGGAATATTAAAACGGTCATCGGGCTTGCGCGATCCGTTGAGAAGCGGTTCGTAATAACCGGTCAGCAATCCGGTGGATTTGGGCGTGACAACTTTATGGGGCGTGAAATGAGCTTCGAAAAACTGCCTGGCCTCGGCCTGGGAAATGCGCCCGCCCTTGAGCGCGGCTTTCCGGCAGACCCGTTTGAGAAGCGCCATGCTTCTTTTGGGTCTTGAGGAGTTCTTGCCCGAAAGGCTCTTGCACGAACGCAAAAAGGCGCGAAATGCCTGCTCGTGATCGTCGCTCTTCCAGCCGGGGAGCTGATCGAAGCTAACCTTTTTCATACCCATCCGCCCGCGCTTGCCATAGGCATCGAGCGCCGTTAATGCGTGCGTTTGGCCAACATCCAGCATTATCAACAAGCCTGCAATTGAAAGCGCCACGCATTTTTGCAATGCATGGCGCGCTCTATTTGACATTACCTTAAACGGCCCAGAATTCAGGCCCCCCGAATTTGGTTTCAGTTCGCGGTTTGCGTCGCCACCAGTTTCCAGTTCGGATCGCTCGATGTAATTTCCCGGGCGAACGTCCAGATATCCGTCACCTCATGGATCGCCTTCGGATCCCCTTCGATAACCTCACCGCTGCGATTGCGGATTGCGGTGATGAGCTGGCTGACAAACTTGATGGTGATGCGGGCCGTCTTGTTCTTGACCTCCGCCTCGATGAGATCGGCCTTGTCGATCCCGACAAAGCTTGAATCGACAATTTTTCCTTCTTCCTCGCGCTGCGCGATCGCAGAGGCAAATCCCTCATAGACATCCTTGTTGAGCAATGGCTTCAACGAATTCCTGTTGCCCTCGCCGAATGCGGTCAGGATCAGCTCATAGGCCTGTTTGGCGCCACTGATGAAATGTTTCGGATCGAAACTCAGATCGTTGCGGGCGATTTCGATCAGGCCCTTCGAAAGCTCGGAACCTGCGGGCGCAAAACCTTCGACCCGCTCTTCCGGGTCCCGTTCCTCTTCCTGATAGGGAGGCGTGCCTTGATGCCCCTCCTGCCCGGGCATCGGAACGACATTGTCGCGGCCAGAAGACGGGGTTCCGTTCTGGGAGCTGTAGGGATCGTAGGGCTGGCGCTCATTACCGGTTCTCCGTCCGAGAACGCTTCTGAGCCTCAGAAAAATCACCACCGCCAGGACAAGAAAGAGGAGGGTGTAAATATCGAATATTTCATTCATGGTCCACTAATTCCCACCCGAATCTGAGCCACCCAGATACCGGATTTGATTGTTAGATGTTTGATGCCTCTGAAAGATCAAGAGCGCTGTCGCCAGCATGTCATAATTTCATATAACACCAGATCATGACGCAAGTATCAAATAATTTTCGGACTGTCATGACTTGCTGCCGCGACAGGATTCTCGTTTGATCTCCTAGATTGTCTTTTAATCTCGAAAAGACGGTCCATATATGACGATAGAAATGGCTTCTTAAGGACGATATTTCAATGCCCGTTCTTCTTCTGATATTTATTCTGGTCCCACTGGCCGAAATCGCCGTATTCATCGAAGTCGGCAAAGCCATCGGCGTGGGCTGGACGATCGGGATTGTCATCGTCACCGCGATAGCCGGCGCCTCGCTTTTGCGCGCTCAGGGCTTCGCCGCCCTGGAGCGCACCCAGAAGACCTTGTCGGAAGGGCGCATCCCTGTGGATACAGTCATTGACGGGGTCAGCCTTCTCACTGCGGGCGCTTTCCTGCTGACCCCGGGCATGATCACCGATACGATGGGTTTCTTGCTCTTCATCCCGGCTTTTCGCCATGGGCTGGCGAAGTGGCTGTTCAAAAGGATGGCCCGCAACGCCAATATAAATGTCGATATATTTTCCAGCACCACGCAAAGCACAGGCACGCGAACCGGTCCAACGCCAGGTCAACACCCGGACATGGACGCGACTCGATCCGGCAGCCGCGATGCGAAACGGGACAAAGGGCCCGTGATCGAGGCCGAGTATGAACGCGTGGACGATCCGGCAAAAGATCCGCCCGACCGAAAATAGCCCTGATAAGAGCCCGTGCGCACAATCGTCACATCCCAATTGCCCGCTTAAAGCCCTCATGCTACATCTGGCGCCAGATTCTAAGGCGGCACGAAACAGTTTCCGCATTTTGACAAGCTGATCGCGGCCGCATGAATGCGCGCTGCGGAAATTTTTTATCCAACATGACATGAAAAGGCGAGACGGTTATGGCTGAAGAAAACCAAACACCGCCGGCAAACGGCAATTCGAACGAAGCCCAGGACGGCGGCGAAAAAGGTGAATTCCGGGTACTTGGCCAATATATCAAGGACCTGTCGTTTGAAAATCCCAAAGCGCCCGTGTCACTGCAAACGCTCGACGAAAAGCCGAACCTCGATGTCGAGGTCAATGTCAACGCCCGCAAAGTCGGTGAAGACACCTATGAAAGCGCAATAGATTTCAAGGCCAAGGCCACCAGCTCGGACAATGTCATTTACAGCCTCGAGACGGTCTATTCGGGCGTCTTCAGAATTGCCAATGTTCCCGAGAAGATGCTTCAGCCGTTTTTGCTGATCAACTGCCCGTCCATCCTGTTTCCGTTTCTAAGGCGTCTCATTGCCGACCTGACGCGCGAGGGCGGTTTTCCACCGCTCCTCCTCGATCCCATAGATTTCGCCTCGCTCTATACGTCGCGCGTGCAAACGGCCGGTGAAGAAGCGCAGCCGGCGAGCTAGCCCAGGCCTCGGACGTTTCGGAAACGACTTCGGATACGACATGGGTCACATTCATTCCATGCTCATGGACAAGTGTGTCGAGTTCTTCTCAATGTCAGCTTTTAAAGCTGAAGCCTGGAAATGGTGCGCAGACAATACGCCTGACAATGCAATTGTTCGACGAGCGCATTATCGGCCACGCAATGCGGCCGAGGGTAAAGCGCAACCGTGCCGCCGTTTCTCCCGATCCGTCCGAAAACTCACGAAGCGATTTTTTTCCAGAGCGAATCTTCGCCAAGAGTTTCGATGAAGGCGTCATGGGCGTCTTGCTCTTCCTTCAGCAGGCGCGGGGCCAAAGGCTCGGGCCGCTCGATGAGCCCGCCCGCGCGGCCGCTTGAACGTGTGCCCTTTGCACCGCGTTCCTGAGCCAGGCCGAGTTCCGTCTGATGGCCGCCGATAAGTTCGAGATAGACCTCGGCGAGCAACTGGCTGTCGAGAAGCGCGCCGTGAACCTCGCGCGCGGAATTGTCGATCTTGTAGCGTTTGCACAGGGCATCGAGGCTGTTCGGGCTGCCGGCATGCTTGCGCCGCGCCAGCGCCAGGGTATCCACGACCCGGTCCATAGTGAGAATCTCACGCTCGACGGTGGCAAGCTCCCAATTGAGAAATCCGATATCGAAACCGGCATTGTGTATGATCAACCGCGCATCGCCGATAAAGTCGAGAAAACCATCCACGACATCGACAAAGAGAGGCTTGTCCGCGAGCATTTCGGTCGAAATGCCGTGAATCGCGACCGCTTCGCGCGGAACCGTTCGTTCAGGATTGATAAATTCGTGAAATTGCTCGCCGCTCGGAATATGATTGACGAGTTCGACACAGCCGATTTCGATAATCCGGTGGCCCGATTTCGGATCGAGACCGGTGGTTTCCGTATCAAGAACGATTTCACGAAGCATGTTCGATGCCTTTTCTATGATGCATTTTCCCGCCACCAGGCTTCATACACCCACGCGCGAACACCGGGGTGCGAATCGATAATAATATCGATCTGATCCTCGGTTTGTTCAATCGATCCGCTCGTATCCACAACATAGTCGGCCCGCGCCCGTTTTTCCTCATCCGGCGTCTGGCGCGCCAGAATCCGCGCAAGCTTTTCTTCGCTCATTCCGGGCCGCGCGAGCACCCGCTCGCGTTGCTGAGCCTCGGTCGCGCTGACAACGATCACGGCATCGACCTTGTCGACGCCGCCCGTCTCGAACAGCAAAGGTATTTCGAGAACGACGAGTTTCGCGCCACGCGCATGTTCCGTCTGGAGAAATTTCCGCTGCGCCTCGAGCACCAGAGGATGAACAATGGCTTCGAGTTTCTCGAAATTGTCGGCATTGCCTCCGAGCGCTTCGGTCAACCGGGTGCGATCGACCCCCTCGGCATTGGTGGTTCCGGGAAAGGCCGCTTCGATCAATGGTACCGCTTTTTCGCGGTAGAGGCGGTGGACCTCGGCATCCGCATCAAACACGGCAATGCCGCGCGAGCGGAAACGGTCGGCGGCCACCGATTTTCCCATTCCGATCGAACCGGTCAATCCAAGGATCAGCATGACGCGCCTTCAAGGTCGGAAATCACCGCCGCCCTGAGATCGTGCGTGACGCCGGGCCGCACGCCGAACCATTTTTCAAAACCCGGAACCGCCTGATGCAACAGCATCCCCAGACCGTCGACCGCATTGAGCCCTTCTGACCGCGCCTGCGCCAATAGCGGCGTTTCAAGCGGCGTATAGACAATGTCATAGACCGTGGCATCCCGGGGCATGGTTCCCAGGTCGATATCGAGACCCGGCCCACCGCTCATCCCGAGCTGCGTTCCGTTGACGAGAAGGCCGCAATCGCCAAGGCGCTGCGATCGGTCGTCCCAGTCGAACACCCTGATGGCGCTGCCAAAATAATCGGCAAGCCCTTCCGCGCGCGCGCGCGTCCGGTTGAATATTCTGATTTCGGAAACGCCAGCATCGAGAAGGCCGCGCAAGACGGCCCGCGCGGCGCCGCCGGCGCCAAGGAACGCCACCGGCCGGCCGGCCGTATTCCATTGCGGCGACGAAAGATTCAAATGGGTCATGAAGCCGTAAATATCGGTATTCGAAGCGATCAGGTTCCGGCCTTCGAACCACAGCGTATTTGCGGCACCGACGCTTTGCGCAGCCTCGTCCGCAACATCCGCCAGGCGGAAGGCCGCTTCCTTGTGGGGCAGCGTCACATTGGCCCCCGAATAACCTGATTGTTTCAATTCACGGATAAAGCGCTCGAAATCTTCAGGCGCCACCTCGCATTTTTCATAAACGCCATCAATGCCATATTGCGCGAGCCAAAACCGGTGAATGACGGGCGAGCGCGAGTGAGCGACCGGATATCCGACGACGCAAACGCGTACAGGATCGCTCATTGTCACAACACTCCGTCATCATAGAGATGGTTCAGCAATGAAATCAGCGGCAGGCCGCGAATGGTGAAGCTGTCGCCGCTGATCTCGTTAAAAAGATGCACGCCCGGCCCTTCGATCTCATAGCACCCGACCGACCGCAATATACGGTCTCCGGCATGGCCGAGATATTGCCCCAGATATTGAGCGGAAAAATCACGCATGTGAAGTTCCGCCATGCCGACATGCGCCCAGCGCGTCTCACCGCCCCGGGCGACCGCGACGGCGGAATGCAGTTGATGCGTCCTGCCGCGCAGCTTGAGCAGCGCTTCGCCCGCTTCTTCCTTGTTGCGGGCTTTCCTGAATATCTCCGTGCCGAGCGACAACACCTGGTCGGCGCCGATTACGGCTGCATCCACGTTTCGGGCGCTCACCGTCTCCGCTTTTGTCCGGGCCAGGATCTCGGCAATATCCGAAGGCGCCATGTGGTCATTTTCAAGACTCTCGATGATGCTGCCCTCATCGACATCCGCCGGCAGAACGCGAAAATTCAATCCGGCGTCTTCCAGCATTTTCTTGCGGCCCGTGCTGGCCGAGGCCAGAATGATCTCTATGGTGGATTGCAGAAACATCGAAACCCTAATCGCTCTTAACGTCCGGCCTGGCGTCCTGATAGAGCCTCAATATGGACGCCGCCGTCTCTTCAATGGAACGGCGGGTCACGTCGATAACCGGACAACCGAGATCGGAATAGATCTTGCGTGAATAGTGGATTTCCTCGGAAATCAGTTCGCGATCGACATAATTGTCAAGATCCCGGTCCGCCATGGTCAAGACCCGGTTGCGGCGAATGGTCGATATCCTGTCCGCACTGGCCACCAGTCCGACAATAAAGGCGGTTGTCGGCTTTTCGAATTCCGCCGGCAGGGGAACGCCGGGAACGATCGGCATGTTGGAGGTCTTGTATCCCCGGTTGGCGAGATAAATGCTCGTCGGCGTTTTCGACGTCCGGCTGATGCCGAGAATGATGATATCCGCCTCATCGAGATTTTCCGGCAGGCAGCCATCATCATGGGCCATGACGAAATTCAGCGCTTCAATCCGTTCGAAGTAAGCCTTGTCGAGGAGATGCTGTCCACCTACCGTGGGCGCTTTTATTGCGCCAAGGAATGAATCGAACACTTGTAGTATGTGTTCGAGAACATGAACGCATGGTATTTTCAGCTTGGCGCACTTCTTCTCGAGATGGGTCTTGAGGTCCTCGTTCACCAGCGTGTAAAGCACGATCCCCGGGGCGGCTTCGATTTCCTGGATGACCCGCTGCATTCTGCGCAGGTTTCTTACGAGAGGATAGGAATGCTCGATCGCGCGCACGCCGGGATATTGAACCGCGGCGGCCTTGGCAATGGTTCCTAGTGTTTCGCCTGTTGAATCGGACACGAGGTGCAGGTGAAAATAGCTCGGTAAGTCCTTAGTCACTTGTGGATTACTCCCGCATTAAAAGAAATGATCGGCGGCTTGAATTCTTCTCCACCGCCCCGTGCACAAAAGGCATCGGTTTAATCCACACGTTCACCCGAAGAGGTCAGATTTTAAACATTTCCAGGCGCGCCATCGATGCACATCCCCTCCACGCTGATCCAGCACTTATCACCAGGTTCGAGTACAACCTATCAACCACGCATATTCCGTGCTTATGACATGAAAGGGCGCTAAACAAGTCATCACCGGGCAAAAAGTCCACAATGAGCTGAAATTTAAACGTTTATTTTTCGCCTGCAACAACAAGATGTTGACGAAAGGTGGAAAACGAATAATCTCCGTAATCCAACGCACAACAATAACAACAACAATCAATAAGATTCTATTTATTAGATTTTTTTAGACGAGGCTCATCGTAGCGTTTCATGTCCGAACCTCAGCCAACCGGCTTTTCAATTTTAAATCCCTTCAATCATCAGCCAACCCCAATACCCCCCGTCTGGCTGATGCGTCAGGCAGGCCGCTATCTGCCCGAATACCGTGAACTCAGAGCCAAGGCGGGATCCTTTCTCGACCTTTGCTATTCGCCGGAATTCGCGACCGAAGTCACCCTGCAGCCGATCCGCCGTTTCGGCTTCGACGCCGCCATTCTGTTTTCGGACATTCTCGTCGTCCCCCACGCGCTCGGCCAGCACCTCGAATTCGTCGAGGGCGAAGGTCCGCGTCTGGATCCGTTGAAATCTCTTGACGACATCAAGGCGCTGACGCCCGACAAGGTGGAAGAAAAATTCCGCCATGTCTACGAAGCCGTCTCGAGCATTCGCTCGGCGCTGCCCGAAGAAACAGCCCTGATCGGCTTTTGCGGCGCCCCCTGGACCGTCGCCACCTACATGGTCGGCGGCCGCGGTTCCGTGGATCAGGCGGTCACACGCCTGTTCGCCTATCAAAACCCGCAAGCCTTCAAACAACTCATCGATCTGCTCGTGACGACGTCCGTCGATTATCTGCTGGGCCAGGTTAAAGCCGGCGTCAACCTTCTCCAGATCTTCGACAGCTGGGCCGGCAACCTGTCCGATGACGAGTTTTTGAAATGGTCCATTGACCCGACCCGTAGAATCGTTCGAGAGATCAAGTCGCAGCACCCCAACCTGCCCATCATCGGTTTTCCACGCGGATCCGGACCGGGCTACGAAACTTATTTGAAAGCGACGAATGTCGACGGCATCTCATGCGATACATCCCTGCCATTGTCCTATATGCGCGATCATCTCAGCCCGCTTGGCACGGTGCAGGGAAATCTCGATCCGCTGCTCTTGGTAACCGGCGGCGAGGCGCTCGACCGCAGGGTGGATGAGATTCTCGAAACCATGTCCGGCAAGCCGTTCATATTCAATCTCGGACATGGCATTGTTCCGCAAACGCCGCCCGAACATGTCGCGCGCCTGGTCGACAGAATTCGCGCTGCCGGTTAGGACGCGGCGAGGAGAAGGCCCATGCTCTGGTTGAAGGCGTTGCACATCATGGCCGTAATCGCCTGGATGGCAGGACTTTTTTATCTCCCACGGCTTTTCGTCTATCACTGCCAGGCCGAACCCGGTTCCAGACAATCGGAAACCTTCAAGATCATGGAAAAGCGGCTCTTGAGGATAATCATGGCACCGGCCAGCGTCGTCACCTGGGCGCTCGGTCTCATACTCGCCTATATGCAGGACATCTGGTTTGAACCATGGTTTCTGCTGAAATTCGCGCTTGTGGTCCTGATGACCTATTATTACCATCTGACGGTGCGCTGGGCGCGCGATTTCGCTTCTGACAACAATCAAAAAAGCGAGAAATTCTACCGCCTCGCCAATGAAGTTCCGACAGTTCTGATGGCGTTTATCGTCATCCTGGTCGTCGTCAAACCGTTTTCGTGACATAAAATCCTCAAGGGCCGCAAATTAGGTCAACTATCGTCTTCCGTTTCAGGCCCGACTTTGATATATAGACTTGTAAATCGCCAAGACCCGGATAATTCCGGACCAGTCCGGACGAGTCCGGGATTGAACCGGACTTAAGTCCCAACCAAGTCCGGTCGAGTTCCCGGGTCCGGCCGATCTTCGGATTTCGCCTTTTCCAGGCAAAAATACCCCACCATTCGCAGGTTATCATCTCCTGCTTCTACCTATCGGCTGCAACAGCCCACGCGGAGTTCTCCCAATGCAACAAATGAAGCTCGAAGAGCTCAAGATCAAGAGTCCCACCGAATTGCTCACTTTCGCCGAGGAGGTGGAGGTTGAAAATGCCAGCACCATGCGCAAGCAGGAGTTGATGTTCGCCATCCTCAAGCAGCTGGCGGCCCGCGAGGTTGAAATCACGGGCATCGGCGTCGTCGAGGTGTTGCCGGACGGTTTTGGCTTTTTGCGCTCGCCCGAAGCGAACTATCTGCCGGGACCCGACGATATCTACGTATCCCCGAGCCAGATCAGGCGCTTCGGCCTGCGCACGGGCGACACCGTGGAAGGAGAAATCAGAAGCCCCAAGGAGGGGGAGCGTTATTTTGCCCTCCTCAAGGTCAACACGATCAATTTCGACGAACCCGACAAGGCCCGCCACAAGGTCCATTTCGACAATCTGACGCCGCTCTATCCCGATGAATGGATGGAGATGGAAATCGACGACCCCACGTTGAAGGATAAATCCGGCCGTGTCATCGATATTGTGGCGCCGCTCGGCAAGGGTCAGCGCGGTCTGATCGTGGCGCCGCCAAGGACCGGTAAAACCGTGATCCTGCAAAATATCGCCCATTCGATCACGGCCAACCACCCGGAATGCTTTGTCATCGTTCTGCTGATCGACGAACGGCCCGAGGAGGTGACGGACATGCAGCGCTCGGTCAAGGGCGAGGTGGTCTCCTCGACTTTCGACGAGCCGCCGACACGGCATGTGCAGGTTTCGGAAATGGTCATTGAAAAAGCCAAACGCCTGGTCGAGCACAAGCGCGATGTCGTCATCCTGCTCGATTCGATCACGCGGCTGGGCCGTGCCTATAACACGGTGGTGCCGAGCTCCGGCAAGGTGCTCACGGGCGGGGTCGATTCAAACGCGCTGCAACGGCCAAAACGCTTCTTTGGCGCCGCGCGCAACATCGAAGAGGGCGGCTCCCTCACCATCATCGCAACGGCGCTGATCGATACCGGCAGCCGCATGGACGAGGTTATTTTCGAGGAATTCAAGGGAACGGGCAACTCGGAAATCATACTTGACCGCAAGGTCGCCGATAAACGCATATTCCCCGCCATCGACATCGCCAAATCCGGCACCCGCAAGGAAGAGCTGCTCGTGCCCGAGGATCAGCTCAAGAAGATGTATGTGCTCAGGCGCATTCTCAATCCCATGGGCACGATGGACGGTGTTGAATTCCTGCTCGACAAGCTCAAGCAGACCAAGAACAATGACGAGTTCTTCGACAGTATGAATACATAAAGCGAATCCTGCATGAACATTCGGGGCGTAGGTGAAACCTACGCCCGGTTTTAGGGCAGGCATTGTGGCTCGCTGTATTTTCCTTCTTACCGAACACCACCTCATCCTGAGGGACATGGGCCAAGACTGGCCCATGTCGTCTCGAAGGATGGGCTGAGAAGCTCCAATCGGTTTCTTTGCCGCCAATGGGTCGAGACGGCGCGTTGCGCCTCCTCACCATGAGGTTGCGTTCTTGAAGCTGCATTCTCTACGCACCGATCAACCGCTGTTCACTCAAACTTTCGACAAGCTCGTCACTACCCGTTACGGGTGCCGAGCACGTCCCGCTAATGCAGATATAGGCCGTTGGCTTGCCGTCCTGCATGGTTTTGCCTGACGCGGGCGAACCACCGGCTATTTGAGTTGTATCAACAATGATGCTCTGAACGGCGCCCGGCAGGGAAAGGCGGCGCATCTGATGGGCCAGCCCGCCGATCTCGGCCGATCCGTTTTCCTGAAGGACGACGATCTGCTGCGGTGAAAAGAGATCGAAACTCGCCGCCAGCAGGCCGCCATGGGAAAAGAGGTTTTCTTTCAGATCATTGGCGAAACCGTCGAGAATGACGCGGGCGCGATCCATCAGTTCCACGTCGCCCGCAAGCATCGACAGGGCCACCAGATTCGAGATCATGGTGCCGTTGGCATTAGGCAGGGCGTCGTCATTGGCCGATTTCGTCCGCACGATCAGATCTGTCGTATCGTCGGCGGTGAAGTAATATCCGCCACGCGCCGCGTCCCAGTAATGCGCGTCGAGGACCGACAGCCAGCCAAGCGCGTCATCGAGATAAACCCGGTCCCCCTTCGACTGGTGAAGCCTGAGCGCGGCCCAGATCATATTGGCGTAATCCGCGGCCGTCGCAGGAGCCTGGGCCCGTCCGGCCCTGTAGGAATGTATCAGGCGGCCGTCGCGCGTCATCGAGGCCTTGACGAAATCATAAGCAGATTGGGCGAGGTCGCGCCAGCCGGGCTCGTCAAACACGTCCGCCGCCCGGACCAGCGCCGCGATCATCAAGCCGTTCCAGTCGGCAAGAACCTTGTCGTCCCAACCGGGCCGGACCCGGCCGTCGCGCAGGTCCAGAAGCTTCGATCTGAGCGCCTGCAATCTTTCCTCGTCATCAACGCTGTGCGCCGTGAAATCCTTGAGGCGGTTGAGGATATTTTTCCCCTCCCAGTTGCCGCCGCCGCTGACATCGTAAACCGACTTGAAAAAAGTGCTGTCCTCCGGATCCAGAGCTTCGTCGATCTCCGCCTCCGACCAGACATAGAAGCGGCCTTCCTCGCCTTCCGAATCCGCATCCAGCGAAGCGGCAAATCCGCCGCCTTCCACGATCATTTCGCGTTTGAGCCATGCGATCGTTTCCCGCACCCGCGCTTCATAGAGGGGAAGCGGCGTTTCGCGCCAGACTTCCGTCAGGAGTTCGAGAAGAAGCGCATTGTCGTAGAGCATCTTTTCGAAATGCGGTGCCAGCCAGCGCTCATCGACCGAATAGCGGGCAAACCCGCCGCCGAGATGATCATAGATCCCGCCCTGGCAAATATGGCTGAGCGTATTCTCGATGGCCTTGCGGCAATCGGCAAGATCGAGCTGAATGCCCGCCCGCCATAACAGCCAGAAAATGGTGTATTGAGGAAATTTGGGCGCGCCCTGAATGCCGCCATGGACGGGATCGAAAGCGCCCTGGAGCTTATCCGCGACCTGTTTCAGAAATCCGGGCGAAAGACCGGCGCTTGAACTACCGTCGTCGCCTTTCTGCAGATGCGCCGTGATCGCTTTGGCGTTTTCGAGCACCTTGTCGTGCTCCTCCTTGTAGATATGCGAAATCTGCTTGAGAACGTGCGTAAATGCCGGCTTGCCGAACTTGCTTTCCTTGGGAAAATAAGTGCCGCCCCAGAACGGCCGGCCATCGGGCGTCAGAAACATCGTCAATGGCCAGCCTCCGGGCTCGCCAAACTGGTGCACGGCGGCCATATAGATCACGTCGATATCCGGACGCTCTTCACGGTCGACCTTGATGTTGACGAAGAGCTCGTTCATCACTTCGGCCGTTGCCTCATCTTCAAAGCTTTCATGCGCCATCACATGGCACCAGTGACAGGCCGCATAGCCGACCGACAGGAGGATCGGCTTGTCCTCGGCTTTCGCGGCCTCCAGGGCCTCCGAGCACCAAGGCCACCAATGGACGGGATTGTCTTCATGCTGCAGCAGGTACGGGCTGGTGGTTTCTCCAAGCCGGTTGTGGCTCATAAGACCTCGCAAATTGAAAGGATGAATGATCGTGGACCAAGACCTAAAGCTTATGGGCGGCCACCGCAAGACGGGAGCCGCACTCACTAACCGATTCAAAAACCATGACGTTTCACGTGAAACAATCCCTTGCGTAAATCGGGATTCCTGAGGATTCCTGTTTTGGGGAGGACCGGGGAGGCGGGATTCCTGAATCGGCAATTGGGATTCCTACAATGCGGAGGATGATTCCTAAAACGCGTTTCGGGATTCCTGAATCTTCCAATTGGGAATTCCGGGCGTTTTGCGCATAATAATCCGAGGCTTCCAATCCCCAGGTCAATGAGCTATCACGGCAAAGTGCCCGCCAATGAGGGCCGGAGCCCGAACACAAATCCCCCGGACCGGGCCACACACCCCCGGACCGAAAACAATACCCGAAGAATGAGCAAAACCATCAATTCCGGCAACGATACAATATTTGCCCTGTCATCGGGCCGCGGCAAATCCGGCGTGGCCGTGATCCGTATTTCGGGCCCCCATGCGCGCGAGGTGATCTCGCGCATATGCGGATCATTGCCGCAACCGCGCAAGGCAGGCCTAAAGGCCTTTCGCAATCCTGCGACGGACGAGGTCATTGACCGCGGTTTGTTGCTGTGGTTTCCAGGGCCCGGCAGCTTCACGGGGGAAGATGTCGCCGAACTACATGCCCATGGCGGCCGGGCCGTCATTTCGGGCCTCATCGACATGCTTGAGGACGAACCGCATCTACGCGCGGCAGATCCCGGAGAGTTCACCCGGCGCGCCTTTCAAAGCGGCAAGCTCGATCTAACTGAAACGGAAGGCCTTGCCGATCTGATTAATGCCGAAACCGAAGCGCAGCGCAAACAGGCCCTGCGGCAGATGGGTGGCGGCCTTTCCGCGATCTATGAGGGCTGGCGTCACGAATTAATCAGGGCCCAGGCGCTGATCGAGGCCGAAATCGATTTTTCCGACGAGGAAGATGTCAGCGTGGCGGCCATCGGCCAGGCCACGGCCATCCTGAAAACCCTGAAATCGGAAATCGAGCACCATATTGAGGCGCAAAGAAGCGGTGAAATCATCCGCGACGGCTACCGCGTCGTCCTGGCGGGACCGCCCAATGTCGGCAAATCCAGCCTGCTCAACAGCCTGGCCCGCCGCGATGCGGCCATCACATCCTCTGAGGCGGGAACGACCCGGGATGCCATCCAGGTTTTTCTCGACCTCCAGGGCTGGCCGGTGCTGATCACGGATACGGCCGGCATCAGGGCATCGGAGGGCGTGTCGGACATAGAACGCGAAGGCATGTCCCGCAGCCTGAAACACGCCAAAGACGCCGATTTGATTATCTGGGTAACGGAGGCGGGGACCTCCGGCGGGGCCGAAAACGGGCCGCAGGAACTTGCGGGCCGAAACATCGTCACCATCGCCAATAAATCGGACCTAGTGGGCAAAGCCGGGCAGGCCACATCGGCGGATGGGCCAGAATTACCCGAATTACCCGAAACACCCGCATTATACGTGTCTGCCAAAACCGGCGAGGGTATGGATGCGCTGATATCCCTGATCACCGGCTCGGCGGAAAGCGGCATGGCTCAAGAGGAGGCCCCCGTCATTACCAGGGCCCGCCACCGCGATCATTTAAACGAATGTGCGCGGTCCATAGACCTGTTTCTCGAGAGCCCCGGACGCGAATTGGAGCTGCGCGCCGAAGATCTGCGCCGGGCGGCACACGCCATCGGCCGCATCACCGGCCGTATCGATGTCGAGGACGTGCTGGACGATCTCTTCGCAAGCTTCTGCATTGGTAAGTGATTCAAAAGATTCGATGTTTCACGTGAAACACGCAGATCCTGATTGATGGGAATGCCTGGGATTCCTATATGAGGGAGGTTGAGGGAGGATGATTCCTAAAGAGTGGAGGGGGATTCCTAAAACGAATTAAGGGATTCCTGAATCTTCCAATTGGGAATTTGGCATGATCTGCTCCGTGACGCGCCGGCAAGAAAGGCTTTTGACCCGGTCTCCCGGATCAGCTACTGTCCCGCTTCACGAAACATAAGATAATCTCCATGACCTCAGATCGAGAAAACGACAGCCATGACGCTAGCGTCTATGACGTGATCGTCATCGGTGGCGGCCACGCTGGTGCCGAGGCGGCGGCGGCGGCGGCGCGCATGGGCGCCAGAACGGCCCTCATCACCCATCGTTTCGCGACCATCGGCGAAATGTCCTGCAATCCGGCCATTGGCGGCCTGGGCAAGGGGCATCTGGTGCGCGAGATCGACGCTCTCGATGGCCTGATGGGCCGCATGGCGGATGAGGCGGGGATCCAGTTTCGCCTGCTGAACAGGTCCAAGGGACCGGCCGTCCAGGGACCGCGCGCGCAGATCGACCGCAGCCTTTACCGCACGGCCATGCAGCGGGCAATAGCCGATATGGAGAACCTCGAAATCATCGAGGCCGAGGCGGAAGACCTGTGCGTTGCGGATAACCGCGTCGCCGGCGTCGTGACGAAGGACGGAATGACCTACCGGGCCGGCGCCGTGGTCATCACCACGGGCACGTTCCTGAATGGCCTCATCCACCTGGGCCCCAGGAAGATCCCGGCGGGACGCGTTGGCGAGGCGCCCTCCATCGGTCTTTCCAGACGCCTGTACGGGCTCGGCCTCAATATGGGCCGCCTGAAAACCGGTACGCCGCCGCGTCTCGACGGAACGACCGTCAAATGGGACGGTTTGCAGGCCCAGGCCGGTGACACGCCGCCACAGCCCTTTTCCTTCATGACGGAAGCGATCAAGGTGCCGCAGGTGAACTGTCATATTACCCACACGACCCCGGACACACATGCGCTGATCAGGGACAATCTACATGAGGCGCCGATTTATTCGGGCCAGATCGAAAGCACGGGCCCGCGCTATTGCCCGTCCATCGAGGACAAGGTTGTGCGATTCGAGGACCGGCCCTCGCATCAGATATTCCTCGAGCCCGAAGGTCTTGACGACCGGACGATCTATCCCAACGGCATATCCACCTCGCTCTCCGAGGAGGTCCAGGAGGCGTTCCTGAAAACCATTCCGGGTCTGGAACAGGCGCGCATCATCCGCCATGGCTATGCCATTGAATATGATTATGTCGATCCGCGCGAATTGACACCGACGCTGGAGCTGAAGAAGGTCGCCGCGCTTTTCCTGGCTGGTCAGATCAACGGCACGACGGGTTATGAGGAAGCGGGCGCGCAAGGCCTGATCGCCGGTATTAACGCAGCGCTCCATGCGTCGGGCAATGACGCGGGATTTACCGTCAGCCGCATCGATGGCTATCTCGGCGTGATGATCGACGATCTCGTCACTCGCGGCGTTACCGAGCCCTACCGCATGTTCACGTCCCGCGCCGAATACCGCCTGCGCCTGCGCGCGGACAATGCCGATCAGCGCCTGACACCCCTGGGCCTGAAGCTGGGCTGCATCGGGGCCGGCCGTGCGCGCCGCTTTGAGGACAAGCGGTTCGCCATCGAGGCAGCCACCGAAATGCTGGAGGCCCGCACCATCACCCCCAGCGAGGCGCGCAAATCAGGCATCAAGATCAATCTTGACGGCCGCCGCCGCTCGGCCTTTGAGCTCCTGTCTTACCCCGAAATAAGTTTCGCTTCGATATTAGAGCTCTGGCCGGAGTTGAGCGGTATCGATGCCGGACACCAAAGGCAGATTGAAACGGATGCCCGCTATTCGGTCTATCTCGAACGCCAGGATGCGGACATCAGGGCGTTCAGACGCGACGAAAACATCGCGATTCCGCAAGGATTCGATTATCG
Source organism: uncultured Hyphomicrobiaceae bacterium (assembly GCA_947258705.1). Lineage (GTDB taxonomy): Bacteria > Pseudomonadota > Alphaproteobacteria > Rhizobiales > CAMYJA01 > CAMYJA01. The sequence continues at coordinate 274,879 of CAMYJA010000002.1, read as the reverse complement.
CGCCATTTCCGGCCTTTCGAACGAAGTCTGCCAGAAACTGGAAAATCACCGGCCGTCCACCCTGGGCCAGGCATCGCGTATCGACGGCATCACGCCGGCCGCGCTGATGCTGATCCTGCTTTACATAAAAAAGGCCGGAAACAGGCCGGACCGGGCCCGCTCCGCATGACGGCAGAGACGCAAGCCCCGGGCCCCGACGGCAATGGCGGACAGGATCTTGTCAGCGTGCACGGGCCGGAGGATTTTGCGCGTGCCTTCGGGGTTTCACGTGAAACATGCGACCGGCTGGAGATCTATGCCGATCGCCTGCGTGCCTGGCAGCGCGCCATCAATCTCGTCTCGCCCTCCACAATCGGTCATATCTGGCAGCGCCATTTCGCCGATTCCGCGCAAGTTCTTGCCTATGCAACTGATTCGCGAAACTGGCTCGATCTCGGCTCGGGCGCCGGATTTCCGGGAATGGTGATCGCAATCATGCTTGAGGGTGAAAATGAGAGATCCATCCAACTTGTTGAAAGTAATGGTAAAAAATGCGCTTTCCTCCGCCAGGTAGCACGCGAAACCGGGACCTCTGTGGAAATCATCGAGGCGCGAATTGAAACTCTCGGCGAGAAGCCTACAGTCGGTAAGGTAGACGTTGTTACGGCGCGTGCGCTCAGTCCCCTGGACAGGCTTCTGGACTATGCCGTCCCGTTTTTCGCGAATAATACAAGAGCGCTCTTTCTCAAGGGGCGCGAAGCGAAGAGCGAATTGGCGGCGGCAGCCGAGCACTGGCAATTCAGCTCCCGGCTGCATCCGAGCAGAACGGACGCCGAGGGACGGATCGTCGAAATCTGGAATTTAGATTCTGGAATTTAGATTCTCGTATTTAGATTCTGGAATTTGAATACCGGGATTTGATACCCGTCTCGTCCGGCGTCTGTGACGGAGCCGTATTAACGGGAGTACATATACGGGGGGTTGTATTAACGGGGCCGCATTCACGGTTCCACAAGAGGGAGCGAAGGCAATGACCTCGCAGATCGAAGACGATATCCGCGTTCTGGCAATCGCCAATCAAAAAGGCGGCGTTGGCAAGACGACGACAACCATCAATCTCGGCACCGCGCTGGCGGCCATCGGCGAGCGCGTGCTCATTATCGACATGGATCCGCAGGGCAATGCCAGCACCGGTGTTGGCATCAGCGACCAGGAGCGGACCATCACCACCTATGACATATTGACGAGCCGCGCCAGCCTCGCCCAGGCGGCCCTGCCGACGGCCGTCGCCAATCTTTTCATTGTCCCCGCGAATTCCGATCTCGTCGGTCTCGAGGCGGAGATCCTGTCGGCGCAGAACCGCAATTTCCGAATGCGCGATGCCGTTATGGCTTTGATCGCAGGACAGCGCAATCATCCGGACATCCCGCCCTTTACCTACATATTGATCGACTGCCCGCCATCCCTCAGCACACTGACTGTTAACGCCATGGTCGCGGCCAATTCGGTTCTGGTCCCGGTGCAGTGCGAATTTTACGCGCTTGAAGGCATTTCCCAATTGCGCGCCACCATCGAGGGCGTGCGCTCGACCCTGAACCCGGCGCTCGAAATCCACGGCGTCGTGCTGACCATGCATGACAGCCGCACCAATTTTTCAAATGAGGTCGCCGATGAGGTGAAGAACTTCTTCGGGCCGAAGGTCTACGAGACATCCATCCCGCGTAATATCCGCGTGGCGGAGGCGCCGTCTCATGGCAAGCCGATCCTGCTTTACGATCTCGAGTGTCCGGGATCGAAGGCCTATATCAAGCTGGCGTCCGAGGTCATCGACCGCGAACGCGAGTTGCGCGCGGCATAGCCGGATCAAAACGGTACGGACGGGCAGGGGCTTAAAAACAAAATTCGGATAATTTCGATCGAATGGTTTCGCGGATAATTTCGAGAGGGAAACGAGAGGGAAAAAATGGCATCAGCAGCACAGAAAAACGCGAGGCTCGGACGCGGCCTTGCATCATTGATCGGCGAACCGGCCAACACGACGCAAAAACTCCCCCTTGAAGGAGAGCAGCGCGTGGTCGCGGTCGAGCAGGTGCGGCCGAGCGCGCTCAATCCGCGCCAGACATTTCGCGAGGACGATCTCGAAGAGCTGGCCAATTCCATTCATGAAAAAGGGCTGGTCCAGCCGCTTATCGTGCGGCCCGTCAAGGGCCTGCCGTCCGATTATGAAATCGTCGCGGGCGAACGCCGCTGGCGCGCGGCCCAGAAAGCGGGCGTCCTGCGCATTCCGGTCATTGTCCGGGATCTCGACGACCGCGAAGTTCTGGAGCTGGCGATTATCGAAAACGTCCAGCGCGCCGACCTCAACCCGCTCGAAGAGGCGCTCGGCTATCAGGAACTGGTCGACCGTTATGAGTACACCCAGGAGGATCTGGCTCAGACCATCGGCAAGAGCCGCAGCCATTTGGCCAACACATTGCGCCTTTTGAAACTGCCCGAACCCGTGCAGGTCTTTATCCGTGAAGGCCGCTTGAGCGCGGGGCACGCGCGGCCCCTCATCGGCCGCGCCGACGCCGAAGCCATAGCCCGGAATATTGTCGAAAAAGGCCTGAGCGTGCGCGATGTCGAGGCGATGGTGCAGGCCCGCGATACCAAAAACGTATCCACGGCGAAACGCAAAGGCCCGAAAAAGGATGCCGACACCCGCGCTTTCGAGCGCGAGGTGACCGACGCCCTCGGCCTGCAGGCGGAAATCAAACCGGGCTCCGGCGAAAGCGGTTATCTCATGATCAAATACGGCAATTTCGACCAGCTCGATTATCTCAAGAAGCGCCTGACGGGCGGGTAGCAAAATACTGTTCAACCTGAATAAGCCGGCAACGGAATGCTGCCCGCGATTGCCTGTCTCACACGTCATTCCTGCGCAGGGCATCCAGATGCCAGGAATCCATCCGGCCATCGTCTTGGTGACCGGTATAGAAACTTCCGGTACGCCACTCTTTTAGCGAGGTGAAATGGATGGCCGCCTCCGCGGCCATGACGGAGTAGGGGGACTGGATGTGATCCCCGAACCCCGCCTCATTGACTAGTCAATGTGACTAATCACATGTGACTAGTCACAAATGACTAGTCATTCTCGCTCCACACCGCGAGCTCATGGCCATCTGGATCGGTGAAGTGAAAGCGCCGGCCGCCGGGAAATTCGAATATCGGTTTGACGATCCTGCCGCCTGCTTCCTCGATCCGCGTCTGCGTGGCCGCGAGGTCCTCGCCATAAAGGACAATGAGCGGTCCGCCGGTTTCGACCGCGCCGCCCGCCGCGAAGCCGCCCTTCATCCGGCCATCCGAAAATTCGCAATAATCCGGGCCGTAATCGGTGAACGTCCATCCGAAGGCCGAGCCGTAAAATTCCTTGGAGCGGGTAATGTCGCTGACATTGAACTCTATATAATCGATGGTCCTGTCCTGGTGCTTGTCGGCCATCTAGTCGATCTCCCTTGAAAAACTTTACACTTGTCCCCAACGCCCCAATTATTCGTACCAGATCAGCTAACACATTTTCGTCTCACCCGCGTAGGCGGGTGCCTAAGCAACCATCGGCAGGCGCTTGGAATCAATTGTTGTTCTGCGCGTTTGACACACAAGCGTCCCGCCATTTGAGGGTTGCTTGGATACCCACCTGCGTGGGCAAATCGGTATAGTTGCTTTGGCTGTGGCCCAGATCAGAGGTGTATACAATTAACATGCTATGAGTTGATTTCAACGCGCCACCATGCGCGCCAGCTCGATGAGCAGCCGCTCGGAAACAATGCGTTCCGTCTGAGGGGTGGTCCGCGCCCGCTTGATGGCGGCCTGGATGAGCGTGTTGGCCCGCGCGAGCCGGGCCAGCGGCCAGTTCTTGCATTGTTGCGTAAACGAGCCCTCGAGTTTGAAATGCACCGGCGGCCGCGCCATTTTAAAAGCCGCCTTGAGCGAGCCTTTTTCTCCAAGGGCGAGCTGGATTCGGTAAAGCCGCATGAAATGCCGCTGCACGCCAAGCGCGATGGCCTGGGGCGCGAGGCCCGCGGCAACAGAGCGGTCGAACTCGCGCACGGCGCGGCCCGCCTGACCGAGCGCGGCCGCAATCGCGACCTTGTCGAGCGCCTGCTCGGATGCGTCGCCGACGATGGCATCCACGTCTTCGATCGTGACCTCGGCCTGACCGTCCGCATAAAGGGCGAGTTTCTCGATCTCCTGACGCGATAGCGCCCGGTCGCTGCCCAGCCGCGCGACCAGATAGTCCTGAACGTCTTTGGAAATGCTGATGCCGCGCGCTCCGAGAACCTCAAGGGCCACCGAGGCGAGATCCCGCGCATCGTCGGCGAAACACGCGATTGCCGCCGTCGATGCGGCGCCCTCGAAAATCTTGCGAATCTTGTCCGATGGCTTGAGATTGCCGGCCTCGACCACAAGGAAGCTTTCAAGGTGCTCGGGCTCTGAAAGCGCGTCCGCCAGAGAAGCAGCCATCCGCCGCCCCATGCTGGCGTGCACGATTTTACGTCCGCCGAACATCGGTATGGTCTGAAGCTCGACCGCAAGACGGTCCGGATCGGCCGAGATATCCTCGTCATGAAGGCGGATCGTCTCGCCCGCCTCGCCATCCGTGCCCATGGCGAAGCGCACGGCATCGCGCGCACGCTCGGAAATCAGCCCGGCATCGGAGCCGTAGAAAAGCAGCGCCTTGTAGCGGGGATCTAATTTTTTCAGGAAATTTCCGGCCTGATGCGCTTTGATTGCGACCATCTAATCGACCATCCGGTAAAAGGGAGTGTCAGGCTGCGCTTGCAAGGTAGGCGGCCAGCCGGGTTCTCAGTGAATCGGCCATATGTTTCGCTGCCCGGTTTTCCGCGTCCCGGCGCGCGCGCACATTGGAGAGAATCTCGTTGAACCGCTGATAGGCCGCGCGTGTATGATCATTGCCTTCAAGCACAACCGCCTCATCGGAGATGCGGATGAGTTTGAACTTGGCGTCGAGGGCGAATGTGCCGCCCTGCGCATCGGCGTCCCGTTGTACGAGCTGGGTTGCCACGGATTCGCGCACCGCGATTTCAAGCCTGTATTCTGACGCCCGCGCGTGATCGCCGCCCGTGGTCTTGAAGATAAGTTCGTTGCGAAGAACCTGACCGACGCGGCCCGGAATGGGGATGATGTCGATCGCAGCCAGCTCATCCTGTACAGTGCTGCCATTGGAAGTCGGTCCGTAGAGAGGCTGAAAGCCATTGCCACCGCATGCGCTCAGCAAGGACGTGCTCATCAGAAGCGCCAGAACCACACCCACCCGGGTGAGGCGGGGCGCCTGCCAAAATCGGCGATGTCCGTTACGCAACAACATTGACGATCCTCTGCGGCACGACAATCACTTTCTTGATTGTGCGCCCTTCCAGTGCCCGTACGACATTATCGAGTTTCAACGCCGCAGCCTCAATATCTTCTTTGGCTGCATCTCTGGCAATTTCAAGCTCGTCACGTCTTTTACCATTAACCTGTACGGCAATCTTGATTGTTTCGTCAACGAGCAAAGCCTTATTTACCGCCGGCCAGGGCTGTTCTGCCAGTAAAGTGTTGTATCCAAGCCTCTCCCAGCACTCTTCCGCCAGGTGCGGCATCATCGGACCGAGCATTTGAACGAGAAACTCGGCGCCTTCCCTGAGCGCCCAATCAAGCCCGTCATCGGTTTCGCTTATCACTGATCCGAGCATATTGGTGAACTCGTATATATGCGCAACGGCGCGGTTGAAACGCAAATTTTCAATGTTTTCAGACACCTGATGCAGCGCCTTTTGGGCGGCCCGGTGAATGTCCAGAGCCACTTTACCCATGTTTTCGGGCTCTTTTTGGCCCAATGCGCCGCGCCCGCCCGTTTTTTCGAGAATATCGTGGATCAGCCGCCAAATCCGCTGCTGGAACCGCCATGCTCCTTCAATGCCGCTTTCCGTCCACTGCACGTCCCGTTCGGGCGGGCTGTCGGAGAGCATGAACCAGCGCGCGGTATCGGCGCCGTAATGGCCGAGAATATCCGATGGATCGACGGTGTTGAACTTTGATTTCGACATTTTCTCGACATGGCCGATTTCAACCGCCGCGCCGCTGTCCACATGCGTGGCGCGCCGTTGGGCGCCTTCGCCCTCGATACGCACCTCATTCGGGCTGAGCCAGGCACCGTCCGCACCCTTGTAGGTTTCATGATTGACCATGCCCTGGGTGAAAAGACCGGCGAACGGCTCCTTGAGGTCGATATGGCCGGTGGCCTGCATGGCGCGGGTAAAAAAGCGCGAATAGAGAAGGTGCAGAATGGCGTGCTCGATGCCGCCGATATATTGATCGACCGGCAGCCAGTACCGGGCGGCCTCGGGATCGACCGGCTCAGTTGCATGCGGCGAGCAGAACCGCGCGTAATACCAGGACGAGTCGACAAAGGTGTCGCAGGTGTCCGTCTCGCGCCGCGCCGCGCCGCCGCATTTCGGGCAGGCGACATCTTTCCAGCTCGGGTGCCGGTCGAGCGGATTGCCGGGCTGGTCAAAAGAAACATCGTCGGGAAGCCTGACCGGAAGGTCTTCGACGGGCACCGGCACCACATCGCATTTCTCGCAATGTATGACCGGGATCGGACAGCCCCAATAGCGTTGCCGCGACACGCCCCAGTCGCGCAGGCGATAGTTCACCTGGCGTTTGCCACGACCGGCATTTTCCATCCGGGTTGCGATTTCGTTCTTCGCGTTCTCGATGCTCATGCCGTCGAGAAAAGCGGAATTGGCAAGCCGCCCCGGCCCCGTATAGGCCTCGTCGCCGATTTCATAGCTCATAGCGTCCTCGCCCTCGGGCAGCACGACCGGCGTCACTTTGAGCTTGTATTTGCGGGCGAAGTCGAGATCGCGCTGATCATGGGCCGGACAGCCGAATATGGCGCCGGTGCCGTAACCCATGAGTATGAAATTGGCCACATAGACCGGCAGCTCCACACCCTCCGCAAACGGGTGCCGCGCCGTCAGGCCGGTATCGAATCCCTTCTTATCCGCTGTCTCGACTTCCTCTTCCGTCGTTCCCGTCTTCTGGCAGTCTTCAATGAAGGCAGCGAGCTTTTTGGAATTCTTCGCGAGATGAGCCGCCAAAGGATGATCCGGAGACAGGCCGAGAAAGCTCGCCCCGAATATGGTGTCCGGGCGGGTGGTGAATACATCGAGCGTTGAAAACTTCTTCGGCAGCTTGCGGCCGCCAAGATCGAAATTCATCATGAGCCCGTGGCTGCGGCCGATCCAGTTGGCCTGCATGGTCCGCACTTTTTCAGGCCAGCGTTCGAGCCCCTCCAGGCTGTCGAGAAGATCATCGGCAAAGGCGGTGATTTTCATGAACCATTGGGTCAGCTCTCGATGCTCGACGAGCGCGCCAGACCGCCAGCCCCGGCCATCGATCACCTGTTCATTGGCGAGCACCGTGTGGTCGACAGGATCCCAGTTGACCTTGCTTTTCTTGCGGTAGACAAGCCCCTCATTGAGAAAGTCGAGAAAGAGTTTCTGCTGCTGGGCGTAATATTCGGGATCGCAAGTGGCGAACTCGCGCGACCAGTCGAGCGACAGGCCCATGGATTTGAGCTGATCGCGCATGACGGCGATATTGTCATAGGTCCAGTCGCCGGGATGGATCTTGTTCTTGAGGGCGGCATTTTCGGCCGGCATGCCGAAGGCGTCCCAGCCCATCGGGTGCAGAACGTTAAATCCCTTGGCCCGCTTGTAGCGCGCAACCACGTCGCCCATGGCATAATTGCGCACATGCCCCATATGGATGCGCCCCGACGGATAGGGGAACATTTCGAGGACATAATATTTCGGCCGGCTGTCCGCGCCGTCAGCGCGGAAAACCTCGCGCTCATCCCAGATCTTCTGCCAATGCGCTTCGCGTTCGGGTGCGTTATAGCGTTCAGCCGCCATGGTGATTATCGGACTCCAGCCGGAATTAATTCATAGGTCAAAATTGGTTGCGTATAGGTCTACGAAATCAGTCTGTGGGTCAAGCCTTACCGGCTATTAGCGCGAAGACAGGCGCCACAAGGCGTCTGATAATTTGCGCGAGGCAGCCATTGGTAAATTATGCTATGCCCAGGGCTCGGCAAGGAAGGGATTTGAGCAGACAAAACATGACCGATCAAGACACCGCCGCGCATCCGGGTCACGACCTCGATAATGTAAAGGCAAGAATTGCCGATCGCGCACGCGAAGCAAACCGCAACTCCGCTGACATCACCCTCATCGCGGTCAGCAAAACCTTCGACGCGGACGCCATCCGCCCCGTGCTGCAGGCGGGACACAGAATATTCGGTGAAAACAGGGTCCAGGAGGCGCAAGGTAAATGGCCCGGTTTGAAAGAGGAATTCCCCGATGTGGAGCTTCACCTCATCGGTCCGCTTCAATCGAACAAGGCCAGGGATGCGGTGGCGCTGTTTGATGCCATCCACACCATCGACCGGCCGAAAATCGCCCGTGCCATCGCCAGTGAAATGGCGAAGGCGGACAAGAAACTTCGTCTCTTCATTCAGGTCAACACCGGCGAGGAACCCCAGAGAGCGGGCGTTCTACCCGGTGATCTCGATGAATTTTACGCCCTTTGCCGCGATGAGCTCAAATTGCCCATCGACGGCCTGATGTGTATTCCGCCCATTGACGAGGAGCCGGGCGTGCATTTCGCCTTTCTGGCAAAACGCGCAGGCGAACTGGGGCTGAAGGGCCTCAGCATGGGCATGAGTTCGGATTTCGAAAAGGCGATCCATTTTGACACCACCCATATTCGCATTGGGTCGGCCATATTTGGAGCACGGCAGATAACAGCGGCCGGTGCAAAAAATTGAGAAGTTATCCAAAGCTTGTTTGCTCCCTAAGGCTGTGAATTTTACCCCAAATGCTATTCTGCAGACCTTGATTCGAGCCTTTAAGGCATTTGATAAATCGGGAGAGCGGGTATGTCCGAACAAGACAAGAAGAAAAAGCTGAGCAATAAGGACCGGTATCAATATTTTGAAGTCGATCTCTGGGTGACCAATCTCAACACCACGGAAATAGGCATCTATCAGCACAGCCGCCACCGGGCGAAATCCCGCCAGTTCACCAAAGACATGGACGTTTACGCCGCGATCAAGGAGAACGGTGAAAAGACCGGGCTCATCGCCTATCGCAAGGAGCTCTGGAAAAAGAATTCGGGCATGGAAAAGCGCCTGGTGATCAAACAGTTCACCGACGAAATGAACTGGCGCGCAACCATGGACCTGATGCTCGGCCGGTCCGTGCAGCTCACACATGGCGCCGGCGGATTTCCCGTAACGGCGTTCAGCATCAATCTCGCCGGTCATGATCAACTGGTGCAGATGGAGCGCTCGGCCTACAAATGGCCCGGTGCGCCTGAAGCCTTTTCGTTTTTCCTGCTGATCGACGGCAAGCCGCGCTTTTACCGCCTGAAGCAGGACTGGATCAATATCGGCGACGATTTCACCCTATATGATGAGCACAAGCAAAAAGTCGGTCATCTCAACGGCAAGGTCCTGAACATCGGCGGTAAATGGAAATGCTGGGTCGACAAGGAACATGCCTGCAAGGAACTGAATACGACCCTTCAGATCTTCTGCGGCATGTTGAAATTCAATATCGACTGCCGTCATCATATCGAGGACCTGGTCGATGACATGTATGACGGCAAGGTCATACCCAAGCTCGAATCCCAGGAGACCGACCTCTATATGAACCCGCGCCGGATGCGTTGAAACCCGCGGTTCGATCTTGAATTAAATCGCGATACGGATCCAATTGGGCGGGTCGGCCAGTTCCAGAAGCCGCCTCAGGCCGCCAAGTTCCAGACCGATGCATCCCGCCGTGGGCAACATGCCCGGCCTCATTCCATGCATGAAAATGGCGCTGCCGAGCCCCTGGACGCGCGGAAAATCATTATATCCGAGCACGGCGATAATGTCGTAAAGATGATCGTCCCGCCATAGGCGTTCGTCGAGCGTCGCATATGGCAGTCTGACGGCGCGGTTGTAATTCGGGTCGCCCGCAACATCGCACCAGGCATCATCGGGCCGGATTACGCGCAGGGGCAATTTCGTCCTGAGCCGTCTCATGCGGTCCGCTCGATAAAGGATTTCACGTATCGGCCAAAGCCCGGCGGGCGTGGCGCCATCGCCTTCGCGTTTGATCGCCCGCCGCCCACCCCGGCCGAGCGTACAGGGCATATTCCGTCCGCCATATCTGAGCACGCCTGTTGAGCGTGCCGGGTTGAGCCCGTCGATCATGGCAATATTCCGCTCACATAGCTTTGATCGCCCGTGAACACCTTGTTGTCTCGCCGAAACGTGCATTTGCGCCTACTTGGCTTATATAAGTAGTCAATAATTTATGATATGATTTGATAATCCGGAAATGTCGAGGAGAAACGAATGAGCACCGCACGTCGCATTATTATTATCGACGATGATGATGATCTGCGAGAATCGCTCGTCGATCAACTGGCTTTGCACGAAGACTTCGAAACGGCCCAGGCATCGACTGCCGCAGAAGGCCTTGAGCTTTGCAAAGCAGACCATGTGGATCTGGTCCTTCTCGATGTCGGTCTGCCCGACATGGATGGCCGGGAAGTCTGCAAGCTGTTACGCAAGGCGGGATTGAAATGCCCGATCATCATGCTGACCGGCCAGGATTCGGAGGCCGACACCATTCTCGGCCTCGATGCCGGCGCCAATGATTATGTCACCAAGCCGTTTCGGTTCGCCGTTCTCCTCGCCCGGATACGCGCGCAATTGCGCCAACACGAGCAAAGCGAGGACGCGGTGTTTGCGATCGGCGATTATACGTTCAAACCGGCGTCGAAGCTCCTCACCACGGAGACGGGTTCGAAAGTCCGTTTGACGGAAAAAGAAACATCAATTCTCAAATATCTCTACCGGGCCGGAGAAAAGGTCGTCACCCGAGATGTCTTGTTGCACGAGGTCTGGGGCTACAATGCCGGCGTGACCACCCATACGCTTGAAACCCATATTTACCGCCTGCGCCAGAAAATCGAGAAAGACCCTTCCAAGGCCGAGCTTCTGATCACCGAAACCGGCGGTTACAAACTGACGCCCTGATGCCCTGACACCCTGAAGTTCTCGCCGGTCTATTCACCACTCCTCCACAGCCCATGTAATCGGTCTGGACGGGCGATTTGCGAATCTCATAGGTTCCCCATAAGAACAATAAATCATTGCACTATTCAGGTCATTCGGGGGAACAGGCCATGACGTCAGACGATTTGACCGTGCCGTTGACGCACGTGCCGATATTCAACCGGCTCACGGCGCAACAGATCGAGCTTCTGGCCGACACGGCGGAACGGGTGCTGTTTCGCCGGGGCCAGCCGATCATCCGGTCGAAAGTCCAGGGCGATACGGCCTATCTGATTATCAAGGGAGAGGCCAGCGCCTTTCATGAGGACTTGCTGGGCAATAATGGCGATCCTCTGCCTGAAGGGACATTTATCGGCGAACTAGCAATGCTTACCGAAATCCGGCATTCGACCACGATAATCGCGAAGACGGACGTTCGGGCGGTGAAGTTCAGCCGGAGCGTCATGCAGGATTTGATGCGCCAGGATCCTGACCTGGCGGCGCATTTTGTTGAAATACTGCGTTCGAGAATGATGGGTTTTGCAACCAGACTGCGCGAAATCGACCGTGAACTTTCACGCGACCTGGTGGACACCGGGCGAGCAGCACCGGCTGCTCAGTCCACGCATGAAATATCCGTACGCTAGCTCAGGCCGCCATAGATCAGCCCTACACCGAGGAGAATGCCAAAAAGGCCGAGGGTGGGGATGTTCGTCTTTGAGAGTTTCACCTTGCCGACGAGCCCGAGAAACGGGCGCCTGAACGCTAAAAGGAGAATTCCCTCGATAAATGCCGCCCACGATATCAGCGAGACGAAGATCGCCAGAGGGTCGGTCCAGATATTGTGAAGCGCCACCAAAGTGGCACCGAGCACAAACACCAGGACGCCGGTTATATATCCAAGCGTTGTATTATCGTGCAACTCGTCGACAATTTTGATAAAGCCCTCCCGCTCCATCAGCACGCCGATCCCCACAGCCAGCATATAGACGCCGAAAAACGTCGCCAGCAATTGCGTCATTGAGAGAGCCTCGAGCATTGTCTGTCACTCCATCGGGTCATATGAGCTACGCCATGGATATAGTGATCCTGGTCGAAATTAAAAAGGTCGTGATTTTCAAATCTAGATTTAAAAATCCAGATCCGCCAGCACGGGAGCATGATCCGACGGGCGCTCCCAGCCACGGACGTCATCGAGAACCTCGACATGTTTGACGGCCTTTCCGAGTGCTGGCGTAACCCAGATATGATCGAGCCTGCGGCCGCGGTTTGACGCCCGCCAGTCCCGCGCCCGATAACTCCACCAGCTGAACAGCGTCTCGTCGGGGCCGACATGATGGCGCACGGCATCGACCCAGTCATGAGCCCCCTGAACCCGGGCAAGATGCTCAACCTCGATCGGCGTGTGGCTGACCACCTTGAGCAATTGCTTGTGCGACCAGACATCTGTTTCGAGCGGCGCGATATTCAGATCGCCCACCAGTATCATCCGGGCATGATCGGATTTCCTGCTTTTGTCGAAAGAGCCGCACCATTTTTCCATGGACGTCAGAAAATCAAGCTTCTGGCCGAATTTGATATTCTTGTCCCGGTCCGGAATATCCCCACCGGCGGGCACGTAAAAATTATGCACCACAACGGATGATTTTTTCCCTTTGGCGCCCTTCACGGAAACAGCCAGATGCCGGGCATCCTCCGTGCCGTTAAAATCGCGCACCTCGACCAGCTCCAATGGCCGTTTCGACAGCGTCGCGACCCCGTGATAGCCTTTTTGTCCGTTCACAAAAATGTGATCGAATCCGAGCCTGCGAATGGCTTTTTCAGGAAATTGATCATTGGCGCATTTGGTTTCCTGGAGGCAGACGACATCGGGAGCACAATGCTTGACGAGATCTTCAAGCAGACCGATTCTGAGCCGCACCGAATTGATGTTCCACGTAACAAGTCGCAGCATAGAGCGTCCATTACTGTTAAAAACCGGAAAAAAAGCGCCCAACCTATTATGGTCGGGCGCCAGAAAGCGCTATTCGCGCAATGCGCCGAGAGGGATGTCGACGCTGTGGGTATGTCTTCGGTTAGACGGGGGGCACTACCGATACATAGCGACAAACCCACTATGCAATAAGCATAGCGGCTGGTTGAAAAGAATCAACGACTTTAGAGAAACAAATTTGTGAAATTCGGGCAATCCACAAGCTGTCCACCGGAAAATGAGGTTATCTGAGTATAACTATCCCGGCCCGGACGAATGCTTCTATTCGGAAAAGGACGGCATATCGATTTGTGATCCGACAAACAGCTTGGCATCCACCTTCTCGTCACTCTGAAGGCCGGCAATTTGGATACGCGTATCAAGACCTTGCGCATCGGTGATAATCCATTCCTTCAGTTCGAAATCTGGTTTGCTGCTGAACAGAAGCTGTATCTTGCCCGAACTGTCAGATTTTTTGTCATGGATGGTCAAGGAAACGGTTTCTTCCTGTTCGTTGATATCCGTGATGCGCGCATCCCGTATGATATCGACGTCTTGTTTCAAAAGAAGCCTGAACGGGGTGGAATCGATCGGGAAGGTGTCGACGGTCTTCAAATCATGGTCCTCGATCAGCAATTGCTCGCCATCGGAAAGAATGACTAATTTGCTCGGCGGTGAATAGACGAAGCGGAACAATCCCGGACGTTTGACGAAAAACTTGCCCTTGGCCTTCCTGTCATCCGCGCTTGTCTGCACGAACGCACCGGTCAGATCGTCGATATTGTTGAAATAGGCGTTGACGCGGTTAATGACGTTGACTTCAGCCGGTCCGAACGTCTGTCCGGTGACATTGGCCGATGCATCCACATTGGCGTTCCAGTCCGAACCAATCCCGATCGGACTGGGCTTGGGCATATCGGCTGCGTTTTCCGCGAAAGCGGCAAATGACGAGAATCCCGCCAAAAGCCCGATAAGCGCCGTTTGCCCCGCTCTTTTTTTAAGACCCATTATTGTCCCCGATCCGTCCATTGAAATATATCCATGCATTCTGAAATTACCGAATTGCCCTCTGTGTTAAATTGCCGATGAATAAGACCACTTCTGGGCAATGGTGTACACAAGTGCGTTGAGCGCATCACTAATATATGAATTTCCCTTGATACTATGTGAGTTTTTCTGATTCGCCCATGAGTATCTGACGTTTGCCGGTCCGGTTGGGAGGGCTGATCAAGCCTTCCTCCTCCATGCGGTCAATCAGGTCCGCCGCCCTGTTATAGCCGATTGAGAGGCGCCGTTGAATATAACTCGTCGATACCTTCCGGTCTCGCACCACAATCGCGACAGCGCGTTCATAAAGCTCCGATTTTTCGGCGGCCTTCCCGCCCTGGCCTGAAGCCGAAGCTGTTTCATGGCCCGCGGCGACGGCCTCCACATATTGAGGCCGTCCCTGCCTGCGCAGAAAACCGATGATTTTCTCGACTTCCTCGTCTTCGACCAACGGTCCGTGAATGCGGTTCATCTGTCCGGGACCCGTGCTGTAAAGCATGTCGCCATGCCCGAGAAGCTGCTCGGCGCCGGGTTCAGCCAGAATGGTGCGGCTGTCGATTTTCGAAGCGACCTTGAAACTGATCCGGGTAGGAAAGTTTGCCTTGATCGTTCCCGTCACCACATCGACGCTTGGCCTCTGGGTCGCCATGATCAAATGAATACCGGCTGCCCGCGCCATCTGGGCAAGTCTCTGAAGAGCGACTTCAATGTCCTTTCCAGCGACCATCATGAGATCTGCAAGCTCGTCGATAACAACCACGATATAGGGCAGGACCTCAAGCTTGATGGAATGTTCCTCGTAAACGGCCTCCCCTGTTTCAGGGTGATAGCCGGTCTGCACCCTGGTCCGTACCACGCGTTCCTGCGGGCTGTCCTGCCGGGCGGCGCTGTTGAACGCCTGAACGCTCCGCACCCCAAGCATGGACATTTTTTTGTAGCGCTCCTCCATTTCCTGAACGACCCAGTTGAGCGTACCGACTGCTTTGCCTGGATCGGTGACGACCGGGGTGAGCAGGTGCGGTATATCGTTATAGACCGACAGTTCGAGCATTTTCGGATCGATCATGATGAATTTGCACTGCTCGGGACTGAGCGCATAGAGCAGTGAAAGAATCATGGCATTGATGCCGACCGATTTTCCCGAACCGGTCGTCCCTGCGATAAGCAGGTGCGGCATGCGCGCGAGGTCGACGACAACCGGACCGCCGGCGATGTTCTTGCCTAGCGCCAGAGGCAGCGCCATATCGGATTTGACATAATTGTCCGATGCGAAGAGCTCCGACAGAAAGACGGTGTCCTTATCGGTATTGGGCAGCTCGATACCGATGACATTGCGCCCCGGCACAATCGCGACACGGGTCGAAATCGCGCTCATGGAGCGGGCGATATCGTCCGCCAGTGCAATCACCCGGGACGACTTTACGCCCCGTGCCGGTTCGAATTCAAACAGGGTCACCACCGGCCCCGGCTTGATGTCGATAATCCTGCCTTCGATGCCGAAATCGGCCAGGACGTCCTGCAAGAGCCCTGCATTTCCGCGCAGCACGCTGTCCTGAACATCGATACGCGGCTGACTGGCGGGACGGCGTTTGAGCATATCGAGAGGCGGTCTCTGATAGCGTCCCGATATTGCCGCAGCATCGGAATTTCTTTTTTTGAAAAATCCGGGCCGCGGCTTTTTACTCTTTGCCGTTGACGCAGAGGGCTCGGCCGTTGCACCGCCGGTTTTCCCGGCGCGTGCCGATCGCGGCGCAAATCGTTCGGCAATCATTCTGCCGGCAATATCTTCGCTTTCTTCCGTCAGGCCGTCGTCTTCCAGGTCGATGGTCGGCATATCGGGCAGTTCCCCCGAAACCGGCAACTTCCCGTCCGGAGCATCGGTCGCGGTTTCTGCCGCGACGCTGTCGAACGGCGGTTCGTCATGAGTAAATTGCGGTTGGTGCAAATCTTCCGCGTCATGTCTGCGTAGAGAGCGTTTGAAGGCAAACGGCGCGGCCAGAACCTGCACCATGGATATGCCGCCTGCAAAAAAAGTCCGCGCCCAGATCAGGGGCCTGGAGAAAACGGCCAGATATGAGCGCAAGCGCAGATGCACGCCCTTCATCGAGAACGCGGTGAAGAAATCCTGATACGTCAGCGCCATCGCCGACAACAGTGCCGTGCAGCCCGAAACCGCCAACAGCATGAAGGCGAGCGGACCGGCGACGGCAGGCTTGAAACTGCCGATAAAGTCGCTCACCAGCAACAACACGACATCACCGAGAATACCGCCATATCCGTTCAGGAGCGGCCAGCTTTCAGCACTGGGGATGAAGGCTGCCGCGCCTGCGAGCAATATGACCGAAAAGGGCCACAGGACGACCCGCTGCTTCCAGTTTTCGATGGCGATATTATTTTTGAGCATCCAGCCCCAATGCGAGAGGGGCAGAAACAAAAACATGGCGGTTGCGCCAAAACATTTCATCATGAAGTCAGAAAAGACGGCACCGGGAGGACCGAATATATTACGCAGGTCCTGAGTTGCCATTCCGATATTCATGTCCTGGGCGGACCAGCTCAGCAAGCTTCCCAGGCCGAACACGACAAATGCCAGGATAGACCACCCGGCACTGCCATTGGCCCAGACCCTGAGGTCGGATTCCATATTTTCCGGTAAAAGCCGGCTTTGACGATAGCCGGAATTTTCGAAAGACATTGGCACTCTAACTCAATACTTCTACTAAACGCTCGAGCGCCTCCCGGGTGGTTCTGAGATCGTCGACCATCGCAAGCCGAACATAGTCCCGGCAGGGATTGGGTCTCGCTTCACTCTCGAATGCCAGATAGGCGCCGGGTAGTACTTTGACACCACATCCTTTCCAGAGTGTTACCGTGGCGGCTTCTCCACCAGAAAATTGTTCCATATTGAGCCAGAGAAAAAACCCGCCCTCGGGCCTTTTGTAACCATAGCGATCGCCGATAATCACGGAAACAGCGTCGAATTTGGCCACGTAAAGAGCTCTGTTTTCGGCCACATGCACTTCATCGCCCCATAGCTCGGCCGAGGCATATTGGGTTGGCAAGGGCATTTGCGGACAGGCAACATTGCGAAAACGACCGTATTTTTCGATCAATCCTGCGTCTCCTGCGCAAAATCCCGAACGCAATCCCGGCATATTCGATCGTTTGGACAATGAATTGAAGGCCAGAATGTTTTGGAAATCGCCATAGCGCTCATGCGCCACCTCGAGAATGCCCGGCGGCGCCTCCGCGTGATATATTTCCGAATAGCACTCGTCCGAAAAAATCGCGAAGCCATAAGCCCGCGACAGCTCCAGCAGCTTCTCCAGATAGGCCCGGTCCGCAACGGCGCCCTGCGGATTGGAGGGCGAGCACAGATACATCACCGCCGTTCGCTGCAACAGCCCCTCGTCATGAACGAGTTGATCGAGGTCGGGCAGGAAACCGTTTTCGGCGTCCGCGTCGAGATAGACAGGCTCCGCGCCAGAGGCCAGGGCGGCGGCGGCATAAACCTGATAAAACGGATTGGGAATAAGAACGGCTGGCGCTCGCCCCTTGATCGCCATGCGCTCGACAAGGGGAAACACGGCCGAGAACAAGCCTTCGCGCGAACCATTGAGCGGCAATATATGGCGCTCCGGATCAACGGCGCCGTCCAGGCCGTAGCGGCGGTCATGCCAGGATGAAATCGCCATGCGCAAGTCGCGCGTGCCCCTGATGGGCGGATAACGGCCGTAAAGTCCGGCATGCTCATTCAGTATGGGGGCGGCGAACTCGGGCATCGGATGGCGCGGTTCGCCAATGGTCATGTCGATGGGATCCCGGCCCGGCGGCATATCGCCGAGCAGCGCGCGAAGCCGCGCAAAGGGTGAGCGGATTTCCTGGCCGGTGCTATCGTTCATTCAAAGGACGGTCCTGACTTGCATAAAGCGGTACTGTTAGATTTTTCATCTCATTTTTTCCAGAAAAAAACCCGGCGGTCGAAACCACCGGGCTTTTTTTCATGACTTCACACGAAAAGGCGAACCCACCCGTCAATGACGCGTGAGCTCCTCTTCGGGATTGGCTCCGATATTATGGATCGAAAGATCGGCGCCCCGATGCTCGTCATCCGGCGACATGCGAATACCGACCATCGATTTGAGCGCGAAATAGACCACATATCCGGCAATGCCCGCATAGGCGGCCCCCATGAGACTTCCGACCAGTTGCGAGGCGAAGGTCACGCCGCCGAGACCGCCGAAACTCTCCAGACCGAAAATGCCGGCGGCGATGCCGCCCCACAGGCCACACAGTCCGTGCAGCGGCCAGACCCCCAGCACGTCGTCGATTTTCCATTTATTGTGGCATGCCTGGAACATGTAAACGAAGATGATGCCGGCGACGCCGCCGACGACAAGCGATCCGATGGGGTGCATGATGTCGGAGCCGGCACAGACCGCGACCAATCCGGCCAGCGCCCCGTTGTGGACGAAGCCGGGGTCGTTTTTTCCGACCACGAGCGCGGTCAGGATGCCGCCGACCATGGCCAGGAGGGAATTTGCGGCGATCAGGCCCGAGACATCCTTGACCGATGCGGCCGTCATCACGTTAAAGCCGAACCAGCCAACGCAGAGTAGCCAGGATCCGAGGGCCAGCCACGGGATCGAGGAGGGCGGTATGCCGATCGGCTTGCCCGCATCGTTATATCGGCCAATGCGAATGCCCAGTAGATAAACGGCGGACAGTGCAATCCACCCGCCAACGGCATGGACGACGATCGAGCCGGCGAAATCGTGGAACTCCGCGCCGAGCACGCCTTTGAAGAAGTTTTCCTGGAGACCGAAATTTCCGTTCCAGACAATGCCCTCGAAAAACGGATAGACCAGGCCGACCAAAATGGCCGTTGCCGCGCATTGCGGTCCGAATTTCGCCCGTTCGGCAATACCGCCCGAAATGATGGCGGGCACGGCAGCGGCGAAAGTCGTGAGGAAAAAGAGTTTCACCAGGGTGAGGCCCTTGGGCTCAAACCCGGCGGCGCCGCCGCTGATTGCGGCTGCATCGGCGAAGAAATTTGTCCCGTAAGCGACGCTGTAGCCGATAAAGAAATACATGACCGTCGAAATGGCGAAATCGACGATGATCTTGACCAGTGCGTTGACCTGATTTTTATGCCGGACCGTCCCGACTTCCAGAAACGCAAATCCGCCATGCATCGCAAAAACGAGAATGGCGCCCATCAGGACGAAAAATACATCTGTGCCGGTTACTATCTCTTCCATAATGCTCCCCCAGGATCGAACATTGACACCCGGTCAACGCAGCAGAAGATTATCAAGCATCGGAACACGGGTGCGGTTCCACCGGTACTCCGCAATTCAGGAGCCCGGAATTGATGGTTTCGTTCTATGGTTCGAAAAATGCCCGGTCAATAGGCAGAGCCGCCGAAATGCCCAACTAATTGGCTTTTCATCGAATCAGGTGGATATCCTGCGTATTCAGATGCGGTATGTGGTGAAAATTTAGGCAAAAAAGTCCGGGACCCGAAGGCCCCGGACCAGTCTTTCACACTATCCTGGGGAGGATATTTAGTGCGAAGCTTTAGAACTTCTGGCTGCCATGTCCGAATTCCGGATAGGCTTCCACGCCGATTTCGGCAATATCGAGACCGGCGGTTTCCTCTTCTGCGGTTGGCCGCAGACCGATCGTAAACTTCAACAGAAGCCAGACGACCGCACTGGAAACGACGACAAAGGCGCCAATGGCTCCGATGCCGATTGCCTGTACGACGAAATTACCGTCAGAATTTGTCAAAGGCACGGCCATGGTTCCCCAAATACCGGCGATCAGATGGACCGGAATGGCACCGACAACATCATCGATTCTGAGTTTGTCGATGAGAGGCACGAAGAAGACGACAATCGCACCACCGACGCCACCGATCAGGATCGCCATCAAGGGAGATGGCGTGAGCGGTTCTGCGGTAATTGACACGAGGCCGGCCAGCGCGCCGTTAAGCGCCATGGTGACATCGACCTTGCCGTAAAAAAGCTGTGCCAGAACGATTGCTGCCACGACGCCGCCGGCTGCCGCGAGGTTGGTATTCATGAAAATATTGGCGACGGAAGCCACATCCTGGATCGTACCCATAGCAAGCTGGGAGGCGCCGTTAAATCCGAACCAGCCGAGCCAGAGGATGAACGTGCCGAGCGTTGCCAGAGGCATGTTCGAACCTGGAATGGCATTGACTTGACCTTCGGGACCATATTTTCCGATACGAGCGCCGAGAATGATGGCGCCGACGAGCGCGGCCCAGCCACCTGTGGAATGCACCAGCGTCGAACCGGCGAAGTCGAGGAATCCCATGCCGTCGAGCCAGCCGGCACCCCATTTCCAGGCACCCTGGATCGGATAGATAAAGCCGGTAAGCACAATGACGAAAATCAGAAACGGCCAAAGCTTGATGCGCTCGGCAAGCGTGCCTGACACGATGGAAGCGGCAGTCGCGCAGAACACCATCTGGAAAAACCAGTCGGATGAGCCTGAATAGAGCGTCGGATCCTTGCCGGCGGCAATCGCATCCGCGACGGCGTTCTGTTCGGCGACAAGGCCCGAAATGGCTTTTGGCAGAACCGTGCCGATATAGCCGCCATCGACGCCTTCATACATGATGTTATATCCGACCGCCCAATACATCAGGCCGGCAATGGAGAAGAGCGCGATATTCTTGGTGCATTGCATGGAAACGTTTTTCGACCGGACCATACCGGCTTCGAGCATGGCGAAACCCGCAGCCATCCACATCACCAGAAAACCGCCGATCAGGAAGAGCAGCGTGTTAAAGACAAACACGAACTGTGTGTTCTGGGCGACGTCCTTTGCGTCCTGCGCCAGCGCCGGTACGGCCATGGCCGCAAGCGCCAGGGCTGATAATCCAACTGGTCGCGCTATATTTCTGAAAGTTTTCATAATAGCCCCCCTTACAAGGCATCTACATCTGTTTCGCCGGTACGAATACGCACCGTCTTTTCAACGCTGGAGACAAAGATTTTTCCGTCCCCGATCTGGCCGGTTTTCGCGGCCTCGACAATGGCTTCGATCGAGGCATCCGCCTGATCAGACGCCACAGCGACTTCAAGTTTGAGTTTCGGTAGGAAATTCACCGCATATTCGGCACCGCGGTAAATTTCGGTATGACCCTTTTGCCGTCCGTAGCCCTTGACTTCGGTGACCGTCATTCCGTGCAGCCCCATTTCAGTGAGCGCATCCCTGACGGCATCAAGTTTGAACGGCTTGATAATGGCCGTGATAAGCTTCATGTCGAACCCCTTTTCGTTGTGAGAACGACAGCCTGCGGTACGTTACGCACTAAGCCCGCCATCCTCGCTCTAATAAGATGAGCTTTTGCCCACCAGTTAAGATGAGCTTATGCCCACCCGGCTGGCGACAGAGTCTCAAGAGCCGTGCCAACTTGTTAACGCTTTGCTAATCCACTGATAATACGGAGAAATTTGGGAAGGTAGCGGTACTGGGGGGCTTTAGCGGTGCCCATTCATGTACAAATAATGAGCAAAATGGACAATATGACTAAATAATAGGCATAATTGTCAGTCGCGGATGTTCAGGTACGGGGACGCATCAGACCTTCCTGTGCCACCGAGGCAACAAGCGCGCCGTCGCGGTTAAAAATACTGCCGCGGCAAAATCCCCGAGCACCCTGTGCTGAGGGGCTGTCCTGGGAATAGAGCAGCCAGTCAGCCACATTGAACGGCCGGTGAAACCAGAGCGCGTGATCCAGGCTGGCCATTTGCAGATCGCCGTCGAAAATATATTTCCCGTGAGCGACGAGGGCCGTATCGAGGAGGGTGAAATCCGATGCGTAGGCGAGCACGCATTGATGCAGGCGCATATCGTCGGCGATCGGGCTGCTGGCCCGGAACCAGACATGTTGAACGGCCTCTTTTTTGTCACGCGACAGATAGCGGTTGAGATCGACCGGTCTGAGCTCGATAGGCCGCTCATGCTCCCAGTAGCTTTTAATATTGCCCGGCATTTTATTGAGTAAGGCCGCCATTAGTTCCGATTCGCTGGGCAGCTTGTCCGGCCCCGGAACATCCGGCATTTCCATATGATGCTCAAACCCGGATTCGCTGACCTGAAACGACACCGACATGTCAAAGATCGGCCTGCCATGCTGGATCGCGGTCACCCGCCGCGTCGTAAAGCTCTTGCCGTCGCGGGTGCGTTCCACCTGATAAATGATCGGCGTCTTCGGATCGCCGGGCCTCAAAAAATAGGCATGCAGCGAATGCGCCGTTCGATCCTCGACCGTGCGCCCGGCGGCAACGAGCGCCTGACCGATGACCTGGCCGCCGAACACCCGCTGCCATCCGGCCTTTGGACTTTCGCCGCGAAACAGATTTTCCTCGAGTTTTTCCAGATCGAGCAGAGCAACGAGATTGGCCGTCGCATCCGGTTTCTTTTTTTTGCGTTTTTTACCCGAAGCCAGCTTTTTATCCGAAGCCATCGCCTGTCCCGCCAAAAGTATTCCTAGTGATCGCGCTGCCGATTTTCTATAATCGAACATGAGGTCGCCCGTAAGGTGTACGCGACTTCTGTCCTGTGCGTCAAAATATTAACCCACAAGCAATCGAGGAAGAACGGCATTGACCGGCACCGATGCATCATATGACGTAATTATCGCTGGCGGCGGCTTCGCCGGCATGGCGCTCGGCACGGCTCTGGTAAAATTCATGCCCACCGGTTTCCACGTCGCCATCGTCGACAATATGGATCCCGGCCAATTGTCCTCGGCCACCTCAGACGGCCGCGCTTCGGCCTTGTCGGCGGCTTCCAGGCATTTGCTGGAAACGCTCGATGTCTGGCCGCTGGTTCAAGATGAAGCCCAGCCTATCAACGATATCGACATCACCGATTCGAACCTCAAAGCCGCGGTCCGGCCGACCATTCTCCATTATGACAACACCCTCGGGGATGACGGTTTGCCGGCCTCCTGGATGGTCGAGAATTTTCGCTTGCGCCAAGCCATGCTCGACACCGCAGCCAGCCACGATGCGCTGGAGTTTATCGCGCCGGAAAGCGTCACGGGAATGAACGGGGACGATCATGGCGTCACGGCCCGTCTTGCGAGTGGAGAAGAATTGCGCGGCCGCCTATTGATCGCAGCCGATGGGCGGCGCTCCAGGCTGCGCGAGCAGGCGGGCATAAAAACCGTCGGCTGGAGCTATCCGCAAATCGGCATCGTCACCACGGTTGCCCATGAAAAACCGCATAATGCCGCTGCCATACAACATTTCCTCCCGAGCGGCCCCTTCGCAATATTGCCCCTTAAGGGCAATCGCGCGTCGCTCGTATGGACCGAGGACGAAAAGACCGGCCGGGCGATCATGGATCTTGAAGACGATGCGTTCCTGCGTGAACTTGAGCTAAGGTTCGGCAGGCGTCTGGGTGCCCTCGAACTCGCGGGTCCGCGCATGGCCTACCCAATGGAAATGCATCTGGCGCGATCCTACATCGCCAATCGCCTGGCGCTGATCGGCGATGCGGCGCATGGCGTGCACCCCATTGCAGGTCAGGGGCTCAATCTGGCATTGCGCGACGTGGCTGCTTTGACGGAAGTGATTATCG
Source organism: uncultured Hyphomicrobiaceae bacterium (assembly GCA_947258705.1). Lineage (GTDB taxonomy): Bacteria > Pseudomonadota > Alphaproteobacteria > Rhizobiales > CAMYJA01 > CAMYJA01. Next base: position 251,096 of record CAMYJA010000002.1, on the reverse strand, counting down.
ACACCGCACGGCTCGGTCTCGATATCGGCGCTGGCGAGCCGCTTGAGAGATATGAGCGGTGGCGCCGTTTTGACAGCACGGTTTCCACCCTCGTCTTTGACGGCTTCAACCGGCTGTTTTCCAATGACAGCATGGCATTGCGGTCCCTGCGCGATCTTGGCCTCGGCATTGTCGACCGGTCGCCATATCTGAAGCGTTTATTTGTAAAAGAGGCTTCGGGACTGAGCGGCGATGTCCCGCGCCTTTTAAGGGGCGAGGCATTTTGAAAGCCGTCAATCCTCGATCACGCGCGCTTCGTCCGGCAGCATGATCGGTATGCCGTCGCGGATCGGATAGGCGAGCCGCGCCGCCTTTGAGATCAATTCTCCCGCCGCCGCGTCATATTCCAGAGTGGTTTTAGTGACCGGACAAACCAGAATCTCGAGCAGTTTCACATCGATCATACGATTTCCGGCCTTTTGGTTTTCGTTGCTGTTGTCATCGTTCATCAAAGCAAACCCTATTGCAGTTTCGTTCCCGAACCGTCATCGGTTGCCGCCAGTTCCATCTGTGCCAGCGCAATCAACACCTCCGCCCGGGTTTTCAAATCCGGAGCTTCGAGCAATGCCTGCTTCTCCTCAGCGCCATATGGGCTGATGATCGACAGAATATTGACCAGAAATTCATTGCTCGATTTCCTGATCGACTGCCAGTCGGCCTCGAGCTGATTGGCACTGAGATAGTCCTTGAGAACCGCAAGCAGGTTGTTCCGGTCGATCGCGTCTTCGCCAAAGCCCTGCACCAGATCGGTTTGAAATCCGTCGTAAGCCACCTCCCAGATTCGGTAAGGCTTGTCGGATTCGATTTCGTTTTGAATTTCGAACCGTGAAATTCCGGTCAGCGTTATCAGGCAATGGCCGTCCTCGCTTTCCTGAAATGCGGTCAGGCGGCCGACACAGCCGATGTTGCGCAGCTGAGCCGTGCTGTCTTTTGGCGATTGGCCTTCCGGGTCCGGATGGGCGGGCTGTATGATGCCGATGAGACGGTCGCCGCCAAGCGCATCATCCACCATGACCAGATAGCGGGGTTCGAATATATTCAACGGCAGGGTGGTACGCGGCAAAAGGATCGCCTCCTGCAGGGGAAAAACAGGAATCCGGACTGGAATATCTTCCGTTTTACGATAGTGGTCGGCAACACCCATACGCGGGCAACTCCCTAAAGCCCTTTAACCTGCCCGGTCGTGGAGACGAAATCCGGTGCAGCAATACAATCCATGCAATCTTCCGTCCGACATGGGCCCCGCCACAAGAACGCCGGTGTCAGGAAAACAACAATATCGACAACCTGCGCCGCCCTTCGATCGTCACCGGATCGGTGTCGCTCCAGGCCTCGAAAAATTTGACGAGCTGCTTGCGCGCGGCATCGTCGTTCCAGCTGCGGTCGCGCGTCATGATCTCCATCAGTTCATCAAGCGCCGCCTCCCGCTGACCTTCGGAGTTCAGCGCCACGGCCAGATCGAGCCGGGCCTGATGATTGTCCGGATCGTCCTTCAATATGGTCCGGAATTCATTGAGATCACCGCTATCGCCCGCCTGCTGCTCAAGTTCCAGCAAGGCGCGTGCGCTGGCGACAATGGAAAGACCGCTATCCTTCGGCGGGACCAGTTCGAGCGTCTCCCTGGCGCGATCGAAGTCGCCGGACTTAATGTAGCATTTCGCCAGCCCGGCCAGAGCCTGTGGATTCTGCTGATCTTTTGCGAGCATGGCGGCGAACATCTCCACCGCACCCTGAAGGTTGCCGCCGTCAAGCGCCGCCTCCGCCGCTTCCATTTCCGCCTCCTCATCGGCAAAGGCGTCTTCGCCGACAATGCGCTCGACAAAGGATTTAATCTGGCTCTCGGGCAACGCCCCCATGAAACCATCGACCGGCTGTCCGTCTTTGAAGGCAAAAACGGCGGGTATCGACTGCACCTGGAGCTGCTGCGCGACCGCCGGATGCTCATCGATATTCATCTTGACCATGCGAACCGCGCCCTTGGCGCTGGTAACGACCTTTTCGAGCAGTGGGCCAAGCTGTTTGCACGGCCCGCACCATGGCGCCCAGAAATCCACCAGAACCGGCACTTCCTTGGACGCTTCGATGACATCGGCCATGAAGGTTTCGGTTGTCGTATCCTTGATTAGCGCACCGCCCGCGCCTGCGTCGGACCCGCTGTTTTCACCGATGATCGGTGTTTCCATAATTATTGCTCCATCCCGCTAAAATCGCGCTTCGCTCCCTCTCGATCCTTAAGGCCCGATCGCGCCGGCATTTGATGTGCAATTAATGACACGATCGAGGGCAAATGACCACCTGCTTAGATGAGGCCTCATGCATGAGGGATGCACCCACGTTCACTCGATTACGTCAATAATAAAAAATTTTGTTCCCGGTAGGTAAACTATTCATCATTCGCTATTATATATTGCATTGCGACGGGGTTTGCGTAATAACACCCACCGCACTAAAACGAATATTCAGGATGCGGGTGTAGCTCAGGGGTAGAGCGACACGTTGCCAACGTGTAGGTCGTGAGTTCAAATCTCATCACCCGCTCCAATTTTCTCAAAATCTTCGTAATAACGGTACGCCGTCACGCTCGGAGCGGGGACCGGTACGTTGCCGCGATACGGCTTCGCGCAGGATTTGCTCGAGAATTGTTCCAGCCTGCCGAACGATCCCGCACAGACGCAAGGACAAAGACCCGGAAAATTCATTTTAGCACTTGCTTATATTAGAATATACGAATATAAGAGTGTTCAGGCACCTGCATCACTGATGCAGGTCAGTTCCTAGCGCCTCTTGCATTTATGGGTGAGGGCGCAAATCCTCCTTTAACTAGGGCCTGAAAGGTTACCCCTTTTTCAGGCCCTATTTTTTTGTCAGCTTGGCTGGGTGAGGATCTTCGGATCCCTGGTCCGGGGTGCTCTAACCGAATTCCCGAATATCGACAAAGTGACCGGCAATGGCAGCGGCCGCCGCCATGGCGGGTGACACCAGATGCGTCCGTCCCTGCCGTCCCTGCCGTCCCTCGAAATTTCTGTTCGAGGTCGAAGCGCAGCGCTCCTTGGGTTCGAGCTTGTCCGCATTCATCGCAAGACACATGGAGCATCCCGGCTCGCGCCATTCGAAACCGGCAGCCTTGAAGATATCGTCAAGGCCTTCCTCTTCCGCCTGCTCCTTGACGAGTCCGGAACCCGGAACGATCATCGCATTGACATTTTCGTTCACATGTTGCCCGCGAACGACATCGGCAACCGCGCGAAGGTCTTCGATCCGGCCATTGGTGCAAGACCCGATAAAGACGCGGTCAATATTGATATCCTTGATCGGCGTGCCCGGCGTCAGCCCCATATAGTCCAGAGACCGTTTCATGGCCGCTTTCCTCGCGGCATCCGTCACCGTGCCCGGATCGGGCACGGCGCCGCCAATGGCGATGACGTCCTGGGGACTTGTACCCCAGGTCACGATGGGCGGCAGGTTGGCCGCGTCGATCGTGATCTCTTTGTCGAAATGGGCGCCCTCATCCGAGCGCAGCTCTTTCCAATCGGCAAGAGCCGCCTCCCATGCCGCGCCCTTCGGCGACCGGGGCCGGCCTTCGAGATAGGCGAAGGTCTTTTCATCGGGTGCGATCAGTCCGGCGCGCGCGCCGGCCTCGATAGACATGTTGCAGACCGTCATCCGGCCTTCCATGGAAAGCGCAGATATCGCATCACCCATATATTCGATGACATGACCGGTACCGCCCGCAGTGCCGGTTTCCCCGATAATCGCGAGAATGACATCCTTGGCCGTGATGCCTTCGGCAAGCGTTCCATTGACGCGAACCGCCATGTTGAGGGCCTTCGACTGAATAAGCGTCTGGGTGGCGAGAACGTGCTCGACTTCGGACGTGCCGATACCATGCGCAAGCGCGCCAAAAGCGCCATGGGTCGAGGTATGGCTGTCGCCGCAGACGATGGTCGTGCCGGGAAGGGTGAAGCCCTGCTCTGGTCCGATGATATGGACGACGCCCTGACGCGGATCGAGCTCATTGAAATATTCTATGCCGAACTCGGCGCAATTGTCCGCCAGCGCATCGATCTGGATTTTTGATTCAGGATCGTCAATGCCGTGCGACCGGTCCGTGGTCGGCACGTTGTGGTCGACGACGGCAAGCGTCTTTTCAGGCGCCCTGACCTTTCGTCCCGTCATCCGCAAACCTTCAAAGGCCTGCGGACTTGTCACTTCATGAATGAGATGGCGGTCGATATATATGAGGCATGTGCCGTCATCCTGAACATCGACCAGATGATCGTCCCAGATTTTATCGTACAAGGTTCTGGCCATAATGCCCTGCCTCCGAAAATCGGTTGCCCCCGGTCAGTCGATTGTCACCGGCCTGAATTCGGGAGTATCCGTCAGGAAGGCGCCCCGCGAACCGGTGCGCGAACATCTCCCTGTCAGTTTTTCCATTATGCAATAAGCGCTCGAAGAAAGCACGCGTCCAACCCATCAGTGGTTTTACGCTTTCTCGTCCTTATCGTCACCGCCATCGGGTGCGGCTTCGGACTTGGCTTCAGGCGCAGTCTCAGCTTGAGGCTCTTCCGCGGGCGTCTCCTCGCCGAGCGCCTCTTCCGGCACCTCTTCGACCGTTGCGGCAGCCATCAGATTGCGCGCCTGGCCGATCCAGTCTTCACGCTCGATCCGGCCCTTGAAATTCAGAACCTCATCAATTTTCTCGATCTCGTCATCGGAAAAATTGGCAATCTGTGCAAACTGGGTAATCCCGAATTTGTTAAGGCGTTTTTGCAGTTCTTCGCCGACACCGGTGATCTCGGTCAGATTGTCGGATTCGCCCTTGGGCTTTTTAAAGCCGCGAAATTTGTCGCGCTGGGACAGTTTCTTGCCGCGCACATCCGTCCGCTCCGGAATACGGGCGGATTTGCCGCGCCGTCCCCTGAGATAGTAAAGCTTGGCGCGCCGAACCTTGCCGCGCCGGATTACCTCGACGGATTCGATCAATGGCGAGTAAACCGGGAACACCCGTTCCACCCCCTCGCCATAGGAAATTTTGCGCACTGTAAAGTTTTCGTGGAGCCCGCCCCCCGACCGTCCGATACAGACGCCTTCATAGGCCTGGGTCCGTGAGCGTGTGCCCTCGACCACCTTGACATTGACGCGAACCGTGTCGCCGGGCGCGAATTCCGGCACCGGACGCTCCTGTTCGAGCTGGGTGGCGTGCTCATGCTCGATCTCTTCGATAATACTCATTTTCTTGGTCATTTTTCTATGGAACCTCGGCTGTTCAAGCGCAGAGGAGCCACGCAACATGAAGCTGCCGGCTCTTACGGCCCCTTTTTTGGGAAATCGAGTGGATTTTCTAACCGAATTTACCGCTCTTGTCGACAGGAGAATGCACAAGTTTGATAAAACAAGCGGGTCAAGGCCCGGCCCGGCCCTCAGCGCCTACTCTTTGTCCTTTTTGCGCGCCATGAGGTCGGGTCGTCTTTTGGCCGTGATCTCTTTCGATTGAGCCAGCCGCCAGTCGGCGATGCGGCCATGATCGCCGGACAGAAGAACCTCTGGAATCTCAAGCCCTTCCCAACTTCTCGGCTTTGTATATTGCGGATATTCAAGCAGGCCGGCCTGGAAGCTTTCCTCCCCCAGCGAGCGTTCATCCCCGACGACGCCAGGCAAAAGCCGCACCACGCTGTCGATGAGAACCATGGCCGCGAGTTCGCCGCCCGTCATGACATAGTCGCCGATCGATATTTCGCGCAAGCGATGTTGCTCGATGACCCGCTCATCGACGCCTTCAAAGCGCCCGCAAAGCAGTATGGCGCCCGCACCCTGCGAGAATTCGCGCGCCAACTCCTGAGTGAAGGGCTCGCCGCGGGGCGAGAGATAGATGGCCGGAATGTCCGTGTCGGCCGACGTCCTGACATGTTCGATCGCGGCCCCGACCACATCGGCCCGGAGCACCATGCCCGGTCCGCCGCCGGCGGGCGCCGCGTCGACCGAACCATGACGGTCGTGGGCGAAGTCGCGTAATTGCGTGGTCTCGAGCGACCAGATCCCCTCCTCGAGCGCGCGGCCGGTGACGGAGGCGCCGAGCGGACCCGGAAAGAGTTCGGGATAAAGGCTGATGATGCGGGCGGTCCAGGCGGATGTCAGCGTCGCTCTCCTGTTCAAGCGCGTTTCGGCACGGAAGATGCAATGTCCCACAATGCAATGATTGGTTAATATTTGTTAACCCTGAATTCCATTGCGCCAATGTGTGAACAACTCGTTAAGAACTCCCGGATATGGTTTCCAAAGTCTTAACGAAAGACTGTTCGTTCAATACCATTGTTAGTTCGTGTAACGGAGTAAAAAATTGAGGTCAGCACGTCATTTCATTTTAGCAGCATCAGCGCTCGTCATCCCGCTCACGGCGGGATCGGGCGCCAATGCATTCGAGTTTCTTCATCGCCAGGCGGAGCCGCATGGAAAGGCTCTCGCATGTTACAAGAAAGTCCACACGCCCGATGTTTACCGCGACGTCTCCCGCCGGGTGGTCATTCGTGAAGGCTGGCAGGAAACGCGCCGCATCCCGGCAGTTTACGGAACGCGCCATAAACGTGTCCAGGTCAGGCCCGGCTGGTGGCAAACCGTGAGAGTGCCCGCCGTCTATGGCAGCCGCAAACGGCGCGTTTTGGTGTCGCCGGCACGGACCAGCTGGCATACCACGCCGGCGGTCTACCGCACGGTTCATCAAACGCGCACCGTCCGCCCCGCGACCACCAAATGGGTCACCAAGCGCACCGGTTTTTTGCGCCGCGACAGCAAGCTTTGCAAAGTGGTCGTGCCGGCCCTAACCGAAACGGTCGCCCGCGAGGTCATGGTTTCGGGGCCGAAACGGGTACCGAGCCACACAGCTGCCGTTTATGCCTGGACAAGCGAGCGCATCCAGCTCACGCCCGCCCGGACAAAACGCGTTTACCATCCGCCTGTCTACAAGACCGTATCAGAGCGGATCGTGATGACACCGGCGCGGAGCCATGTCGTCAATCATCCGGCCCGATACGGAACGCGCTCCGAGAGTGTTCTCGTAAGGCGCGGCACGACCGCATGGAAGCGCGTCGCACCGGGCTGCTGAACGGCGTTTACGAAATCTCGAGCGGGCATGAATGCCCGCTCGACACAGGCTGCCGGTCACGTTCATGCCTGACCTCCCTGTCTCCTCCCTATTCTTCCCGTTAACCATGAAACGCAAATAATATCCCCGCGAGATTGTCGACCCTCAGGCGGGTTGGTACGGTTAACTGTTTTTAATTCTTATTCCTTCGTCAGTATAAGTCAGTTTAGGGAGTTTAAATATGCGCAGTCGATCACTGTTGATGGCGGGAGCGGCGTTGCTGGCTCTTCCATTAATGGCAGATAAAGCCGTTGCCTTTGGTTTCGACCATGGCGCTCGTCATGGCAAAACGCTTTCCTGTTATAAAAAAGTCCGCACCCCCGATGTCTATGGAACTGTATCAAGGCGCGTTGTCGTCAAGCGGGGCTGGTACGAAACCCGCACCACCCCGGCGGTTTACGGAACGAGGTCCCATCGGGTAGTCGTGAAACGCGGCTGGTACGAAACCCGTTCGACGCCCGCTGTCTACGGCTACCGTTCGAAGCGCGTCAAGATCAAGCGCGGCTGGACGGAAACCCGCACCAAGCCCGCGGTTTACGGCTATCGCTCGAAAAGGGTTGTGGCCAAACGAGGTTGGACGGAAACCCGCACCAAGCCCGCGGTTTACGGCTATCGCTCGAAGCGCGTCATGATCAAGCGCGGCTGGTCCGAGACCCGCAGCAAGCCCGCGGTTTACGGTTATCGCTCGAAGCGCGTCATGATCAAGCGCGGCTGGCATGAAACCCGCACCAAGCCTGCGGTTTACGGCTATCGCTCGAAGCGCGTCAAGATCAAGCGCGGCTGGACGGAAACCCGCACCAAGCCCGCGGTTTACGGTTATCGCTCGAAGCGCGTCTTGATCAAACGCGGCTGGCATGAAACGCGGACGAAGCCCGCCGTATATGGCTATCGCTCAAAACGCGTATTGACCCGCCGCGCAAGCACATCCTACCGGACGACGCCGGCGGTCTACAAAACGGTCCGTCAAACCGTCGTTGTGCGCCCGTCGCGGACAATATGGGTGCGCAAGGGCCATCGCCTTTTCCATGGCAATGAGAAAATCTGCAAGGTGCGCCTGCCGGCCGTCACAAAAACAGTCAGGCGCAGCGTCTTGGTCAAATCCGCCCGGCGGCACGCCGTTCGCCATCCGGCCGTCTATGGCTACGTCAAAGAACGCGTTCGCATACGTGCGGCCAAGCATCGCCGTATCTATCATGCGCCCGTTTACGGCGTGAAGAAAGAACGCGTCCTGGTACGCGCGGCGCGTCATTACCGGGTGCATCACCCGGCTGTCTATGGCGTCAAAAAAGAGCGCGTTCTAGTGCGTGCGGCCAAGCACCGCCGTATCTACCATGCGCCCGTTTATGGAGTCCGCAAGCAACGCGTCATCGTGCGCCACGCGCGTCATCACCGCGTTTATCATAAACCGGTCTACGGTGTGCGCCATGAGCGCGTTCTGAAACGGCGCGGCGGCTATAAATGGCGCCGGGTTTCCACACGCTGCTGATCATCCTCATTAATTGAGGTGCAGAAACAAAAAGAAGGGCGCGTTTTCAAAACGCGCCCTTCTTGATTTGATCGGACCGGATATGAAATCCGGTCAGGACAAACTTATTTCTTCTTCCACTTTTCGGCATCGCAAAAAGACTCGCCAATCGCGCAGCCCTTGATGCTGAGACCGGCTCCGCTGAAGGTGACCGTACCGTTGAAGGTCATGAAACCGGGCATATCCGGATGCTTCATATTACCGCCCTTCCAGACGTTACCGGCTTTCTTCATGCCATGGCACATTTCGAAGCCGTCGCTCTTGCGTTTGCAAAAAAGCTTGCCGCCGCTGGTGAAGACTTTGATGGTCTGACTGCCCTTGCGCAGATAGTCGCCACCGACCGCATAAGCCGGATTTGCCGCCGCTGATACTATAACGAATGCCGAAAAAATTGCTGCTAAATTCAAAATACGCATACTGTTACGCCCTTCCCTAAGATGATGTTCGATTATCCCAGCCCGAATTGTTCCAGGTCTGCCTTTTCATTTTTTTCGCGCATAGCATCATATGCGCATACGATAATATTAATCATTTTGGCTTTCCGTGACACACTTTTTTTAATTCAATCGGTCCGGCGCCAAAATTTGATCAGAATGAACCGCTCCATTAGCGTCTCTGAAGCCGGCACACATGTAAACATAATTGCGGTTTTTTATGGGTGGGGTCTTGCATATCGTCGGCTTTCCACCGAAACTGACGTTCTGAAATTGAAACCCCGAAATTCACAGCGATCATTAATGATGCATTTGAAAACGATATTTCCAGCACTAATTCTCCTTTTGATTGTCTCAATTCCTTCACCATCCCGGGCCGGGCCCACTGCCGAGGAATATATTGCCCAGATCGGCCCTGAAGCGAAACTAGTACCGGCGGGTCAGCTCCGCCTGGCGGGCCAGCGCCTCATATGCGGCCGGCGGCCCACCGTGCTGGACCCGACACTCGATGATTACGGCGCCGCCTACCCGGGATTCCTGATCCTCAATCCGCGCCTCATCGCGACCGTGCCCGATTCGGTCAAGCTTTGGATCTACTCCCATGAATGCGCCCATCAATTCAGGGGACCCGATGAGGAAACCGCTGATTGCTTCGCGGTACAGCGCGGCCGGCGTCAGGGTTGGATGTCGCCTGCCGGCCTCAATCAGGTGTGCAAATTCATTTCACCCGCTGTCGGAGACATAATGCATCTGTCGGGATCGCTTCGCTGCGAGGCCATGCGCCAATGTTATAAATCCAAAAAAGTCCGTTAACCTTTCTATAGCCGGTCAATTCAAATCGATCCCCGCCGGTTGGTGGCGGAGATAAGATTAAAATTTCGTCGGCCGGACCGGACGCATGTTACGAGCGGACCAATCAGCCAGGACCTTAAGCGGGCAAATATGGGGCTAATCGACTATACGCTGAAATTGCTCGGACTCTCCGAGACCATCCATAAATGGTACGATCAGCTCAATGAGCTTGACGGCAGCAAGCGTGAACGGCTTGCCCGATATTGCGAGACGATCGCCGACACACTGGCGCGCGCGGCCGGGACTTTTGCAAAATTGCAGATCAATGAAAACGATGATAAGGCCCAGAGGGATGCGGTTCGGGAATTCGGCCGCATTGCCGGTTACGTCGAAGATATCACCGACACACTGAAAGATCATCTTGACGGACGCAAGATAGCTGGCGTTAAAAGACGTCTTGAAACTCTTGTCGATGAGCCCGGCATGTTGAAAGCGATAAAACATGCGAACGAAACCCGGATCAACCGACTATTCGAAGCAGAAGGATATTTCCGCTCGCTGGCAGATCATCTGAGAAGCTGAGACTGAACACTTATTGAAGACGGTACACTTATTAACAATGGAAAAATTCATCAAGATAACAGGGGTCGCGGCACCGCTGCCCATGATCAATATCGATACCGATATGATCATCCCCAAACAGTTTCTCAAAACGATCAAACGCACGGGTCTGGGCAAAAACCTGTTCGACGAAATGCGCTATGACGACAATGGCGATGAGATCGCCGACTTCGTTCTCAACAAGCCTGCCTACCGCAAGGCGCAGATTCTGGTAACGGGCGACAATTTCGGTTGCGGCTCCAGCCGCGAGCATGCGCCCTGGGCCCTGCTCGATTTTGGCATACGCTGCATCGTCGCCCCCTCCTTCGCGGACATTTTCTACAATAATTGCTTTAAGAACGGCATTCTTCCGATCAAGCTGCCGCAGAGCGAAGTCGACAAGCTCATGGACGATGCCGAGCGCGGGCAGAATGCCACCATCACCATCGACCTGGAGGCACAGGAAATCAGCGGCCCCGACGGTGGCGTAATCGCTTTCGATATCGATCCGTTCCGCAAGCATTGTCTTATGAACGGCCTCGACGATATCGGCCTCACCCTGGAGAAAACGGACAAGATCGCCGCTTACGAGAGCAAGGCGTCATTGGCCCACCCCTGGCTCAATGCATCCGGCTGAGACCGCTGAGCCAGCCCTGTCGCGAATGCATGCGGCTCACCACACGGGCTCATGCGCGATCGACCCGATTTTCGCCCCAAGCGGCCAATTGACGACAATGGAACGGAACTGACATGCCAGGCTTTGACTTATTGTTTCTACCGGGAGACGGCATCGGCCCCGAAGTTATGGGCGAGGTCAAACGGACCATCGCATGGTTCAACGCGCACAGCTCAAAGACGATCGACACCGATGACGATCTTGTCGGCGGCTGCGCATATGACGCTCATGGCGAGGCGATATCGGACGCGGCCATGGACAAGGCCCGGGCCGCGGATGCAGTCATGCTTGGCGCGGTGGGCGGTCCGAAATGGGATGACGTGCCATATGACGCCCGGCCGGAAGCGGGGCTCCTGCGCCTGCGCAAGGATCTCGATCTCTTTGCCAATCTGAGACCGGCTATTTGTTATCCGGCGCTGGCTGACGCGTCCTCGTTGCGGCGCGAATTTGTCGAGGGTCTCGACATCATGATCGTGCGCGAACTAACGGGCGGCGTTTATTTCGGCGAGCCCAAGGAAATCACCGATCTCGGCAATGGGCAGAAACGCGCCGTCGACACCCAGGTCTACGATAGTTTCGAGATCGAGCGCATCGCGGAGGTCGCCTTCGATCTGGCCCGAAAGCGCGGCAACAAGGTTCATTCGGCGGAAAAACGCAACGTCATGAAAACGGGCGTTCTTTGGCATGAGGTCGTCACCCGCCTGCATGACGAGAAGTTCGGCGATGTCGAGCTCGAACACATATTGGCGGACAATTGCGCCATGCAGCTTGTCCGCAATCCGAAACAGTTTGACGTCATCGTGACCGATAATCTCTTTGGCGATATTCTGTCCGACGCAGCCGCCATGCTCACGGGTTCGCTGGGCATGCTGCCCTCCGCATCTCTCGGTGCCGAGGACAAGACAGGCAAGCGGCCGGCCATGTATGAGCCGGTTCACGGTAGCGCCCCCGACATTGCCGGCCAGGGCAAGGCCAACCCGATCGCCACCATCGCGAGCTTCGGCATGGCGCTGCGCTATTCCTTCGCTATGGGCGCCGAGGCCGACCTTCTCGACGCGGCCATTGCCGATGTTCTCGATCAGGGGCTTCGAACGCCGGATATCATGCAGGACGGCATGACGGAGATCGGCACCGAGGCCATGGGCACTGCGATCATCGAGGCATTGGACCGCCTGTCTGCCTGAGGCATGAACCCGCTGCTTGAACTCACTCGTTTTAAAGGTTAAGTGAAACGCCCGGGTCACTTACCGCGCGCAGCCATACGCGCTCGGCATTACATCCCTGAAGAGGAAAGACATGAGCTATAATATAGCCATCATCGGCGCCACGGGTAATGTGGGCCAGGAAATGCTGAATATTCTGGCGGAACGCGACTTTCCGGCCAAGGAGGTATTCGCCATCGCATCAAGCCGGTCGATAGGCCGCGAAGTGTCCTATGGCGACAAGGCACTCAAATGCCACGATCTTGAGAATTTCGATTTTTCCAAATGCCAGTTTGCTTTGATGTCGGCGGGCGGTTCGATCGCGAAGGAATGGGCGCCCAAAATCGGCGCCACCGGCTGTGTCGTCATCGATAATTCCTCCGCCTGGCGTTATGATATCGACGTTCCTCTTGTCGTGCCGGAAGTCAATGCCGATGCGGTTGTGGGATTTGCCAAAAAAAACATCGTTGCCAATCCCAATTGCTCCACCGCCCAGCTTGTGGTGGCGCTCAAGCCTCTTCATGACGCGGCAACGGTCAAGCGAGTCGTGGTCTCCACCTATCAGTCCGTCTCCGGCGCCGGCAAGGAGGCCATGGACGAGCTTTTCAATCAGACCAAGGGGATTTACGTCAACCAGCCGCCCGAGGCCGAGAAATTCACCAAGCAGATCGCATTCAACGTCATTCCGCATATCGACGCCTTCATGGAGGACGGCGCCACCAAGGAAGAATGGAAAATGGTGGTGGAAACGAAGAAAATCATCGATCCTTCGATAAGGCTGACGGCGACCGCCGTGCGGGTACCGGTGTTTGTCGGCCATGCGGAGTCGGTGAATATCGAATTCGAGAAGCCCATAGATGTCGATGAGGCCCGCAAGATTCTGCGCGAATCGCCAGGTGTCCTGGTCGTGGACAAGCGCGAGGACGGCGGCTATGTGACGCCCGTCGAATGCGTCGGCGATTACGCGACCTTCGTATCGCGCATCCGCGAGGACGCAACGACCGAAAACGGATTGAACCTCTGGGTCGTTTCCGACAATTTGCGCAAGGGGGCCGCACTGAACACGGTGCAGATCGCCGAAACAATGATTAATCGAAATCTCGTTGATAAGGCGGGCTGAAGCCCGGGCGACCATAATTCCGCGCCAAAGATGCGCGTAGAAACTGAGGCGGCGGATTATCACCGGATCGTTGAGCGGGTTTGAGTAAGAAAAGATGGCTGTTTCAGATATCGAGCGAGGACTGGTAGCGCGATACATCGCCCGTGTTCTGGAACGCGGCGACATGCCTTTGCGCGCGACCAGGCATATTCTGGTCTGGCTCAATGAGCGCTCGGAAATGTTCAATCTGGAGCTGCCAAAGCCCGTGATCAAGGCCATCGGCTCGATGTATGCGGGCGGTTACAACGCGGCCGACTTCGAGAAGGCCTATCGCGGGTCGCGCGAAAAAATCATAAACCTCCTGCGCGTCATCGCGGCGGATACCGAGCGGCCCGAACCGCTTGCAACCAATATCGAGCAGCTTGTCAAGGAACTCGGCCTGCCGAAAGCAGCATGGAAAGTTGTCGGACTCGTCGCCTGCTATACGCGATACGACCAGGTTCAATATCTGTGCGACGCCGTGACGGAAGTCGCCGGACCCTTGTCCCGCGCCATGGCGACGCTGACAGGCGAGCCCACAAGGAGTGTCGAACATCTGGTATCGCCCGCCGGCGACATCGTCGGCGCCGGTCTCCTGCAGCTGCGCGATGGCGACGAGATCGCCGGGTATTCGGGGCGTTTTTCGATCCCCCTGCGCGTGAACAATTGTATCGACCGTACCTATGAGAATTTTCATGAGCTGCGCCAGGCGCTCCTGGGGGAGCCGGCCCGGTCGCGCATCGAGCTGAGCGATTACGATCACGTTACCCAGGATCGCGACCTAATCGTCAACGTGATCAAGGGTGCGGCAGAATCGGGCGCGGAAGGCGTGAATATTCTTCTTTACGGCCCCCCGGGATCGGGCAAGACCGAACTGACCAAGGTTGCCGCCGAGACATTGGGACTGTCGCTCTATGTCGCGGGAGAGGAACTCAATACGGGCGGCGAGTCCGACCGGGCGGAACGTCTGTCCGATCTCGTCTTCAGCCTGCGCCTGCTCTCGAGCGCCAAAGGTTCGGTGGTTCTGTTCGATGAAATGGAAGACATTGCCTGGCAGCTGATGCGCCGTGGCGGCTCCAAGGTCTATCTCAACCGCCTTCTAGAAAAAAACCCGGTGCCGGTTCTCTGGACGTCGAACAACATTCATGAAATCGACCCGGCGCTTCTCCGGCGCATGACCCTTGCCATAGAGTTGAAGGCGCCGCCCGCGAGCCAGCGTCAGCGCATCATGCGCCGCCTGGCGGACCGTATCGAAGTGCCGCTCACCGATGATGAAATCATGAGGCTGGCGACGCGCATCGATGCCACACCGGCAATTATCGAAAATGCTCTGAAGGCGGCGCATTTCTCGGGCGGCGGCGCAAATGCGGTCGAGCGTGCGGCGGTCGGGATCATACGCGCTGTCTCCGGGCAGGCCGCCAAGCACCCTGGCAGGATCCCCGACTTCGATCCCGCTATAAGCGTTGCCAGCATCGACCTCGAGAAATTGACCGGCCAGCTTGAAAGCGGCGGCAAGCTGGCGTTTTCGCTCTGCCTGTCCGGCCCGCCCGGAACCGGAAAATCGGCTTATGCGCGCCACCTCGCCAACATGCTTGGTCTCGAGGTTCTGCAAAAACGCGCATCAGACCTGTTAGGCGCCTTTGTCGGCGAATCCGAAAAGCGCATCGCCGATGCTTTCGAAGAGGCGCGCGAATCCAAGGCTTTCCTTATTTTCGACGAGGCCGACTCGCTTTTGTTCGATCGCAGCCAGGCGGTGCGTTCGTGGGAAATCACTCAGGTCAATGAGATGCTCACCTGGATGGAGGAGCACCCGCTGCCCGTTTGCTTTACGACCAATCTCATGGACCGCATGGACACCGCCTCCCTGCGCCGCTTTACGTTTCACATTCGCTTCAAGTTTCTCGACGCCGATGCGCTGGCCAAGGCCTATAAGATTTTCTTCGCCATGAGCGATGTGCCGGAAGACGGGCTGCGCATAGAAAACCTGACACCGGGAGATTTTGCCCAGGCCCGAAAACAGGCCGAAGTGCTGGGAATTACAGAGGACAAGAGTAAGGTTGTCGCTCTCCTGAATGATATCAGCCGCGCCAAGCCCGGCGCTTTTGGATCGGTTGGCTTTGTGAAATAATCGCATTCGACCCGGCGGGCGATTTTTCAAATCCATCAGCTCAGCTGCGCATCAAAGTTTTCCCCATTTCTTCGGTGAAAAAATTATGGCCGCGCGCGCCTTACTCATTTAAACAGTCGCTTAATGAAATGAAACTCAGGACATTCCCATGGATATCAGTCCCCGCCGCAGCGTCCTCTACATGCCCGGCTCGAACATGCGCGCCCTTGAAAAGGCAAAAACGCTGGCGGCAGACTGTCTGATCATGGATCTCGAAGATGCCGTTGCCCCCGATCAAAAGGAAGAGGCGCGCGGTCAGGTCGGGGACGCGGTTGGGGGCGGCGGATATGGCGAACGGGAAATCGCCATCCGCGTTAACGGATGGGGCACGCCCTGGTACGAGGACGACATCGAAGCGGCCGCCACCTCAGGCGCCGACGCGGTCCTCATCCCGAAAGTCTCCACGGCCGATGATGTCGCCCGCACGGCATCGGATCTCAAATCGGCAGGGGCACCCGATACGATCGGCTTGTGGGCGATGATGGAAACCCCGCTGGCCATGCTGAAAGCGGCAGAAATCGCCGAAACGGGCAGCCGGTCGGATCCGCGTCTTAAATGTTTCGTCATGGGCACCAATGATCTCGCCAAGGACACCCGCGCGCGCCTGGCGCCAGGGCGCGAGCCGATGCTCGCCTGGCTCTCGACCTGCATCGCCGCGGGCCGGGCATATGGCATAGACATTATCGACGGCGTCTTTAACGACTTTCGCGATGAAGATGGATTTGTCAGGGAATGCAATCAGGGAGTTGCGCTCGGTATGGACGGCAAGACCCTGATACACCCGGGCCAGATCGGCCCGTGCAATGACGCCTTTTCCCCCACAGAGGCGGAGATCGAAACGGCGCGGAAAATCATCGAAGCCTTCGAGCTGCCCGAAAACGAGGGAAAAGGGGCGATCACCGTAGACGGCCGCATGGTCGAGCGTCTGCATGCCGAAATGGCGCGAAGGACCGTCGCGATTGCCGATGCGATCCGGGCGCAAAACGGGCCCTGAGCTGGTTTTTTTGCGCTATGGTCGAGGGCAATTATTCACAGATGCCGCCTATTGCACCTGACAAATGCCGACCATATCTCTAAGCTGACACAAATCGGGGCAATATATGCCGCACAATCTGGGTTTAAGCCGCGGCACTGAAAGGAACGGCCGGTTACATGAATCGAAAGAAAGCAATTTTCCTGGCCAGCGTATTGGGCGGCGGCCTTGTAATGGCGGCCGTACTCTCGCTGTTAAGCGGGACGTCCATGAACGGCCTCTATTCCGGCGACGCTGATCTTTCGCTTGCGGATGCCTCGCCATTGCCGAATTTTGACGGTGGATACGTATCCGTTGACGGCAGCGGAAAAATGCATGCGCCCTCCAGCGGCCCGAAAATCTTCGGCTTCCTGCAGAGTCAGGATTCCAAAAAGCCGCCCAAGGCCAATTGTTCCCGGAAAGCCATTATCTATTATGCCAGCAAGGCCCCTGAAAACTTTCAAGAGGAGCGCAAGGGCCTGCTTTACGGCGTACGCACCCACACCAATGCCACCGCCATCGACACCCCGGTAGGCCGGATCGCCGGATTTAATTCATGCGCACTTGTGGCTTCTTCCATCCTGCGCAAGGCCGGATGCCGTTGGTCGAAAATCACCGCCAATGCCAAAGCGGTCTATGATGCCGCCTATCGAAATGGCTGGCGCCCGACGATTTTCCAGGACGGTGGATGTATCGTCGCCTGGAATGCGCGCTGGGATGGAGAACGCACACGGATCGGACGCGGCGTCCATGCCAAGACAATGCCGAAAAACAGGGTTCTGTTCCGTCATGTCGGCATTACCACGGGATCGAATATCTCGGTCGATAATTCGGGCCTGATGAGCCGGCCATCCGAATCCTCGACCTATCGGCCAATCCTCTACGAACCGCCGATCTACCTTTGTCCCTCTTTCAAATCCGCCCGGCGCAAGAAAAAATAGGGCGCATTCCGGTCAGTGCCGGGATGCACGCCATATTCGGCGGAGTCCACTACCGTCAAAGCCGCAATAGTGTCCGGTTTTTGGGAAGTTGAAGGGAAATGGCCTCCGGCATGGTGTCTGGATCAATACGCAATACTGAAAATGATCCTTACCTACATGCCGGAGACACATCGAGGATTTTAGAAGACAAATAATAAAATCCGCTAAACGCGGATGCCAATATGGTTAATTGCGATTAACCAGCCTTGTTTTTCTTGAAAATCTCGACCGCGAAGTCACGAAACCTGGGTGGTTTCGCCTCGATGAAGGGAAGCGGCCGGCACACGTCAATGGCGGCAATACCAATCCGTGCGGTCAGGGCGCCGTTGAACACGCCCTCGCCTGCGCGCCGTGAAAGCCGCCGGACAAGGTCCTGTCCGAGAAATTGTCCGAAAAGATCATCCGTCAGCGCCAGTCCGCCCGTGGCCGCGATGTGCACGATCACCATGCGGCCCAGCCGGATGGCCCCGAGCAGGCCAGGACGGCCGCCATAAAGACCGGCCAGCCCGCGCAGAAGACGGATATTCTCGACAAATACGTAAATGACATCGAGTATGGCGGCCGGGCTGAGCGCCGTCACGATCGAAACCCGCTTGGCGGCTTTTGCCACCAGCGCCTTTGCGCGATTATCGAGCGGCGCCATCAGCTCCCGGTCCGCGAGTTTCAGAACCTCCCGCCCGTCGAGAATATCACCGTCATGCTCGCGAAAACGCGCAAGTGCCCAGCTCAAATCATGGCGGTTCCGATAAGCCTTCATGAGCCTCCCGGTCAGGCGCCGCGCATGTTTCGCATCGTTTTCACCGAGCGCATGCTCCGCTTCACGCCGGTATTCCTTCAGGCGTGAAAGGCGAAAGAGGCCGACGAGTTCGCGCATGAGGATCATTATGGCGGCCAAAGCCATCAGGCATACGAGACCGAATGCCGCCCAGCCGAGCCAGTCGTCCCGCGCCAGCGTCACGGATATGAAACGTTCGAACCAAAGACCGATGGCGAGGCCCGAAAGCGCCAACGCCGCTCCAACGAATAAGGCGCCCCAGCGAAATCCACGCTTGATGTCGGCTACATTCGGCATGCGCGAGACCTCGGTTTCCGCCTGATCCGTATCCCCCTCGAAAGAGTAAGGATCGAAATCCGCTTCGGGGGCGGCACTTTTGATCTTCGGATCGTCGATATCGAACGCCCGGGGTTGCCTGCGGTCACTCTTGCCAGCCATCAGATTCTGTCTCCGATTAAAAATTCCAGGACGTGGTCAAGGCGGATATGGGGAAACACATGGGAAGAGGAGGCCGGTGTCCCGCTTCCGCCTGGTGGCCTGAAACGAATGAACCGCATATCCATTTCCGCCGCGCTTGCCGCGGCTTCCCTGCCATGCGCCAGTGCCTGCACTGGATCTTCCGGAAGATCGCCGGGAAATATCGCGGCCATCTCCTCGCCATCGAATATCTTGCCGCCGATCGCCTCGCCCTTGAGCGGCACCCCGGAGAGAGTGGGCAGAGGATCGGATCCGTCTTCCCTGAGCCCCTCTTTCGTTGCGCGTATCGCCGCCATCGCCATCACCTTGACGTCCGCACCCCTGTACCGGGCCCGCTCTATGGAGCGCTGCGTCATATATCTGAGAAGTCCCGCAAGCTTGTCATGATCCGAATGATGTACATGGTCGGCTTTTGTGGCGGCGAACAGGATCCGGTCGATGCGCGGCCGGAACAATGACGAGAGAATATTGTTTTTCCCCGATCTGAAGGAGCCGAGAATGGAGCCGAGGGCGTGTTCGAGATCATGCAATGCGGGCGGACCGGCATTGAGCGCGCCAAGCGTATCCACCAACACGATTTGACGGTCGAGCCTTGAGAAATGATCCCGGTAAAACGGTGTCACCACATGAGCCAGATAGGACTCGTACCGGCGTTTCATCATTTTATGGAGCGGCGTGGATTGTCCGGCATCCCCCTCACCAGCGGGCAGCGGAAAGAAGGTCAGCATGGGCGACCCTTCAAGATCGCCGGGCATGAGAAACCGTCCGGGCGGCAGCGCCGACCATATGTGCGGTTCCGACCTGGCGGCACTCAGATAATCGCGAAAGAGCCGCGCGCCTTGAATAACGCGCTCTTCTTCCAGGTGCGCCCCGGGATCTATCCCGTCGAGAAAGGCCAGCCAGTCGGACGCGATAGCGGCGCGGTTTTCATCGCGCGCCAATGCCAAGGCTTCCCGCGACCATGCGTCGTAGCTTTGACCGAGCAGGGCAAGGTCGAGAAGCCATTCGCCCGGATAATCGACAATATCGATATGCAGCGAACGCCGCCTCGAAAGATGCCGCCACGCCGACGAGGGCTCAAAGTCGATGGTCAATCTGAGCTGGCTGATCTGTTTTGTGCTTTCCGGCCAGAAGGGAGGATCAGCCAGAAGCGCCGATAGATGCCGTTCATAGTCGAAACGCGGATATTGGTCGTCAGGCTGCGGTTCGAGATAGGCGCCGATAATGCGCCCCTCCGACAAAGGCGAGAAAAAGGGCAGGCGCCCGCCTGCAATGAGGTTGCGCACAAGGGCGGTGATGAAGACCGTTTTTCCCGAACGCGCGAGCCCGGTCACGCCGAGCCGCAGCGTCGGATGCAGGAGATTGCCTGCAAATTGGCGCGCGCCGGAATAGGCGTCGCGCGCGTTTATACTGAGTTCGGACAGATCCAAGAGGCACCTCAATCACAACCATAAACCAATTGGATAGAGATGTAGGGCCTGTGGTCCCCTCTCATCAAGCGGGAATTGACGGTCAGGCGCTCTAGATCAGACCCGAAACGATGGTCGAGGCCATGAGGGCTGCATAGAGCGAGAGCAGGAGCACGGTGCCGCGCAGATAATGATAAGTCATATTCCCCTCCTTAAAATATCACCTAAACGGGTGATCCATGATTCAGAGAGTAAAGAAGCGGTCATGAACCGTGCATGAACATCTTGTTATGAACCCCGTTATGCCCCCATATGTTCCCTCAACGATGATAAACGCCAAGAGGCCCGCAATATGTCAGTAAACGCCAATCCGCTGCTCAACGAATGGACCGCGCCGTTCGGGGCACCGCCATTTTCCAGTATCGCGCCTGGCGATTTCGAGGACGCCTTTGCGCGCGCATTCGAGGCCTATCGCACCGCCATCGACACCATTGCCGGCAATGAAGCGGCCGCGACATTTGAAAATACCGTTGAGGAACTCGAGAAAGCGGACGCCGGATTAACGCGCCTCGCCAGAGTATTTTTCAATCTCGCAGGGACCGACACCAATGAAGCGCTGCAGAAAATCGAGCGGGAGGTAACACCCAAATTCGCCAAACATGCTCAGGCGACCTATATGAACGAAGCCCTCTTCGCCCGTATTGAACATTTGGTAAAGAGCGCGGGCGATCTCGATTTAACGGCCGAACAGGAACGCCTGCTGGAGCGTTACCACACAAATTTTATCCGCGCTGGCGCCAGACTGTCGGGTCACGACCGGACACGCATGAGTGAAATCACGGAACGCCTGGCGCGTCTCGGAACGGAATTTTCACAAAATATCCTGAAGGCTGAAAATCAGTTCAGGCTTATTCTGGAATCCAACGAGGATCTCAAGGGCCTGCCCGATTTTCTTGTCCGGAGCGCTGCCCGGACGGCAGAGGAACTGGGAGAGCCCGGCAAACATGTCATCACCCTCGCGCGCTCGAGTATCGATCCATTCCTGCAATATTCAGCCAGGCGCGATCTCCGAGAGGAAGCATTTACAGCCTATACTTCGCGTGGCGGCAGCGATGGCGAGACCGACAATCGCGCCATCGCCGAGGAAACGGTACGCTTGCGCCATGAGCAGGCAAATTTGCTGGGTTTTAATAATTACGCCGAATTCCGGCTCGATGATGCCATGGCCAAAACGCCTGGGAATGTCCGGGATCTTCTCGCGAAAGTATGGCAGCCCGCCCGCATGAAGGCCGAAGAGGAGGGCCGGAGGCTCAGCGAACTTGCCCGTGCCGAGGGCGCCAATATTCAACTCGAGGCATGGGACTGGCGCTATTATTCGGAAAAATTACGCAAGGCCGAATTTGACATCGACGAGGCCGACGCCAAGCCTTATCTGCAGCTCGACAAGATGATCGAGGCGGCATTCGACACGGCCGGCAAACTGTTCGGATTGACCTTCGAAGAGCAGATGAATGTGCCGAAATACCATGATGATGTGCGCATTTTCGAAGTGAAGGAGCGGAATGGCGATCATCTGGCCCTGTTCATGGGCGATTATTTCGCCCGGCCCTCGAAAAGAAGCGGCGCCTGGATGAGTGCCTTTCGAGGCCAGGAGAAACTGGGCGGCGATATCAGGCCGATCATCGTCAATGTCATGAATTTCATAGCTGGAGCCGAGGGAGAGGCCACCCTTCTGACCCTTGACGACGCCCGCACATTGTTTCACGAATTCGGCCACGCCCTGCACGGGATGCTGTCGAATGTCACCTATCCGAGCCTGGCCGGCACATCGGTGTCCCGGGATTTCGTCGAGCTCCCGTCCCAGCTTTTCGAGCATTGGCTGACGCGTCCCGAAATATTGAAACGCTTCGCCGTTCACCACAAGACCGGTAAACCCATGCCGGATGAAATGCTGGACAAGCTTCTCAAGGCGCGCCAATTCAACCAGGGCTTTGCCAGCGTCGAATATGTCGCCTCCGCGATGGTCGATCTCGACCTTCATACGGCAAGCGATCCCGAAAACATCAATCTGATGGATTTCGAGGCGGCGGTTCTTGCGAGGATTGAGATGCCCGACGCCATCAAAGCCCGCCACAGCGCACCGCATTTCGCCCATATCTTTTCGGGCGACGGCTATTCGTCGGCCTACTACAGCTATCTCTGGTCGGAGGTCATGGATGCCGATGCCTTCCACGCCTTTGAGGAAAAGGGCGATCCCTTTGATCCGGACACGGCGACACGCCTGCGCGACACGATCCTGTCGGTCGGAAACGCGGTCCCGCCGGAAGAGGCCTATCGGGCTTTCAGGGGCCGGATGCCCGAAATCGACGCCATGCTCGAGAAGAAGGGCCTGGCCACGAATTAGCCCGCCCGGGCTTCAGTCCGGCGTGAGACGGCGCGAACAATTTGAGTTTCCATATGAGATTAAGGGAGACCGACCGATAAATGATGAATGCCTCAGGGACTGAATCCCTGAGGCGTCTGCTTTAAAAGGATTTGGCTTTGCTAGGAGGCGTACACGCTGTCCCTAAAAAGCATCATCTGAAACTATTCAACGTTCGGATTGAGGCTTTTAAAGTTCGGTCATTTAGAGATACAACCATACATCTCAAAACAATTTTTCTTAGTTCATGACGACGGAGCCGTCATTTGTCATCGGCAGTTCGATATCCATATTGGCTTCATCGAGATCGACCTGGAAAAGGCCGTTACCGCGTACATTAAAGTGATCGGCAATGATCGGCATCATCGGTGAGTTTACGCCAAGGGTACCGCCGCCGCCAATATCGACACCCTGGGTTGGAAAGTAGAGCGTTCCTACCAAATTGATCGCTCCACCACCATTGATGGAATTGACGCCGCCCGGGTTCGAGTCGGGATCCTGTATAAACAGGAAACCTTCATAATCTCCATCCTTCGGCGCGGATAGTGAAACATTCGAGCTCGAGGTGACCTTAACACCCGTACGATTGCCGGTTAAATAGAAGGTTACGTCTTCTCCCTTGGCCTCGGAATGCGCACTAACGGAAAAATCACCGTCTTTGATGATATAGACACCTGCCCTGAACGTGACCTTGGCATGTGAGTCAATGCTGATGCCGCCACAATATGTTCCCGGATGTAAAATCTTTTTACCGCCACGTTTCTTGATACGCGTATTACGGTGGTCACAATGACCGGCAACAGGCAGCTCCATGTCCTGATAAGGATCTTCGACCGTGTAACAGCTCTTCGGTGTCGGCGTGAAATTATGGCCTGAATATCCGCCCGGCGTACAGAAGGCCGCTGCCTCTGCTGACGAATTGCCGCCAGCATAAATTGCTGTGGGACTGGTCGAATTGGCCTGCACGGCGCAACCAACTGCTTCGAGGGAACCGGTCCCGGTCACGTTGATGGCCTTGTCCATCGTTTTGTTTAACGCGAGCAGGCAAACGGCCTGAGGATTAAGGGCCGTTGCTGACGAGCTTGCGGAAATCAGGGTTCTGTCGATGTGAACAACCTTCATAAATGACGACTCCACATATGTGGAAGCAGTGGATTTGATACGCCCGTTTGTATCGACGGTAAATGTTGGAGTAGGCCGCGCGGTCATGCGGTCGCCGACGAAGTTTGTTTTGAATGTCATTTTGGCAAGTGTGATTCGCTCGGCGTTGGTCAAATGGGTTCCCTGTGCGCCGGCCAGTACCGCGGTATCCAAGGCATATTGGAGTTTGGACCGCATACGGTAAGCATTGCCGTAGTCTGTGGCTATGCCGAAAGACAAAACGACCGGTGCGACCAGCAAGGCAAAGAGCATTCCGACATTTCCGCCTCGGGCGCAGGAGAACCGCGCGAGAGCATTTCGGACTTCTGATAACTTAAGTTTTCTGTGCCTGAACATTTAAGTGCCTCATGGAAATTGTCCGAAATCAGAAGTATCTTGTGAGAGCCAATGGCATTGCCCCCGGGCATCCTCTTTCCTGGGTAGCAAACGCAGGGCCACGGCAATCCGAAAACAGGTTCTTAGCGACGGGGTGCTCCGGTTTTGGGCAAACCGGTCAGGGGCCCCTTCTTGCAAATCCGGCCTTTTTTACTGCTCGCCACGCATTTTCTCCAACTCACCAATTGCAGTTCGATCATCGCCAGATCGTCCGGCCGTTTCAAAGCCCGGTAAATCACCGCGAGCTCATTCAACAAATCGCCGATATAGGCGTTATGGGGCACATAAGTTTCGTACACGATCTCCAGCGCGTGCCGGACTTGCTGCTCGGCCTGTTTAAACCTGCGCCGTGCCATGTAAAAGGCGGCGACTTTTTTTAAAAGATCCAAATAGCTTCCGTACGAATCGTGTCTGCTGGAGAGAGCACGTTTATAAAGGGACTCGGCCTCCTTGTCCCGGCCTTGCAACTCATAAAGCCCGGCAAGGGTGCTTAGCATGCCAGGGAGTATGCCGACCTGAGCATCTCCCGGCGCGCGCTCCAATATGGCAAGGCTGCGCCCGTGTATTTTCTCGAAGCCGGCAAGCCCGCGTTTGTGCAACGACAAGGCTTTGGCATACTTGCCTTGCGATTGGTAAATCCCTGACAGAGTCATCAATTTATTATAGAAATATCCCCATTCCGCCCGCCCCATTGGCGCCTGTTTCTTTTCCAGGATCTTGATCAGGCGCCGATAGAGCGGCGCGGCCTTGGCATAGCGCTTCTGCCTTTTGTAAATTTCTGCGAGCTCCTCAATCGTATCGCTACCGGTGGGATGATCGCGACCCAGTATTTTCTCGCGGATGGCAAGGGCACGCTTGAACAGCGGTTCCGCCTTCGAGAGATGGCTATTGGAGCGATGAAATCGACCTATATCATGCAGCGACGCGGCGATATCGAGATGGTTGGGGCCAAACGCCTTTTCACGAATGGCGAGGGCGCGTTTCTTTTCCGCCAGGTTCCGGCTGGCACCGACATTTGGAACCTGATGCATGTCATAAAGCGCTTGTGCGACATCGGGATGATCGGGCCCCAAAGTTTTTTCCCGGTATTTGAGACTGCGGTATAGATATCCCACGGCATCATAGTTGGGTATGTGGCGAGGGGGCTTGGAAAGCGTCACCAGCGTTTCAAGCGGCTTGCGCACACGCGGGTGGTAGCGCCCATATTTTTTCTCCGCAAATTCGAGGGCGCGCTTTGCCACCGGAACCGCTTGCCGATATTTCCCCGCCTTTAACAGCTTCGCCACCTCGGCATTGAGGTCGTTGAGTTCGTCGGCAAGGGACGGCCGGCATTGCAGGGTGGCGATAGCGGCACTCAGGAGAAGCAGCTTAAAAGCCGCACACATGCCTGTTTTCCAGAATAGCATGCGGGCTGCTGTAACCTCCGGTTAAAAGTCGCCCTTGGAACCCCGATCCATCACGTCAAGGATGATTTTCTTGACATGATTTGCTTCTTTTTTGAGGTCGGGCGGTAAGGGCGTGCCGCCATGGATCATCATATCCATATTGAGCGAATAGATCCAGAGCTGACCCTTCTTGTCTTCGAGCAAGGCAACCCGGCAGGGGAGATAGGCAGAGTAGGCATCTGAAAAATCAACCATCTTGGCCGCCGTCAATGGATTGCAGTAGAGATATATTTTCAGCTTTCGCCAGGGCTTGCCCATCATATTCGACACCTCATCGCCGAGCGGGAGGGCGCCCACATCCCTGATGTTATTGGAGTTGGCGATTTCGCGTATGGATTCGTCCACCTCCTTGAAGCTGAGCCCGTCGGCCACTTTTCTTTTCCAGACGGTCGCCTCCGCGGCATTTCCCGTGCTGGCAAGATTCCTGACCAGATCGGTGTAGGTGGACAGCGCACCCGGGTCAAAGCCCCGAAATGTCCATGCGGCAAATCCCAGTCCCAACACTGCTACGAGACCGAGAACGGCTAAAATATTCCAGACAAAACGCATTTTCTATTCCTTTGACGAAAGCACAGGCTCAACCCGTCGGAGCCGACCGGCAAGACCCATGAATATGGCTAAGTTGATCGGCAATAACAAGCCCGGTCCGGGCCGCGGCCCGTCCCAAAGCCCAGGGAGTCATCTCTGCCCCTCGCGCCGGCTCATGAAGGCAAGCTTTTCGAAAAGATGCACATCCTGCTCGTTTTTTATGAGCGCCCCGTGCAATGGCGGAATGAGCTTCCTCGGATCTCTTTCGCGCAGGGTCTCCGGCGAAATATCCTCGTTGAGGAGAAGCTTGATCCAGTCGAGGAGCTCGGAAGTCGAGGGTTTTTTCTTCAGGCCCGGAACCTCGCGAATTTCAAAAAACATGTTCAGCGCTTCGCGGACCAGCCGCGGTTTCAGATCGGGGAAATGAACCTCGACGATATCGCGCATGGTCTCGGCATCCGGAAACTTGATGTAATGAAAGAAGCACCGGCGTAAAAACGCATCGGGAAGTTCTTTTTCGTTATTCGACGTAATCATGACAATCGGCCGTTGCGCGGCCTTGATCACCTCGCCGGTTTCATAAACGAAGAACTCCATGCGGTCGAGTTCCTGCAAAAGGTCGTTGGGGAACTCGATATCGGCCTTGTCGATTTCATCGATGAGCAGCACCGGCCGCTCATTCATCACGAACGCGTCCCAGAGTTTTCCGCGTCTTATGTAATTGGCGATATCCCGGACTTTTTCATCGCCAAGCTGGGAATCGCGCAGCCGGTTGACCGCATCATATTCGTAAAGCCCCTGCTGGGCCTTTGTTGTCGATTTGATGTGCCATTCGAGAAGCGGCGCGCCGATCGCGGTGGCGACCTCATGTGCGAGCACGGTCTTGCCGGTGCCTGGCTCGCCCTTGACCAGCAGCGGCCGCTCAAGGGTTATGGCCGCATTAACGGCGATCTTGAGGTCATCTGTGGCCACGTAGGATTTGGTGCCCTGAAAACGCATGATCCATCCTGTACAAAAAATTCGTGGCGGACCATATGCCGATATGCATTTTTGATCAACAGCATGGAAGGTCGCAGGTACCGAGCATGCATAAAAAAAGGCGCCACCCCCTGGGTAAAAGGGGTGACGCCAGCGACGTGCGTGGGAAATTTATTACGTCGCTTTTTTTACGAGAGCAAACAGGCCATCCGATTAGATGTTCACACCTATGCCGTTTGGAACGCCGGCACAGAAAGGGGGGGGACCCTCAACCTGCGAGCCATCCGAGGCGTGGTTACATCTACCCATTCAACTTCTCTCGTATCTCTTGATGCACTCCCTGAAAACAAGCGGTCGCGCATCCTCGGGGAGAAATAAGAAACGCGACCGGCATCATCGTCGATTGGGCCGCGTTATAATATGCCCCTCCAACAAAACGGATTATGGGATCAAAATCTAAACACACGGTTAAGTTGTAATAAAATAAATACACAACCCATAAAAAATTATCTTTGTCACGATTTCGACAGCTCTATCTGCTTGAAACCCAGGGTGAAAAATCAATTGGGTCAGGGGATGGAAATTTCTCGCCCTGCAGGCAAAATTTCGATCGAAAGGCGCAAAATCAGACAAGTGTCTCTTGACACAGGCCGGTCTCTGATTAAATACGTTTTCAAGCGGATTGAGTTTGTTGACGAAATTAGATATTCGACTGTTTTTATCCCGCCATCGGCGAGAGGATGGAATGGGAAGACAAGAGAGAAAACAGGAGAAAAGTCGGAATCTCACCGCGAATAGGGTTCCGACCGCGCTCACCGGAAGTACGGTTCGGATTGAGGACGGAAATCAGGCACGATATTTGCGGAAACGCCTGTAAAAAGACGCAAAACATACGGGCGCGACGCATGAAGGATATCGTTAGATCATAGGGAGTTTGGCGAAGTCGCCATGGCTAAACCGATTAAATTGCCAAGGAACTACAAACCGTCGGAAGACGAGAAGTTCATGGGTGCGCGCCAAAAAGCCTATTTCCTGAACAAATTGACGACCTGGCGCGACGAAATCGTGCGATTGAACCGCGAGACCGTCTCCCATCTTCATGACGACACGGGAAAACATCCCGATGCAGCCGATCGTGCGACCAGCGAGGCGGATCGCGCACTGGAACTCAGGGCACGAGACCGGCAGCGTAAATTAATTGAAAAAATCGAATCCGCAATAGAGCGTATTGAAAACGGTACATATGGCTATTGCGAAGAAACGGGCGAGCCGATCAATCTCAAGCGTCTCGACGCACGCCCCGTGGCCACATTGAGTGTCGAAGCGCAAGAACGTCATGAGCGCCGGGAACGCGTCTACCGCGACGGCTGACACGCTGGCGGTGCGTCTGATAGCTCAATCCTGAAAACCCCGCGAACCACGTCAATTCGATGACGATTCGACGCCTGTTCCGTCCGAAATTTAATTCCGAATTAACCATGATATTCGAATGTGGTCGTCAGACGCACGAAGAGGCGTCTCAACCGTTATTCGTATTATTAGAGATGGACAGGGCTCGATACATGCACGAATTGAAGGCCGGTCAGGCCCGACACGGGCGAGACATTATGACGGCCGCAGGCGTCCGGGCAGGAAATGCGGTGCAATGGTCGAAGGTGAAAATCCTGACGTCCGGATATGGCACTAGAATCCTGATGCTGGGCCTTTTATCGCTGGCGTTGATATTCTTGAGCCCGTCAAGCGGCACGGTTTCTGAAACCGGGTCTTTCTCCGGGACACGGACCGCGCCGCAAACGATTGCCACATCATTCACTTCGGAGCTCACGCCTTACAGGGTGGATTTATACGAGCTGGCATCCTTCGGTGATATCGAAGAATAAGGGCCTTGATCCGGCCGCCCGTGGCAAGACCGCCGGGTTATTTTTCCAGAGTCTGGGCCACCCGGCGATTTGATTTTCCGAACGAGAGTTCGCCGCTGTCATGTGGCTCGATCCGTTCACCGTCCACTTTCTCATGAGCATTTTGAGGGCCGATGCCGGTTTCAACCACCACATCCACCGGCCCGCCGGTCATGATGAGATGCTCGACATTGTCACGCCGGACAAGCACCAGCTTGCGGCGGCCGTCGACCGAGGTCTGTTCGAGCACCCCAAGTCTTTTTTCGCGCTTGCCCCCAAACGGATTGCTCAGAGAGTTTTCGCCGCCAAGAAACGCACCGTAATACCAATAGGCGCCATAACCGATCCCGCCCAAGAGCGCCAAACCCAGGATCCACCACAGAATTCCCATATCATTCCCTCAAATCGGTTATTGTTTTGAAATACCGGCTTTAACCGGCCATCCCGGCCGGCCACATTCGAGACAATACGTTATTCGCCCCCGGCCTGTCACCCTCGGAGGTAGGTGCAGGGCGGCGACAATTTCCCGGAGCCGGTGAAATATGCGGTTTTTTACCCGCCCGATCGCCGGAGTGATTCATTTTTACGCCCGCCTTTACCGAATTTTTACTCTGATCGCGCAACTGTGGTTGGATCAGAAGCTAGCGGAGACCATCACGCGATCCTCCGGCTCCTGATGTGGGAGTAAATATTGAGACGAGACCGTAGAGTTCAACTCTAGAGTTCAGCTCTAGAGTTCAGCCTTCTCGTCAAACGATAATAAAACCGGTGAGTAAGAGTGAGTAAAGTAATTGCGTTTGCGAAACGCGTGGCGGCCATCAGCCGCGCGAATCAGCTAAATATCATTTCCATGAAAAACTTCGACATGCCGATCTCGGGCGCGCTCGAGCGCTGGGCGATGCAGGAACGCGACGGTAGGGCGGGCTTGATGATTTTGCTTGCCATCATCGTCGCGGCAGCGCTTGCCATGATGACAATCATCGTCCGCAGCGCAGCGGAACCGGTAATTATAGCGCTTCTGGCCGTGCTCGCCACTTTCGGTGTATTCTTCCTCCTCGCAGGTGCTGTCGGCCTCTTGCGTTTTCAATACCAGTCGCCCCCGGCGGATTTCGGCTCGGAGCTGGCGGAGGCCGCGGAAGAAGGCATACAGGTCACCTCGGCCGATGGCGAGGTACTTTATTCCAATCCCGCATTCGACAGCCTCCTGTCCAACCGGTTTCGCGGTTCCGGCGTTTCCGTCGAGCAGGTCCTGATCGAACAGCCACAGAATTCAGGGCAGATCTTCCGCCTCACCCGCGCTGCGGAAAATGGCGAGAAATGTCACGAACTGATCGAGATCAGGTCCGGCGCGGGGGCGAAGTCCGGCAGCGCCACGAAATGGCTCCGCGTGGATGTTGCGCCGCTCGTTCGCGGCCGCAATAAAAAGCACGACATCGTATGGCGCCTGACCGACATATCGAGCCGGGTGATTGCCGAGAACATCCAGAACGAAAAAACCGACACCATATTGCGCGCACTGAACGCACTACCGACCGCATGGGCCTCTCTTTCCGCTGACGGCACGATCATCCACGCAAACAATAAAATGAATGCATGGATCGAGGCGTCATCCGACAAATCCGGCCAGACCGGCACCCTGGAATTACCGTGTATTTTCGATGCAGAAACGGCGATCGAGTTCGAGGAAAAACGCCTCAACACGGAACCGGGCCAGACTTTTATTCTGTCAGGCCACCGCAGCGCGGACTCCGAACTCAGAACGCCGATTACGCTGATTTATCGTGCACCGCCCGCAACCAAGGGTGAACAATGCGAGGGATCCGCACTCATATTCGAGAGCAAGCTGGATCCCGGCCTTGTCAGCGACAGCGAAGAAAACGAAATCAGCCTGTCGCGCTTTTTCCACACGGCCCCCTTTGCCATAGCCTCGATCAACGGGGAAGGGAATGTCGAGAGCGCCAATCATTCCTTCAACCGCATGTTTGGCCGCGTCGCGACGCCGGGCGAACGCACCTCGTTCAATATCATCGACAACGTAGCGACCGAGACCCGCGATGAGGTTCGCGAAAACCTCAAGACAGTGCTCGAAGGCCGGACCGGTCTGGCGCCGGTCGATATCACCTTC
This sequence comes from uncultured Hyphomicrobiaceae bacterium, assembly GCA_947258705.1. Lineage (GTDB taxonomy): Bacteria > Pseudomonadota > Alphaproteobacteria > Rhizobiales > CAMYJA01 > CAMYJA01. Next base: position 219,797 of record CAMYJA010000002.1, on the reverse strand, counting down.
GGCCCGAAGGGCTGCAGGACCGGCAGGTTCTACATGACGCCATTGAGTATGCAGGCCGTTGGCCAGCTCGCGGGCGGCATCGCCCACGACTTCAACAATGTTTTGACGGCGATCATCGGTTTTTCTGATCTTCTGTTGAAAAATCACCGGCCCACTGACCCGGCCTTCAAGGACATTATCAATATCAAGCAGAACGCCAACCGGGCCGCCGGCCTGGTCCGCCAGCTACTCGCCTTCTCGCGCCGCCAGACCCTTCGCCCTGAGGTCCTGTCCCTGACGGACGTCATATCGGACCTGTCGATATTGCTGAGCCGTCTTCTTGGTGAGCGCATCGAATTGAAGCTGAGCCACGGCCGGGATCTCTGGTACGTCAAGGCCGACCTGAACCAGTTCGAACAGGTGATCGTCAATCTCGCGGTCAATGCGCGCGACGCCATGAACGGAGCCGGAAGACTTGAAATAAAAACCACAAATGTCTCGGAGCGCGATTCGGCCGAACTCGGACATCTGGGAATTGACCGGGGCGAATATGTTCTGTGCGAGGTCAGCGATACCGGCTCGGGCATGTCGGAAGAAATAATGGAGAAGATTTTCGATCCGTTTTTCTCGACCAAGGAAGTCGGCAAGGGAACCGGCCTGGGGCTGTCGACGGTTTACGGTACCATCAAGCAATCCGGCGGTTACATTTTCCCCGAAAGCAAGCCCGACGAGGGCACGGTTTTCCGCATTTATCTTCCCCGGCAAATCAAGGAAGAGCCGAAGGAGGCCGGCGGCGCACAGGCCGACAAGCAGCCCGACCGTCCGCAACGCGATCTGACGGGCAGCGGCTGCATATTGCTGGTCGAAGACGAAGGCGCGGTGCGCGACTTCGCGGTTCGGGCTTTGCGCTCGCGTGGCTATGATGTGCTGGAAGCCGGCAGCGGTACGGAGGCTCTGGAGGTTATCGAGGGCCATGAGGGTGTCGTCGACCTGGTGGTCAGCGATGTCGTCATGCCCGAGATGGACGGGCCGACCCTCCTGAAAGAACTTCGCCAGAGCAACCGTGACGTCAAGGTCATTTTCATATCGGGCTATGCCGAGGACGCATTCAAGAAGAACCTCCCTGAAGATGAGGAATTCACATTCCTTCCCAAGCCGTTCTCGCTTCAGCAATTGGCCTCGACGGTGAAGGAAACGATCGGCTAGCCGCGGAGCGCCAAGCCGGTCAGGCGACCTTTTTACCGGTGCGCCCGGCTGCGGCCCCGCCCCCGCCGGCTCTGGACCTGGGCGCGTCGAGATCCAGGATTGTCGTCAAATGCCTGACTTCCTCGCCATGCAGCTTGCCGGCAACAGACCCGGCAGGCAGTTTCTGAGGCAGGATTTGACCGGTCACCTCGCCATATTCGAATTTCAGCTGGGCGTCGAATTTTTTCGCGATCCTCTGCATTTTGTGGTTTTCCGCGAGACACGTAAGGGTGAGAAAGGTGATACAGCGATTTCGGGCGGACTGAATGACCCGGCCCATCAGCTCCGTTGCAACGCCCTTGCCCTGCAATTCGGGCTCGACCGAAAAAGCCACTTCCGCCATATCGCCCCAGGCCCCGCCAATGGGACGAAGCTCGGAGACGCCGCGCAAAACGTCGTCCACAAAACAACCGTGAATGACCGTCTCGATCTCGAGCGGAAGGGCGGCGTATTTCTCGATATACGAGTCCGAAACCGAATGCGCAAATCTCGATCTGCGCGCCGGTTTATCCAGCCGCAGCAAATGATCGCGGAACTGGTCCAGCTCTGACGTCTCGACTTTACGGATATTACCAATGCTCATATGACACCTCGTTAACACGCTTTTACGAAAGCGGATGAGTTTCCAGTAATTTCCTCCAAAGCAGCCTTTTTTATATGGTCCGGGAGGGCAGGCCTCGCGGACCAGCCATTGCCCCGTCGATTGCGATCAACATATGGTGCATCCATGACCGAAATAGAACCTATGAACCGCATTCCAAACATGCGCTCAGTGCATGGATCTGTCATATTCCGGTCAAATGAGGAGCTTGACCGTGCATATTGTTTAGAGGCACAAGGTCAGCCTCTCCGGCCGGCGTCAAATTGGAATAGAATTCGGCAATCCTGAAGGGATTCAACAGTGACCACACTGGTCGAACAATATCGCAGGCTTGTTCAGTCAGGCGTCCTTGAATTCGATCAAAGCCAGGCGCTTTTGTTTGAAAAGCTCCAGCTTCTCTCGAACCGCCTTTCCAACTACACACCGCCGGACATCACGGACATTTTTTTCTATTTCACGCGCAATCGCGGCGAGGCGCCAAAGGGTTTGTATATTTTCGGCAGGGTCGGCCGTGGCAAAACCTTGGCCATGGACATGTTTTTCAAGGCAGTCCCGTTCGAGCCGAAACGGCGCTATCATTTTTTCGAATTCATGATCGACGTGCATGAAAGGATCGCGGCCGCGCGCGAGACATCCAAAGGTGACCCGATCAAGATCGTGGCGGAGTCCATATCGAAAGAGGCGGCGCTTCTTTGTTTCGACGAACTGCACGTCACCGACATAACCGATGCCATGGTCCTGGCCCGATTATTCAGCGCCCTCATCGAATTGAAAACGGTCATCGTCGCAACCTCGAACGCTCATCCCGCCGAGCTCTACAAGGACGGCCTCAACCGCCAGCTCTTCGTGCCGTTTATCGAGCTTATCGAGGACCATCTGGAGGTTTACGAACTTGAAGCGGACCGGGACTACCGGCTTGAGAAGCTTACCAGTCGCAAACTCTATTTCACTCCGCTGGATGCGAATTCCAAAACCGAGATGGACGCGGCATGGCTAGCGATCACCAATGGCTTGTCAGGCGTTCCGGAGCAACATGATCTGGGTGGCCGTTCACTGCTCGTGCCGCTGACAGCGATGGGCTGCGCGCGGTTCAGTTTCGAAGAGATATGCGGCCAGCCCCTCGGCGCCGCGGACTACCTCACGATCGCGCGCTCATATCACACCATATTCATTGACGATATTCCCGTTCTCAAGCCCGAGCAGCGCAATGAGGCCCGCAGATTTATTAATCTTGTTGACACGCTTTACGATAATCGTGTCAAGCTGATCATATCCGCCGAGGCGGAGCCCGCGTCGATTTATCAGGTCGGGAAAGGATCCGAGCACTTCAAGCGCACAATTTCCCGTCTCGCAGAAATGCGTTCAGAGGAGTATCTGGCAGCGCCCCACGGCGCGGTTCACACACATGCAGCATCCTGAATACCTGATCGTGGCACCTTGCCGAGTGCTTTGGAAAGGTCTATTCCAATCGTGCGATTTTCGGCAGGGCAAAAGCCTGATCACAAATACGGCCACGAAGGAGTAACGACATGGCGCGCAACAAGATATCGTTGATAGGGTCCGGCATGATCGGCGGAACCCTGGCTCACCTGGCCGGCCTGAAAGAGCTTGGCGACATCGTTCTTTTCGACATTGCGGAGGGCCTCCCTCAGGGCAAGGCGCTCGACATCTCCGAATCGGCGCCCGTCGACGGTTTTAACGCCAACATTCAGGGCGCCAGTTCCTATGATTCCCTCGAAGGATCGGATGTGGTCATTGTCACCGCCGGCGTGCCGCGCAAACCGGGCATGAGCCGCGATGACCTTCTCGAAATCAACCTCAAGGTGATGGAGCAGGTCGGCGCAGGCATAAAAAAATACGCCCCCGATGCCTTCGTCATCTGCATCACCAATCCGCTGGACGCCATGGTCTGGGCGCTGCAAAAGGCAAGCGGCCTTCCGCGCAATATGGTTGTCGGCATGGCGGGCATTCTTGATTCCTCCCGCTTCCGCCATTTTCTCGCCGAAGAATTCAACATTTCCGTCGAGGACGTGACGGCTTTTGTCCTGGGCGGTCACGGCGACACGATGGTGCCGCTTGTGCGCTACTCGACGGTGGCCGGCATTCCACTGCCCGATCTCGTCAAGATGCGCTGGCTGACGGACGAGCGTCTCGAAGAAATTCTTCAGCGCACCCGTGACGGCGGCGCCGAAATTGTCGGGCTTCTGAAAACCGGTTCGGCCTATTACGCCCCGGCCGCATCCGGCATAGAAATGGCCGAAGCCTACCTCAAGGACAAAAAACGCATCCTCCCCTGCGCGGCCTATCTCAATGGAGAATATGGCGTGAAGGGCCTTTATGTCGGCGTGCCCGTTGTCATCGGCTCAGGCGGCGTCGAGCGCATCATAGAAATCGATCTCAATATGCGCGAGCGCTCGGCCTTTATGAATTCCGTCGAAGCCGTGAAGGGGCTTGTTGAAGTCTGTCAGAACATCGCGCCGCAACTGGGCGCATAAGGAAACGTCGGGACACCATGGAAAGCCAGGATAAACGATGAATATTCATGAATATCAGGCCAAGGCGCTGCTCAGGGAATTTGACGTGCCGGTACCCGTGGGAATGGCTGTCTTTTCCCCCGATGAAGCCTTGCACGCGGCCAAGGAGCTGGGCGGCCCGATTTGGGTGGTCAAATCGCAAATCCATGCCGGCGGCCGCGGAAAAGGCAGGTTCACCGAACCGGAGGCCGGCGAACAGGGCGGTGTGCGGCTGTCCAGATCGGCCGAAGAGGTGCGCGACAACGCCGAGCAGATGCTGGGCAAGACGCTGGTCACCCATCAGTCGGGCCCCGCAGGCCGCGTGGTGAAGCGCCTTTATATAGAAGACGGCTCATCGATCGCCACCGAACTCTACCTCTCCGCCCTTGTTGACCGCGCCACATCGCGCATCGCTTTTATCTCCTCGACCGAGGGTGGAATGGATATCGAACAGGTCGCGGCCGATACCCCGGAGAAAATCCACACCCTGACCATCGATCCGGCCACCGGCTACATGCCCTTTCACGGCCGCAAGATCGCTTTCGGACTGGGGCTGAAAGGCGACCAGGTGAAGCAATGCGTCAGGCTTGTCGGAAATCTGTACCGCGCCTTTGTCGAAAAAGACATGAGCATGCTCGAAATCAATCCGTTGATCGTCACCGAGGACGGCGATTTGAAATGCCTTGACGCCAAAATCAATTTCGACAGCAATGCCCTGTTCAGGCACCCTGATGTCATCGAGTTGAGAGACATAGAAGAGGAGGACCCCGCCGAGGTCGAGGCATCGCGCTATGACCTCAACTATGTCAAGCTCGACGGCGAAATCGGCTGCATGGTGAACGGAGCAGGGCTTGCCATGGCGACCATGGACATTATCAAGCTTGAAGGCTCGGAGCCCGCAAATTTTCTCGATGTCGGCGGCGGCGCCAACAAGGAGCAGGTGATGAACGCCTTCAAGATCATCCTCTCCGACCCCAATGTTAAGGGAATCCTCGTCAACATTTTCGGCGGCATCATGCGCTGCGACATAATCGCCGAGGGGATCGTCGCCGCGGCCAAGGAAATGGCGATCAACGTGCCCCTGGTCGTGCGCCTGGAAGGAACGAATGTCGATATTGGCAAGAGGATGCTGAACGACTCGGGCCTGGCGATCATCGCAGCCGACGATCTCGGCGACGCCGCCCGCAAGATTGTCGCTCAGGTCAGGGAGGCAGGCTGATGTCCATACTCGTCGATGAAAGCACCAAGGTCATATGTCAGGGTTTTACAGGAAGCCAGGGCACGTTTCATTCGGAACAGGCCATCGCATACGGCACCAGAATGGTCGGCGGCGTCACCCCCGGCAAAGGCGGCCAGGAGCACCTTGGCCTGCCGATATTCGATACGGTGGCGGATGCGGTCGAAACAACCGGCGCCACGGCGAGCGCGGTCTACGTACCGCCGCCATTTGCAGCGGACGCCATCATCGAAGCCATCGACGCGGAAGTCCCCCTTATCGTCACCATCACCGAGGGCATTCCGGTCACGGACATGGTCAAGGTGAAACGCGCTCTCGACCGCTCGAAGTCACGGTTGATCGGTCCGAACTGCCCGGGCGTCATCACGCCTGATGCGTGCAAGATAGGCATCATGCCCGGCCACATCCACAAACGCGGCACGGTCGGCATCGTATCGCGGTCGGGCACGCTCACTTATGAAGCCGTTGCTCAGACGACGGCCGCGGGCTTCGGTCAATCCACCTGCGTCGGCATCGGCGGCGACCCGGTAAAGGGCACTGAATTTATCGACGTCCTTGACATGTTTTTGTCCGATAACGAGACCGAATCAATCATCATGATCGGCGAAATCGGAGGCTCTGCCGAGGAAGAGGCTGCGGCGTTCCTTAAATCGGCGACCGTCAAGAAGCCGACCGTCGGTTTTATCGCCGGCTTGACAGCGCCGCCCGGCCGCCGCATGGGTCATGCGGGCGCCATCATCTCCGGTGGCAAGGGCGGCGCCGGAGACAAGATTGAAGCGATGAAATCCGCCGGCATCGCGGTCGCGGATTCGCCCGCTTCACTGGGGACGACGCTTGCCGGCATATTGGCGGGGTGAAATCGGGCCCGGGAAGCACTACATCTGTTGAGTAGTGAACGAAGCTTCGTAAGATTTGTCATTTTCGTATGATTTGTCGGTGAAGGTTTGTGAAATTGATGGTCAGTCAAATGTCCGGGGGCGTTCTAACCCGGGACAAATTCAAGACCAGAGGACCCGAATGACATGTCACGCCAGGATCTGAACAAGGCGTTTGCAAGCACCTCTTTTCTGCAGGGAGCGAATGCCCCCTATATCGAGGAATTGCACGCACGCTATCAGGAGAATCCCGGTTCCGTCAGCGAGGAATGGCGCATTTTTTTCGCCAATCTTCAGGACGACCGGCATGATGTGAGCGTCGAAATCGACGGCCCGTCCTGGACGCCGGACGATATGATGCGCGAGAACAATGGCGAGGAAACCGCGGCAATGACCGGCGATTGGGCGGGCATTGAAAGCGCCATAGAGGACAAACTCGCAGCCACCGCGCAATATTTTGGCGCCGATGTCTCGCCAGCCAGCACCATGCGTGCGACCCAGGATTCCGTCAGGGCATTGATGCTCATCCGCTCCTACCGTGTTCGTGGTCACCTTGAGGCCGATCTCGATCCCCTGGGTCTGAAAGAACGCGAGGAGCATCCTGAACTCAAGCCGTCGACTTACGGTTTTACGAAAGCCGATATGGACCGGCCGATTTTTCTGGATAACGTTCTTGGCCTGACGACGGCGACATTGCGGGAAATCATGAGCATTCTCCGCAGAACCTATTGCCGGCATATCGGCGTCGAGTTCATGCATATATCCGATCCGGAGCAAAAGGCATGGATACAGGAGCGCATCGAAGGGCCCGAGAAGGAAGTCAGCTTCACGCCCGAAGGAAAGCTCGCGATCCTCAACAAGCTGATCGAAGCCGAGGGTTTTGAACGTTTCCTGCATAAAAAATATACCGGCACGAAACGTTTTGGCCTCGAGGGCGGCGAAGCGGTCGTGCCCGCGCTCGAGCAGATCATCAAGCGCGGTGGCCAGCTCGGCCTCAAGCAGATCGTTTTGGGCATGGCCCATCGCGGCCGCCTCAATATTCTCTCCAATGTGATGGGCAAGCCCAGAAGCGCAATATTTCACGAGTTCAAGGGCGGCGCGTCGAAACCCGAAGACGTTGAAGGTTCCGGCGACGTGAAATATCACCTCGGCGCATCATCCGATCGCGTCTTCGATGGCAACAATGTGCATTTGTCCCTCACGGCCAATCCCTCGCATCTTGAGATTGTCGACCCGGTGGTTCTCGGCAAGGTGCGTGCAAAACAGGATCATGATGACGACCGCGAGCGCAAAGGGGTATTGCCGCTTCTCCTGCACGGCGATGCGGCATTTGCCGGTCAGGGCGTCGTAGCCGAATGCCTCGGGCTCTCAGGCCTGAAAGGGCACCGGACCGGCGGCTCGATACATTTCATCATCAACAATCAGATCGGCTTCACCACCTCGCCGGTTTTTTCGCGCTCCTCCCCCTATCCGTCGGATGTGGCACGGATGGTCGAGGCGCCGATATTTCATGCCAATGGCGATGATCCGGAAGCCGTTGTCTACGTGGCGAAGGTTGCAACCGAGTTCCGCCAGCGTTTTCACAAGCCCGTCGTGATCGACATGTTCTGTTACCGCAGGCATGGCCATAATGAAGGCGACGAACCGTCATTCACCCAGCCGCGAATGTATCGCAGGATCAAGACGCATGAGACGGTGGCAAAGATCTATGCCGACCGTCTCGTCGGGGAAGGTCTATTAACATCGGAAGATGTCACCAGGATGCATGCCGATCTGGGCGACCATCTCGAAAGCGAATTTCAGGCCAGCCAGTCATACATGCCGAACAAGGCCGACTGGCTTGACGGCCTGTGGTCGACAATCAGCCTGGCTGAAGAAGGGCCGAGACGCGGCAATACCGGCGTCGAGATCGACACCCTGAAATTCCTGGGCAAGCGCATAACCACGGTTCCGAGAACGTTCAAGCTCCACAAGACGCTTGCGCGGTTGATGAAGAACCGGCGTGAAATGGTCGAGACCGGCGAAGGCCTGGATTGGTCAATGGCGGAGCAGCTGGCCTTCGCAAGTCTCGTAAATGAAGGTTCGCCGGTTCGACTGTCCGGTCAGGATTGCGAACGCGGCACTTTTTCTCAGCGCCACGCGGTACTTCTCGATCAGGAAAACGAAGATCAATACGTTCCGCTCGGCAACATATCTCCCGATCAGGCGCCGTTCGAAGTCATCAACTCCATGCTCTCGGAAGCGGCGGTGCTTGGCTTTGAATATGGCTATTCCCTGGCCGAACCCATGGCCCTGACGCTGTGGGAGGCCCAGTTTGGCGATTTCGCAAATGGCGCCCAGGTCGTTATCGACCAGTTTATCTCGGCCGGTGAACGAAAATGGCTGCGCATGTCGGGCCTCGTCATGCTGCTGCCCCATGGCTATGAAGGTCAAGGCCCGGAGCACTCCTCCGCCCGGCTTGAACGTTATTTGCAGCTCTGTGCCGAAGACAATATGCAGGTCGCAAATTGCACCACGCCTGCGAATTATTTCCATATTCTCAGGCGGCAGCTACACCGCAAGTTTCGCAAGCCCCTGGTTATCATGACCCCGAAATCCCTGCTGCGCCACAAGCGGGTGAAATCGACCCTTGAAGAATTCGGCCCGAATTCGACATTCCACAGAATTCTCTGGGATACTGCCCAATACAGCAGCGGCGAAAAAATCACGCTTGTCCAGGACGAGAAAATCCGCAGGGTCGTCCTCTGCTCGGGCAAGGTCTATTACGACCTCTATGAGAAGCGTGAAGAAGAGGGCATCGACGATATTTATCTGTTGCGCGTTGAACAGCTTTATCCCTTCCCGGCGCGCGCCCTGATCAACGAATTGCAGCGTTTTGGCAATGCCGATTTTGTCTGGTGTCAGGAGGAGCCGAAAAACATGGGTGCATGGGCCTTCATACAACCGAATATTGAATGGGTGCTCGACCATATCGACGCCAGGGTGGCGCGGCCGCGCTATGTCGGCCGGTCCGCATCCGCCTCGACCGCAACGGGTCTCCTGAGCAAGCACAAGACCGAGCAGAACGCGCTTGTCAGCGAGGCGCTGGGTCTCAACGACTGAATTTTCGCAGATTGAGAATGCGAGCAGAACTGGAAAAGAACCAAGATTATGAACTACGATAGCCAGATAGCGCGGTTCGTAGAGGTAAGAAAAAGGGCGATTGCCATGTCCACAGAAATTCGCGTGCCCACATTGGGTGAATCCGTGTCCGAAGCAACGGTCGGCCAATGGTACAAAAAACCGGGCGATCATGTAAATGCCGACGAGCCATTGGTCGAGCTTGAGACCGACAAGGTGACGCTCGAAGTGCCGGCGCCGATCAGCGGGATAATGTCGGACATTCTGGTTGGCGCAGGAGAAACCGTTGAGGTTGGCGCGCTTCTGGGCGCGATCAAGGAAGGGGCCGGGACACCTGCATCCGCCCCCGCCCCTTCGCCCGAACCAGAAGCACAGGCAGGCGCGCCCGCCGCCGCCGCACCCGCCCCATCGACCGAACCAGAAGCGCAGGCTGCCGCGGCAACGGCCGGAAACGGCATGACGCCCGCTCCCGCCGCACGCAAATTGATGGCTGAAAACCAAATCGATCCGGCCGCTATCGAGGGCACCGGCAAGCGTGGTCAAATCCTTAAAGGCGATGTCATGTCGGCCCTTGAACGCAGATCGGAGGCGGCTCCCGCGCCATCGCCCACGCCAACTGCAGAGCCCGCGTCCGCGCCCGCATCCGAACCGGTGCCGACACCAGCACCGGCAGAGCACCTGCGCCTACCGGTCCTGCCGGATGACGAAAGCCGTGAAGAGCGCGTTCGCATGACGCGTCTCCGCCAGACCATCGCCCGCAGGCTGAAGGACGCGCAAAACACCGCCGCCATACTGACCACGTTTAACGATGTCGACATGACAGCGGTGATGGAGCTTCGCAATGAATATAAGGAGCTCTTTGAAAAGAAACATGGCGTTCGCCTGGGCTTCATGGGTTTCTTCATTAAAGCCTGCATTCAGGCCTTGCGGGAAGTGCCCGCGGTCAATGCCGAGATCGACGGCACTGATGTTGTTTACAAGAACTATTATCATATCGGCGTTGCCGTCGGCACCGAGAAGGGCCTGGTTGTGCCGGTACTGCGCGATGCCGACCGCATGAGCATCGTCGAGATCGAGACGAAAATCTCCGGTTTCGCCGAGCAGGCCCGTGACGGTAAATTATCAATCGAGGATCTGCAGGGCGGCACCTTCACGCTGTCGAACGGCGGCGTCTTCGGCTCCTTGCTCTCGACGCCCATTTTGAACGCCCCACAATCGGGCATCCTCGGCATGCACCGCATTGAAACGAGACCGGTCGTGAGAGACGGCGAGATCGTCGCCCGACCGATGATGTATCTCGCCCTGTCATATGATCACAGGCTGGTTGACGGGCGCGAAGCCGTAACGTTCCTTGTGCGCGTCAAGGAAAGCCTCGAGGATCCGCAGCGGCTGATTTTGGAGCTATAGTCGCAGTCTGTTTGGGAGTTGGATGGATAGATGCCGGAAAATTTCGACCTCATTGTGATCGGCACGGGCCCGGGCGGCTATATATGTGCCATACGCGCCGCCCAGCTCGGCCGAAAGGTCGCCGTCGTCGAGAAGCGCGCGACCCATGGCGGCACCTGCCTGAATGTCGGATGCATCCCGTCAAAGGCGCTTCTCCATGCCTCCGAACTGTATGAGGAAGCCGGCAACGGCCTCGGCGACATGGGGATAGACGTCGAGCCCGGCCTTAACCTCAAGAAAATGATGGCGTTCAAGGATGAAGCGGTCGAGGGAAATATCCAGGGCGTCGCCTTTCTCCTCAAGAAAAACAAGATCACGACTTTTCAGGGCGTTGGCAGGATCGCAGCGCCCGGCCGGGTGGAGGTGACTTCGGGCGACGGCGCCGTCACCGACCTCAAGGCCGGATCGATCGTCATTGCGACAGGCTCCGATGTCACGGCACTGCCCGGCGTCGAAATCGACGAAAAAAGGGTTTTGTCCTCAAAGGGTGCGCTCGAACTTCACAAAGTACCGAAAAAAATGATCGTTGTCGGTGGCGGTGTTATCGGTCTTGAACTGGGCTCCGTCTGGCGCAGGCTTGGTGCGGAAGTCTCGGTCGTCGAATATATGGACCGGATCACGCCGGAGATGGACCAGGAGGTATCGAGGCAGTTTCAGCGCATTCTGACCAAACAGGGCATGAAATTCATGCTCGGCCACAAGGTCACGGGCGTAGAGACGACTACGAGAAGCGCACGCGTCACGATCGAGCCGTCGAAAGGCGGCGAACATCAGACCCTGAGTGCCGGCAGGGCGCTCATCGCCATTGGCAGGCAGCCCTCTACGGATGGCCTGGGCCTGGAGGATCTGGGCGTTCGTCTCGACAATCGCGGCCGTGTCATGGTTGACGAAAATTTCTCGACAAATGTTCCGGGCATCTATGCCATAGGCGATGTGATCGCCGGTCCGATGCTTGCGCACAAGGCCGGAGACGAAGGCGTTGCAGTGGCCGAAATTCTGTCCGGCCAGGCCGGTCATGTGAACTACGACGTCATCCCCAACGTTATTTACACCTATCCGGAGGTCGCCAGTGTCGGTCAAACCGAGGAGCAGCTCAAGGAAGCCGGTATCGCATACAACAAGGGAAAGTTTCCCTTCACCGCCAATGCCCGCGCCAAGGTAAATCATCAGACGGAAGGATTCGTGAAGGTCCTGGCCGACAAGGCCACCGATCGGATCCTCGGTGTTCACATCATTGGCCCCGATGCGGGAACGATGATCGCCGAAGCCGCCGTGATTATGGAATTTGGCGGCTCTTCGGAAGATCTCGCCCGCACCTGCCATGCTCATCCGACATTGACCGAAGCGGTCAGGGAGGCGGCCCTGGCCGTGGACAAACGCCCCTTGCACATGTAAATCTCTGTCGCCATGGCCCAAACACCCAATAAAACGCTACTGATGGCGATATCGCTCGTCTGCGTCGCTTGCGCCGGTGTCGTCGCATTTCTCGCCTACGCGATCCTTCTGGCTGAGACCGGTTCAACGATCATCGCCTGGACCGCCGTTGCCATTATTGTCGGAATCTTTTCGCTGATACTCGCCCTGCTCCTGCGCCTGCGGAAAAAGGCTGAGGTTTAGAACCGGCAACAACCCGCCGGTCTATTTCGAGCGCGGATGTGCCGCTTCATAGACCTTGAGAAGCCGTTTCCGGTCTACCTCCGTATAGACCTGGGTCGTCGACAGGGATGCATGGCCGAGCAATTCCTGAATCTGCCTGAGATCGGCGCCGGCCCCCAGAAGATGCGTGGCAAAACTGTGCCTGAGCGCATGCGGCGTGGCCGTGTCGGGCAACCCCAGTTTCTCTCTCAGCCGCTCCATAAGAAGCTGAATGATGCGCGGGCTGAGCGGCCCGCCGCGCACGCCGAAGAAGAGCGGCCCGTCAAGGTTGAACGCGAAAGGACAAAGCTCATAATATCGCTCGACGGATTTCTGAATGACGGGCAATACGGGCACCAGCCGCTCCTTGCCGCCCTTGCCGGTTATTCTCAAAACGTCGCAACCCACCCGAGGCGCATCCCCGGCCTTGAGACCGAGACATTCCGAGATACGCAAACCCGCACCATAGAGGAGGAGGAGAACCGCCGTGTCGCGCGCCCCGACCCATTCGGCCTGCGCCTCGACGCCTTCGTCGACAAGAGACCTGGCCTTGTCCACCGTCAGAGGCTTCGGCAGGGAATGGCCGATCTTGGGGCTCTGGATGGCGAGTATGGCGCGATTGGCGACGATATCCTGATCTTCGAGATAGCGGAAAAACATCCTCAGCGCCGACAGGCTTCTGGCGAGAGAGCGGCTCGTTGCATGTTGCCGTCTGCGCGAAGCGAGGAACCCGCGAAAGTTTTTCGGCTCCAGCATCTCAAGATCGGCCAGGCACGGCGTATGCCCGAGACGTTTTTTTAAATAAACCAGGAATTGCCTGAGATCGCGCTCATAGGCCTCGATGGTTTTATCCGCGAGGTCACGCTCCCCGACGAGGTGGGAGAGCCAGCCGGACGCAGCGTCGATGAGATCGCCGGAAAGCGCAAGCCCATCCGTGGCGTCTGTTATTTCAGTGGACAAGTTCTTGAGCAAATGGACCAAACCTCCACCCCATATATTATCGGCCAGACCATTCAAAGCCTCGGACCATATGGTTAATAGTTCCTTAAGATTGACCACAAGGTCATTAGAATGATGGACTGATTCGGCATTTTTCGAGAGCGGCCCCCGATATAATGGAAAGCCTTTTTCCGGTTGAGCAGGACAAGATAAATCACCCACCCGTCAGGCGGGTGCCCGTTCTGCTGCCCATGGCGCTCGATCTGGCCTACGACTATGCCTGCCCGGAGGAGTATGATTTGCAGCCCGGCCAGTTCGTGCTCGTTCCCTTTGGCCGTCAGCAAAAAATTGGCGTCGTATGGCATAAGCGCGATGAAGATGCAGGGCGCACCGTCGACGACAGCCGTCTCAAGCCTGTCATTTCTCCTCTGGACGTGCCGGTATTGCCCTTGACGGCATTGCAATTCATCGACTGGATTGCGTCATATACACTCACCGATCGCGGCATGACTCTGAAAATGTTCATGAGCGCCAAAGGCGTGTTCGAACATCAAAAACCCAAGATCGGCGTTTGCCGGGGCGGCGCGGCGCCCGAGCGAATGACGGCGGCCCGCACCAGGGTGCTTGAATTGCTCGAGGATGGCGAACTCTGGTCCAAAACCGCTCTTGCCGAGAAAGCCGGCGTCAGCACCGCCGTCATAGGCGGTCTCGTCAAATCGGGCACTTTGGTCGAGGCCGAGCTCTCTCCCGAACGGCCCTCCGTCCCAGATCCCCATTTTACCGCGCAGGAATTCAGCGATCGTCAGCTTGAGGCCGTCTCTCTGATGAGGTCGCTCGTCGACGCGGGCATTTATTCCGCGACCCTGCTCGACGGCGTTACCGGATCTGGCAAAACGGAGGTCTATTTCGAGGCCGTGGCGCGCGCGCTGGAAAAGGGAGAGCAGGTTCTGATCATGCTGCCGGAGATTGCCCTGACGGGGCAGTTTCTTGCCCGCTTCAAGAAGCGCTTCGGCTGCCTGCCGGTTGAATGGCATTCCTCGATCAGCCAGGGCGAGCGGACAAGAGCATGGACGGATGTGGCCACCGGACGGGCCCGGGCGATTGTCGGCGCGCGCTCGGCTCTGTTCCTCCCCTATCAAAATCTCGGATTGATCGTGGTCGACGAGGAACACGATCCGGGCTTCAAGCAGGAAGACCGCGTCATCTATCATGCCCGCGACATGGCCGTGGTACGGGCCTCGATCGGCAACATTCCGATAGTCCTCGCCTCGGGTCCTCGCCTCGGCCACACCCTCGATCGAGACCCAGGTCAACGCCCGCGACGGCCGTTACCGCTCCGTCAGGCTGACCGAACGGTTCGGCGGCGCATCCATGCCGACAATTCAGGCGGTCGATCTTCGCAAGGAGGGAGATCCGCCGGAGCGCGGCAAATGGCTGTCGCCCGTTCTGACGGAGGCAATGAGAGAAACATTGGCCAGGGGACAGCAAACGCTGCTTTTTCTCAACCGCCGTGGATATGCGCCACTGACCCTCTGCCGGTCATGCGGACATCGTTTCGACTGTCCGCAATGCGCTGCATGGCTGGTGGAACACCGCTTCCGCGACCGCCTGGCCTGCCATCATTGCGGTTTTTCGGCGCCACTTCCGAAGACCTGTCCGAAATGCGCCGATACGGACAGCCTGATCCCGTGCGGCCCGGGCGTGGAGCGGATCGCCGAGGAAGTCGCGGAAAACCTGCCCGATGCCAACCTCGCGCTTTTGTCGAGCGACCTCATCACCGACCTGCACGATTTGCGCGCGGTCTTGAAAAGAATCGAATCCGGTGAAGCGCAAATCATCATCGGAACCCAGATCGTCGCCAAAGGTCATAACTTTCCCAATCTCGCCCTTGTGGGGGTGGTCGATGGCGACCTTGGCCTTGGCCAGGCCGATCCGCGCGCGGCCGAGCGGACATTTCAGTTACTGCATCAGGTGACGGGCCGGGCGGGCCGCGCCTGGACCGAAGGCCGCGGTCTGATCCAGACCCATATGCCCGGACACCCGGTGATGAAGTCCATCATCAATGGCGACCGGGAGGACTTCCTGGAAACCGAAATCAATGCGCGGGCGAAGGCGGAGATGCCGCCTTACGGCAGATTGGCGGCGATCGTCATTTCATCGCGCTCGAGAGACGTCGCGGCGGAATTCGCCCGCACCGTCAGCCTGCGCGCGCCCCGATCGGACAAGGTTCTCGTTCTGGGCCCGAGCGAGGCGCCTATAAGCATTATCCGAAGCCGTTACCGCTATCGCATCCTGGTGAAGGCATCCAGGGAAATAGATCTGTCCGGCTATATGCGGGCCTGGCGCCGGGACTTGCCGAAACCGGGTGGCGATTTGCGCATGGCCATCGACATTGATCCATACAGCTTTCTCTAGCGCCCGGTCCTTCGAGGCTGAAGCATGAGCGCTACCGCCGAAAGCGTGTATCGGTCTTTGACATACAATTCCGGTTCAGGCGGCAAGCCCTGACTTGGCGCCATCGGGAACGATCATGCCCTGGCGTTCGAATCCGTCAAAATCCACGTAAAAAAAATCCACTCTTTATCGTACACAAAGCCCACCCTGTTGTTGAAGTGCCAACGCTCCTGTGATAGATGATGGCGACTCTCGAAAGAGGGAGCTGACAGACTTCGCTCTCCTCATCAATGATCGCAAATTTTACGCAATATCGGGTCACCGAAAATCAAGGTGACGAGGGCGCGATTGCGCTGGAATGGGAACTATCAGGTGTCAGGCAAGGATCCGATAATCGCAGGCATGCCCGGTCGTTACGCCACGGCTCTGTTCGAGCTGGCGGAGGAAGCCGGGGAACTCAAAAGCGCCGCTGAAGACCTCAACGCATTCGCGAAA
Source organism: uncultured Hyphomicrobiaceae bacterium (assembly GCA_947258705.1). Taxonomy (GTDB): domain Bacteria; phylum Pseudomonadota; class Alphaproteobacteria; order Rhizobiales; family CAMYJA01; genus CAMYJA01. The sequence goes on along the minus strand of CAMYJA010000002.1, from coordinate 203,318 downwards.
GCTCTGCATGAAAGCGATGATCTCGAACGCCTGGTATCAAGTCCGGTTTTCACGGCTGAACAGCAACAGGGAGCCATTGCGGCAATCGTGAAAAAAGCTGGATATTCGGGCCTGGTCGCAAATTTCTTTGCTCTGGTGGCGAGAAACAGGCGCCTGTTTGCGGTGGGCGACATGATCAAGGCCTTCAACCTGCTCCTTGCCCGCCATAAAGGTGAGGTCGATGCCGAAGTAACCTCGGCCACCGAACTCTCCAAAGCACAGATTAAATCATTGAAATCGACGCTTAAATCGGCTGTTGGCCAGGACGTCGAACTGCACACGCATGTCGATCCATCGCTCCTTGGCGGCCTCGTCGTCAAGATAGGAAGCCGCATGATCGACAGTTCTTTGAAAACAAAACTCAACAATCTCGAAACGACCATGAAAGAGGTGGGCTGATGGATATTCGGGCCGCGGAAATTTCCTCGATCCTCAAGGATCAGATCAAGAATTTCGGCAATGAGGCGGAAGTCTCCGAAATCGGGCAGGTGCTGTCGGTAGGTGACGGTATCGCGCGCGTGTACGGTCTGGACAATGTTCAGGCGGGCGAGCTCGTCGAATTTCCCGGCAATATCCGCGGAATGGCGCTCAACCTCGAGGTCGACAATGTCGGCGTCGTTATATTTGGCGACGACCGCGGCATCAAGGAAGGCGATACGGTCAAGCGAACCGGTTCCATTGTCGATACGCCGGTGGGCAAGGGCCTGCTCGGCCGCGTGGTCGATGGCCTGGGCAATCCGATCGACGGCAAGGGGCCGATTGAGGCATCGGAGCGGCGCATGGTCGATGTCAAGGCGCCCGGCATCATTCCGCGCAAATCGGTTCACGAGCCGATGCAGACCGGCCTGAAGGCCGTCGATGCGCTCATCCCCGTCGGCCGCGGACAGCGCGAACTCATCATCGGTGACCGCCAGACGGGTAAAACGGCCATCATTCTCGATACCATGCTGAACCAGAAGCCTCTGAACCAGTCGGACGATGAAAGCGAAAAGCTTTATTGCATTTATGTCGCCGTCGGCCAGAAGCGTTCGACCGTCGCGCAATTTGTAAAGGTACTCGAGGACAATGGCGCGCTTGAATATTCGATCATCATCGCGGCAACCGCGTCCGATCCGGCGCCGATGCAGTTCCTGGCGCCGTTTACGGGCTGCACAATGGGCGAATATTTCCGCGACAACGGCATGCATGCCCTGATCTCTTATGACGATCTCTCGAAACAGGCCGTGGCGTATCGTCAGATGTCGCTTCTTCTTCGCCGCCCGCCTGGTCGCGAGGCATTTCCGGGCGATGTATTCTATCTTCATTCGCGCCTGCTCGAACGCTCGGCCAAGATGAACGACGATAATGGCGCGGGCTCGCTGACGGCGCTTCCGGTCATCGAAACCCAGGCCAATGACGTGTCGGCCTATATTCCGACCAATGTGATTTCGATCACGGACGGCCAGATCTTTCTTGAAACCGACCTATTTTATCAGGGCATCCGGCCGGCGGTGAATGTCGGCCTTTCCGTTTCGCGGGTTGGCTCTGCCGCCCAGGTGAAAGCCATGAAACAGGTCGCCGGCGCCATCAAGGGCGAACTCGCCCAATACCGAGAAATGGCGGCATTCGCGCAGTTCGGTTCAGATCTCGATGCCGCAACCCAGCGATTGCTCAACCGCGGCGCACGCCTGACGGAGCTTCTCAAGCAGCCGCAATTCTCGCCTCTCAAGGTGGAGGAACAGGTTGTTTCTATTTACGCCGGCACCAGTGGCTATCTTGATGAGCTGGATCAGAAGGATGTTGGCCGTTTCGAAGAAGAACTTCTTCGTTACATGCGCGACGAACATGCCGCAATTCTGGACAGCATTCGCAGCGAAAAGGAAATAACCGATGAAACCGGCGACAAGCTGAAAGATGCGGTCGACGGTTTCGCGAAATCCTTCGCGGCCTGAATTCTAGAACCAACGAACAAGCGAGCATAGCCGAAATGGCCAGTCTTAAAGACCTTCGCAACCGGATCACTTCTGTGACGTCTACACAGAAGATCACGAAAGCCATGCAGATGGTGGCGGCGGCCAAACTCAGGCGCGCGCAGGAGGCGGCTGAAGCGGGACGGCCATATGCCGTGCGCATGGACAGCGTGCTGGCCAATCTCGGCGCGAAAGTCACCGACATGGCAGGCGCCTCGCCTATTCTTGTGGGAACCGGAAAGGAAGACACGCATTTGCTCGTCGTCGCGACGGCCGACCGGGGCTTGTGCGGCGGTTTCAACTCCAATATCGCGCGGCTCGCCCGAGACCATGCCCGCCGTCTGATCGCGGACGGTAAATCGGTTAAATTTTTATGCGTCGGCCGCAAGGGATACGATGTTCTCAAGCGCGAATTCGAGAGTGCGATTGTCGACACTATTTCCCTGAAAGAAGTCAAACAGATCGGCTATGAAAACGCGCTGGAAATCGGTACCCGTATTCTTGCTATGTTCGACGAAGGCGCGTTTGACATTTGCACGCTCTATTTCGCCGAATTCAAGTCGGTCATGGAACAAAAGACGACGGCGATGCAGCTCATACCGGCCAAATTGCCGGAGAGCGAAAACAGGGAGGCGGATACGGAAACCCTGGGTCCCGTCGCAGCCTATGAATATGAGCCGGAGGAAGACGAAATCCTCAATGACCTGCTGCCGCGCAACGTTTCGACCCAGATTTATCGCGCGCTTCTTGAGAATGGCGCATCCGAGCAGGGTGCGCGCATGTCTGCAATGGACAGCGCCACCAGAAATGCCGGTGAAATGATCGACAGCCTGACGCTGATCTACAACCGTCAGCGCCAGGCGCAGATTACTAAAGAACTTATCGAAATTATTTCAGGCGCCGAAGCGCTCTAATCAGTTTAAGACCACGAGGTACAAACAATGGCCAAGAACACGTCCGGACAGATCACACAGGTAATGGGTGCCGTCGTTGACGTCCAGTTTGGCGACGAGCTGCCGGCGATTTTGAACGCACTCGAAACCGACAATAAGGGCAACCGCCTGGTTCTGGAAGTCGCCCAGCATCTCGGCGAGAAATCGGTGCGCACGATCGCCATGGACTCGACCGAGGGTCTTGTCCGCGGTCAGGAGGTGAGCGACACGGGACAGCCGATCGCCGTTCCCGTCGGCGATGGCACGCTGGGGCGCATTATGAATGTTATCGGCGAACCGGTGGATGAGATCAGTCCACGGAATCGGAAATTCTCATCACGGGCATCAAGGTCGTCGATCTGCTGGCGCCATACGCCAAGGGCGGTAAAATCGGTCTCTTCGGCGGCGCCGGTGTCGGCAAGACAGTTCTGATCATGGAGCTCATCAACAATATCGCCAAGGGGCACGGTGGCTATTCGGTTTTTGGCGGCGTCGGCGAGCGGACACGTGAAGGCAACGACCTTTATTGGGAAATGATCGAATCAGGCGTGAATCAGGAAGGCGGCGGCGGCGAATCGAAGACGGCGCTGGTTTACGGCCAGATGAACGAGCCTCCCGGAGCGCGCGCCCGTGTGGCCCTTACCGGCCTGACGGTGGCGGAACATTTCCGCGATCAGGGCCAGGACGTGCTCTTCTTCATCGATAATATTTTCCGTTTCACCCAGGCGGGCTCGGAAGTTTCGGCTCTTCTCGGCCGCATTCCGTCCGCCGTGGGATATCAGCCGACACTGGCAACCGACATGGGCACCATGCAGGAGCGCATCACCTCGACGACCAAGGGGTCGATTACCTCCGTGCAGGCCGTTTACGTTCCGGCCGACGATCTGACCGATCCGGCGCCCGCGACATCCTTTGCCCATCTTGACGCCACAACCGTTTTGTCGCGGTCCATTGCTGAAAAAGGCATTTACCCCGCCGTGGATCCGCTCGATTCCACATCCCGCGTATTGGAGCCGCGCGTTGTCGGTGACGAACATTACGAAACAGCCCGGCAGGTGCAGGAGATACTGCAGCGCTATAAAGCGCTTCAGGACATTATCGCGATTCTCGGCATGGACGAACTCTCCGAGGAGGACAAGATGGCCGTGACCCGCGCACGCAAGATCGAGCGCTTTTTGTCGCAGCCATTCCACGTCGCCGAAGTGTTTACCGGATCGCCCGGCGTGCTCGTCGATCTTGCCGACACCATCAAGGGCTTTAAAGGCCTCTGCAACGGTGATTATGACCATCTTCCCGAACAGGCATTCTATATGGTGGGCACCATCGAAGAAGCCATCGAGAAGGCCGAGAAGCTCGCCACGGAAGCAGCCTGACCGGTTTCGGAATAAGACGAGGACCAAAGATCCATGGCCGACACGTTCAAATTCGAGCTCGTTTCACCGGAAAAACTGCTCATCTCAGCAGATGTCCGGCAGGTTCTCGTGCCCGGTTCCGAGGGCGATTTTACGGTGCTGCCGAACCATGCGCCGGTCCTGTCGACATTAAAACCGGGCCTGCTCGATGTGATCGATGAAGATGGCGCGGAAAGCAGGATATTTGTCCGCGGCGGCATCGCCGAAGTCGATCCGTTGAGCCTGACCGTGCTGGCGCAGCAGGCGATCGATCTCGACGAGCTCGACAAATCATGGCTCGCGCAGGAAATAGCCAACACCGAGGAAGACATTGCGGACGCCAAGGATGAAGACCGCCGCACGACGGCGCAAAACATGCTGGAGCAATTGAAACTCGTCAAGTCTGTCGCCGAAGCGCTTTAGGCGGATATCGCTCAGTCCTAACGGCTGCTTTGGCTGAGATGCCGCACTGGCTGAGATGTGCCGCTCTAGCCCGGTAGCCGCTCTAGCCCAGTAAATGAGAGAACTCTTTTACAACCTCTTCATAGACATGGCGTTTGAATTCCACGATGAGCTCCGGCAGAACCGAAGCCTGTTCCCACCGCCACGCATCGAATTCCGCCTTATGCCCCGGCTTTTCAAGTATGTTCACTTCATCGTCCGTTCCCAGAAAGCGCATGGCGAACCATTTTTGCGTCTGCCCGCAATAGCGGCCTTTAAGGGCCTTGCCGAGCAGATGATCGGGCAGATCATAATTGACCCACTCCTTGGTCTCGGCGAGGATTTCCGTCGTCACGACGCCGGTTTCTTCCCTGAGCTCGCGTAGAGCGGCACCCTCCGGGTCCTCGCCGTCGTCAATACCGCCTTGCGGCATCTGCCAGACATGCGCGTCATGCCGATCATGCGGTTTGGCGATACGCCGTCCGATCCACACCAGCCCCTGGGCGTTGATCAGAAATATGCCGACGCAGGGCCGATATGGCAGTCTGTTAATCGAAGTGTCCATCTTGTCCTGAAAAATCTGCGCCGGTTACGCAACGCCGGCAGAAAACCGGATTGCAGCTCCTCGTAAAATCTGAAGCACCCTCAGTCGAGGCCGAGGGGCTCGTATGTCCAGTCCTCCGGGTCCAGATCTTTTGCCTTCGCCTTCGCCTTCGCTGCCGCTGCCTGCCTCGCCCGGATCTGAGCGGCACGCTCTGCTCCCTGAACAGCGCTCCCGGCATTGGCGTCTTGATCGACCAGAACCGAACCTGCGACGGTTGCTGAAACGTTAGGACCTAAAGTGAAGGGCGACCGCACGGGCAGCGGGATTTCCGGGCGTTCAATCCCGACATTTTCCGAAGTCTCCGGTGACACCACCTCGGGTTGTTGCAATTTCTGATCGGTAATGACGCTTGATTCAACGCGGCTTGTGGTTGAGAGCGCCCTGATTTCCTGTTGCACTTCATCCGGCACGGAAGCCTGTCGGACAGGAGGGGCGGGATTCTCGGCCGGTTCCCCGCTCTCGGCCTGGGAGGCAATTGCGGGAACCTCATCTTGCGGCGCTGAAACCTGCTGGACAGGCGAACCATCGTTTTCGACAGGTTCTTCTCTGCCGGCCAGCGAAGCAAGGGGGACGGGCGCATCCTGCGGCGGGGCGGCCGCGGTCGGTTGAGTTTCGATCCCCTCGTTTCTTATGACGCTGCCATCGCTGTTCAAGCCGGGGTAGGGTGCGGAATCGGCGGGTTCTGAATATGAGGGCTCGGGAATTGAGGGCTCGGGTATTGAGAATTCGGAATTTGCGGGTTCGGGCGCCGCTTCAACTTGCGGCCCGATCTCAATGATGGTGATCGGCTCGCCGACGAGCAGCTCGCTTGGCGCCTCGAACCATTTTACCGCCGAGGTAACGCCAAGGCCAACGACCACAACAAAAGATGCAAGCGTTTTCAATTCAAGCAAGCCCCTGGATCATCTATGACCGACCACCACCGGCTGAACGGCGCGGTCCACATACCGCGGTACATGGCGGATGACACGAACATTGACTGCCACTCATGGCGACAATCTGTCAATCGCGTCCGAACCGCATTTCCCTCGCAGCCTGAATCAATTCGGTTTTGTTTTTTCCGAAGGCAGAGGGTTGATTTTGGCTGCAGTCTGTCCCTGTTTGATGCCACGCAGCATATTGAGCGCATAGATCAACTGGGTGTCCTCTTTCGGATCCTTGGGAACATAAGACGACGAACCTGAAGCTTCCTCCTGGCTCTCATTTTTCAAGTGTCCCCTGAGGCTTGCTTCACCCCTTGGTTTAACTTTCTTCTTTTTCAGTTCCTCAGGTAATTTCTGATTTACCACGATATTGGGATCGATGCCCTTCGCCTGAATAGAGCGATTGGACGGCGTGTAATAGCGCGCCGTGGTCAGCCGGATAGCTCCGTTTGGACCCAGCGGGATAATCGTCTGGACAGAGCCCTTTCCAAAGGAGCGCGTACCGATAATGGTAGCTCGCTTGTGATCCTGAAGAGCGCCGGCAACGATTTCCGATGCGGAGGCCGAACCGCCATTGATGAGTACGACAATTTTGCGGCCATCCGTAATGTCGCCGGGGCGGGCGTTCGAGCGCTGTGCCTCGTCGGGATTGCGTCCGCGCGTCAAAACAATCGAACCCTTTTCAAGGAAAGCATCCGAGACTGAAATCGCCTGATCGAGCAGGCCGCCCGGATTATTGCGAAGGTCGATAACAAATCCCTTGAGCTTTGAGCCGATTTTCTTTTTCAACTCGGCTACCGAAGTCTTCAGATTGGCATTGGTCCGCTCGTTGAAAGTCGTAATCCGGACATAGCCCACATCCTCTTCGGCCCGTGCCTTGACGGGATTGATGCGGATGACATCCCGGACGATCTTGATATCGAAGGGATCATCGACGCCCTTGCGCACGATTGTCAGTAATATGGGGGTGTTGACGCGGCCACGCATTTTTTCGACCGCTTCCCCGAGCGTAAGACCGACAATTTGTTCGCCATCGAGATGGGTGATCAGGTCGCTGGCCTGCACGCCGGCACGGTCCGCGGGCGTTCCGTCGATGGGAGAAACCACCTTCACGACGCCGTTTTCCATTGTAACCTCGATCCCGAGACCGCCGAATTCGCCGCGCGTCTGCACCTGCATGTCACGAAAATGTTTTGGGTTCAGGTAGGAGGAATGAGGATCGAGGGCCGCAAGCATGCCGTTAATGGCCGATTCGATGAGTTTTTCATCTTTTGGTTTTTCGACATAGTCGGACCTGACGCGTTCCAGAACATCGCCAAAAAGATCGAGCTGCCGGTAGATATCGGCGCCCGCCGCTTCAGCGCTGCGCGAGCGCATGACATTGAAGGCGGTCGTGCTGACGGCCATGACCGAGGCCACGACAAAGACCCAGAAAGCGATTTCAGGTTTACGTATCATCCTTGTACCTTTTTCGTTTCACGGGCCCACCATGGTTTTGGATTAATAGGCTGGCCCTTTTTCCTTAATTCTACATATAGTACCGGATTCGCATCCTGACCACTCTCCGGTTGGGAAGTTTTTGCTCTCTCACCCATAATGCCGACCGGTTCGCCCTTGATGACGAACTGGCCAAGCGACACGTCAATTTGAGACAAGCCCGCGAGCAGCACATGGTACCCCCCGCCGCCATTAATAATCAAGAGCTGTCCATATGAACGGAACGGTCCTGCAAACACCACCCAACCATCCGATGGTGACGTTATTTGGGCGGCCGGGCGCGTGGCGATGGCGATGCCCTTGGATTTCGTCCCAAATCTCGTTTTATCGCCAAATTTGAGAAGATGGCGGCCACTCGCTGGCATCAGTAACGAGCCCTTGGATTTTCTGAAGCTGATGGTTGGCTTCAGGCGTCCGGGCTTGAGCATTGCAAACCGTCGTGACGAAGGCCGCAACTCGACAGCCGGTTTTGAGGGCGTTTCCTGCTTGTCAGCAATTTTTGGGGCTTTTTTTCCTTGCGCCGGTTTGGTATCCGGCCCATCGCTCTCTGCTTTGCGTTGGGCCAATTCCCGCTGATACTCGCCCAGTTTGCTTTTGTCCGCCACCACTTCATCAAGTTTAGAGATCAAGACATTCAGATCCGTTACGGAGCGTGAAAGCCTTTCGGCAGCTTGGCGGATTTCAACCAGTTCCGAATGACGCATTGAAATCGTATTCTGCTTTTCCGCAACCAGCGTCTTGAGTTTCAGCCTTGTGTCCGCGAGACGCTTGTTTTCGGTGCTCAACCTGTCGCGTTTCTCCTGCGTGATTGTCATGATGCGCTGGAGTTCGCTGAGTTTTTCGCCAAGCGCCAGAGCTTTTCCCCTGAGTTTCGGGAAGACTTTGGCCAGCATCATCGCGCTTCGCACCATATCCAGGGCATCGTCACGACGCGTCACCACCACCGGAGGCGGATTGCGTCCCATCCGCTGCATCGCTGCGAGAAGTCTCTTTAACGTGCCATGTTGCCGTTTGAGCGATCCGCGAACCAGCTTTTCCTGCTCATTGAGTTCTCCAAGCCGGTCTTCAAGTTGCGACAAGCGTGCTTCGCCCTGTTTGACCAGCCCGGCCGTATCGACAAGCTTTCTGTTCAGCCGCGCTCTTTCTTTTTTGAGAAAGACGACATCTTTTTGAACTTGTTTCTGCTGCTGAAGCGTTTTTTCCAAATCCTGTTTTCGGTTTCGCAGGGACCGCTGGGCCTCGTCACGTTTTGGAACCGTGCTTGTCTGGCCGTGAACGGGCGTGGATTGCACAAATTGCCCGAAACCGATTATCAGGAATGAGCAGAATATGAGCGGCAGGGCGCGCATGCCGGTTTTTCCGAACAACATGCCTGCCGCAATGTTTTCTTGTATGTTCAAACCCATGGCCGCCAGATATTTGTGTCCTCAGGCTATTCTATTAGGACGAGAGTTAAAACCGGTTAACGGAAGATCACACAGCGCTAATACATTTAAATTATGGCGCATAATGAGGTAGCGCCTGTGAAAGGGCCATAGACTACACGCATTCGCCATTTGGGACCACCCGCACGGGTGGGACAGCACCCGGCCCGGCGCCTGCTCTCAAGGTTCATTCCCGGTGATAGGGGTGCCCGGCCATGATGGTAACCGCCCGGTAGATTTGCTCCGCGAGAACAATCCGTGCAAGACCATGCGGCAATGTCATATCGCTCATCGAAAGGCTCATGCGGGATTTCTTTTCGATTTCGGCGCCGTGCCCGTCCGCACCGCCGATCAGGAACGCCATTGACCGGCACCCCTCGTCCCGGGCGTTTGACAGAAGATCGGCAAATGTCAGGGATGTCAGCCGTTTGCCTTTTACATCCAGCGCGATCGGAAAGTCCGAGGTCCGGCTAACCGCGAGTATCTTTTCGGCCTCGGCAGCACATCTTTGGACTGCCGTGCCACCGCCGGCTTCCGCGATTTCGGTGAGTTTAAGGGCGCTTATTCCAACGCTCTTGCCCGCGGTTTTGATGCGCCCCTCATAGCGCTCGAAAAGGGCCGTCTCGGGCCCTTTTTTCAATCGCCCGACAGCAATGATGGAAATTTTCATTTTTGATCAGCGCCGATAAGGATCAGTCCGCAAAGACTAATCTTTGAAGACTAATCTTTGAAGACTGGTCTTTGAAGACTAGTCTTCATTGTCCGGTTTCATGGGCCGGTCGGTCGACCACATTTTCTCGAGCTTGTAAAATTCCCTGACTTCCGGCCGGAACACATGCACCACAATATCTCCCGTATCGATAAGCACCCAGTCACAATTGGGCAGGCCCTCCACGCGCGCCCAACCGTGCCCGGCCTCCTTGAGGTCGCGCATAACGCGGTCGGCAACGGCACCCACATGTCGTTCCGAGCGGCCCGACGCCACGATCATGTAATCGCAGATCGAAGACTTACCCGCGAGATCAATGGAAATCACATCGAGAGCTTTCGCATCATCAAGACTGTTTGTGATGAATTTCAGGAGATCGTTCGAGTTCTGAACCTTGAGTGCAGACTCGGTAGAAGACGTGCTCTGATCAGCACCTTCTAGTGATGTGCGCATATTTAGTTGGCATTCCTTCCGTCATGGACCCCTTGTCTGGTCCGATTTGACCTTGAACATTGCTGTTTCGAGGCCGGTTGATCACACCTTTAGGGGTCTCAATAGACTGGTTTTAAATGTAGCCGGTTCCTGATGGTGTCGTATTTATCGGCAAAAACCGGTCGCGATTGCCAAATTCAACAATTTGCGCGGTCCAATGTCAATTGCTGAACGCAAACTCGTGCAATTATGACAAAGGCCAGATTGCCTTAATGGCAGGTGATATATGGGGATTCATCTGCTATTACGCAATTCCGTTGAAGAAATTGCGCTCAGCCGAACGCTCAGAAATGTCCAGGCCGGTGCTTCCATGAGCGCGAGACCCGCGGCATCTGATTCGTCGACAAGCGCCCAGCTATAACTTTGCGCTGCGACCGAAGCACGGGCGCGGTGGCGATATCCCGGCCGGTCGAAGACCGCCACCGGAACCTGATCGAAAATCGACCGCCAGTTTTTCCAGAGATGGATCTGAGCCAGGTTGTCGGCCCCCATCAACCAGATGAAATTCACGTTTTTATGCCGCGCATTTAAAAAAGCCAGCGTGGAGGACGTAAAGGGCGTCGGCAAGCTGGCCTCGAAATCGGTTACCAGAATGCGGCCATGTTCGGATACCTTGCGGGCATGTTCGACGCGATCGTCGAAAGATGCGAGATCGCCGTGCGACTTCAGCGGATTGCCGGGGCTGACGATCCACCAGATACAGTCGAGATTGAGACGCTTGAGCGCCGCCAGACTGATATTCCTGTGTCCCTCATGGGCCGGGTTAAAAGAGCCGCCAAGCAATCCGATGCGCTGCCCCGGTGCGACGGTCGGTAATTTCACATGAATGCCGCCGAAACTCGACGGCGCCCGCCCGGCTTTGATTTTTCCCGAACCGCGCCGAGACATCAAACCGGCCGTGTCTGGCCGCTGCCCCGCACCACATATTTGAAGCTGGTGAGCTGCTCGACGCCGACCGGCCCGCGCGCATGCATGCGGCCGGTTGCAATGCCGATTTCCGCCCCCATTCCGAATTCGCCGCCATCGGCAAACTGGGTCGAGGCGTTGTGAAGCACGATCGCGGAATCGACCTTTTCAAGAAATTCCTTCGCCGCCGCCTTGTCATCCGTCACGATGGCATCCGTGTGGTGAGAGCCAAAAGCATTGATATGATCTATGGCGGCCTCAACGCCGTCCACGACTTTGACAGCGATGATGGCGTCGAGATATTCATGGCCCCAGTCATCTTTGGAAGCGGCAATGACGCGCGGGTCGGCGTTTTGCGTTGCCTTGTCGCCGCGCACCTCGCAGCCAGCCGAAACGAGCCCCTCGACGAGCGGGCCGAGATATGTGTCCGCCACCTCCCGGTCGACGAGCAGGGTCTCCGCCGCGCCGCAGATCCCCGTGCGCCGCATCTTGGCGTTAACCACAATATCGACCGCCATATTTCTTTTTGCCTTCTTGTCCACATAGACATGGCAGACACCGTCAAGATGGGCAAAGACCGGAACGCGGGCTTCCTTCTGGACCCGGGCGACAAGGTTTTTTCCACCGCGCGGCACAATGACGTCGACCGTGCCGTCCAGCCCCGAGAGCAGAAACCCGACAGCGTCCCGGTCCGTTGTCGGTACCAGTTGAATGCAATCTTCAGGCAGAGACGAGCTGCGCAATCCCTCCTGAAGGGCGCCGTGAATGGCGGTGCTGGAATAATAACTGTCCGATCCGCCTCTTAAAATTACGGCATTACCCGATTTGAGCGACAGAGCTCCGGCATCCGAGGTTACATTCGGGCGGCTTTCGTAAATGATGCCGATAACGCCGAGCGGCACGCGAACGCGTTGAATGCGCAACCCATTCGGACGTTCCCACTCCGCCAGAATATCGCCGATGGGATCGTCGAGCGCCGCAATACTCTGAATACTCTTTACCATGCCCTCGATGCGGTCCGCGTCGAGCTTGAGACGATCGAGAAATGCGTTGTCCTTACCGGATTCCTGCGCCGCCGCAATGTCTTTCTGATTGGCGAGAAGTATCTCGGGCGCGCGTCCGTCCAGCGCTTCCGCCATCGCCTGAAGAGCATCGTTCTTGTTCTCGGTCGAGGCCAGCGCGATTTCATGCGAGGCTTCGCGGGCACGCCGCCCCATGTCGAGCATCATCTCCTCGATATTTGCGAACTCACTGTCTTGTTCCACCGCTGCATCCATGAAGGAATTCCCGTTTTTTATCTTGGTTCATATGTCACCCGCCCCAACCCGGGCAAAGACCGCGCGAGCAAAAGAAGGCCCTGACCTTACATCGGATTACCGCGTGCTCAACACCATGTCGTCGCGATGAACAATGCAGGCGCGCCCCTCAAAGCCGAGTATATCACTTATTTCGCTGCTCTGGCGGCCCATAATAAGCTCGGCGTCGTCCTTCGCATAGGTTGACAGTCCGCGACCGAGTTCATCTCCATTCTGAGACATGATGATGATCGCATCGCCCCGGTCAAAATCGCCGTCAACGCCGATCACGCCGGCTGGCAAAAGGCTGTTGCCCGAACTGAGGGCATCGACCGCACCCGCATCGATGATGATTTTCCCTTTCGGCTCGAGGCTTCCCGCGATCCAGCTTTTCCATGCCGTGACGGGATCGGAGTGGGCGCGAAACAATGTATGGTTGGCGCCTTCGGAAAGCGCCTTGAGAGGGTGGGAAACCTGCCCCGACGCAATGATCATATGCGTGCCGCTGGCAACCGCGATCTTGGCGGCGGCCACTTTCGTGATCATGCCGCCGCGTGAAGGCCCGCCGCCCGTCACATCCCCGGCCATCCCTTCGATTTCCGGCGTTATTTCGTCGACGACCTCGATGCGTTCCGCGTCTTCCTGCTCGCTCGGTGGCGCCGTGTAGAGCCCGTCCACGTCGGACAGCACAACGAGGCAGTCGGCGCTGATCATGCTTGCAACGCGCGCCGCCAGCCGGTCATTGTCGCCATATCGGATTTCGTTTGTTGCCACACAGTCATTTTCATTGACCACCGGAACCGACCCCAGGGAAAGCAATGCCTCGATCGTGTTTCGCGCGTTGAGATAACGCCGGCGTTCTTCCGTATCGCCCAGGGTCAGCAAAATCTGCGCTGTTACCAGGCCACGTTCCTCGAACAGGTCCTGATAGGCATGGGCCAGGCCGATCTGCCCTACGGCGGCGGATGCCTGCGCCTGTTCGAGCTTCAGCACCCCGGGCTCGAGCCCGAGAATACGCCGGCCACGCGCAACAGCACCCGATGAAACCAGAACGACCTCGTGTCCCTGGGCGCGCAACTCTGCGATATCCTCGACCAGCGTCGCCAGCCAGTCGCGCTTGAGACGGCCTGTATCAGCGTCCGTTAAAAGGGATGAACCTATTTTAACGACGATCCGCCGGGCATTTTTCCACTCATTCAGCATCGGGGCTTTATGCCCTCCTTACGGTCGCCAGCCTTCTTCCATTGCCGGCTGACCAGATTTTGCCTGCCGTTCATGATCCTGCGCGGATTTTATCGCGCCGCCCAGCAGATGCAATGCATCTCTGACCCCCTGGCCGGAAACGGCCGACAATCGCAATACGGGCTCTCCCAGATGCTCCTCGAGCCGGGCCGCCGCATCATTTGCCGTTTCCTCGACCACCGCGTCGCATTTGGTCAGTGCAACCAGCTCCTGTTTCTCTGCCAATCCGTTGCCGTAAGCTTCTAGTTCGCCCCGGATGATATCGTAAGCACGCACAGGATCGTCCTGGGTGACATCGATGAGATGCAGATTGATCCGGCAGCGCTCGACATGTCCGAGAAACCGGTCGCCAATGCCCGCACCCTCGTGCGCGCCCTCGATGAGGCCGGGAATATCCGCCAGAACGAAATCCACATTGCCAGCCTTCACCACACCAAGATTTGGATGCAGCGTTGTGAACGGATAATCGGCGATTTTGGGATTTGCGGCGCTGACGGCCGCAAGAAAGGTCGATTTGCCCGCATTGGGCATCCCGACCAGACCCGCATCGGCAATCAGTTTGAGCCTGAGCCAGACCTCGGCCTCGATGGCCGGTTCGCCGGGATTGATCCTGCGTGGCGCCTGGTTGACCGATGACTTGAACCGCGCATTGCCAAAGCCGCCATTTCCGCCCTGCGCGAGCAGAAGGCGCTCCCCGGCTTCGGTCAGGTCGCCGAGCAGCGTTTCATTGTCCGCGGCGAAAATCTGTGTCCCGGGTGGCACTTTCAGAACCACATCCTCGCCCGCTTTTCCGGAGCGGTTTTTACCCATGCCGCCGACGCCGCGCCCGGCCTTGTAGTGCTGCTGATAGCGAAAATCGATCAGAGTGTTGAGATTGTCGACGCATTCTGCCCATACATCGCCGCCCTTTCCGCCGTCGCCGCCATCCGGTCCGCCGAATTCGACATATTTCTCCCGCCTGAAGCTGAGGCAGCCATCGCCGCCGGCTCCCGATTTGATATAGACGCGGGCCTGATCGAGAAATTTCATGGCGTCTTCCGTTTGATACTATTAACGCTTTCTGCCTCAACTGGAGGCTGATGCGGGCAGGGTTACGTTTCACCATCATCCGCGCGGGTTTGCACAAGATATCCTATTGCGTGGCGCGCACAAGACGAAGAAGGGGAGACGGTTTCCCATCCCCCCGATAATCTCGCCCAATCGAAGCCCTGAGCTAAGGCTGACGGATATCCATCAGATCAATGTCAGTTAGGATGCGGCTCCCGGTTTTTCAACCGATACGAAAATACGGCCGCCGCTCTTCGTCCTGAATTTCACCTGACCCTCCTCAACGGCGAAGATTGTGTGGTCCTTACCGATGCCGACACCGTCGCCGGGGTGCCATTTGGTGCCGCGCTGCCTGAGGATGATATTTCCCGAAACAACGTGCTCGCCGCCATATTTCTTGATGCCGAGGCGCCGCCCTGCTGAATCGCGGCCGTTGCGAGATGAACCGCCTGCCTTTTTATGTGCCATGGTTCCTGATTCCTTCTGTCTTCACCTGAACGATATAGCCGGGCCGAAACGAACCCCGGTCGTTCGGGACCGATTAATCCGTGTTCTTTGCCGCGGCCTTTTTGTCGGCCTTCGCGCGCGGTGGCTTTCCTGCCATCAATTCACGCGCTTGCTCAATCCAGTCTTCCCGCATCGGGCGCCCGCCAAGCGAAAGCTCAGCGTCCATTTTCTCAATATCGGCTTCACTCATATCTGCAATATGCTTGAATTCCGTGACCCCGAAACCGTGCAGTTTTTTCTCCAAAGCGGGTCCGACGCCGGAAATCAGTGAAATATCGTCCTGGCCCTTCTTCTGGTTGGGCTTGCCGCCTTCGGCCGCTTTCGCCTTTGCGTCATCCTTGGGCTTCGGCTTCGCCTTTGGCGCTGCTTTCTTCGCAGGCTTTTTGCCGTCCGTCAGAATATCGGTGATGCGAACCGCGGTAAGATGCTGGCGATGACCATGTTTGCGGCGATAATTTTTACGCCGCTTTTTCTTGAAAACGATGATCTTGCGTGCGCGTTTCTGCTCCACGACCTCGGCCGCAACGCTCGCGCCCTCGACCAGAGGCGATCCGATCACCGGGTCGCCATCGCCACCGATCATCAGAACGTCGGTGAATTGCAGCTGCTCGCCCGCATCGCCGGGAAGCTTTTCAATATTTATAATGTCGTCCGGTGCAACACGGTATTGCTTGCCGCCGGTTTTGATGACAGCGTACATGGCTTATGTCTCCTTATTGTCCGCGCCCTGCGGCGTCGCAGTTCAATCGTCCCAGTCTGCGAGCTTCAAAACAATTTATCCATCCGGTTTTGCCGGCTGGACGACTGTCACACCATTTGGGATGGCCTCGGGCAGCGATTTCGCCACAAATCTCGAAATATTCATGACAACCGCCGCAATATACGCATGTTATTGGCGAAGTCAATCGCACGATTGTGATTTGAGTTTTGACCCAACCGGTGAAAATTTGGTTTCGAGCAGCCGGAAATATCGCGCATACTGACTTTGGGACGGATAGTAACGGCGGACAATGAGGAGAAGATTGTGAACTGGATCAGCGCATTCACAATGCAGGGTGTAAGTTTTCTCACCACCATGTTTGTCATGGCCGTAGGGATGATCGTCCTTCTGCTGATGATACTGTTTGTCATCGACATCATGCAGAACAAGGACACGATCCGCAGGAACTACCCTGTCGTCGGCCGGTTTCGCAATCTGTTCACCTCCCTGGGTGAATTTTTCCGTCAGTATTTCTTCGCTATGGACCGTGAAGAAATGCCGTTCAACCGGGCCGAGCGCGACTGGGTCTATAAATCCTCTAAAGGCGAAGACAACACCATTGCTTTTGGCTCGACCAAGAACCTGACGCCAACGGGCACGGTTATTTTCGTGAATTGCCCTTTCCCGACACTCGAGGAAGACGCCGCAGCACCCCCCAGCCTGATTATCGGTGCGAGCCGCGACCAGCCATATGAATCGCGGTCCATCATCAACGTGTCGGGCATGAGCTATGGAGCATTGTCGCGGCCGGCGGTTCGCGCGCTTTCCAACGGCGCTGCCAGAGCGGGCTGCTGGATGAACACCGGTGAAGGCGGCCTGGCGCCGGCCCATCTGGAAGGCGGTTGCGACATCGTTTACCAGATAGGCACGGCCAAATATGGCGTGCGCAATGAAGATGGCAGCCTGAACGACAAGAAACTCGCCGAGGTCGCGGCCCACCCTGAAGTCAAAATGTTCGAGCTCAAAATGAGCCAGGGCGCCAAACCGGGCAAGGGCGGAATTTTACCGGCCGTGAAAGTCACCAGGGAAATATCGAAAATACGCGGCATACCCGCCCATACAGCGTCCATTTCACCCAACCGCCACCCGGAGATCGACAATGTCGGTGAGCTTTTGGACTATATGGCGCGCATCAGAAACGTTACGGGCAAGCCCACCGGCTTCAAGGCGGTTGTCGGGGCTTATGGCTGGCTCGAGACAATGATGAAAGAGATCGGTGAGCGCGGCATCGAATGGGCTCCCGATTTCATCACGGTCGATTCCGGCGACGGCGGTACCGGCGCGGCGCCGATGCCGCTCATGGACAATGTCGGATTGCCCTTGAAAGAATCGCTCCCCATGGTCGTCGATATCCTGGCGCGACATGGTTTGCGCGATCACGTCAAGATCATATCCTCAGGCAAGCTGATCACGCCGGCAGAGGTCGCCTGGGCCTATTGCGTCGGCGCCGACTCGGTTGTTTCAGCGCGCGGATTCATGTTTGCGCTGGGCTGCATCCAGGCTCTGAAATGCAACAAGAATACATGTCCGACCGGCATCACCACCCATGACAGACGGTTGCAGCGCGGTCTCGATCCCGCCGACAAGGCCGTCAGGGTGCATAATTACGTGGAGAGCATGAAAAAAGGCGTCGGCATTATCGCCCATTCCTGCGGCGTTCATCATCCACGCGCGTTAAAGCGTTTTCATTGCCGCATCGTTCAGGACACGGGCAAATCCGTACCCCTCGATGAGCTCTATCCACCTACCGGTAGCGAAAACGCGATCAAGGTCGCTTCATAAGGAGCAGCGCTGCCATCCGGAACCGCGCCGGCATTCATGCGTAACACTTGCTGCGGAGAGGTGCCAGAGTGGTTGAATGGGGCGGTCTCGAAAACCGTTGTGCGCGCAAGCGTACCGAGGGTTCGAATCCCTCTCTCTCCGCCATTTCTGATTGCGCGCAGCCGCCACGCCAACCCTGCGCGCGTGGCTCCGAGTTCGAACTTTGTTCGGAACTCTCCGCCAGCAACCAGTTGCTAACAACTCGTTGCCAGTAACAAGTTGCTTCCTCCTGAGCCAGGGCTTCGGTTATTGCACAGCCCCCTGCGTGCCCTCCGTGCTTACGGTATTGGCCGCCGCCTCGCGCCGCTCGATCTCGACTGCGAGCTCCAATTGCCAAAGCAGGTTGCCGGACATTTTACGCGCCTTCCCGCAGGCGGGCGCGGATTTCATCTCGTCCAGAAACGCTGCGCTGTCGCCTTTAAATTTGAGCCATTTTTGATTTGCGGGATCGCTTGCGCCCAATGTATCGGGGATCCTGTGAATAATGCGCCGTGTCACCCCCTCAGCGATGTAGCGCGCATAGGGCTTTTCCGTGCAGACCAGCTTGATCAATTGCATGCTCAGGGATTTGGGGTCGAAACTTGCACTATCCTCCTGAACGTTCTCGCTAGCGAGCTCGCTATTGCGCGCGCCAGCGAGTTCACCGGCGAGCATTTGCCATTTATGATAGGCATATGAGGATTGCCAGATGCTGGGATCATTTTCGCTCAATCCCTGTTCGAGCCGCGCACAATTATAGGGTGATGCGGGCTGATAGAGTTCTCCGCTGTCAAGCGCGCGCACCGCGCTCATGAAATCGGAAAAACTGCTTTTAACCTTCGACTTGGCGATCTTCAGGCACTTGGCGATTTTCTGCCCGCGCGCCTGTGCCTTTGCGCCCCGACCTGCACCCTTTACTTTATAATCCCGGAGCCGGCATATCTCATGTCTCAATTCGCTTCGTATCTTGTCGTCCGGCGCCGCGGCGCTTGCCGATTCAAGGTCGATCATCCGAGCCTCTAGTGGCGCCGACGCCTGCCAATATCGGGCGTAACGTAGATCGCTCATGCCGATATCGGTTTTGCCGTTGAACCCGGTCCCGTAGAAAATGGCCCCTCTGAGGTCGGCCCCTCTGAGATCGGCATTCAGAAGGTTTGCGCAATGGAATTTCGCGGCAATCATGCGGACGCCCTGAAGTTCGGTTCCCTCGAGCTTCGCACTGTGCAGTTTGGCGAGGCTGAGATCCGCACCGGCCATCGCCGCATAGCTCAGATCCGCCTTGCCAAGATTTGCACCGGTCAAATTGGCGCCCGGCAGTTGGGCGTGATTGAGTTTGGCGCCCTCGAGGTCAGCCCGCCGCAACAGCGTTCCCGTCAAATCTGCGAGAATGAGATTTGCCCCCTGTAGCTTGGCCCGCGACATGATCGCACCGTTCAGCTTCGCGAAGCGGAGCCTTGCGCCGTTCATGTTGGCTTCCGTCAGATTGGCATATTTGAAAATGGCCCGGGGCATGTTCGTTCCATAGAAAGTGGCAAAGGACAGCTCGGCCTGGGTGAAATCGGTTGAAATGGCGAAGGCGCCTGAAAAAATGGCGCGGCGGAGTTTGGCCGAGCGGAAATCAGCCCCGCGAAGATCCGCCTTGGACAGGTTGGCGCCCTCGAGGTTCGCCCCTTTGAGCCGGGCGCATCTCGAAAAGCTGTACGCATCGGCGTCGCCGGGATCGCCATATTGTCCGCCACCCTGTCCGGGGATTTTTTCCTGCTTGGCACAGGTCAGTTTCGCTTTTCTGAGATCGGCGCCGCGCAAATTTGCCTTAATGAGATCGGCGGCGGTAAAATCGGCCTCGCGCAATATCGATCGGTCGAGATTTGCGTAACGCAGATTTCGGCCCCTGAGGGAAATGCTGTCATTATCGATCCCGATTATATCGTCGCCGCCCAATTGTTTGATGGTAATGCCGGTTTTCACGACTTCCTGGTCCGCAACAATGAGATTGCGGTCAAAAAAACCGTATCCGCCGGCGTGTGCCGGATCGAGCCTTGCGCCCGTCAGAAGAGCCGCTACAGAAAACTTGAGCGGTTTCATTTTGCCAGCGCGGCAATCGGGCAGGGCTTTTTTTGCGATCGCGAATGTCTTGAAAGGCGATTTTAACAGTCTGCCGAGGGAAACGGCGACGGGCTCTTTTTGTCCCTCGTAATAAAGCTGCCCGCCATAGAGCCTGATCCGGCAGTCGAGCGCGCTGTCCGGTATGGTAAAAACGAATATCGATGCAAATATCGCAACCAGAGAAAACACGAAACCGGTGGTCAGGGAAAATCCGCGCAACAGCCGCACGCGGGCGCTCTGGCGGCGTGTCTGGGATTCATATTTAAGCGTGATAAGCCGCATTCCCACAAGCATGAGAACGCCGAATATGACGTAAAATCTGTTCCAGATCGTGATCGTTTCGTCGTGATAGGGAATGAATTTCGCCTGGAAATAAAGCAAAAGCACCACAGGCAGAACCAGAAACGAAACATTGTACATGAGTATGATGAGCAGATGGAACATCGTCCGCTTCATCGGCCCTGCGTAGAGCTGGGTATAAAAATAGCTGCTCACCTGATGCCGGAGCCAATCTGCATCGTCACGCAGGTATTCTTCTCCCTCGGGCAGGGCAGTCGTCTCCATTTCGCGTAATTTCTGACTGAAACGGCCGACCTTGCGATGCAGCGAAATATGCTGAACCAGCATGCCGAGCTGAACCAGAAGGAAGACAATCGGAGCGAAAACGAAAAATTGCGTCAGGCTGATGCCTATATTGAGAAACGGCAGTTCAACGGGCGTGTTGAGCAGAAGATTGTGGTGAGTAATTCCGGCATTGGCAGTAAAAAAATACGCCATGAGCGCCAGAAAAAACATCCAGCTCGTCCGCGCGCCGACGCTGGCTGAATTGACCGACTCCAGCAAATCGCCCTGCCGCTGGCGCAAATAATCATATTCCTTGCGGCTGGCCACGTTCAGGCTCTCCGGTTACTGAACATCACGACTTACTCTCGAGGACCAAGCTTAGACGATGGCCTTCATCCGGAGCAAGCCCGATCGAAATAACTTTGTTAAGTCATGACCTTGATTTGAGATGTAGTCGGAACGTGCATAACGGGAAACGGCCCGAAGCCCCACATTATAGGTCAATCCAATATGATTGACGGGATCAGGGATGAGGACTAGGCTTTCAAGGATATTGGATGTCGTGAGTCGAATATCCAAATCCTCGCCTTCTCAACCAGGAGAGACATCAAATGAGCCGAATTTTGTCGATCACCGTATTGGGCATTGCGCTTTTTGCAGGCACGGCGATTGCCGTTTCGTCGATAAATATCGACCACAGCCATAATGGAGCGGATGTCGTCGACCATGCAGCGCCTCTCGATGGCAATGGCTGTCATCAGGGCCCGTCCGGTTTCCACTGCCATTAGTGACAGCCACGCGTGGCAAACACGCGCGGTAACCACTGTTGATTGAAGCACGGGAGAAGCCGGCTTGGCAGATTTCTCTATTTCGCGGAAAGAGTTTCGCAGAAAGCGTTTCGCAGAAAGAGTTGCCCAGACGGAGTTGCGCATAGGGAACGCATGAAGCCTTTATGAAGGGACGCGATATGGCGAACAAAACGCTGAAACAAGCGGTCTGGGCCACGGCCTGCATGGGTATCGTCGCGGTTTTCTCTGTTATCAGCGTTGATGCCGGTGGCGACCATGACAAAACCGATGAGCTGACGGTTGACGCCTTTTGCAGTTTTTTTGACGGTGTCGACAAGAAAGTCGAGCTGGCAAGCATTCCGGATGATTTTGGCAGCCTGACGGATGTTCAGGTTAAGATCCAGCAATTGAAGGCCTATTTCGAGGAAAAAGTCGATTTCCAGACCAAGGTCACGAAAGTCAGAACAGCCGCCGCGGTGACCAGCGGCGCCGATAAATACATTCTCTACAATGAAGCGTTCTACTACGACCTGATGAAGAAAGCGGGAACCGAATGGGGTCCGCTTGGCGTTTTCGCTCACGAAATCGCCCATCACGTCGAGTCTCATTTGCTGCCGAAAAACTATCGCGAAGAGGGCACGGGAGGCAGGCGCAATCGCGGCCAGGTTCTCATCCAGGAACTTGAGGCCGATTGGTTTTCAGGCCGAATTCTGGCAAAAATGGGCGCCACATTGAGCGATGCAACGGGGGCGGTCCGAAATGTCCTGCCAGCGGCCGCGACCGCGACACACCCGGCCAGGAATGCCCGCATGGCCATAATCGAAAATGGCTGGAAAAGCATTTGCCAGAACAATCCGTCCTGTGCGAGCGAGCAATCCTACCAAACCGATGAACTGGCCGTCGATCAATTCACCCAGGATCTACGCGGTCTTGAGCCGAAATTCACATGCAGGCTGAAAGGCCAGCAACTTCTGATCGATAACGAGGACAAGGTCTATTGGATCAGGGCGCCTCAATATCCCGTGGGCAAGCGCGCCAAAAGCGCTCATGACGCCTGCCGCTACGAACTGGCGCTTCTGGGCAAAAGCCATTGTGTGAGCAGCAAGAACAGGATCGTCCAACTAGGGACGTCCTCCGCGGCTGATGACCGCATTAACCGGGTCAACAGCGCGCCTTATTATTCAGATATCTGCGCGCCCTGCACAAAGGGTCTCTGCCCCTGACTAGTCAGACTGACTAGTCAGACTGACTGGTCAGTCAGACCGTTGCGGCCTGGTTAAGTCGACCGGATTGATGGAGAAGCCGGCCTTCAGGAGTCCTTGGATTTCCCCGACCATTTTTCGAACAATGCCGCCATGGCCTGCCGGTGTTCGCCGGTGCGGTGCGCCAGCGCCTGACAGGATGCCGACATGTCGAGAAACGGCGCAAGGGGAAGAAACTGCCCGTCCCTGAGCAGCCGCTTCGACATGCGCACGGCGCGCGGCGGATTGGCCGCGATTTTGCCTGCCAGCTCAAGGGCGGCCGCCCCGAGTTCCTGATCGGGAACAACGCGGCTGACGAGTCCGCAGGCAAGCGCCTCTCCGGCACCGAGCGTCTCGCCGGTAAAGGTCATTTCCGCCGCTTTCGACATGCCGATCACGCGCGGCAGGAACCAGGCGCCGCCGTCTCCGGGTATAATTCCGAGCTTGACGAAACTCTCGGCGAATTGCGCGCTTTCAGCCGCGATACGGATATCGCACATGGCCGCGAGATCGCACCCGGCACCGATCGCGGGACCGTTGACCGCCGCGATCAGGGGCACATCGAGCTTGTGGAGTGCGAGCGGTATACGCTGTATGCCGGTGCGGTAGAAATCCTCGATCTCCGCCGCTGCCATATCGGAATCGGTAATCTCCTCGCGCAATTTTTTGACATTGCCGCCCGATGAAAAGGATGAGCCGGATCCCGTAAGAATTCCCACTCGCGCATCTGCATCTGATTGCAGTCGTTCAAACGCGCCAACCAGGGCGTCGACCACGGGCAGCTCTGAGATCGCATTGCGCGTATCCGGCCGATTAAGTGTGATGGTGACAACATGCCCGTCGCGTTTATAGAGAACCGGTTCCTCAGCCATCGAAACTCCTCTCATAAACTCGGGGCCATAACAGCTCTAGCTGTTTTGGGTGGGATCGCCGTCAGGGGTGATATCCTCGCCCCCGGGAGCGGTTGCGTCGTCGGCAACCGGGCTCTGCATATCGTCGACGGGCACGGATCCCGATGAATGATCGTCATTGGCGGCCGCCGAGGCCGGCAAGTCACCAGGTTCTTCCGCGCTCTCCGGCGCAACACCAGGTTTGGGACCGCCCCTGGCGACGCCGACATGCGCCGGACGCAACAGGCGGTCTCCGATCATGTAACCCGCCTGCACCACCTGCAAAATCGTTCCGGCGGGCACGTCGGGATTATCAATTTCAAACATGGCGAGATGGATATTGGGATCGAGTTGCGCACCTTCCGCCTCAAAGGGCCTGATGTCGTGTTTTTCAAGCGCGTTGATGAGCTCGCGTTCCGTCAGCGTAATGCCGCCGAGCAGGTTTTTCAGGGACTGGTTGTCACGCAGTTCCTCATCGGAGACGGACTGAATGGCGCGTTGAATATTATCGGCGACACTCAGGATATTTTCGGCAAATTTCTGCACGGCGAATTTGGACTTGTTGGCCAGTTCCCGCTCCGTGCGCTTGCGAAGGTTCTCCATCTCGGCATGAGAACGAAGATAAAGGTCCTTGGCCTCGGCGAGTTCCGCCTTGAGCGCCTCTATCCGGGCCTCCGGCGACAAATCCGTAACTTCTTCCGTCAAGGGGGCTGCGGACGCTTCGCTCGGGGTCATTTCCACCTGGCTCAAATCCGCATCAGCGGTCTGAGCACCGTTCTCGGGAGCATCAGAACCGGCTGTTTCGGGCTGTGGAGCTTCGGGCCGGTTGTTTCCATTGTTCGTCAAGATTCAAGACCTCTTTCATTTCATATCAGACTGTAAAATCGAAAGGCGGCAAACAGTCTGTTTTCCACCGACATATCAGGTCGAAAGGCAAAAAAATCAAGAAAGAATTCGTCCGACAAGTTTAGCCGTATAATCAACCATTGGAATGATCCGTGCGTAGTCAAGACGCGTGGGGCCGATGACGCCCAGCATGCCGACGACTTTTTTGTCGGCGTCCTGAAAAGGCGAAACGACGAGCGACGATCCAGACAATGAAAAAAGCTGGCTTTCCGAGCCAATGAATATGCGCACGCCGGATGCGTCATCGGCAAGCCCGAGCAGTTGCACAAGTTCGCGCTTGGCCTCGAGATCGTCAAAAAGAGTGCGGATGAGATCGAGGTCGGATTCGACCGATACATCCTTCAGCAGGTTCGAGCGGCCCCGGACAATGAGATTCTTTTGCTCATCGCTGCCCCCCGACCAGGTCGCAAGCCCGGCTTCGATCACTTTCGCGGCCAGCCCGTCCAGTTCGGCGCGTCGTTGTTTCAAATCCTCGGTAATCTTCTCCCTGGCCTCGACAATGGTCAGGCCATCGATCATGGAATTGAGATAATTCGAAGCTTCCGTCAATACCGATTGCGGGGTACCCTTGGGAAGGTCGAGAATTCGATTTTCCACATTCCCGTCCGAGCCGACCATCACGGCAAGAGCCTTGCCGGGCTCGAGCTGGATGAACTCGATCTGCTTGAGATACATGGACTGCTTTTCCGTGAGCACGACGCCCGCGCAATGGGACAGCCCGGAAATCATCTCGCCCGCTTCCGAAAGCATGTCTTCGATCGACTTGCCCTCGGCTTGAGCGTGAATTTGCGCCTCGATCTGGCCGCGTTCTTCGGGCGATATGTCGCCCACCTCGAGGAGAGCGTCGACAAACAGCCGCAGCCCCGATTCCGTCGGCAACCGGCCGGCGGAAGTATGCGGTGAATAGATCAGGTCGAGCGCTTCCAGATCCGACATGATGTTCCTGACGGATGCAGGCGAAAGCGTCATCGGCAATTGCTGGCTAAGATTGCGCGATCCCACCGGTTCACCGGTTGATAGATATGTCTCTACGATTTTCTGAAAAATCGCCCGTGACCGTTCATCAAGGTCTTTTCTAGCGTCACTCATTCTCTACTGCTTTGATCGAGAGGTCGATTTCATGATTTGCTCGAACATATGGTGCGGGGCTTCGATCGTCAATTCTATCCAAAGCCGCCTGTTTCGTGAACCTGTCTTGTGCAGGATGAATTCATGAGATATGCCTCGCCATCTGATAATTCAAACAAGGGGATGTAATTTATGCGGCCATCGAAACGCAGTCCGGACGAGTTGAGGCCCGTGAGCATAGAGCGCGCGATCTCGCCGCATGCCGAAGGATCGTGCCTGATCAAATGCGGCGCAACCCATGTCTATTGCACGGCCAGCCTGGTCGAGCGTACGCCGCCATGGCTCCGGGGGCAGGGCCGTGGCTGGGTGACTGCGGAATATGGCATGCTGCCGCGATCAACCGGCGAGCGCATGAGACGCGAGGCGACGGCCGGGAAGCAGTCTGGCCGCACCCAGGAAATTCAGCGTCTGATCGGACGTTCCCTGCGTGCGGTGGTTGATCTTGAAGCGCTGGGTGAGCGGCAGATTTCCGTGGATTGCGATGTTATCCAGGCCGACGGAGGAACACGAACGGCTTCGATTACCGGCGCCTGGGTGGCCCTTCATGATTGCGTTGCATGGATGCGGGCACGGGACATGATCAATGGCGAGATATTGAAGGACCAGGTGGCCGGCATTTCATGCGGCATATATACGGGAGAACCGGTTCTCGATCTCGATTACGCCGAAGACTCGGAAGCCGAGGCCGACGCAAATTTCGTCATGACGGGTCAGGGTGGTATTGTCGAGGTTCAGGGTACGGCGGAAGGCGATCCGTTCTCACAGGAAAAGTTCGACGAGCTTATGCGCCTGGCAAAAAAGGGTATTGCCGAGCTGGTCGACCTGCAAAAACTGACGATCTCATGAGCGACGTCACCGGGCAACAGTCGGGGAAGGGGGCCGGGCGACAGCCTGGAAAGGGATCTGAACCGCTGTTGAAAACCGGTGACCGGCTTGTGGTTGCCAGCCACAATGAGGGCAAGGTCCGCGAAATCCGCGATCTCCTCGAACCCTTCGGCATTGAAACGGTTTCGGCTGCCGAACTCGATCTGCCGGAACCTGAAGAAACAGGTACGACATTCGCCGCCAATGCCCTCATCAAGGCGGAAAGCGCGGCCAATGAGGCCGGCATCGCTGCCTTGGCGGACGATTCAGGTCTGGAAGTCGAGGCCCTGGGCGGCGAACCGGGCATTTTTTCCGCGCGCTGGGGCGGCGAGGAAAAGGACTTTGACCTCGCTATGACCAGGGTGCACGAGGCACTTGAGGAGAAGGGCGCGGCAAGTCCCGCCGAGCGCCGCGCAAATTTCATCTGCGCGCTTTGTCTGGCCTTGCCGGGCGGGGAGCGCGGCATGAGTGACCATAGAATATTCGAGGGCAGGGTGTTCGGGCATATCAACTGGCCGCCAAGGGGCGACCGTGGATTTGGCTATGATCCGATCTTTACGCCTGACGGGCATGATCTGACCTTCGCCGAGATGGAGCCACAGGCGAAACACGATATGTCCCATCGCGCCGCCGCTTTTAAACTCTTCGTAGAGTCGTGTTTTGAAAACAACGGTAACGCCTGAACTGGATATCGATGAACAAGGCCCGGCCCCAAGCACAGGCTCGGGCCCTGGCCCGGGCCCGGGGCTGGGCATCTATATCCATTGGCCGTTCTGCGCATCCAAATGCCCCTATTGCGATTTCAACAGCCATGTCAGGCAGTCGGGTATAGACGAGCCGCGTTTCCTCAAAGCATATCTCTGCGAGACGGGATATTTTTCTCGCGCCATGGACGCGCGCCCGGGAGAAGAAGTCCGCTCGATCTTCTTCGGAGGTGGAACGCCCTCCCTCATGGCGCCCGAAACCGTCGCTGCGATCATCGACGCCATATCCTCCCAATGGCGCGTTCACGAAGACGTTGAAATCACGCTTGAAGCAAACCCGTCGAGCGTCGAGGCCGGCCGGTTCAAAGCCTATGCGTCGGCGGGCGTCAACCGGGTGTCGCTGGGTGTGCAGGCGCTCGATGATGCGGATCTGCAAGCGCTTGGCCGGCTTCACAATGTGCGCGAGGCCATGACCGCGCTCGACATCGCGAAAAGCCATTTCGGCCGCGTGTCATTCGATCTCATCTACGCCCGGCCCGGGCAGACGCCCAAAGCCTGGGAAGAGGAATTATCAAAAGCGCTGGAGCAGATGGCCGGTCATCTCTCCCTCTATCAGTTGACCATCGAACCGGAGACGCCGTTCTGGGCGCTGCACCGCGCCGGAAAATTGAAGATTCCAGAGCCGGCACTGGCCGGTGAATTTTACCGCGTCACGCAAGACCTGTGCGAGGACGCGGGGCTTCCGGCCTATGAGATTTCGAACCACGCACGGCCCGGTGAGGAATGCCGCCATAATTTGATTTACTGGAACTATGGCGACTATGCCGGCATCGGTCCCGGCGCCCACGGCCGCCTCGGCATGGCAGGGGGCCGACATGCCACGTCCATCGAACGAAATCCTGAAAACTGGCTCGAACGCGTCGAAAGCCGCGGTCATGGCATCAGTGAGGAAGAAATTGTCACGCAGCGCCAACAGGCCGACGAGATGCTCCTGATGGGCCTGCGCTTGAGGTCCGGCGTCAATTTGAGGCGGTTGGACGCATTGACCGGATATACAATCGACCGGGGCCGACTCAAAGGTCTCATCGATCAAAACCTCATTGAACTCGACGCCGACGCCGGACACCTCCGCGCCACAAAAAAAGGCCGCGTGATTTTGAACGAGCTTGTGCTGCGCGTGTCGGAGAGCCTGCGGGCCGAAAGCTAGCTCGCGCTGCCGCGCCGGGATCGGTCTGCTTATATAGCCGTACTCACCATTTGACGATTTGCCCTGTAACGTCGGCTTCGGGCCAACAGCAGACCTTTGCAGTTCCTGAGTAACAACCTCATCAGGCGCTTAACATGCGTCCGCCGGTGCCTGAAACTCTATCAAGAAATGGCACATAGGAATGGGGCTTTACATGACGATGTAATTGGCATTACGTGCGACCGTCCTGGACTAAAAGAACGCGGCACAATCTCTGAACGCATCATTGGCAAGATTAAAACGTTTGTTGAGACATTTATCGATGGGGTGGATTAGCGAAACATATGGCTTTAAACGCCCAAAATAGGACGCTCAGAAAAAGCAAGGTCATCCGTCCAAATCGCGAATAATGCAGACAGAGGAACAATACAGGTTAAGGTGAGCGGCTTAAAGTCACTCCCCTGCCAAACTGATTATCTCTGATACAAAGTTCTCCCATGATCTCATATTTCACTGACTTGCTTGAAAAATTCCCATTCCTCGCAGGCGTCGCCCCGTATCTAGCAATAGCTTTGGCCGTTTTCTGCCTGGCGGCACTTGCTATCTTAGCGAACATCATCACTAAACATTTGATTGTTGGGGTCATTCGTAAACTCATCGCCAAAACCGCGACATCACGCGATGACATTCTGGCTCGGCGTAAAGTCTTTAGCCGATTATCTCACCTTGCCCCAGCCTTGGTTATATATGCCCTTGGCCCGCAATTTCTTGACGGCTTTCCTGCGGTTATAGACGGCATCACAACGTTTTCTCTGGTCTATCTGACCATCATCTGTGTGTTGTTTATTGATGGCTTGATGAATGCGGGGGAAGAAATTTATCGCACTTACAAAATTTCCAGAACCTTCCCGATTAAGAGCTTTGTACAAGTAGCGAAATTGATCCTCTATTTTCTGGGGTTCGTCGCCGTCTTGTCTTTAATTATGGGCGAGTCGCCGACGATATTCTTTGCCGGTTTCGGGGCGCTAACAGCTGTGTTGATGTTGGTATTCAAAGACCCGATCCTTGGCTTTGTCGCGGGCATTCAACTCTCGGCTAATAAAATGGTCGCGGTTGGGGATTGGATTGAAATGCCGAGTTATGGCGTCGATGGGGATATTATTGAAATTGCTCTGACCACCGTCAAACTGCGTAATTTCGATAAAACGATTACCACCATACCTACACAATCCCTGATCAATGATAGTTTTAAAAATTGGCGCGGGATGCAAGAAACCGGTGGTCGAAGGATCAAGCGATCTGTGTTTATCGACATGTCTTCGATAAAATTCTGCGATGTGGGCATGCTTAAACGCTTTTCAAAAATCCAATTTATAGCTGACTATATTGCGGAGAAAGAAAAGGAGCTGGCCGCCTTTAATGCGGAGGCCGGTGCAGACACAACGACCCTCGTGAATGGCCGCCGCATGACCAATGTTGGGACGTTTCGGGCCTATACGGAAGCTTATTTACGGAAACATCCGAAAATCAGCAAGGACCTGACTTTATTGGTCCGCCAGCTACAGCCGACAGATCATGGACTACCCATTGAAATTTACGTTTTCACCAATGTAACCAACTGGTTGGAGTATGAAGCGATTATGGCCGATATATTTGACCACATCCTCGCCGCTGCCCCAGAGTTTGAGTTGGGAATCTATCAAAACCCAACGGGCAACGACTTTAGTAAGCTCGTGCGGTAGCGTTTAAAACGGCGCAATAACCAATATTCAAGAGAATTTGAGTGTCTTAAAACGCCCAAAATAGGACACTCGCTTTAGTTTTCGGCCAGCCCCCACTGTCCTGCCCCCCTATAACTGGGCCACATAATTGATGATATTCGAAGCTGTCTCATGATTGCTGACGTGGAACAGCCACGACGGCTTCGGGTCAAAAATTGCTTAGCCGTTCTCAACCTGAACGACAGCTTTCCCCGTGGCAGCTGACATCCACGCGCCGGCTTTCCGCTTAGCCCCTCATTCTCACCGTGTTGGAATCGGTGCGATAACGGGTACTCGGGGCCATAAACGGACAGTACCGTGTTGCGGTCGAATGGAAGACCCAATTCGACCCGATTCAAATAAGGCAACGGTCACTGGATGAGATACTGAATCGTAGGGAAGTGGTGTAGCTCTCCTAGAAATTTTACAGAACACAAGCTACTCTCTATACATTCAACGCATTCCTCGCCGATGATGCCCTGGATAAAGGGGTGCGTTTATTTAGAGGCTTCTAGATTTCTATCAGATGGGTCTCTGCGCCCATTCAGGACCCCGGTTTGAAGACTCCAAACACGGCCCCCCCCCACGCGAGGGAAAGGCTCCAAACCGCGTAATGATGTGCACTGCCTCCAAATGGGTGAGGTGAATAAATGAGCGGAATTGAAAACAAATCGTTTGTGATTATTGGCCTAGCAAGTGCAGGGATTTTGGCTGCGCTTTATGTGTGGCAAGCAGCGGATAGAAAAGAATTACCCGACGGCCTTTATATGGGCAATGGCCGGGTCGAGGCAACGGAGGTCAAAGTCGCTGCGAAAAACCCGGGAAGAATTGTCGAGATTCGACCAAAAGATGGAGACGATGTCGAAAAGAGCAAAATTATAGTCCGCCTCGACAATCGTGAAGCGCTTGCCAGGTTAGCGCAGGCGCGGGCTGAATATCAAAGGGTGTCTCACAGTGTGCATTCCGCAAAGGCCGACATTGAGCGGCGAACGAGAGAGCTGGCCTATGCGAGAAGTCAACTTGAGCGGACGCGTAAACTATCCGAACGCGGCATAGTATCTCAACAACAATTGGATCGTGACAACACTGCCATGAGGACCGCGACGGCGGCATTGGATGCAGCCCAGGCCGTTAAGATGCAATCAGAGGCTCAATTGGAGTCCGCGCAAGCTCAGATTGACCTTTATGGTGTAATCGTTTCCGAGACGGAAATCAGGTCGCCAATCTCGGGGCGCGTTTTGTTCAGGATTGCCGAGCCGGGAGAAATTGTCCAGGCCGGTGCCAATATCCTACTGCTGGCCAACCTTGATCGACTTTACATGACAATTTACGCGGACGAGATTGCCGCGGGTAAAGTCAATGTCGGCGACGAAGCACTGATCTGGACGGACGCCTATCCGGACAAGCCGTTTCCCGCCAAGATCACCTATATCTCCAGCGAAGCTGAGTTTACACCAAAGCAAGTCCAGACCAGTGAAGAGCGACAGAACCTCGTTTTTCAAATCAGGATTACGGCCCTCAACAATGATGAAAAGCTACTGAAGCCAGGCATGCCCGGTGTCGGCTTGATCCGAGCCAACAGCAACATCCCCTGGCCAAAATCGGCGCCACGGCAATGACCTCCAATTTTGTCAATATCGAAGGGGTTAATCACCGCTATGGCGATATCAAAGCGCTGATCGACATTGATCTCAACCTGGCTGAAGGAGGATTGATTGGCTTCGTTGGACCCGACGGTGTTGGAAAGTCGACGCTGCTTTCTATCATTGCTGGAGTGACCAAGATTCAAGACGGATCCGTCAAAGTGCTCGGCGGTGATATGGCCAGCAAATCTCACCGTGATAGCGTGCGCCCACAACTCGCCTTCATGCCGCAGGGGCTCGGCCAAAATCTCTATGGGGAATTATCAGTCGAAGAAAATATCAGATTTTTCTCATCGCTTTTCGGGATCTCGAAGGACCTCACGGACATCCGCATGAATGAGCTCCTTCAGTCGACGGATCTGGCCGCGTTTTCTGAGCGGCGCGCGGCCAATCTTTCCGGCGGCATGAAGCAGAAGCTGGGTCTGTGCACGATCCTGATTCACGAACCCTCTTTACTGGTTCTGGACGAGCCGACCACTGGCGTCGATCCTCTTTCGCGGCGTAATTTCTGGCAGCTGGTCCGCGATATTATGCGACGCGAGACGAATACAACTGTTCTAGTGGCAACCGCCTATATGGACGAGGCCGATGAATTCGACCGGCTTGTGATGATGGATGCGGGCCGTATTTTTGCTACCGGCGCTCCAGCAGAAATCAAAAAACAGACCGATGCTGCGACTCTGGATGACGCATATGAGAGCCTCCTCTCGAGCGGCTGGACTCGCACGGTGCGCGCACAGCGATCGAGAAAACCACGGGGCAACAGGGAAATCGTTATCGAGGCGAAAGATCTGACCCGCCGGTTCGGCAAATTTACCGCCGTTGATCAGGTGAACTTCCAGATCCGTCGCGGCGAAATTTATGGCTTCATCGGGCCCAATGGTTGCGGCAAGACGACGACCATGAAAATGCTGACCGGATTGCTGCAGCCGAGCGCCGGAACAGCGAGGATTTACGGTCGTGTCGTCTCGGCGGGCGACACACATTGGCTGCACCGGCTTGGTTATATGTCGCAACAATTCTCTCTTTATTCAGAACTGACTGTCAGACAGAATCTGTTACTGCACGGTCGGCTATTCGATCTGCCGCGCGACAGTTTGGACGCGCGCATTGCGGATCTGGCGGACGAGTTCGAGCTAACCGGCTATATGGATCAACTCGCTTCTGAGCTGCCCATTGGCATTCGCCAGCGCCTGTCACTGGCCGTTGCGATAATTCACCAGCCCGAACTGCTTATTCTTGATGAGCCGACATCAGGCGTAGATCCGCTGGCGCGGGAAAAATTGTGGGAGTCGTTCCGTACTCTTTCAGAAGATCGAAATACGACCATCTTCGTCTCTACGCATTACCTCGGTGAGGCCGAGCGATGCGACCGTGTGGCATTGATGAATGAAGGGCGACTCCTGGCCGACGATACACCCGATGCGCTGCTTGCGAACACCAAAACAGACAGTCTGGAGGATGCCTTCGTAGCTTTCATCGAGGATGATCGCGCCCGGGCCAGCGCTTCGCAGCTTGCAGGGGGCGCCATGCAATGAATTTCGGACGCATATGGTCGCTTATCCAGCGTGAATATACGGAGATTTCGCGTGATCGATTCAGGCTCGTTTCAGTCTTTCTCGTACCCAACATCCTGTTCGTCATTTTCAGCTTCGGCTTGACGCTCGACATGGAAAATATCGCCTATATCACACTTAACGATGACCGGACGCCGCAAAGCAGAACTTATCTCGATGGATATGCTCAATCGCGCTTTTTCAAACATATAGGCCACGTGTCATCAAGGCCGGAACTCGCACGGCGCATAGAGACGGGTGAGGCGAGATTCGCTATCGAGATTACGCCGAAATTCGGCCGCGATCTGGCACTGGGATTGGAACCCGAAGTAGCTATTTCGATCGACGGCGCCATGACGTTTCGTGCGGAAACGCTTCGCGGTTATGTCAAGGCCGCGCATGCTGCGAATCTGTGCGCGACAATCCGGTTTGAAACCGGGGAGCCATGCCGTCTGGAGCCAGTCAGATTCGAACCTCGCTACTGGTTTAATCAGGGGCTCAAGAGCAAAGTGGCGTTCGTTCCCGGAATGATCGCAGCCATTCTTCTTTTTTCCTCCGCGCTGTCTTCTGCTCTCGCTGTCGTTCGCGAAAAGGAACTTGGAACGATCACCAACTTCTATACCGCCCCAACATCGCGCCTCGAATTTACGCTGGGGAAGCAACTGCCTTATGTGGCCATCGGAATGGTCAATTTCGTCCTTCACGTCGTGCTGGCGATTTATCTGTTCGGTATAACAATGACGGGAAGCATGACCGCACTAACGCTTGGAGCAATATTATATGTAATCGCGGGCACCGGCCTCGGACTCATGGTCTCGTGTTTTACAAGCAGTCAACTGGCCGCTCTGCTGGTGACCTTCATCATAACCCTTGTGCCAGCCTTTCTCTATTCCGGGCTTCTGGCACCGGTATCGAATATCGCCGGGGTTGCGAAATACGTCGCCCAGGGTTTTCCCGCGATGTACTTCCACAATATATCGGTGGGGACATTCGCCAAGGGATTCGGGGTCGCCAATCTCGTCAAGGACTACCTCATGCTTGCTGGCTTTTCGGCCGCGTTTTTCGCCGCGAGCGTTCAACTCCTGAAAAAGCAGAAAAAATGATGTGGCAGTCGCTGGGACATATCTACACGCTGGGTTTGAAAGAGCTGATCAGCCTTCGTCGGGATCCCGTCCTGCTAATTTTCGTACTTTATGCGCTCACACTGCA
Organism: uncultured Hyphomicrobiaceae bacterium; assembly: GCA_947258705.1. Taxonomy (GTDB): domain Bacteria; phylum Pseudomonadota; class Alphaproteobacteria; order Rhizobiales; family CAMYJA01; genus CAMYJA01. The sequence goes on along the minus strand of CAMYJA010000002.1, from coordinate 168,815 downwards.
GATCGTAATTGCCGGCGAAGGATTAAGCTTTCAGGTCCGCAACGCATCCCTTGGAATTGTCGATGAGGATAAAACGCAATTATCCCGTTCGATCGCGAGCGCTTTCAGGCCGCCATATTTCAGCTATGCACAACCGCGTACATTCAATGAGATTGGGGCTGCCCTGGAAACCCGGGACAATGATTTCGTCTTGGTGATCCCACCAAAATTTCAGGCCGACCTTCTCGCGGGAGAGACGCCCCATGTGCAGATAAACGCAGATGCCACCGCTGTCGGTCAGGCCTTTATCGGAACGAACTATATCCGGCAGATTGTTCTTCGCAAAGTTACCGAAGAGCTTGATATCCTTCCTGAGGATAACCGTCTTTCTTTCGGACCAAAAATTCGGGTGAGGTATAACCCAAATTTAATCAGCAAGTGGCAGGACGCCCTCGTCGAGCTTTTGATCGTCATAACCATGTTGACAATATTGCTGCCGGGTGCGGCGCTGTTGAGAGAGCGGGAACACAAAACACTTGAGCACTTGTTGGCCATGCCGGTTCGACCTGTTGAGATTCTGTTCGCCAAATTCTGGGCCAACTCCATCGTTCTGCTTGCCGGCGCAGGCATCTCGATGGTGCTGGTCATCCAGGGTTATTTTGGATCGCCAATGCGCGGTTCGCTGTTGCTCTTTCTGGTAGGTACGTTCGTTTATCAATTCAGTACGGCCGGCATAGGCATCCTGCTCGCGACGATTACGCGTAGTGTCCCGCAGCTCGGGCTTCTTGCCATTTTAGTGATTGCACCGATTGCTTTTCTGTCCGGCGCGTGGATGCCAGCGGAATCCATGCCCGAACAGATGAAAATTTTGACGGCTATTTCTCCGTTGACCTATTACAGCGAATTCGCCAATGCCGTCGTTTTCCGAGGCGCTGGCATCGCGTTGCTTTGGCAGAAACTCGTGGCAATGGCTGCAATCGGCGGCGTCTGCTTCGGCTACGCAATGATGCGGCTGCGATCACATCTAACGATTGGTCGGGTCTGATTCGAGACACTCGACGTCAACGATAGTTAGAGCTGGGCCAATGAAAAAAAACACTATGGCCTCGTTGGTGAACGTCCCCTACGGGTCAAGAGTGAGCTTATGCTTTGGTGGCCTGATGTCTGCTGCTAGTGGAAGCGGAAGAGGACCTCGTCACATCCTTTGATTAGGGCAGGTCTGCCTACCTCTACATGCCGACATTCGGGTCCTGATCGCAGAAATGAGCGGCTATGATTGCAATTGGCATTCTTTCACCGTTCTCGCAAATCCTCTGATGTCCGTTTCCGTCCTGATTTAATCAGGATTTAATCAGAACCAAATCCGAAGCTGACAATGTGCACAACGCGGCCAGACGAGCATGGATAAAAGCAGAGTTTTTGCAGCCCATCCCCGCCCCAATACGCTTTTTGCCCTTTTTTCGCCCAAGACTGGCCTCCAATTCTTCACATCACATGGATACAGATGATTAACCAATTCGGGCAATCATGGTCCGTGGAACCCGGAAATGATCTAGAAACCCATGCTCATGACCGCGGTAACGGGCATGGGGCAAGAGCCGCGCAGGACGCAACGCCGATATGTCGATCGAGGGTATGGATATCGTGGGTATGGATATCGAGGGAATGGATGAAGCGTAGAACCTTTAGGGGCACAAAACGTCAGCTGGCAATGCTGTCCTTTTTTGCGGGCCTTGCCGCAATCGTCACAGGCCTCGGCTCATCCCAGATTCTCGCGACCCGCGACGGTGAACGGTCTCTTTCCCTGTATAATATTCACAACAAGGAATCGATCGAGATCGTCTACAAAAGGGACGGCAAGCTGATCCCCGGGGCCCGTGAAAAGCTGAACTATTTCATGCGCGACTGGCGCACAAACGAGCCCACGAAAATGGACCCGCGCCTGTTCGATATCCTGTGGGAGATCCACACCGAGCTGGGCTCCAAAAAACCGATCCATCTGATTTCCGGTTACCGCTCGCGCAAGACCAATGAAAAGCTCAGGCGCCGGAAGGGCGGCCAGGCGAAAAACAGCCGCCACATACTCGGCAAGGCGATGGACGTCCATTTCCCCGACGTGCCGGTCAAGCGCCTCCGCTATTCCGCCATGGTGCGTGAACGCGGCGGCGTCGGCTATTACCCCAATTCGGCTCTCCCGTTCGTCCATATCGACACCGGCCGGGTCCGTCACTGGCCGCGCATGCCGCGCTATGAGCTCGCACTCCTGTTTCCCGATGGCCGTTCCAGACATGTCCCCTCGGGCGGCCGCAGGATCAACAAGAACGATGTCCGGGTCGCGCGCCGTCGCCATGGCGAAATGGCCCGGAGAATTGCCGCATTCCATGAATTCCGTTCAAGCCCGCAAACAGCGCCATCCGTCCCGTCGACGCTGGTGGCATCGCTCGATCCTATCGGGAAATTATTGTCCAGCCCCAAGCTGATGGGCTTAGGCGGCCGGCAATTGACCCCCCAGGCGCTGCAAGCCCCCAGACCGAAACTCCTGCATCGCGCAGCGGCCAGGGAAAGCAGGCCGCGGCAAATGGCATCTCTCGATCCGCGCATGAACATTCCCGTTCCCGAGCGATTCACACGCGCGAGACCAGCGCCCGAAAAACCGCTTCTGCCGGTGCAAAAGGCAAATTATCAGGCTCAGGACGATATCGACAGGATCGACAGGATCAACTGGCCGACCGGCTGGGCCGGATCGCCGGAATTCGACGAAGAGCACCCGGATGAGCTGAGCTACCGCCCGTTCGCCGTGGCGCCATTGCTGACGAGTACATCCGACATCGACGATCCGACGCTGAGCTATCTCACCCATCCCGATAATCGAGGCATCATGGGAACGATTGCGGCAGGCGACCGTCCATTGCCGCTGAAATTCCAGCCCGGACTGCAATTCGCCGAGCTTTTGTGGGCCGATAAATTTGCCGGCAACGCCGTCGCGGTCAGCCATCTCCTGGGCGCCGGGCGCGACCGCGCGGGCCGCCCCGTTCAAACCGCGCGGCAATAGCGGCCCATCGACATTTCGAAAGTCATTGAAACGGCTATTCTTTCGGCTCAAGCATGCCCAGCGCGTGCAGATAGGTGTCGAGAATGGCCTCCTGCTCGAGACGCTCATTGACGTCCTGTTTCCTCAGGCGCACGACCTGCCGCAGAACCTTGGAATCGAATCCGACGCCCTTGGCCTCTGAATAAATCTCTCGGATATCGGCTGCGAGCGCCGCTTTTTCCTCTTCCATACGCTCGATGCGTTCGATAAAGCTGCGCAATTGCTGCTGCGCATTTCCCTGAAGGTCCGACATATCACCACCCGTCTCTTTTTATTGTTTCCGGTCAATGACACCGGCTATAGACGACGACCGGCGGCGGCTGCAAGTGGCCGTTAAATCATTTCCAGATGTTTTTGAAGCGGGGCCTTCTAATGGTCTTTCTGCGCATGGATTTCGGCATATTTCGCGAGTTGCTCGGGCGTGGCCTCTTTGAGATATTTCGCCTTCCATTCGTCATATGGCATGCCGTAAACGATCTCGCGGGATTCTTCCTTGCTGAGATCGAGACCACGTTCCTTGGCTGCGTCCCGGTACCAGTCGGCCAGGCAGTTGCGGCAAAATCCCGCAAGGTTCATCAAATCGATGTTCTGGACATCGGGCCGCTCGCGCAAAAACTCGACCAGCCGCCTGTATACGGCCGCTTCAAGCTCCAATTGCGATGTCTTGTCGGTCTCGGTCATATGCATTTACCTCCAGGGCGGGTGTAAGAACAGGATTCTCACATTATCTTCTCGCATTTGCTTCTGGAAATATAATTCGGAAATATATTTTCGAAATTCCTTCCTGGGCCCCGATCATAGTCCATGCGCCTCATTCTGCAACAGAGGTACGAAGCTTTCATCGCCGAGGATCTCTTCCGTGATGCGCGCCAGACGCTCTGCCCATTCGAGCTGGCCGTCAACGGTCGCTATCAGGTCCTGCCTGATTTCTACCAGGGCGTGGGCGATCCCTCTGCCTGTTCCGTGCCGGTTGAGCGTATCCCCCTCGAGTTCGCCCGAATAGGGAACGTTGTCGCCAATGACAAGGGAACTCTCTTGCGACAGGCGCTCGATAAACGGCCGGACAAGCCGCTCGTCCCTGTCCCACAGGAGAGACGCATGCCACGGCCGGGCATGCCCCTTCCAGAACGGCGTAAAACTATGAATGGATATCAGGCAGGGGAGGCGGTCTTCCGCCCTGCCGAGATCGATCAGCCTGTCGATTGCATCATGATAGGGTCGGTGAAACCGTTCCACCCGGTTTTCCTTCTCTGCCTCGTCGACATCCAGATTGCCCGGCACGACCGCACCGTCTGAAATTTTCATGACAAGGGTGGGATCGTCGAGGCCGCGATTGATGTCGATGAGAAGCCGCGAATATCGCGACAAGAGCGCCGGAACTCCGAGAAGCTCATGCATGCGCATGGTGACGCCGCGCGCGCCGATATCATAGGCGATATGGCGCTCGAACTGATCCGCCGCGAGCCCGAGATCCCCGTAATCCCCCGGCAGATCGGCACGGGCATGGTCGCAGAGCAGTATGACGCCGCGATCGAACGCGCCTGGAAGATATTCAAAGGCCGGATGATCGGGCAGGGCGGGGTCCTGTGAGGCTTTATCGTTTTTTTTGAGCATGAGAGATATTCAGCCGGCGAATCGGATTGACATGAGCGGAATTATAACTGGAAATACAATGATATATACCATTGGTTGAGATGAGAAACACAAAACGATCGGGTTCTTCCGAACCACGCCACATCCAGTCATCATATAAGCAATGAAGCTGTTTCCGCATGAGCAATGTAAATGAGCGCGGCACGCTCCTTGAGATTTTTCAGGCAGCCCTGACCGTGACGCATCCCAGGGCATGTGTCCCGCCCCATGTGCCGGAGCTCCCCGACAAGGGCAGGCTGATCGTCCTCGGCGCGGGCAAGGCCGCGGCGGCCATGGCGCAAAGCGTCGAGGAGACATTGTCACAACGGGGCGTGAACCTGCATTCCGGCCACCTTGCGGGCACGGTCGCCACGCGGCATGGATATGGCCTGAAAACCAATCTCATAGGGGTTACAGAATCCGGACATCCGATCCCGGACCGGGCAAGCGTCGCCGCAGCCGAAACGGCGCTCCATGAGGCGTCCAAAGCCGGCAGCGACGACCTCGTTCTGGTGCTTTTATCAGGCGGTGCCTCGGCCATATGGAGCGCACCCGTCGATGGCATCTCGCTTGAAGAGCAGCAGGACCTGACCGCCGGGCTGCTCCGCTCGGGCATGCCGATCCGGTCCATCAATGCGGTTCGCAAACATCTCTCCCGCATCAAGGGAGGCAGGCTCGTCAGGGCGGCCCACCAGGCGCCGGTTCTGACCCTGGCCATTTCCGATGTGCCGGGCGACATTCCCTCGGCCATTGGATCGGGACCCACAATCGGCGATGAAACAACGCTTGAGGAAGCGCGGGCCGCAATTGCCGAATATGGGATTGAACTGTCGGACGGGCTGAATAACGCATTGCACGACCCGGCCAACGAAACGCCCGGGCCGGACGACGAAATCTTCCTTCACAGCCGGTTCGAGTTGATCGCCACCGCCACCCATGCCGTCAATGCCGCCGCCGACCGCGCTCGGGAGGCGGGCTATGAGCCGGTCATCCTCGGCGATGCGCTCGAAGGCGAGGCGCGGCTGCTGGCGAAAGAGCACGCCCGTCTCGCGCTTGAAATAAAGAGCGAGGGCCGGTCATGCGCGCTCATCAGCGGCGGCGAATGCACCGTGACCGTCAAGGGCGGGGGGACGGGCGGGCCAAATCAGGAATATGCCCTGGCCCTTGCAATCGCTCTCGATGGCGCGCCCGGAATATCGGCGCTGGCGGCCGACACGGACGGGGCCGACGGTGGACGGGGCGGCAAAAACGATCCCGCCGGGGCCGTAATCACCGCGGATACGCTTCGCCGGGCTGAAATGTCGCATCTAAATCCGGCCATTTTTCTTGAGAATAACGACTCAAGCACCTTTTTCCGGGCAATAGATGATCTTATAGTCCTGGGACCGACTCATACCAATGTGAACGACATTCGGATAATATTGACAGGGCCGTGACGATTGACATGATGACGACAGTTAAAACACGCCGGGGAAGTATTGGGCGGGATGAGAGACATTCAAAACAGACGGACCGGAAAAGGGCTCAATTCTGTACCGCTTCGCAAATGGCGGCGGGACGGCATTTGACCCGGGCGCTGTCATATATCCTTCTTCTATTTTGCTTATCGCTTGTTACGGCTACCGACGTTCGCGCCGATCTGAAGCTCTGCAACACCACGGCCAGCCGCGTCGGCATCGCCATCGGCTACCGCAACGATGAGGGCTGGACGACGGAAGGGTGGTGGAACGTGGCCTCGCAAACCTGCGAAACGCTGCTCAAGGGGAATTTGATCGCGCGATACTACTATCTTCACGCGGTAGATTATGATAGGGGCGGAGCCTGGGCAGGCAAGGCCTTCATGTGCACCGAGGACAAAGCCTTTACCATTCGCGGTCTTGAAGACTGCAAAGATCGTGGCCATACAAGAACCGGCTTTTTTGAAGTCGACACAAATGAATCGGATGAGTGGACGGTCAGGCTGACCGATCCCGGAAGCGGGGCGAAGAACCGATGAAACGAGAGAGACGGCTCAAGATTGTAGCAACGCTTGGGCCCGGCACATCAGATGTCAAAACCATTCAGCGCCTGTTTAAAGCAGGCGCTGATGTTTTTAGAATAAATATGAGCCATACATCCCATGAGGATTTTATGGCGCTCCACCAGGCGATCCGGACCGTCGAAAACAATAACGCCCGTCCGATCGGCATTCTGGTGGATTTGCAGGGTCCCAAACTGCGGATTTCGGAAATGTCGGACGGTTGCGCCTTTCTCAAACAGGGCAGCACTGTCGTTTTCGACAAGAAGAAGGAACCGGGCACGGCCAAGCGCGTCTGCCTGCCCCATGACAAGATATTCAAAGGGATTAAAAAGGGACATAAAATCCTTCTCGACGACGGCAAGCTGGTCCTCAAGACCAGCAAGGCGGCGAAAGACGAAATTCACGCCAAAGTCATCGTCGGTGGTGAACTTTGCAGCCGCAAAGGCGTGAGCCTGCCCGATACCTTGCTGCCCATCAGTGCGCTCACGGACAAGGACCGCGCCGATCTTGACTTCACCGTCAAAGCCGATGTCGACTGGATTGCCCTGTCTTTTGTCCAGCGCGCCAAGGACATTTCGGATGCGAAAAAACTGATCGACGGACGCGCCGCGGTCATGTCGAAGATCGAGAAACCCTCGGCCGTCGATGAACTGGATGAAGTCATCGAGCTCTCGGACGGCATCATGGTCGCGCGCGGCGATCTGGGCGTGGAACTGCCGGTGCAGCAGGTGCCGGGTCTGCAAAAGAAAATAACCCGCAAGGCGCGCCTGGCCGGCAAACCTGTCGTCATCGCCACGCAGATGCTTGAATCGATGATCAGCGCGCCGATCCCGACCCGCGCCGAGGTCTCCGATGTTGCAACCGCCGTATTCGATGGCGCCGATGCCGTCATGCTGTCGGCTGAATCCGCTGTTGGAAAATATCCGGCGGAAGCGGTGGGAATAATGAACAAGATCGCCATCGAAGTCGAGAAGGACAAGGGCTATGAAGCGATCATTCGCGCCATTCCCACCAAGCCCGAGCGAACCGGCGCCGATGCCATCGCCGCCGCCGCCCACAATATCGCCGACACGCTGAACCTCGCCGCGATCATTTGTTACACGGCATCCGGTTCCACCGGCCTTCGCGTTGCCAGGGAGCGCCCGACCCAGGTTGTTCTGGCACTGACACCGATCACCGCGACCAGCAGGCGGCTGACGCTTGTCTGGGGCGTGCATTGCGTCCTTACCGACAATCCCACGGACCTCGACGATGTGGTCCAGAAAGCCAGCCGCATCGCGGAGCAGCAGGGATACGCCAAACAGGGCGAACGCATCATCATCACGGCGGGCGTGCCCCTGGGGCTGACCGGCGCCACCAATATGGTGCGTATCGCCTATGTCGGAAAACGCCCCAAAACGAACCCGATTATATGAGACCGATCAAGCCGGCACCTGATCCAAATTAAGCAAAACCGGCCAGCTTGTTTGGAAAATCGGTTCCCGGGGTGTAAAAATGAGTGAAATAGCGCGGCAAAACTCGAAAAACCGAACTGGCAAATGCAAGCACGACATCCGCGACTACTTTCCAATGCTCTCACGGCAACCTTTATTGGCGCATTTACGACACTCACCACAACAGCAACACCTGCCATCCCGGCAGAAGCGCGCGCCATTACCTTCAATAAAGCCTGTGAATCGGGCACGCGCATAACGATCGCCGCGGTGGGCGACATCCTCTATCACAAGCAACTGCTTTATCAGGCCTTTCGCAAGAACGGCAATTTCAAGGACTTCTGGTCGCCGGTCGCGCAAATTCTAAAGCGCGCCGACCTGGCTTACGGCAATCTCGAGGGCCCGGCCGCCCAGGGTCTGGCCGCAGGAGGGCGCCGGGTGCGCGATCCGGGCAGGCGGCTCGACTACCGCGTTTACGGCTACAGGCTGCCGAACGTATCCTTCAATTATCACCCCTCGGCCGTGTTCGACATCAAGGAGAGCGGCTTCGATGTCATCTCTACCGCCAACAATCACGCCCTCGACCGGGGCTGGCGGGGCGTCGACCGGACCATAGAGAATTTTGAAAAGGCCGCGCTGCCCTTCACCGGAACCCGCAAAAGCAGGGATGACGACCGTCCATGGAGCGTCGTGACCCCCGCGAACGGTATCTCGGTCGCCTGGCTGGCCTGCACCTATTCGGCAAATGGCATTCCCGATCCCCACAAGCAGGTGCTCGGCTGCTACAGTCAGAAAGACGAAGTTCTCGCCGAGATAAAGCGCCTCCATGACGACGAAAATATCCATGCCGTCATTCTGACGCCGCACTGGGGCAGCGAAAACAGCCATTATCCGATCAGGCGGCAAAAAGCCCTGGCGCGGGAGGCCATTGAGCATGGCGCCACCGCCGTCATCGGCACGCACCCCCATGTGCTGCAGCCCTGGGAAAAGCACGCGACGGAGAGCGGCCGCGAAGGGCTCATCATCTACTCGACGGGTAATTTCATATCCAATCAAAGGCGGATGCCCGAGCGTACCGGCATCATCGCTTTGCTCGAGCTGCAGCTGGGAGACGACAACAAGGCGAGATTGACCGCTGCCGGATACATACCGACCTGGGTCGTGATCGGCGGCCGGGGACACAGGGTGGTTGAAAATCGCGGCCGGATGCGGTGGGCGCTCAATCACGTAAAACGCGTTCTGCCCTCGGGAAATCTCGTCAGGTCCGATGATTTGCCGCGGCTGAAAAAATCATGCGCCGAAGGCGACAAGGGGGCGGTCGCGAATTGGGGCCTCACCATCCAGAAGCCCAGAAAAGTCGCGCAAACCAAGAAAAAGAAACGGCGCAGAAAAAACCGCCGCTATTGAAGGGGCTGGCCGGGCGCGAATTTAAACCTCATCCTGAGGAGCGCTCCTGGCGCATCTCGAAGGATGGGCGGCAAGCCGAAAACCTGTTGTCATACTGCCCATGGTTCGAGACGGTACTCGTCACTGCGTGACCGTACCACCTCACCATGAGGTTGTTATTGTATTGCTGAACGGAGTGGGTGACCTGTCGATACCACTCACCAGGACAATGGTCGCTTGGGTGCCCGCCTTCGCGGGAAAATCGGAGTAGGGATTCTCGGTTGCGGGTTAAATACCAGCCTCAGATCGGCTGTCCCTCGACCTCACGCTCGAGCTCTTCGATGGCGGGCTTGCAGCCATGCCAGAAGGGGTGCACCTTGAGCAAGGTCCGGTAAATCTGCAACGCGCGTTTGTTGTCGCCGATCTCCCGCATTACATTCGCCAATCCGTCGATCGCCTTGAAATGCCGTGGATCGAGCGCCAGGGCATGGCGCAGATCATGCAAGGCAAGCGTGTATTGTTTTTGCGAAAAATGCACATAGGCTTTCCGGTTCCAGCCCTCGGTATATTTTGGAGCCATGTCCGTTACCGAGTCGAGAAGTTCCAGCGCCAGCTCTGCATTCTGTTCTTTCAGGGCCGTCAACGAACGCGCCATCAGGAGGTCCACCGTGTCGCTGCCGGAACGCTGCCACATGATTTCAATGGCATTTTCGAGCATGCCCGCACTTTGCGCGTCTTTCGCACGTGCCAGCCGGTCGTAAAACTTGTTCATCAATTGCATTGATTTTGGATCGAGCGCGCCCATCAGTGCCTGAGGGGACGACTTCGAGAGAATGGGCGCCCCGGCCTGGGGACCCGCGCCGTCGGCGCGTTCGTTTCTCGTTTCGCTCCAGGCGGAGGGAGCGGCAGCCATCATTAACGCCGCGCTGAACGCAGCTGTCGGCAGAGTGAATTGAAACGCATGTCTGATATTCCGGCGCATGGACGCATAATACGCCGCGCAACGGAAAGGTCAAAGCAAAAGCCTTGTCATCCGCAATATGTTTTAAAGGGCTGTGCCATTATGAACGACTGGAAAACGTGCGTCCGGGGCGCGTTTCAGCCTTGCCGCGCCTTAAAGCGCCGGTTGGTTTTGTTGATCACGTAAAGCCGCCCGCGCCGACGCACAACCTGGTTGTCCCTGTGGCGTCTGCGAAGTGATTTGATCGAGTTTTTGACTTTCATCGTTCTGCACCGATAAATTCAGAAATGCGCCCCGACCGAGGCCGGCGTGTTTTTGAAGACGTTACTGGAAAGGCCGCAAACTAGGGCCGCAGTGGCAAACTGTCAATAACCTAAACGTCACACCGTCAATATTAGAACGGCGTTTATTAATATTCCGTCCCAGACCCCGCAAATTTCATGGTGGGCGCGGCTGGGATTGAACCAGCGACCCCTTCGATGTCACCGAAGTGCTCTCCCACTGAGCTACGCGCCCTTCATGTGGCCAGCCATGATTGGCCAGCTATGAATGAACATGAAAGTCTCAACATGAATGTCTGGACATAAATGTCAGGACATGAATGTCTGGACATAAATGTCTGGAACCGTTGAGTGTCTAGACAATGAATGATCTAACAACTCTCGGGCATGGAGGCAAGCATGGATATCGGGCCGAAGGCGGTCCGGTCACTGCCGCACGGAACATTGCAAAACCGGTGCAATGAGTGGATAAGCACTAACATGACAGAATCCTCTACAGAAACCTATCTCCGGCCCGGAACATATATCGATAGCGACCATCCCCAGGTGGTCGAATTCGCAAATTTTCACGCAGACGGGCTCACAGACGATAGCGCGAAGGCCGTGCGGCTTTATTATGCGGTCCGCGACAGGATCGCTTACACGCCATATTGGGACTTCGACGATCGGGAAATTTACAAGGCCAGCCACTGCCTCCTCACCGGCAAGGGCATGTGCCAGTCGAAATCGGCTCTGCTGGCGGCGGCCGCGAGGATTATGGGCATCCCGGCGCGCATCGGCTTTGCCGATGTCATCAACCACATGTCGTCACAGAAATTTATCGATCTGATCGGCACCGATATCTTTCACTGGCATTCCTATACCGATCTTTATCTCGATGGAAAGTGGGTCAAGGCAACGCCGGCATTCGATGAGGATCTGTGCGGGAAGTTTTCCGTGGCTCCGCTCGATTTCAACGGAACGTGCGATTCCCTGTTCCAGGCCGTCAACGCCAGGGAGGAGAAGTTCATGGAATATGTCGGCGATCACGGCACCTTTCCCGATACGCCGGTGGAAAGGATCCAGGCGGATTTCAAAACGATCTATGGCGGCGCCTTCGGCCTGCCCATGCTTGAAGGCCGTTCGCTGCACGACGAGGTCGAAGCTGAAAAGGCGGCTCCGGGACCGGACAAAAAAACTGCCCCGTGATACCGAATGCGAATGACCGGTGAGGCGAAGCCGGGGAAGACTGGGTTTTGAATCCAGACGGCCATCTTCGCTTCTTTGAAAACTGCCGGCACACCGCGCAAAAGCAGGCGTCAATTGCATTCTTGCGGCAATCTTACGGCCAATATTGCCGGTTTTTCCTACCGACCGACGACGAGAAATTTCATGCATCAAATCGGATCGCCCGGGAGAGGCCGCTCCATTCGCCAAGCGTGAGCCACTGACTAGCTCTTGACTTCATCACGGACAATCTGAATAGTGATCTTTAAGTACCCGTCGTTTTTTTAACGAGTGCATGATTCAATCGGTTCGTTGACGGTAATTCAAGCTCCGGCTGGAGCGGTGGCATCATCGAGTATTGGATCTTGGGCTTGCGGTAGAGCTGGAGGTTGATGAGGCGCCATGCGGAAATCGAACCTGATTATCGTGGTACTATTTGCTTTGTGCGCATCCGCACCAGCCAACGCCCAGAATACGGGCGAGAAAAAGTTCGAAAAAGTTTCCGAGACACTGGCCAAGAAAAAGGGCTGTCTCAGCTGCCATGAGGGGATCAAGTCGATCCGCGAACCGGGCAGCGAAATGCTGTCCCAGATAAAACAGTTTGGTGAAAGCGTCGGTGATCCGAGCGGCTGCGTCACCTGCCATGGCGGCACCCCTCAGGCGACGACAAAGGCGGCCGCGCACAGCGGCGCGCCGGCTGACTTTGCAGAAGGCATCGGACCCAAGACCTTTTACCCCGACCCGGGAAGCATCTGGATCGCCGACCGGACCTGCGGTCAGTGTCATGCCGGCTATGCCGAGCGCGTGAAAAAATCGCTGATGAACACCGAAGCCGGCAAGATACAGGGCAACCTGCATACTTTTGGCATCAGGGAAGTCCAGAATTACAAGGTTCCGTGGGGCAATTACGACGTCAAGGACGAGGATGGACCGACACCGGAGGTCGGCACGGAAGAGTACCAGAAATACATGCTGGCCATGATTTCCGCCTACCCCGATCAATTTCCCAAAGAGCTGAAACAAATACCATTGCCTACCGTCGACGAGATCGAGAAGGATCCCAAGCTGGCAGGCATCACCTATCAGCGCCAGCAGTGCCAGCGCTGCCATGTCGGCGTCAAGGGCCGCGAAAAACGCGGTGACTACCGCGGCATGGGCTGTTCTTCATGCCACATGCTCTATGGCAATGAAGGCATTTACGAAGGCAATGATCCGACCATCAGCAAGTCTGAGCACGGACATATGCTGACCCACCGGTTGCATGGCACCCGCAAGGCGGGCAACGGCATCCCGGTTGAGACGTGCAACTCCTGTCATAATCGCGGCAAGCGAATAGGCGTCACCTATCAGGGGTTGATGGAATTCCCCTATGGCAGCCCGTTCAACGCCCAAGGAAAGAAGCAGCCGAAACTACATACGAAAAAATATCTGTTCATCTCGGACGATCTGCACCATCAGATCAAGAGTCGGCCGGAAAATCCAAAGGGCGGCATGCTCTGCCAGGACTGCCACACGTCTATCGATATGCATGGCGACGGCAATATTTTCGGTACGACGCTGGCCCAGGTAGAGATCGAATGTCAGGACTGCCACGGCACGGTCGCCAAATATCCCTGGGAACTGCCGACCGGCTATTCCGAAGAGTTCGGCCGCAAGCTTCCCCAGACCCCGCGGGGCCTCGCCGACGGTCTGCTGGATGAAACCGAACAATTCGCCACCATTTACAAGAAGCGCGACGGCTACCTCAAAACCGCACGCGGCAATCCCTTCGGCAACGTCGTCAAGGATGGCGACAATGTAATACTGCACTCGGCCACGGGTGCCGACTTCAAGGTTCCGGTGCTGAAATCAATCGCGAAATCGGGCAACTGGAAAAGCCAGGATGCCCTGGTCGCGATGAGCAGTGTCAAAAAGCATACGGATAGTATGGAATGTTACGCCTGCCACGCTTCCTGGGTGCCGCAATGCTATGGCTGCCATGTCAAGATGGACTATAGCGGTGACAAAAAGGACACGGACTGGGTCGCCGGCGGCTCGAAGGTATCGGCCAACGGGCAGACGGCGGAGTCGGCGCTTGGCACCCATGGACCCAAGATCCCGGGCAAGGCATATGAGACACGCACCTATCTGAGGTGGGAGGATCCGGTTCTCGGAATCAATGGCGAGGGGCGCGTGACGCCTCTGATGCCGGGTTGCCAGGTGATCTGGACCGTAATCGACCGCAAGGGCAAGACGATAGCGCTCAATGCCATTGCGGATGCCAAGGATGAACAAAAAATGCTCGGCCAGTCCAGGGTTCCGCTGGCTATAGACATGGCGCCGGTTCAGCCGCATTCGGCACAGCGCAAGGCCCGCACCTGCGAGAGCTGCCATAACAATCCCAAGGCCCTTGGCTACGGTATCGGCGGCGGTGTATTCCAGACCCGGCACACGGAAGATGTCATCGAGGATCTGATCGACCAGAGGACCGGCAAGCCGATACCGAGGAACATCCAGGTCCAGATCCCGAAAATTCCCAAGCTGGATTTCGATCTCTCGGTGATCATCAAGGACGGCCAGCAGACCCAGACCGTCGGTTCGCACTGGCCGTTGTCAAAGGCGCTGCCGAAGAAGGTGCGTGACGGCATGGAGCGCACGGGCCTGTGCATGGGATGCCATCGGGAAATGACCAATGAACAGCTCTGGAGCAAGGTAGCGACCAAGGGCATCCTGAATGACGCCCAGCACATCAAGCTGATGAATAAGATAATCAGGGCCTATGCCGCTTCCCTGAAGAAGAAGTAGCGATGCTGTCATGCCTCAGACTTGACCGCGCGCAGGCAGGGAATTGCGTCTGAGCATCCGCGCTTGCAACCGGGAGGCACAAGTCTTGAATATCTGAGCCACCCCTTGCTCCAACGAATAGTGCCATTGCAACGGAGAAAAAATGAACGGACACGCCATCTCTGCATCCCTCGCCGGCGGCATATTACTGGTGGTGACCGGGTTGTCGCAGCCGGCACGCGCCGGAGACACCGAAAAAAACGCTGATGATCCCGTTGCAGCGCTGGAGAGCTTTGTCAAAAAGCTCGATGCGGCCCGACGCCGTCAACCACGCGGTTCCGGTATCGGCGCAGGGTCGGGTACGCGCGGGGGCAACCCGATGACACCACTGCCGCCAGGCGCCCTGCGGCCACATGGAAAATCCGATCCGCATGTCAAGCTCGGGCCCGACAGGCTGATCAAGGTGGCGCTACAGCACATTGCCGAGGGCCGGACCGTCGAGGCGCTCAAAACCCTTGACCAGGGTATTCAGCGCCACCCCGGTTCAGCGCGCCTTCTCGGCATTCGCGGCACCATTCATCTGCAGAAGGGCCGAATCGCCCGGGCCTTACGGGATCTCGAAGCTGCCGTGAAGGCAAATCCGAATGACGCGCTCCTGCTTGTCAACCGCGCCCAGGCCTACCGTAAATTCAACCGTCCCGAAGACGCTCTCGCGGATCTCGACAAGGCTATCTCTTTGAACCCGAATTTTGTTGCCGCGCTTTTCAACAGGGGAGCCGTTTTGCTGAACCAGAGAAAACTGAAGCTGGCGAAAGCCGACTTCGAGCAATGCGTCGCCCTCAATCCACATATCGCCGCCCCGCGCTTCAATCTCGCCATTTCTCTCGACGGCCTCGGCCGGCGCAGCGAGGCAGTCGCTGAAATGGAACGGTTCATCAAGATCAACAAGAATGATGCCTGGACGAAAGTCGCACGTCAGCAATTGAATGCCTGGCGCAAGGATCCGGCCACCGCCGGTCCTGCGTTACCTCTCAAGGACGGTACAGCCAAAACCGGAACCGGAACCGGAACCGAAACGGCGACAGCGCCCAAGGGTCGGTAATCAGTTGTGAAGCTCGTTCAAATCATTGTTTGTTCCCTGATCGTCGCGGCCGCCGTTTCGGTAACTGCTGCATGGTCGTCTCAATCCCCCAGCTTCGAGACACTGCTCGCGGAAGGGGGACTTGTATTTGCACAAAGCGACGCACTTGAGGAGATATCGGCGTCGAAGACAGAACTGTATGAGTTTGAAAAGGGATTCAGACATAAGACACTGCCGCTTGAAGTTCATTACGCCATCCGGCCCCTGCAACGGCTGAAGATCGATTATAGCGATCCGCACAATTCCGCTCCCGAACCGAACCATATGTATGCGATGGTCTTCCATACGCTGGTCGGGCGTCTCGCAGCGCATGGCGCCATTTCGAGCCGGGACTATCAACCCGGCAAAGCCAAATTACTGTTCAATGCGGACTGGGCCGCTGCCGGTCTTTTCAACATCGATCAAAGGCTGCATGTCCGTTATCGAACGGCGCTGCTCCTGGCCATCCATAAGAACCACAAGGCCGATGCCTATGCCATCTTCATGTTCGATGATCCCAAGCCGTTGAAGACGACGATCGACAAGCTGCTTGCGGTCCTGAAATTTCACTTAGAAGAATAATTCGCGAAATTCCCAATCGCGCAGCGCCACACCTGACGGTCGGTATCGGAGCCGGTGCAGGTGCAGGTGCAGGGATGCGATGAGACGGATGGCCTGGCAGGCAATACATTAGGCGTTTGCCGACCCCATGCTCCAGGTGAACGGGGATCACGAGAGGCCCGGGACTATTGCCCGGCATTATATCAAAGCGGTTCCCTGGCCTTGTGGCGCTGCAGTTTGAAGACCCAGTAACTGCCGCCCTGATTGACATGCTTGAGAACCTTGGCGACGCCCTTGCCCCAGAGCTGTTGAGCCCCGCCCCAGCCTGATGCGACGCCGATATACTGCTCGCCATCCTCCTCCCAGCTAATGGGAGGCGCGACGATGCCCGAGCCGGTATTGAACTTCCAAAGCTCCTTGCCGTTCTTTGCATCAAATGCCTTGAGATAGCCCTCGGGCGTGCCGGTGAATACCAGCCCGCCGGCGGTTGCAAGAACGCCACCCCAAAAAGGCGCCTTGTTGCGCACTTCCCAGACAATTTTTCCGGTCGTGGGATCCATCGCCTTGAGCGAGCCGATATATTCATATAGCGGTTTGACGGTATGCCCAGCCCCCTTGTAGGGCATGCCTTTCACATAGGTTGCGGGGGTGTTCCACAAATCCATGCCCCACTCGTTTGAGGGGATATAGAAAAATCCGGTCTGCGGGCTGTAGGCCATCGGATTGCGGTTCTTGCCGCCGAGGAACGACGGAGCCGCAAACACGGAGCTGCCGATCTGGCCGGATGCCGAATCTACGGGATTGCCCGGCCTGCCGCCTTTCGTGACGACCGGACGGCCGCTCCTGTCGATACCCCTCGCCCATGTGACATCCCGCGCATATTGCGAAGCACGGATGAACGCGCCATCGGTACGGTCGAGGACAAAGAAAAAACCATTGGCGTCGGCCGTGGCGCCTGCCTTGACGGTTTTGCCGTCGAGCCTGTAATCGAACGGAATGAACTCGTTGGTGCCGCCATAGCCCCAGCTGTCATTCGGCGTGGTCTGAAAGCCCCAGACGATTTCGCCATTTTGCGGATTGATGGCGAGACGCGAGGACGTCCATTTATTGTCGCCCGGACGTTGATGACTGTTCCAGGGCATCGGGTGGCCGGTGCCGAAATAGAGGAGGTTGGTATCGGGGTCATAAGTGCCGCCGAGCGAGGGCGCGCCGCCACCCCGTTTCCAGGTGTCGCCGGGCCAGCTTTCGCCCGCCATGCCGGTCATGGTAGACGGCTTGCCATTGAGCGTGCCCACATGACCTTCGATAATCGGCCGCGACCAGACGAGATCGCCGGTATCCGCATTGCGTGCCTCGACCCGGCCGACAATACCATAGTCGCCGCCCGAAACACCCGTAACGACCATGCCGTTCACGATCAACGGGGCCGCTGTGTAGGAGTAGCCCTCCTTGTAATCTCCGATTTTTTTCCGCCAGGCGAGTTTGCCGTTTTTGGCGTCGAGTGCGACCAGATAGGCATCGAGGGTTCCGAAATATACCTTGTCCTTGAAAAGAACCGCACCGCGATTGGCCACGCCGCAGCAGGGTTTGATGTCTTCGGGCAGTGGCGCGTCATATTGCCAGATCTCTTCGCCGGTCTGCGAATCGATGGCCCATATGCGGCTGTAGGAACCCGTGACATACACAATGCCGTCGCTCATGACCGCCTGGGATTGCTCTCCGCGCAGTTTACCGCCGCCAAACGAAAACGACCATGCCGGCACGAGATGCGCGACATTTCCGGTGTCGATATTGGCGAGGGGGCTGTATCTTTGCCCGCGCGGCCCACTGCCATGGGTCACGACGTCTTCGACGGTTTTTTGATCGTTCAGGATATCCTGAGCTGTGACCTCGGCCCTGGCCGTACTGCCGGCAAGTATCGCTGCGAGCGCTGCCGACACAGCCAGAACACCACGTTTGAAATTCATTGCAGCCCTTCCCTCATACCGGTTTGCGATTGGGTAATCCGGCGGGAAATACATGACAATCCATTGTCCCACCAGCCAGGCGCTTTAAAAGCATTTCACAGATGGCCAGACAAGCACTAATGGATTTTCGTGAAGTTTCCTCACCGAAATCCGTCCCTGTCGATTATAAGCCGTGCTTTTGGTTGAATTCTGACGCTGATTGGCGTCGGAGCCTATATGGCGAGGAACGGAGGCAGTCCCTCAATCGGGTCTGAGCTGGCGGCAGGCCACCGGTTGCACGCCGTCATAACCGAGCATCCAGACCGCGAGACCATCATTGGTGAAGATGGTTTTGAAACGCTTGTCGAGAATATTGTTGCCGCCCGAAAACTGGCCGAAGCTGGGCAGAACCAAACGCTGCCCATTGGCGACGAAGCACGGCCGCCTGATGGAATAGCGGTGCGTTCTGACAAAGGCAGCAGGGCTGTGATAACCGGCAATCTCGCGAATGACGGGGCCCGGGTGCGGCCGGTGCCGCAGAGTGAAGCCGTTGACCACAAGCGCGCTGGCGGTGTCGGCATTGGCGCCAAAGGGTTCGCAATCATCGGTCCGGGGCCCGACCCAGTGCCAGTTATATCCGTCCAGATGCGTCAGAAACATCTCGCGGGCGGCGCCGTTGAGGTCCATGATTTCCTGCCGGCGGGCCGGCTGCTCGCCCAGCGCCACGATCCTGTCGGGTCTAAATCTCTGAATGACGTCATCGAGGAGCGTCATTTTTTCGCTCAGCCTGTGAGCTTTCAAACGGCGCAATTTCATCCGAGGTGAAATTGTACCCGACATCAGGTCGGCGACAACGAGCAGTCCCTCCGCCGGCCAGAACAGCGCCCCGGACGGATCGAGAAGAAATTCTTTTCCACAGAGCGAGATTTCCCGGCACACCCGGTATCTGGGATCGGAACTGTCGTAATAGTGCTGCGGTTGAGCCAAAGAGCGCCCCTTTTGAATGCATCCACACAGGTTAAAACCCGGACATTCTCACAGAACGCAACTTGATCGACCGATGTGCCATCTTTTCAACAGGCGTAAAAAAAACACCGACTCGATCCATTTAATGCTTGGACGGACAACTATGACTGATTCGTTCAAATGTTTCGCATTTTTTTTCAAGTTTTTTCAATGACATAAAAATCGAGTCCGGATTTTTCGGCACTCCGGACGCAATCATCCAACGACCCTGCTTGCTTGCGCTCCTACGCCGGAATATGTTTGAAAGGGAAAAAGCAGACATTTATACACAGGCGGCGGAGCCTTCGCACGGACCGCCGTCATTCAGGCAAAGCAGGAGTTCTTTTTATGGAGCGTTTTTTTGGTGGCAGCCCGGCAATGGTGCTTCTCAGGCTGGCGGTGATTTCGCTCATCGTCGGTATCGTCCTTGCGGCACTCAACCTCGATGCCCTGGAGCTCGTGCAGCACATCAAGCTCCTGATAACGCGGATCTACAATCTCGGCTGGGACGCCATCGAATGGATCATGCAATACTTCCTGCTGGGCGCGGTAATCGTCTTCCCGATCTGGGTTGTCACGCGGCTGATCAAGACGATGGGGCGTCCAAGCAATCCCGGCAAGTGACAATCCGTCCCAGACGGTCCGGCCCAGACGGTCCGGCCCAGACGGGACGGCCTATACGATATCGAGAACCTGCGAGGGCGGCCGCCCGATAGCGGCCTTGTCCCCGTTCACGACAATCGGCCGTTCGATCAGGATGGGATTTTCCAGCATGGCGGCAATCAGCTCATCATCGCTGAGAGAGGGATCATCAAGCCCCTTCTCGCTATAAATGTCTTCGGACGTGCGCATCAGGTCGCGGGGGCCGATGCCGAGCTTCGAGAGCACAAGCCGCAATTCTTCTTCGCTCGGCGGCTGGTCGAGGTAACGGACGATATTCAGCGAAACCCCCTTCTCCTCGAGTATCTCCAGGGTCTGACGGGATTTCGAACAGCGCGGATTATGATAAATGGTTGCGGTCAATTTTCAGTCCTTTCCTTCCATGCCGGGGCGGCCAGGCCGTGCGGTCCCACAAGGCAACCCGCACCCTTATGCCGCCCACTTCCGGGCATCGCATCCGGTGACCTCTGAAATCGATGAGATCTTATGGCTCAGGCAATATGTCTCGAGATGAGATTTGATCCGGCCGACAAGCCCGGCACCTTCATATATAAGCCCGGTATAGAGCTGCACAAGCGAGGCGCCCGCCTTGATTTTATCAAGCGCGTTTTCACCCGATGAAATGCCCCCGACGCCGATCAGCGGCACCTTGCCCTGGCTAAGCAGGTAGACCCGCGCCAGCATGGCCGTCGACATCTCGAAAAGCGGACGACCCGAAAGTCCGCCGCTTTCCCTGGCCGTCACTTGATCACGAAGACCGTAGCGGGACAACGTAGTGTTGGAAACGCAGATGCCGTCGACCGATCGCGACATCAAAACATCGACAATTGCAGGCAGATCGTCCACCGACATATCGGGCGACAGCTTGACGGCCACGGGCGGACGCCTGCCGGAACGCTCATAAATCTCGCCACGCGTTTTTTGCAGGCGCTGAAGCAGGCGATCAAGATTGTCGGGAGCCTGAAGGTCCCGGAGGCCGGGCGTATTGGGCGAAGAAATATTGACCATGAAATAGTCCGCAACCTGCGAGAAGGCGGCAAGCCCGCTTTCGTAATCGGCGATCTGGTCGGTCTGATCCTTGTTCACCCCGATATTGACACCCACAATCCCCTGATGTTCATGGCTGCGCAAACGGCTAAGAACCGCCTGATGCCCCTCATTGTTGAAGCCGAGACGGTTGATCACCGCCCGGTCGCGAATGAGCCTGAAAATCCTGGGGCGCAGATTTCCAGGCTGGGGCAATGGCGTCACCGTACCCACCTCGGCGAACCCGAAACCGATGTTCCGAAGGGCCTGAGGCACCCGCCCGTTCTTGTCGAACCCTGCCGCCATGCCGACGGGATTGGGAAAGTCGAGGCCCATGACCTGCTGCTTCAAAACCTCGGAATCCGGTCCCTGCCGGCGCGGATAAAGCCCTTTTTCAAGAGAAAGAAGCGTCAATTCATGCGCGCGCTCCGGCTCCATCATGAGAAGCGCCGGTCGAGCCAGATCAAATAAACCGTTCAGCATCAAATAAGCCCATCCGGAATGACATGCCGGCCATCCTCGTCATGAGGTAGAGGCCGCGACCACTCGATAGCCGAAATATCCAGTTCGTCATAGAGATGAGGAAAAATCGAGCCGCCCCCTGAGGCGCGGCCTTTCGATTTCTCCCATTTGAGCGCGCTGCCGAGGCGGTCGGCGGCGACGGCAATGAGAACCAGGTCGGACTGGCCGGCAAAATGCCTGGCCAGGGTGCCGGCAAGTTGATCGGCGGTCGAAAAATGAATAAATCCGTCCCGCGCATCGTCCCGAGACCCTGAATAGCAGCCGCTCTCCACGGCATCGTGCCACTCGTCGCTGTGGCAGATTTTATAAATCATCCCTTGGTTCTCTCAATAAAGCCGCCTGTCTCACCGGCGATTATTGTCTAATCGGAAAAACTGAAACTTCGATTTTCCGCCTGTGCATATCCGTCAAATAAAATTAAATTGCGTTGCGTCCCCACCCCTATTAGAAGTTTAATCTGATTATAAACGCACTCCGATGATCTAAAAACGGGATAACAGAAAAGTAAATGCCTGCATAAGCGCTGTATTGTGCGCTTAATGTAATAAATTGCCAGTCAAAGTAAGGTTTCATATTTCAGACACAAGGTTTCCAGTTTCATGAGTTTCAACGCGTCTCCCCAAAGCATCGGTAAACTTTTTTCAGAACAAATTCTATACGTCCTCCCCAGCTACCAAAGACCCTTCTCCTGGACAAGAGACGAGGCAATCCAGCTTCTCGACGATTTCTCAATTGCGTTTGCCGACGGCCCGGGTGAAGACTATTTTCTCGGCATGACCGTCTGCGCCCAACAGGATCTGCTCGTGGAGCCGATAACGGGCGGCATAAGCGCGCTGCCTTATGACGTTTACAAGATTGTCGACGGCCAACAGCGCTTTGCGACGCTGACATTATTGCTGGCCACCCTGCGCGATCTCAGCGATGACAAGGACGAACGATCACGCCTGCACGAACTGATCAAGTTTGAAGGCGAGTCTTCGCCCTATGATTATCAGCTCACGCTCTTCAACAATGACGCGGAAATATTTCAGAAATACGTTCAGCCCATGGGGGCGACGCTGATCGCGTCGGACGACGAAGATCTGAAACCGTCTCAGGAAAAAATTCTCGACATCCGCGACAATTACAGAAAGCGCCTGTCGATAATGGCGCAGGAACTCCGGCCGGGGCTGATAAAATTCATTCTGGAGCGGGTCAAGATCATTCACGCGATCTCGGAAGATATCGACACCGCATATAATATCTTCATGTCGATCAATCAGCGCGGCCGCGCCCTTACGGTAGCGGATATCGGACGCGCCACCATCCTCGGCGACCAATCGATCCCCGCGGACATGCGCGAGGAATTGACGCGCGACTGGCGCGAGAAAGAAAATCGGCTCGGCCCGGATTTCGACCAGGTGTTTTCGATCATCCACCATATTTACGGCCGCGCCAAATCCAAGATCCTCGCGGAGAATTGCGCCCTTGCCCAGCAGCAGGGCGGCTCGCCGGCCTATATAGAGAAATATTTCAATCCGGTCTGTGATGGCCTGCTATACATCCGTAATCCCGAAACGCGCGAATTACCCGAAGACAGTCAGATCCACCGTTATCTGACCATGTTGCAATGGGTGCGATTTCAAACCTGGATACCTTCGGCAATCCAGTTCATCGGCGAGCACAAGGGCGACAATGCACTGATCGAAGAATTTCTGAGAGAATTGCGGCGCCTTTCGTTCGGCCTCTCCATTCTGGGATTTGGCGGCTCGAAACGCGAAACGAGGTATCGCCAGTTGATCCGTGATATTATGAGCGGCGACGTGATGAACCAGAAAAAAAGCCGCCTTTATCTGACCGCCGACGAGCAGGAGGGCGTGCTCTATCAGCTCACCCATGACCTCTATTCGGGCTCCGGCCAGTCAGCCAAGCTTGTTCTCCTTTTGTTGAACGATCTGCTCACCAAGGGCGGCGATCTGCGTTGGAAACCGAGCGACATCAGCGTCGAGCATGTCTTTCCCCGGCGTCCGAGAAGAAAATCACTCTGGCTCAATTCCATCTTTACGGACGCAACCGAGCGCGACGATTGCCGCGCCAGTCTGGGCAATTTGCTGCCCCTGCCCCTGCCCCACGCCACCGGGAACAAACAGGATATCAATCCCATGATCAATAACAGGGAATATCAGGAGAAGCGCGATTTGCTTTTGCCCTGGGACGAGCAACGTGAGCTGAGGCAGATGACCGAGTTCGCGATGGTCAACCGTCTGGCAAAAATCGACAACTGGGATTACAAAACGGTCATGGAAAACGAGCAGTTTTACCTGAGCAAACTGAAAAAGGAACTGCATCTCGAGGGGCGCTCGGGAGCCGAGCTCCGGGAAAGAAGAGGTCCGAAAAAAGCGGCAACCGGCCGATAAAAAGGCACATGACTTGTGCGCGTCGGCCGATGCGAGGTGGCCGAGGCCGGCCCGCGCTCACTTGACCAGTTTGCCCTCAAGCGCGTCGCGGATCAGTTTGATGGTGCCATCTACACCATATAGCTCGATAAAGGAGCCAAATCGCGGTCCCTGCGATTGTCCGAGCAGAACCTCGTATAGCGCACGGAACCAGTCGCGCAGATTTTCAAACTCATGGGCCTTGCCCACCTGATAGACGATTGCCTGCAATTCCTGTCCGTCCGAGCCCTCCGCCGCTTCCTCGAGCGCGCCCGCCAGTTCGAGGAACGCCGCCCGCTCCTTGTCGTCGGCCAGCCTGTAGGTCTTGAACGGCTTCACGAAGTCGTGGAAATAGACGATCGCATAATCCACCAGATGGTCGAGCAATGGATGGTCCTCAGGATCGGCGCCCGGCGCAGTGTGCCGAATGAAGCCCCAGAGAACCTCCCTGTCCTCGGAATTCGACGCGTTGACGAGATTGAGCAATAGATTGAAGCTGATCGGCAATTCGGCCTCGGGTGGATGCCCCTCGTGTATATGCCAGACCGGATTTTGCACCCGCGCCGCAGCATCCTGCGCGCCATAATTGTTCAAGAATGTGAGATATTCATCCACGGTCTTGGGAATGACATCGAAATGGAGCCGCTTGGCTGTCTTGGGCTTTTGATACATGAACAATGACAGGCTCTCTGGCGATGCGTATTTGAGCCATTCATCGATCGTCAGTCCGTTGCCCCGCGATTTGGATATCTTCTCGCCGTTTTCATCGAGAAAGAGTTCGTAATTGAAACCTTCGGGCGGCATCCCGCCAAGGGCGCGGCATATTTGCGATGACAACCGCACGGAATCGATGAGATCCTTGCCCGCCATCTCATAATCGGTGTGAAGCGCCACCCAGCGCATGGCCCAGTCCGCTTTCCATTGGCATTTGACATGCCCGCCCGTAACGGGAACCTCGACCAGATCACCGCTCGAAGGATCCTTGTAGGTGACGCTGCCTTCCTTCAGGTTGCGGTCGACAAGCGGCACCTGCAGAACGACCCCGTCCCGCGGACAGACCGGTAGAAACGGCGAATAGGTCTTCCGCCGCTCTTCACCGAGCGTCGGCAGGATTATATCGAGGACCTTGTCGTATACCCCGAGCATTTTCAGGAGCGTCTCGTCAAACCGGCCCGATTTGTAGCAATCGGTTGCGGAAAAGAACTCATATTCGAAATCGAACCGGTCGAGGAACGCGCGCAGGCGCGCATTGTTGTGATGGGCAAAACTCTCATGCTCCCCGAATGGATCGGGAACCTCGGTCAGGGGCTTGCCGAGATGGGGCTCAAGAAGCTCCTTATTCGGTATATTGTCCGGAACCTTGCGCAGCCCGTCCATATCGTCGGAAAAGCAGACCAGCCGCGTCGGCACATCCGACAGGGTCTCGAATGCATGGCGCACCATGGCCGTGCGTGCGACCTCGCCAAACGTCCCGATATGCGGCAGCCCCGAAGGACCATAACCGGTTTGAAACATCACCTGTTCGGGCGGCGATTTCATCCTCTCGACACGTTTGATCAGCCGGCGCGCTTCTTCAAACGGCCAGGACTTGCTCGTCTCGGCGGCAATTTTCAATTCGGTATCGATCCTTTCGGACATGCGGAAGCTCGGCTTTCATTGAACATTGGGTCATGGGATGACAGGCGTGGCAAGGCCCCTAATTATGCCGAGGCTCACGACCCGTCAATAAATTGATTGCCGGGAAGGTCCAAATCTTCTATTCCACTCAACCGAGCGTGACCAGCCCTGAACGGCGTAAAACGTTGTGAATGCCGCGCCGGCACAAGTAATGGAGAAGGAACAGCCAATGTCCAAACCCCTGGATCCCCATACCGCACTTATTCATGTCATGGTCACGATGTCGGCCGTTGACCGGAGCATCACGGACAAGGAATTGGCCCGCATCGGCGACCTGGTGAAACACCTTCCCATATTCCTCGATTTCGATCCCGAGCTACTCATCAAGACGGCGCAGGAATGCGGCGAGCTTGTCAGCGAGCCCAATGGATTGGAAGCCGTCTTGAACGCCATCGCGGATGCTTTGCCCGAACACCTCAAGGAAACCGCTTATGCCCTGGCGGTTGAAATTGCGGCCGTCGATCTCGATGTTAAGCAGGAAGAGCTTCGTTTCCTCCAGCTTCTGCGGGACCGTCTCAATCTCGACAAGCTGGCCGTTGCTGCGATTGAGCGCGGCGCCCGCGCGCGCCATCAGGTGCTTTAGGTTCGCCAACGGACTGTTGTTGATGACCGGGAAACAAGACCGGGAAGCAAGACAGGAAAAAAAGGGCGTTCAAATTGAGCGGCCTCATCCCGTCGCTGCCGCCCGCAAAGAACCGCCTCGGTAGAGGGACAAGCTCGCATAAATGTTACTGGTGAGGCGCGGACGGCCCATGCTAGCCCGTTGCCCAACCGTAAGGGGCCGCTTCCGGCCTGCAGTCAAGAGAGCAGAAGGGCAGATTGACAATGGAACTCATATTCGGACTAAGCGAAGTCAAATTGCGGCTTTCCGTTTTCATCGGCGTCTTTGTCGTTATGGCGCTTCTTGAATTCCTCATGCCGCGGCGTCCACTCGAACATTCCAAATCCCATCGCTGGTTCACCAATATTTCGATTGTGGCCTTTAACAGCCTCGTCATCAGGCTGATGGGACTTTTCGTCATTCCGCTGATAGCGGTCAGCACCGCTTTCTGGACCGAAGCGAATTCCTGGGGCCTGCTTCATCTCGTCGACTTGCCCATATGGCTGGAAATTCTGATTGCCGTCGTTCTTCTGGATCTCGCAATTTACGGCCAGCATGTCGCATCTCATAAATTTTCCATGCTCTGGCTGTTTCACAGAATGCATCACGCCGATGTCGATTTCGATGTCACGACGGGAGCGCGTTTCCACCCCGTCGAGATTGCGCTGTCGATGCTGTACAAGATTGTATTGGTCCTGATATTGGGCCCAAGCCCCGAGGCGGTCGTTATCTTCGAGGTCCTGCTCAATGGAACGGCCATGTTCAACCACGCCAATTTCAAACTGCCCCTCGCCGTCGACCGTGTCGTGCGGCAGGTGTTTGTCACGCCTGACATGCACCGTGTCCATCATTCGATCATCCTTCGCGAGACGGATTCGAATTACGGTTTCAGCCTTTCCATATGGGACCGTATTTTTTCGACCTATAACGATCAGCCGGAAAAGGGGCATGACGACATGACGATCGGCCTGCCCGATTACCAGTCCGAAAACCCGACCGGCATAGTCTGGAGCCTGAAGCTCCCCTTCACCGGCAAAGACAGCGCAATGCGGTCGAAACCGCCCGGCGAGGACAACGCCTGAGCCGGGTAATGTCGGTCAATCTTTATTGGTCAGTAAATCTTGATGGGGAAGTACCGCAGAAAGAGTTCTTCCAGCCGGCCGGAGCTGCGAATGACGGCAAGCGCCTTGTTCATCTGCCTGCGCAGGTCATTTTCGCCCTTGCGCACGGCGATCCCGATGCCGTCGCCGAAATAGCGTTGATCGGAGAACGCTCCGCCCCGAAATTCGCAACAGCCGGCTGACTGCGTCCCGTGGATCCAGAACATCATCCCCATTCCGTCGCCGAACAGAAAATCGACCTGGCCCTCCCTGAGCGCCTGCCTAGCGTCGTAATTGCGGCCGAAGGATACAATTTTGCAATCCCTGAAATAGCGGTTGACGAAAGCTTCATGCGCCGTGCCTTTGAC
This sequence comes from uncultured Hyphomicrobiaceae bacterium, assembly GCA_947258705.1. GTDB lineage: Bacteria > Pseudomonadota > Alphaproteobacteria > Rhizobiales > CAMYJA01 > CAMYJA01. Next base: position 141,063 of record CAMYJA010000002.1, on the reverse strand, counting down.
AACCCCGACCGAACGTCCTTCGAGCCCTTCCGGCGTCATCTCGTATGAACGAAATTTCTTGCGGGCGACGAAGCGTCCCGGAGTAAAATAATACCGGTCCGTGAAATCGGCCACCTTCAGCGATCCGGGCGACACCTTGATCGAAGCGACAATCGCATCCGCCTCGCCCCGGCCGAGCACAGGCAAAAGCTCATTCCATTTCCGTGCCACGATATTGCAGGTCACATCGAGTTCGAGGCAGACCGCCCGCGCAATATCGATATTGAACCCGGTCAGCACGCCGTCCTCGTCTTCATAGTTGAAAGGCGGATAATCTCCCGAAGTGACAAAACGGATCACGGACCGTTTTGGCGGTTGCGCAATTTCTGCCGCACCGGCCTCACTGTCCGCGCGGGATTGCGCCATGACTGGGCCGGACAACCACCCGAACGGTGGTATCCCCGCAGAAAATCCGGCCAGAAGCAGACAGGCCGTGCCAAGCCATGCAGCGCGAATATCCATCATGTGTCCGGTCTCTTCTCCATTTTGCGCCAAACCAGCATAAGACGATCCGTACCGGTTCACCAGCGCCAAGGCCAGTTCATTGAACCAAAGCCAAGCCTAAGCCATTGAATCAAAGCCATTTTGCATGAATTCATGGCGAACGCCAGCCCCGGCTAGGTAACTACCCGATTGCTCAATCAACGCCATCAGCGCATCCAGTATTAACCATAAGCACCGCTCCAGGTCCCTTTGATGGCAAGGGGTGTTGTTGGCAAAGATTGCGATCGCAATCGCGTTCACGGCAGAGGCACGCCCTCACGAACAAGTGCAGAGGAAATGCGAAACAACCGGAAACAGTCTCATGGTCAGGGCAAATCCGGTCCGCTTGCCCGGCTGTCCGGGGCGCCGGTAAATGAGACATTTGCCGGTACGAGCCGGGAAGGCCGCCAGGCGTTTGACCGCGACCAACCGGATGGCGCTGACCTTGGCGGCAGCGTATCGGAAGGCATTGACTGGGAAGGCATTGACGATGAGCGGTCCCGGATTGAGGCGTTTGAATATGGCTTGTTCCAGAATCTGGGCTTGAGCGACGCCATACTCGACTATGCCTGCCATCTGGCGCACAAATGGCGGAGCGAACCCCACGATGTCCTCATCTCCCTCGGCTGGCTCGATGAGGCAATCTATTGCCGTGCCCTGGCCGGCCTTCTCGGGGTGGGATTTGAGGATCAAACCACGATGACAGGGGCGATCCTGGCCAAACACAAAGGTCCGAATTCAGCAATGCCCGATCCCGCATTGGCTGTTCTGATGCGAAACGGTCAAAGAACAATTGTGCTCAACGGGCGTGCGGTCGGGCCGGGCCGGATAAGCGAAATCATTGCCGCATCGGGCCATCCCGCCGGTGGAATTGCCATCGCCACCCAGGGAGCCATGCGTGAAGCGCACCGGCGGCAACATGGAGCCCAGGTGCTGGCGCGGGCCGTAAACAACCTCGCCGACACAGCCCCCGCCCTGTCATCTTCTACCGGCCTGTGGCCGTCCCAGGCCCTTGTGCTCGCCATGCTTATGGGGGCGCTCGCCGGAGCGTTCGCCATCGCGCCCAGGCCGACCCTGATTTTCATCGCGGCGCTGCTGTCACTGCCATTCCTGTCCATCGTCCTGCTGCGGCTCACCTCCATGATCGTCGTGCTGGTGAAAAACTGCCGGCGCTGGCGGAGGCCGACCTGCCCGTCTACTCGGTCCTTGTACCGCTTTACCGGGAACGGGAAATTCTTCCCGCCCTCGTCGATGCCCTTAAAATGTTGAGGTACCCGGCAGCCAAACTCGACATAAAAATCGTTCTCGAAAGCATCGACCACGAGACGGTCGAGGCCGCGAGGGCGCTCGATCTGCCGGGAAATTTCGATATTGTAATTGTCCCCGACGGCGGCCCCCGCACAAAACCGAAAGCGCTGAATTATGCTCTTGAATATGTCAGGGGGGAATACGTTGTCATCTATGACGCGGAAGACGAGCCCGAACCCGACCAGCTCCTCCGCGCGTTTGATATGTTCCGCGCGACGGGCGCAGATACGGCATGCATCCAGGCGCAGCTCAACATTTACAATGCCGGCGAGACCTGGCTCACCCGCCAGTTCACCATCGAATACACATCGCTTTTCGACGGCTTGCTGCCTTCATTCGACAGCCTCTCGCTTCCGATACCCCTGGGCGGCACATCGAATCATTTCCGCACGTCGGTTTTGCGCAAAATCGGCGGTTGGGATCCTTATAATGTCACCGAAGACGCGGACCTGGGCATCAGGCTGATGCGCCGTGGCCTGAAAATTCGTGTTCTGAAATCGACCACTTTCGAGGAGGCGCCGACCTCGGTCATGCCCTGGCTCAAACAGCGCACTCGCTGGCTCAAGGGCTGGATGCAGACCTATCTCGTTCACACCCGCAACACGGCGCGGTTCCGGCGCGAGGTGGGTAATTGGCGCTATTTCGGATTTCAGGCCATACTCGGCGGCGCGATTTTATCGGCGCTCATCCATCCGCTTTTTTACCTCGGGCTCGCGATCGAACTGGCCGGTGGCCACCCGCTCGCAAAACCCTCGGATCTGATCGGTCAGGGCTTCTGGCATATCGCTCTCCTCAACCTGTCAGGCGGCTATCTCGCCGCGATCGCGCTTGCATGGGTCACCATTTACAAGCGCGGCCTGAAAAATCTGTTGCCGCACACCCTGGCCATGCCGCTCTACTGGCTCATGATATCTCTGGCCGCTTACCGGGCCCTGTTCCAGCTCTTTTCAAAACCCTTTCTCTGGGAGAAAACCGAACACACGCCATCGCGCTATCGCACCAGCGATCCGGGCTGCTGAAGGGCGAACATCGAAGGCCCGTGGCCGGGACATATCCCGGCCGGGACACCACGGGAGCACAGTCGCCAGCCTGTCGCCATGCACGCATAAAGCCTGATAAAAAATTAGGCTTCTATAGACTCACATTGATTGTTTCCTGATGAATATTGCCCTACAATGCCGGCGACGAAGAGAGGCAAACTACCAAAATTTCAATCATTCGGAGAACTGACAGAATTTGTCGGAAAATCCTACAATCGAGCATACGCTCGTCTCAGTCGGCATAGCCGACAAGAATCCTCTGATCCGGCGCGGCCTAAAGTCGCTTGTCGCCGAGGACGACCGCCTGTCGGTGGCTTTTTCCGCCTCTGACGGCCAGCGTTTCCTCGATGCGGTCGGCCGCATCCAATTCGATGTCGGTATAGTCGGCTGGGTCATGGAGCCCGGCGATGGTGCCTTCGTGCTCGAAGCCATGCAGGCGCTAGCCAATCCACCGAAGATCATCATCTATACGGGTTATCACGGACAGGATGCCCCGGCGCGGGCCATGGGCCTGGGCGCGGCCGCCTTCGTCTCCAAGACCGAACCGCCCGAGAATCTTCTCAACGCCGCGGCGGAAGTCGCGTCCGGCCGCATGATCTTCCCCTATTTCGACGCGCGCGAATTGACCTCCAATCCCCTTGACGAGCTGACCAAGCGCGAACAGCAAATGCTCAAGGGGCTATCCGAAGGCTCGACCAATATCGAGCTCGCGGACAAGTTTTCGGTCTCCACCAATACCGTCAAGTTTCATCTCCGAAATCTTTACGACAAACTCGGCGTCCGCAATCGCGCCCAGGCGGTCGGCCTTCTCCTGGAGCGCTCGAACACGCCCTAGAACATGCTCATCACCCAGGGAGTGAGCGTTCCAGGAGAAGGTGCAATCGACACATGTGCGCGCCAGCCTAGAGTTCGAACGCGGCGAGCTTCCGTTCGACCGGCATGTTTTTCAGCGTCACATAATCCGGCATGCCCTTCGTGTAGGGTGGATAGTCTTCACCCTGAATAAGCGGCACCAGATATTCCCGGCACGCGTCCGTAATGCCGAATCCGTCATCGGAGATATATTCGGTCGGCATCATCTTCTCGACATTGGCGACCTCCGACAATGGCGCCTTGCCGATCTCCCATTCATAGGGATTGTTCGATGTCCGCACCACCGTGGGCATGATCGAATTTTCGCCGGCCAGAGCGAACTCAACGCCGGCCTTGCCCAGCGCATAGGCCTGCTCGACATCCGTTTTCGAAGCGATATGCCGTGCCGCGCGCTGCATATAGTCGGCCACGGCCCAATGGAATTTATACCCGAGCGCGTCCTTGATCATATTTGCGACCACCGGCGCGGCGCCGCCCAGTTGCGCATGACCGAAGGCATCGCGGGTGCCCTGTTCGGCCAGGAACTTGCCGTCGGGCCAATGCGCGCCCTCCGAGACGACGATCGTGCAATAATCGTATTTTTCGACTCGCTCCCGCACCTGGGCCATGAATTTTTCCTGATCGAACTCGACCTCGGGAAAGAGAATCACGACAGGGATGTCGTTTTTCTCATCCGCAACGAGCCCGCCCGCCGCCGCGATCCAGCCGGCATGGCGCCCCATCACCTCGATGACAAAAATCTTCGTCGAGGTCTTCGCCATCGACCGCACGTCATAGGACGCCTCCCGGGTCGACACGGCAATATATTTTGCGACCGACCCGAAGCCGGGGCAATTATCCGTAATGGGCAGATCGTTATCGACAGTCTTCGGGACATGAATGGCCTGAACCGGATAGCCCATCGTCTCCGAGAGTTGCGACACCTTAAAACAGGTATCGGCGGAATCGCCGCCGCCATTATAGAAAAAATATCCGATATTGTGCGCCTTGAAGACTTCGATCAGGCGCTCATACTCACGCCTGTTTTCCTCCAGGCTCTTGAGTTTGTAGCGGCATGATCCGAACGCGCCCGACGGCGTGTAGCGCAATGCGGCAATCGCCTCATCGCTTTCCTGCGACGTATCGATAAGATCTTCCGTCAGAGCACCAATAATCCCGTTACGGCCGGCATAGACATTGCCTATAAGGTCCGCACGCTGACGAGCGGTCTCAATCACGCCTGCCGCCGATGCGTTGATAACGGCCGTTACGCCGCCCGACTGCGCATAAAACGCATTCTTTGTCATGTTTCTCTCCCTGGAAAGCTTTTTTCTCAAGACGCCGTAATTATCCGGACATCCATCGCGACAGTGAATATCCGCAGTTCATCCTTTACGCAATGCTTTTGAAAAAAAGCCCCCCTCATGATGAATACCCGACAAAGTTTTTTCGGGGTTGCGAAAAAAACACGAACGCCGTTTCGGGCAAAAAAATATGCGTGGCAATTGAGCGCACACCCTTGCATTAATTTCCATTTTAGTTCTTTTAGGAAAACATTATCGCGGGCCTTTTCGAGGGCGCGCCAAAAACATGCGAGATTTTAGAGAGGAATATTCATGTCGGCAAAACATCCGGTTATTGCGGTGACTGGCTCGTCGGGCGCTGGAACATCAACCGTCAAAACAGCGTTTGAGCATGTCTTTTTTCGTGAAAAAGTAAATGCCTCGGTCGTCGAGGGCGACAGCTTTCACCGCTATGATCGCGCCGAAATGAAGGCCGCGATGAAGTCCGAAGAAGAAAAGGGAAACCTGAACTTCAGCCATTTCGGCCCCCGCGCCAATGATTTCGAGGCGCTGGAAAGATTGTTCAGCTCCTATGGCGCGTCCGGTACCGGCAAAAGACGCTACTACCTTCACAATGACGAGGAGTGCGACGAGCATAACGCCCGGCTGGGCACGAATTTGAATCCAGGCCAGTTCACGCCATTGGAGGATTTGCCGGAGGGATCCGATCTTCTCTTCTACGAAGGCCTTCACGGTGGCGTCGTCTGCGCCGATTGCAATGTCGCGCAATGGGTCGACCTTCTCATCGGCGTCGTGCCGATCGTGAACCTTGAATGGATCCAGAAGATCCACCGGGACAAGAACATGCGCGGCTATTCCGAGGAAGCGATCGTTGATACGATTCTCCGCCGCATGTACGACTATGTTCACTACATCACGCCGCAATTTTCGCGAACCGATATCAATTTCCAGCGCGTGCCCCTGGTCGATACCTCCAATCCCTTTATCGCCCGCGACATACCCACCGCCGACGAGAGCATGGTCATCATAAGGTTCAGGGATCCGAAGAAGTTCGAAACGGATTTCCCGCATCTGCTCAGCATGCTTCATGGCAGCTTCATGTCACGGCGCAACGATATCGTCGTGCCAGGCGGCAAGATGGGCTTTGCCATCGAGCTCCTGCTGACGCCGATCATCCATAATCTGGTTGAAAATAGCCGGAAAATGAAAAACTCATAAAATACCATCCTATTGGGTAGGTAAAAACCTACCCAATAGATATGAAAGACCTACCCTTGAGACTGTTTCGCGCGCCTTAAGGAATGTTTAAGACAATCCCGTGCCTCACAAATTGTTGAAGCGGCAAGTCGCTCGGCAAGTCCAGAGATCAAGAATGATCCGCCCCGAGGCGCGTTGCATGAAAATGATGCAAAATTACCGGTTTTTGCAGAACGCTGACATTCCAGCAGGGAAATAGACCCGGCAGGGAAATAGGCCCGGCAGGGAAATTCGGCGCTAAAGCATAAGCCATTGGGAGAAGTCCGAGGAGCGATCTGGTTTGAATATGCCTAAAAAAGTCGATCGTCCTGTCATTTTGGGAATTGTTGGAGACAGTGCGACGGGCAAGACGACATTGTCCGCCGGCGTTGCCAAAATTCTCGGTCAGGATCGGTGCACGGTCATCTGCACCGACGACTATCATTCATATGACCGCAATGAGCGCGCCGAAAACGGCATTTCGGCGCTGGATCCGCGCGGCAACTACATCGACATACTCGAGCAGCATCTGCGCCAGCTGCGCGCCGGCCAGCCCATACTCAAGCCCGTCTATAATCACGATAAAGGCACGCTTGACCGCCCGGAATATATCGTTCCCAAGGATTACGTCATCGCCGAGGGGCTTCTCGGCTACTCGACCCGAGCCATGCGCGATTGCTACGATGTGAAAATATTCCTCCATCCGGACGAGGATCTGCGCATTCGCTGGAAAATCCAGCGCGATACCCTGAAGCGTGGATATTCCGAGGAGGAAGTCCGCGCCTCTCTTGAGAAAAGACGTGACGACAGCCCCCGTTTCATTGACCCGCAACGGGAATTCACCGACATCATCATTCGTTTTCAGCCCCCGCCGACCGATAAGGAACAGGCGGACAGGCATCTGGACGTGCGTCAAATCCTGCGCCCGACGCTTCCCCATCCCGATTTTGCCCCGATTTTGAACGCCGTCGGCGACAGCCACATCAATCTGGAGCTGACCCGCTATGACGGCAAGCCGGTCGATGTGCTCGAAATCAATGGCAACCTCAGCGACGCAAGAGCCGAAAGAATAGAGGATTCCCTCTGGAAACTGATCCCGGAAGCGGGACACCTACGCGAGAATGTAGGCGCAATAGAAAACAGCAATGGAGTAACCGTCAGCCATCCATTGGCGCTGACCCAGCTGCTCGTTGCATATCACATGGTTAAAGCCGCACTCGGCGAACACGCCCTGTAAGGATCAATTTAGGAGATAAGCATATGACTGAGGCCGCAGCAGTCTCTGGCGGAACAGACACCGAGACCGCCACCCACAAGGAAATGGCCAACGCCATCCGCGCATTGTCCATGGATGCCGTCGAAAAGGCAGCCTGCGGCCATCCGGGCATGCCGATGGGTATGGCCGATGTCGCCACCGTGTTGTTCACCCGCTTCCTTAAATATGATGCCGCAAATCCCGATTGGTATGACCGGGACCGCTTCGTTTTGTCCGCGGGCCACGGCTCCATGCTGATTTATTCCCTGCTTTATCTCACCGGCTATCCCGGCGTGACGATCGACGACATCAAGAATTTCCGCCAATTGGGTTCCAAGACCGCCGGCCACCCGGAATACGGCCATATGGTTGGCGTCGAGACGACCACCGGACCATTGGGTCAGGGGCTCGCCACATCCGTCGGCATGGCGCTGGCCGAGAGAATGGTGGCGGACCGGCTGGGAAGCGATATTTCCGATCACTATACCTATGTTATTTCAGGCGATGGCTGCCTGATGGAAGGCGTCAGCCATGAAGCGATCTCCATGGCCGGCCATTACAAGCTGAACAAGCTCATCCTGCTCTGGGACGACAACAATATCTCCATCGACGGCACCCTCGACATGTCGTGCTCCGACGATCAGCTGAAACGTTTCGAGGCATCGGGCTGGGATGCCGTCCGTGTCGACGGACATGATCCGGAAGCCGTCGCGAGCGCAATCGAGGCCGCCCAGAAATCGGACAAGCCTTCATTGATCGCCTGCAAGACAATCATCGGCTTTGGCGCGCCGAACAAGCAAGGAACGGCAGCCACTCATGGCGAGAAACTCGGCGAAGAAGAAATTGCCGCCGCGCGCGTCGAGCTTGGCTGGGATCACCCGCCCTTCGTCGTGCCCGACCACATCATGGCAAGCTGGCAGGCTGCCGGCAGCCGCGGCCGTGGCGCATATGACGCCTGGACCGGCCGCGCAACGAAATTGAGCGATGCGGAACGCACATCTCTCGCCAATCCGGTCAGCGAAGCTGTGATGGCCAATATCAAAGATGCCGTGAAGAGCCTGAAGGCGGAAGTTTCCGCCGGTGGTGCTAATCCGGGCGCCGTGGCCACCCGCCAGTCGAACGCCATGGTTGCGGAAGCGCTGTTGCCGCTGGTACCGGGCATCGTTGGCGGTTCGGCCGACCTCACGGGTTCCAATGGCTGCAAAACGAGCCAGTATAAACCCATCACGCCGGACGACGCGTCGGGCAATTACATGCATTATGGCGTGCGCGAATTCGGCATGGCGGCAGCGATGAACGGCCTCGCCCTGCATGGCGGCGCCGTACCCTATAGCGGAACCTTCCTGGTCTTTGCCGATTACTCCCGCGGCGCAATCCGCCTCGGCGCGTTAATGGGAGCCCGTGTCATCCACGTCATGACCCATGACAGCATCGGGGTTGGCGAAGACGGACCCACCCATCAACCGGTCGAAACCCTTGCCAGCCTGCGCGCCATACCAAACCTCAATGTTTTCCGCCCGGCAGATACGGTGGAATCGGCGGAATGCTGGGAAATGGCCCTGTCGACCCCGAATACGCCTTCGATCATGTCGATGACCCGTCAGAAACTCTCGACCGTCAGGACCGAACATACCGACGAAAACCTTTCGGCCAAGGGCGCCTATGTGCTTCGCGAAGCCGATGGAGGACGTGATGTCACATTGCTCGCGACCGGATCGGAAGTCGAGATCGCAATTGCCGCGGCCGACATCCTGGCCGACAACGGCGTCAAGGCTGCGGTCGTGTCCATGCCATGCTGGGAACTCTTTGCCGCCCAGGATCACAAATACCGCCATGAAGTTCTCGGCGACGCGCCGCGCATCGGCATCGAGGCCGCCGTCCGATTCGGCTGGGACCGCTGGCTCGGCGATCATGGCGGCTTCGTCGGCATGAAGGGCTTCGGCGCCTCCGGCCCGGGCGATGCGCTTTACGAGCACTTCGGCATCACGGCCAAACATGTCGCCGAAATGGCACGGGAAAAAATAGCCAGCGCCTGAACAAGAAATCGCAAAATCAAAAAACCCCGAAAAGCGAAGGAAATATAAATGTCGAAAAAACGCGTAGCCATCAATGGATTCGGCCGTATCGGTCGCCTGGTTCTGAGATCCTATCTGGAATCGGGCCGCGACGACCTTGAATTCGTCGCCATCAACGATCTGGCGCCGGCCGAAATGAACGCTCACCTGCTTGAATTCGATAGCGTGCATGGCCGCTATAACGGCGATATCAACCTGTCTGACGGCAATATGAATGTCGGCGGCCAGAGCATTAAATTCTGCTCCGAAAGAAATCCTGAAGACCTTCCCTGGAACGACCTCAATGTCGACATCGTGATGGAATGCACGGGCATCTTCACCGACAAGAAGTCGGCCTCCCGCCACATCGATGGCGGCGCCAAGCGCGTTCTCGTTTCAGCGCCTTGCGGCGAAGCCGATCTGACGGTAGTTTACGGCGTCAATCACGAAAAGCTGGAATCCGGCCATCACGTCGTTTCGAACGCGTCATGCACCACCAACTGCCTCGCACCAGTGGCGCAGGCGCTCAACAACTCGATCGGCATCGAGCGCGGATACATGACGACCATCCATTCCTACACCGGCGACCAAAGGACCGTGGACACCTTCCACTCCGACTTCTACCGCGCCCGCGGCGCAGCATCGAACCTGATCCCGACTTCGACGGGCGCCGCCCGCGCGGTCGGCCTCGTCCTGCCTGAAATGCAGGGCAAGCTCGACGGCGCAGCCATTCGCGTACCGACGCCGAATGTCAGCCTCATCGACCTTACGTTTACATCGGCCCGTCCGACCACGGTCGATGAGATCAACCAGGCCGTCTCGAACGCGGCTTCGAACGGCGTGCAAGGCGTCCTTGAAGTCAACGACCGGAAACTCGTGTCCTCCGACTTCAACCATTCATCCGCAAGCTCGACATTCGACTCGGGCAGCACGCAGGTCGTCGACGGCACGTTCTGCCGGGTCGTCTCCTGGTATGACAATGAATGGGGCTTCTCCAACCGCATGAGCGACACAGCCGTTGCTATGGGCAAGCTCATATGACCGAAATGGCGCTCGATAAACTGCGATCGACTGACGGCCTCGACATTGCCGGCAAGCGCATCCTCGTGAGGGCGGATCTCAACGTCCCCACGGCGGATGGGCAGGTAACCGATGCGACCCGCATCGAGCGCTTTCTGCCGACTGTTGAGGACTTTGCCCGGCGCGGGGCGAAGGTCGTCATATTGTCGCATTTCGGCCGCCCGAAAGGTGCTCGTGTTCCTGAAATGACCTTGAAACCCGTCGCTGACAAAATGCGCGGTCTGATGGACGGAACGCCGGTTGGTTTCGCCGATGACTGCATTGGCGAAGCGGCGGAAAGCGCTGTGGCCGCGCTTGAAAACGGCCAGGTTGTGCTGCTCGAAAATCTGCGCTTCCATGAAGGCGAGGAGAAAAACGACGGCGGGTTTGCCCAAAGCCTGGCCAGGCTTGGCGACATTTATGTCAATGACGCCTTTTCCTGTTCGCACCGGGCCCACGCATCCACCGCCGCAATTGCCGAAATTCTGCCCGCCTATGCCGGCCGGTCCCTGATGCTGGAAGTCAGTGCGCTCAGATCGGCCCTCGACAACCCCGCACGGCCCGTAGCCGCCGTCGTCGGCGGCGCCAAGGTATCGACGAAAATTCCCGTTCTGACCAACATGGTCGCCAAGGTCGACAAGCTCATCATCGGCGGCGGCATGGCCAATACATTTCTGCACGCCCAGGGCATCGGAGTTGGTAACTCGCTTTGCGAACCCGACTTTGCCGATACGGTCGAGGAAATCCTGAGCCGCGCCGCTGAAATGAATTGCAAGATTCTTCTCCCCACGGACGCACGGGTCGCATCCGAATTCAAGGCGGGCGCCGACATTGGGACCTTTGATGTCGCAAATATACCTGATGATGGTATGATCCTCGATGTGGGACATGCCACTTTGGCAAATCTGAACGATGAAATCTCGGATTGCCGTACACTGCTCTGGAACGGACCATTGGGCGCGTTCGAAATCGAACCCTTTGGCGAAGGCACGTTCGGCCTCGCGAAAAAAGCGGCTGAACTCACATCAAGCGGCCAGCTGGCAACGATCGCAGGCGGCGGCGATACCGTCGCGGCACTAAACGCAGCAAATGTCTCGGATCAATTCACATATATATCCACGGCTGGCGGGGCATTTCTGGAGTGGCTTGAAGGCCGGCAATTACCGGGCATTGTCGCGCTGACATCCTATTAGAGGCATCAAGTGAGAAATCAAGATCACCCAAGGAGAATAAAATGGCACTCATCACATTAAGACAGCTTCTCGATCACGCTGCTGAAAACGATTACGGCGTTCCCGCCTATAACATCAACAATATGGAACAGGGCATCGCCATCATGGAGGCGGCGCGCAAATGCGACGCACCGGTCATCATTCAGGCCAGCCGGGGCGCCCGTGAATACGCCAACGACATCATGCTTGCGAAAATGATAGAGGCCCTGACGCTGATCTATCCCGAAATTCCGATCTGCATGCATCAGGATCACGGCAACAACGCCGCCACCTGCCTGAGCGCGATCCAGCACGGTTTCACTTCCGTCATGATGGATGGCTCGCTCGAAGAGGATGCCAAAACCCCCGCCTCTTACGATTACAACGTCAATGTCACCAAGACCGTGACCGACATGGCGCATATGGTCGGCGCATCGGTCGAAGGTGAACTGGGTTGCCTCGGCTCGCTCGAAACCGGCAAGGGCGAGGCGGAAGACGGCCATGGCTTCGAAGGCGCATTGTCGAAAGACATGCTTTTGACCGATCCCGATGAAGCGCTGGACTTTGTCACGCAAACCAAGTGCGACGCCCTCGCCGTCGCCATCGGCACCTCGCACGGTGCGTATAAATTCACCCGCCCGCCGACGGGTGACATTCTCGACATGACCGTCATCGCGGAAATCCACAAACGTCTGCCGAACACGCATATCGTTATGCATGGCTCGTCATCCGTTCCCCAGGAGCTCCAGGACGTCATCAACGAGTTCGGCGGAGAAATGCCGCAGACTTATGGCGTACCGGTCGAGGAAATCGCACGCGGCATCAAGACCGGCGTCCGCAAGGTCAATATCGATACCGACCTGCGTATGGCGGCAACGGGCCAGATGCGCAAGGTCGCGATGGAAGACAAATCGCAATTCGACCCGCGCAAGTTCCTCAAGCCGGCAACCGATGCCATGGCAAAAGTCTGTCACGACCGGTTTGAAGCCTTCGGCACGTCCGGACAGGCGCACAAGATCAAGGTCATACCAATTGCGGAAATGGCCAAGCGCTATGCAGCCGGTTCGCTCGATCCAGTCGTAGGAGCGGCCAAAGCAGCAGAATAACCTAAACAGGCACGGCCGCCATACCGGGTGGCCGCGCCAAAAACTTCAAGCAAACACCCCGATTTCATGGGGCAGTTCTTTAAGCACGACTACATCAAACTTTGAAAGGAAAGAAAGATGTCAAAATCAAGTGAAACTATGGCGGAAGGAAAAGAGCGCTATCAAGCTGGCGTGATTCCTTACAAAAAGATGGGCTACTGGGAACCTGATTATGAACCCAGCGCTACCGATGTCGTCGCCATGTTCCGCATCACGCCCCAGCCTGGTGTGGACCACGAGGAAGCCGCAGCTGCCGTCGCCGGTGAATCTTCCACCGCAACCTGGACCGTCGTCTGGACCGACCGGTTGACCGCGTGCGAACGCTACCGCGCAAAGGCCTACCGCAGTGAATTAGTGCCGAATACTGGTGAGGGCACAGATACCGAGGCGCAATATTTTGCTTATATCGCCTATGATATGGATCTGTTCGAGCCGGGTTCGATCGCCAACATGACCGCCTCGATCATCGGTAACGTGTTCGGCTTTAAAGCCGTCAAGGCGCTACGCCTGGAAGACATGCTTTTTCCAGTCGCCTATTTGAAGACTTATAACGGGCCGGCTACCGGCGTCGTCGTCGAGCGCGAGCGTCTCGACAAGTTTGGCCGTCCGCTGCTCGGCGCCACCACCAAGCCAAAGCTCGGCCTGTCAGGTCGGAATTATGGCCGCGTGGTCTATGAAGCGCTGAAAGGCGGCCTCGACTTTGTGAAAGACGACGAGAACATCAACTCCCAGCCTTTCATGCATTGGCGCGACCGCTTCCTCTATGTGATGGAAGCAGTGAACCGTGCGTCAGCCGCAACCGGTGAAGTGAAAGGTCACTACCTGAACGTCACCGCCGGCACCATGGACGAAATGATCGAACGTGCGGAATTTGCCAAATCGCTCGGCTCCGTCATCATCATGATCGACCTTGTCATTGGTTACACGGCGATTCAGTCGATGGCTAAATGGTGCCGCGCCAACGACATGATCCTGCATCTGCATCGTGCCGGTAACTCCACCTATTCGCGTCAGAAAAACCACGGCATGAACTTCCGTGTGATCTGTAAATGGATGCGGATGGCTGGTGTCGACCATATCCATGCGGGCACTGTCGTCGGTAAGCTTGAAGGCGACCCGCTGATGATCAAGGGCTTCTACGACACGTTGCGCGAAGGCTACACACCGATGAGCCTGGAAACCGGCCTGTTCTTCGATCAGGACTGGGCGTCGCTCAACAAGGTGATGCCGGTCGCTTCGGGCGGCATTCATGCCGGTCAGATGCACCAGTTGCTGCATTATCTCGGCGAGGACGTCGTTCTTCAGTTCGGTGGCGGTACCATCGGACATCCCGAGGGCATCCAGGCGGGTGCGATCGCGAACCGTGTCGCTCTCGAAGCCATGGTCATGGCCCGCAATGAAGGCCGCGACTACATGAACGAAGGCCCCGAAATCCTCAACGCCGCCGCCAAATGGTGCTCACCGCTTAAGGCTGCGCTGGACACGTGGAAGGACATCACCTTCGAATACGAGTCCACCGACACGGCAGACTTCGTGCCGACGGCAACAGGAACCAATTAAACCAACGAGTTAACCAGTTAAAAACGACAGAAAAAAAGGAGTGACATGCTATGGCAATGTCCAATCCCGGAAACCGGGTTACACAGGGGCAGTTTTCTTTCCTGCCCGAACTCACAGACGAGCAAATCACGGCTCAGATCAAATACGCCCTTGATAATGGCTGGGCGGTCAATATCGAATACACCGATGATCCGCATCCGCGGAACACATATTGGGATATGTTCGGCATGCCGATGTTCGATCTGAAGGACCCGGCCGGCATCTTGATGGAAATCAACGATTGCCGGAAGACCTTCCCGAACATGTATATCCGCGTAACAGCCTTTGACAATACACATGGCTGGGAAGCGCCGCGCATGTCCTATATCGTCAATCGGCCGCCTAACGAGCCAGGCTTCAAGCTCCAAAGAACCGAGCGCGACGGCCGTTCGATGGGCTACACGATCACATCTTATGCGGCCGACAAGCCCGAAGGCGAGCGCGCATAGGCTGCGGTCGAACTTTACAATAATAGTTCCGGCGGCGGACGTGTTCCGCCGCCGGCAACCACATAAATTACAGAATTAAATTCGGAAGATAAGATATCTTCCGCCTCGCAACACCCCCAATCAATCAGATAACAAGCGTGATATCGAAATGAGCGACACCGAAAATGCCACCGCTGAACAAAATACCGAGATCCTCCCGGAGGGAGCCTCGGTTAATTTGCAGGAAGAATTCGAACAATCGCAGGTTCAGGAGGTCCTCGACAAACTGGACCGCGAACTGGTCGGGCTGGTGCCCGTTAAAACCCGCATCAAGGAAATCGCGGCACTGCTGCTCGTTGACCGTCTGCGCCGTCAGTTTGATCTGACGTCCGAGACACCGACGCTGCACATGAATTTCACCGGCAATCCCGGCACCGGAAAGACCACGGTTGCACTCCGCATGGCCGAGATTCTGCATCGCCTCGGTTACGTACGCGAGGGCCACCTCGTTTCGGTAACCCGCGACGATCTCGTCGGACAATATATCGGCCATACCGCGCCAAAGACCAAGGCGGTCATTAAAAAGGCAATGGGCGGGGTTCTGTTCATCGACGAGGCCTATTACCTGTACAAGCCCGAAAACGAACGGGACTACGGCGGCGAATCGATCGAGATCCTGCTGCAGGTCATGGAAAACAACCGCGACGATCTGGTTGTCATTCTGGCCGGCTACAAGGACAAGATGGACCGCTTTTTCGAGAGCAATCCGGGCATGCGCTCGCGTATCGCCCATCACCTCGATTTCCCGGATTACTCATCGGAGGAGCTCGAAGCAATTGCGGAACTGATGCTGTCCGACCTCAATTACCAGCTCAGTGCCGACGCCAAAAAAGCCTTGCACGACTATATTCCTCTGCGCATGAAACTGCCGCATTTCGCCAACGCCCGGTCGATCCGCAACGCTCTCGACCGCGCCCGTCTGCGTCAGGCGAACCGTCTTTTCGCGGACAGGAACAAGTCCCTGAGCAAATCCGACCTGACGACGCTGGACGCCGAAGATTTCCTGGTCAGCCGTGTTTTCGTGGAGGGCAAGCTCGACGGCGATCCGGCCGATGGAATTTTAAACCCGGTTTCAATGGATAAAACTGATTAGGAGACGCATACAAACCGGATTATAAACACCCGGGGGCTTTCGTCATTCAATAAGCACTTTCCATGCTAGAATGCTTGGAGATTCGCGAAAATTGAGGACAAGCCCGCAATGGAACCGATTCGCGTCATGCCAAAGACGATTCCGGCGACGGTTTACAATCACGTCAGGCTGGCTCTCCTGCGCATAGGGACGCCGTCGCAGTTCGAGCTGACAACACATCGCGGCCTGATCATGATTCTGAACCGGCAATTATGGCGCTGCGTCGACAGCACAAGCGGGGGCCGGACGATCATGATCTGGCAGTCGTTCAAGGCCGATATGAGAAGGGCGCTACATGAACCCGTCGGCTGCGAACTCAGTATTTATCACATGCACGCCGGTCTGGTTATGGGATCCGTGCTCGACGAATTAAGCGACATTGTCGCGGACAGGCTGCAACGGCAGGCGGTCGATTTACAATTGAACGAAAACTGAGAAAAGACGAGAGCAAAAACACATGAGCAACGACCTTATTATCGCGCCGTCCATATTGTCGGCGGACTTCGCCAAACTCGGCGAGGAAGTGCGCGCTGTCGACGAGGCGGGCTGCGACTGGATCCATATCGATGTCATGGACGGTCATTTCGTGCCCAATCTGACGTTCGGCCCGCCCGTAATCGAATGCATCAGGCCGCACACCAAGAAAATCTTCGACGTGCATCTGATGATCGCGCCCGCCGACCCTTACCTCGAGGATTATGCAAAGGCCGGCGCCGACATCATCACGGTTCATGCCGAAGCCGGCCCTCACCTCGACAGGTCCCTGCAATTCATCCGCTCACTGGGCAAGAAGGCCGGCGTATCGCTCAATCCTTCCACGCCCGAAAGCGCCATTGAATATGTCATGGACAAGGTCGATCTCATTCTGGTCATGACGGTCAATCCGGGTTTTGGCGGCCAGAGCTTTATCGAAAGCCAGTGCGACAAGATCGCCAATATCAGGAAGATGATCGGCGACCGGCCGATTTATCTGGAAGTCGATGGTGGCGTCAACGCGGATACGATCCACAAGGTCACCGGCGCCGGCGCCGACGTGATCGTGGCCGGATCGGGCATATTCAAAGGCGCGCCTTACGCCGAGAATATTTCCGCGATCAGAGCCAACGCCGTCCAGGCAAAAGCGGCCTGAGCGCACTCATGCTGGAAAATCTGGACACAATCGTGCTCGACCTCGACGGCACGCTGGTTGACAGCGCGCCCGACCTCGCCCATGCGCTCAACACAATCCTCGAAAAGCATGGCGGCCACCCGGCGCATTCCGTCAGTGCCGTGCGCAACATGATCGGCGCCGGCGTGCCCAAACTCATCGAGCGCGGCCTGCGCGCCCATGGCGCCGACTCATCGCCCGAGGTGGTGGAGAGTCTGCTGCCCGACATGCTCGCTTACTACACGGACAACGCCACCAACGAGACCAATCTCTATCCAGGCGCCGAAAACCTCCTGCGCTTTTTAAAGGGCAGGGGCATCGCGGTGGCGCTTTGCACCAACAAGCCCACTGAAGTGACAAAGGTAATTTTGCACAATCTCGGCGTCGAGGATTATTTCGATATTGTCATCGGCGGCACCAGCGGTTTTCCGAAAAAACCCGACCCGGCATCGCTCCTCAGCATTATGAGCGAGCTCGGCACCACGCCGGAACGCACGGGCATGGTGGGTGACAGCGGCCACGATGTCGAATCGGCGCGCAATGCCGGTCTCAAAAAGGTTGCGGTGATGAGCTACGGCTATACCAAGACCCCGGCCCAGGAGCTCGGCGCCGATCTCGTTTTCGACAGTTTCGACGAACTCGTGAGCCTCATGAGCCAGGACAGCGCCGAGGGGCGGGACGCGGGTGCCGAAGCGCGCACGTGAGCCCACAGCCCGGCGTCATGCCTTCATAGATCCGAAATCCGCGATTGCCAGACCTTGACGACTCCCGGGCTGCACGAGCGGTGCGCGCTCAACTTCCGCAATCGAGAGTGAACCGGCAGCACAAAGATTCCCTGACCACTTACACTTCCGGCCCGGAGCCGTCTCGCTTTATGGAGTAGATTGTTTCCGTTCTGTCATCCATATTGGATGTTGAAATTTGGACTAATCTGCACGTACATTTGTTTAGCAATCGAGCTGTTCTGAATGGTCAACTGCGCAAGTTTTTGTCCGTAATCTTTTCTTTCTGTTTTCGCATTCATGACGATCAGGCAGCTTGCTCAGATCCCTCCACGACAGAGAGCTGAGGGCTTTTGTCGGGCGCATTATTATCACCCGAATCGCCTGTATCTTCCTTCTCCCGCTCATTTACATATTGCGGATTTCTATGGCGTGCATAGAGAAATTCGAGGACGGAATGGCGGTATCCATTATAGGTTGCATCCTCAGAGAGAGCGATCCGGTCACGCGGA
>CAMYJA010000002.1:96710-122424 GCA_947258705.1 uncultured Hyphomicrobiaceae bacterium | reverse complement strand
ACGGTGTTTTTCAGATCTCCATGTATTTTCATGAGACTTTCCTGCATATGCGCGCGGGTTAAAGCATCAAGTGCACCGAAGGGCTCATCCATAAGAAGCACTTTGGGCTGCATGGCAAGCGCGCGTGCAATGCCGACGCGTTGTTTCATGCCGCCTGATAGTTCGTCAGGCCGTTTGTCCATAGCATGCTCCATTTGAACGAGCGCGAGATTGTGCTCGATCCATTCGCGCATTTCTGCTTTGGATTTACTTTTCCCAAACACCTGGTTCACGGCCAGCTCGACATTTTCATAAGCGGTCAGCCACGGGAGCAAAGAATGGTTTTGAAAAATAACAGCGCGCTCAGGCCCCGGTGAAGAAACTTCAGTGGCATCCAGGACCACTCCTCCCGTCGACGCCTTAAGCAGACCAGCCACAATATTGAGTACGGTTGATTTGCCACAGCCCGAATGGCCGATAATCGATACGAACTCGCCCTTGTCAATCTTCAGGTTGACGTTCTTCAGCGCACAAAACGGGCCATTCGGTGTTGGGAAGACCATATCCACATGGTCTATGTGTAAATGAGCGTAGGGCATACATCTTCTCCAATTTAATAAATTTTCGATTATCTGAGGATGGCTGTTTTGTCCCAGGATAACCATCTCTGGAGGAGCAGCATGCCACGGTCGAGACCAAACCCGATGATACCGATGACGATTACCGCTACCATTATCCGGCCAAGCGAGTTTGAGGATCCGTTCTGAAATTCATCCCACACGAATTTTCCTAAACCCGGGTTTTGCGCCAGCATTTCAGCGGCGATGAGAACCATCCAACCAATGCCAAGAGACAGGCGAAGACCAGTAAAGATCATTGGAATAGACGAAGGAAGCACTATCTTTCGCACGGTGGTGAGCCAGCCGAGATTGAGGACCTTGCTTACGTTCATCAGGTCCTTTTCGACTGAGGATACGCCCACTGATGTATTGATCAAGGTCGGCCACAGACAACAAAGTGTTACGGTTATGGCAGATGTCACAAAGCTCTTGGCAAACATAGGGTCGTTGCTCACATACATGGCGCTCACAACCATCGTCACCAATGGTAGCCATGCCAAAGGCGAAACCGGTTTTAATATCTGAATGATCGGATTGAGAGCCTGATAGGCAAAATTGCTCAGACCCGAGACAATGCCAATGGGAATCGCAATAATCGCCCCCAGAAGAAAGCCGACAAAGACTGTAAGGATACTCGTCAGAATTTGATCAAAAAATGTTTCTTTTCCGGTGTATGCGCGATGGCGGACCTTGTCGGGACGGTCGGCGGCCAACCATTTGGCGTTACGTTTTTCCTGTCGCGCATAAAAGGCGGCTGCCTTTTCCCTCTCTTCCCTGTGCTCGACCACGAGATTGTTGAACTGCCTGTAAACCTCGGCGGGGGAAGGAAAATGGCCGAGAGATGTTTTTACCTGACCCGCAGCAACACTCCACATGATGGTGAAGATGGCCAATCCGATGATCGGAACAGTGATTGCTGTGAGAACCCCGCTCAGGTCGATTTTCTTTGTCATAACTTGTATCGCTCTTTTAGTTCACAAGGTTCCGGCATTGGTCAGGGATGGCATTTAGATTTGGGAAAATGCCATCCCTGTGGGGGGAGCTGCGCGAGGTAATTACACCTGTTCCGCGCCGCTCAAGCCGATCTTGAATTTGTCGATATATTCATTGGGTTTGCGGCCGTCATAAGTAATGCCGTCAATGAATTCATTTTGTGGTGGCCGGAAGCCGTCTGTGCCAAACGGGAAGTCTTCCTTCTTCGCCTTGCCCTCATCGATAAGCATTTGCGCGGCTTTGAGATAAATCGATGGCTGATAGACCCTTTTGGCCACGTCCGTGTACCATTTGTCCGGCTTCTGCTCCGAGATCTGCCCCCAGCGACGCATCTGGGAGAGATACCAGATGGCATCGGAATAGTAAGGATAGGTCGCGAAATAACGGAAGAAGACATTGAAGTCCGGCACTGCGCGCTTATCGCCTTTTTCATACTCAAATGTACCCGTCATGGAATTGGCGATCACTTCCTCATCCGCACCAACATATTGGGGCTTGGCCAATATCTTCACCGCCTCCTTGCGGTTGGCATTATTGTTCTCATCAAGCCAGATTGCGGCCCGAATGAGTGCCTTGGTCATTGCCAGAGTCGTGTTCGGGTATTTCTGGGCGAAATCCGCGCGTATGCCGAATACTTTTTCCGGATTGTTTTTCCAGATCTCGTAATCGGTTATTACGGGTACGCCAATGCCCTTGAACACCGCTTGCTGGTTCCATGGCTCGCCCACGCAATAGCCATGAATCGTACCTGCTTCCAATGTGGCCGGCATTTGTGGCGGAGGCGTTACGCTCAAAAAGGCGTCAGCATTGATCTGCCCCTTAATGTCGCCCTTGTGGGGAGCATAGAAACCTGGGTGAATTCCGCCCGCAGCCAGCCAATATCGTAGTTCATAGTTATGGGTCGAGACCGGGAAGACCATCCCCATATTAAAGGGCTTGCCTTCGGCTTTAAACTTCTCGACAATTGGTTTAAGTGCGTCCGCCTTGATTGGATGAACTGGTTTTCCGTCCTTCATGGGAACGTATTTCTTCATCATCTTCCAGATTTCATTGGAGACGGTAATGCCATTGCCGTTAAGGTCCATGGAAAATGGTGTGATGATGTGGGCCTTGGTTCCAAAGCCGATTGTTGCAGCCAGGGGCTGGCCTGCCAGCATGTGAGCCCCATCCAGATTGCCATCAATAACGCCATCCAGCAGCACTTTCCAATTGGCCTGCGCCTCTACCGAAACGAAGAGCCCCTCGTCTTCAAAATAGCCCTTCTCATAGGCAATCGCGATGGGTGCCATGTCGGTCAGTTTAATGAAGCCAAATTTAAGCTCCTCTTTCTCCAACTCGAGCTCCGCCCCTCGAGCGATCCCCGGGAAGCCGGCGATGCCACCCGTCACACCGAGGGCTCCTGCCGCAGTAATGCCCGCCACGACGGATCGCCTGGACACTGATGACAAAAGTCCATTTTTTATTTCATTAGTTGTTTTGCCTTTAGACATTTCTCGCAAAGCTCCTTGTGAATGATGCCTCAATCTCCAATGGTCCAAAATCGGATATTTGAAGTAGAATTGCCGCAACCTTACATTGATGCGGATTAACCAAACATGTGCATCGCAAAAGCTGTGCCAAAAGAGGATGCTCTCTTATTTATAGATATATTACAGTGAGTTATCGTCTAGTTTCAGGGGCAACCTGATGGTTTCGAGCAATTAATTACTGGTTGAAATTTGTGCGGCGCACATCAATATTGTTTAGAATTTAATCAGAATCCTATTCTGCCTGAAATATAGTCATGCGCGAAAAATTTAGGCATGAGTGCAAGCGTCCGGTCTGTGCATCCCTTTGCATGAGCGAATCTTAGGACCGGGTTGAAACACTAAATGTTAGGGTCAGTTGACGGGAGCAGATTGACACCCGGCGACAAGATGTTGAGGACAGCTCAAAGGTCACAACCGGATATTTATCAATTTATTGCGAAGGTCCGGATATGGCCCATCCACGACATTTTCAGAAACGGGCAATCTCATCGTCTTTGGCGCGCAAAGCAGCCAGTCCCTTATGGAGCGTGAGCGGGAGCGGGGAACCGAACCCTCGTCGTCAGCTGGGTAGCTGCTGCTCTGCCATTGAGCACCACCATGCATAAACCAATTGTGATGCATATGCGCCGCCCGTGTTATGCTAATCACATGTCCGGAATAAAAAACAAGAACCGAGTGAATAAGTGAATATTAAACCAGACAGTCCAACGCCCGAGAAGCAACTCGAGAAATTCGAAAATCCAGACAGGACAGCCAAGGGAGAGCCGCGCGCGAGCGTCGCGCTCGAACAGCTCGAAACGCTCTGGATCAACACGGGAACGCTGTGCAACATCGCGTGCACGCATTGCTACATCGAATCGACGCCGAAAAACGACCGCTTGGCCTATATCACGGCCGCGGAGGTCGGGGCCTATCTCGATGAGATCGAAACATCGGGTCTGGGCACCAGCGAGATCGGTTTTACCGGCGGCGAGCCTTTCATGAACCCGGACATGATTGCGATGATGGAGGACGCCTTGCAACGAGGCCACGAGGTCCTCGTTCTCACAAACGCCATGCAACCCATGCAAAGGCCGAAAATCAAGGCGGAGCTCCTGCGCCTGAACGATCGATATGGCGAACGGTTGACCCTGCGCGTCAGCCTCGATCATTACACCAAAGCGCTGCACGAGGAAGAGCGGGGGGCCAATAGCTGGGACCGCACCATGGACGGTATCGACTGGATATCAAAACATGGTTTCAATCTCGCCATTGCCGGCCGCACCCTCTGGGACGAAGACGCAGGCCTCGCCAGGGCCGGATATGGCGAACTCGTCAAGTCCCGCAACTGGCCCATCGACATTGGCGACCAGGCCCGGATGGTGATCTTCCCGGAGATGGATCTTAAGGCCGACGTGCCCGAAATCACGACACGTTGCTGGGACATTCTCGGTATCAGCCCCGGCGACATGATGTGCGCGAAAAGCCGCATGGTCGTCAAGCGCAAGGGGGCGGAGCGACCCTCGGTCATCCCCTGCACACTGATCCCTTATGACGAACGGTTCGAGATGGGCGGAACGCTGATGGAGGCGGCCATGAGCCGCGGCGATATGTTCGATAATGGCGCGGTCAAGCTCTGCCACCCCCATTGCGCAAAGTTCTGCGTTCTCGGCGGCGGCAGCTGTTCGTAGATGTAATCTCTACTTGAAATGTTTCGAGAGCTTGAGGCCCTGGGCCTGATAATGCGACCCGATCCCCTGGCCGTAAAGAACCTCCGGCAGCCCGGCCATACGCTCGTAAACGAGGCGCCCGATAATCTGGCCGTGTTCGAGAATGAACGGCACCTTGTGGCTGCGCACTTCCAGAACCGCGCGTGATCCATGCCCGCCGGCAGCGTCATGGCCAAAACCGGGATCGAAAAATCCGGCATAATGCACGCGAAACTCGCCAACGAGGGGATTGAAGGGCACCATTTCGGCGGCATGGCTCGGCGGCACATGCACCGCTTCTTTTGACGCGAGAATATAGAACTCATCGGGATCAAGAATGAGCCGCGGCTGTTTACGCCTGTGGATGGGCTCCCAATAGTCGAGCGCGTCGCACGCTCCCGGCACATCGACATCGACGATCCCGGTATGGCGCTTGGCGCGATATCCGATGAGACCTTGTGCGTCCCCCTCGAGATCGACCGAAAGGCCGACACCGTTGTCAATATCTATGGCGCTGGTCGAAACCAGGCTTTGCTCTTCATGAAGCGACCGCAAAACATCATCAGGCTCGATGGACAGGCCGCGCCGGAACCTGAGCTGCGACAGGCGCGATCCCTTGCGCACCATGATCGAAAATGTCTGCGGGCAGATCTCCGCGTAAAGCCGTCCCCGATACCCCTCGGGCACCTGGTCAAAGGCCCCGACGCCGTCCGCGATCACCCGTGTGAAAACATCAAGCCGCCCGGTTGAACTTTTCGGATTGGCCGAGGCGGAAAGACCGGCAGGCATATCGAGCTCTTCGAGCAGCGGCACGACATAAACGCAGCCGGTTTCGAGAACCGCGCCGCCGCTGATGTCGATCTTGTGCACCATCAGGTCGTCGAGCTTGTTCTCGACCGACTGGTCGGCACCCGGCAGAAAGCTGGCGCGCACCCGATATGCGAATGAACCAAGGCGTAAATCGAGACTGGCCGGCTGTATCTGCCCGTCCAATGCCGGTTCCGCAAGTTTTAGAATACCCGCCTCGATGAGCCCAAATATTTCATCCGCCGGCAAAATACCCTGTTTCTTCGGCATCAAATCCTCTTGCATCGATTGAGAGTCCAGCGAGCGAACACCCATAGACTGTGCATCTGATAATGTCATCGTTTCCGCCCTCCCGGCATGTGGTGCCGGATCTCTCCAAGCGCCTCACCAGATGAAGCGCAGAATTGATTCCGCTCAATAATGCGGGAGCCTAAGTGAATCTCCCCTTGACGCCAAGCCTCCCATGGGTCTTAATCCCCAATCATATATGCGGCATTTAAATGCACATATATATGCGTGGTGATTTGGCCGGTCGGCTTGCAGCCACAATAAACAATTCGCTAAAAGGCCGTGGGCTCCGGAGCATCTTCGGAGCAATACCCGGTCGCGTGGTGGATATGCCAGGAGACCGGGATTTTTTTTGTCACGAGCCGTTGCAGCATGCACCTATGGACAGAACGTGCATCTATGGACAGAAAGAGAGCTGACAGGAGTGTGGCCGAATGAGCGATGGAAAGAATGAGAAATCAAGGCCGCGCCAGACTAAGGGCGAGGGGCGCAATCCGCATGCGCTTGAAACGGATCTCGTTCACGGCGGCAGCATAAGAAGTCAGTTCGGCGAAACGTCCGAAGCCATGTTTCTGACATCGGGCTTCATCTATGACCGGGCCGAGCAGGCCGAGGCGCGCTTTGAAGGCGAAGACCACGGATATGTCTATAGCCGCTACGCCAATCCAACCGTGGAGATGTTCGAAAAACGCATGTGCCTGATCGAAGGGGCCGAGGCCGCGCGGGCAACCGCGAGCGGCATGGCGGCAGTTTCGGGCGCTCTTCTCGCACTTTTAAGCGCCGGAGATCACCTGGTGGCCTCCCGGGCGCTCTTCGGCAGTTGCCGCTATATCGTCGAGGATCTGGCGCCGCGCTTCGGCATAGAGTCGACGCTGATTGACGGCCGCGATCTCGATGCGTGGAAGAACGCCGTGCAACCCAACACAAAGGCGTTTTTTTTCGAATCGCCAACCAATCCAACCCTGGAACTCGTGGACATTCAGGCGGTTTCCGACATCGCCCATGAAAACGGCGCCAAGGTCGTCATCGACAATGTTTTCGCCACGCCCCTCCTGCAGTCTCCGCTCGAACGGGGCGCCGATATCGTCGCCTATTCCGCGACGAAACATATTGATGGACAGGGGCGGTGCATGGGCGGCGTCGTGCTGGGCGACGAAGCGTTCATCATGGACGACCTGTTCAACTATCTCAAACATACCGGACCCGCCATGAGCCCCTTCAATGCATGGGTCATGCTCAATGGTCTGGAGACGCTGAAATTGCGTGTTGAGAAGTCGAGCGAGACTGCCGCAGCCATTGCCGACTTCCTCGGCAGCCATTCAGGCATCAGTCGCGTCATCTACCCCATGCGCCCCGATCACCCCCAATATGAGCTGGCTTGTACCCAGATGAGTTCCGGCAGCACCATGGTATCGTTTGAACTACCGGGATCGAAAAGTGATGCATTCGCGTTTCAGAACAAACTGAACATCGTCAGCATCTCGAACAATCTGGGCGATTCAAAGAGCCTCGTCACCCATCCGGCCACGACGACCCATCAACGGATCGGCGCCAAGGCCCGCGCGGAACTCGGCATTTCCGACACGTTACTGCGTCTTTCCGTCGGCCTCGAGGACATCAGCGACCTCTGCGCAGATATTGACCAGGCGCTCAATAAGGCTAGAATCGGTTGAGGCGAATGGCTGATGGCCGGCTACGCGTAAACCGCCAGGAGAATCGAATCCCCGCATATGTATGAAACCGAAACAAATAAGATCTGCGTCCGCGTCGAGCCGATGTTCATCGAGGAACAGTCCGAACCCGATGACGGGGTTTATTTCTGGGCCTATACGGTCGAGATCGAGAATCAAAGCGACGTCACGATTCAGCTCAGATCGCGGTTCTGGTCGATCACCGATGCCCATGGCCGCGTCAGAGAGGTGCGCGGGCCGGGCGTCATCGGTCAGGAGCCCGTCATTCCGCCCGGCAAGCGGTTCACCTATACCAGCGGCGCGCCCCTGACCACGCCGTCGGGCATCATGGTCGGCTCCTACCAGATGGAATATGAATCCGGTGAGATGTTCAATGTCGACATACCGGCATTTTCGCTCGACAGCCCCTTTGCAAATGACAGTCTCAACTGAGTTACCAATCACTTGTTAACCGAATTAATCGATCCTTGTGCGACATAGACACGCAATTCGGGTGAATACCCCTTGAAACAATTCCAGCCAATATTTCTTGTCATCGGCATACTGTTGTCCACCCTCGGTTGCGCGATGCTGGTGCCGGCGCTTTACGACCTCGCGGTCGGCCAGCAGGAATGGACGGCCTTTGTCATATCCGCCGGTATTACATTGTTCACAGGGATTGGCATGACTCTGGCCAGCAGAGGGCGGGCCCACAACCTGACCATCAAGCAGGCCTTCATCCTGACGACATTTTCCTGGCTGGCGCTGACCGCCTTTTCGGCAATCCCCTTCACTCTGTCGGCCGAGCTGAAAATGAGCTACACGGATGCTTTTTTCGAGGCCATGTCCGGCATCACGACCACGGGATCGACCGTCATCACCGGGCTCGACGATCTTCCCCAGGGGATTCTTCTCTGGCGCGGACTTCTGCAATGGCTCGGCGGCCTCGGCATCATTGTCATGGCGATCGCGGTTTTACCGATGCTCCAGGTGGGAGGCATGCAGGCTTTCCGTGTCGAAGCCTTCGATACGGCGGGCAGTATCCTGCCGCGTGCAGCACAGATGTCGGGCACGCTGATCAGCATTTATCTGATCATTACGCTCTGTGCGATTGTCTCTTACTCGCTCGCCGGCATGCCGCTTTTCGACTCCACCGTTCACGCCATGACGACCGTTGCTACGGGTGGTTTTTCAACCCATGACGCTTCGCTCGGACATTATGACGATGCCATGATCGAGACCACCGCCATCATATTCATGATTCTTGGAAGCCTGCCGTTCCTCCTTTACATACGCATGGTCAAAAGCAACAGGTTTGCCATCTTTCAGGACAGCCAGGTTCACTGGTTTTTCGGCTTTGTCGCGGTCCTGACCCTGCTCGCCTGGATGTCGCAAAGCGGCGGCGGACACAAGGTCGGCATACTCGAATTCCGCGATGCGGTTTTCAACACCATATCCGTGATGACCGGCACCGGCTATGCGACCGTCGCCTTTGACAACTGGGGAACCTTTGCAATCACCTTGTTCTTTTTCACGATGTTTGTCGGCGGTTGCGCCGGTTCGACGTCCTGCGGCATCAAGATATTCCGCTTTCAAATTCTTTTCGAAACCATCAAGCAGCGCATATTGACCTTCACCCAGCCGAACCGGATTGCCATTCCGCAGTTCAACGGCGCGCCCCTGCCCGATACCGTGCCCAACGCCGTCATGAGCTTCTTTTTTCTCTTTTTCATGATCTTCCTGATGATGTCGTTTGTGCTTACCCTGTTCGGGCTCGATAATTTGACAGCCCTGTCCTCCGCGGCGACAGCGCTGACCAATGTCGGCCCCGGACTTGGGCCAATCGTCGGCCCCGCCGGTACGTTCAAGCCCCTGCCCGACGCAGTCAAATGGATCCTGTCCGCCGGCATGCTGCTCGGCCGCCTGGAACTCTTTGCCGTTCTGGTGATGTTCACGCCGGCCTTCTGGCGCGGATAAGCCGCTCACGGATATGGAGTCCGGCCTGCCCGTCCGATGTTTCAGCTGTGGGTACCGGGCAGGTTGAACCGCGCCTGATAGCGGCTTTTCAGAGCTCTGAACACATCCCCGATATCATGTCCGATGCCGAGGAAGGCGGGCACCAGTATCAGTACCAGTATCGTCGCGGCCGCGAGACCGAACACCAGCGTGACGGCCATCGGGATAAGGAATTGCGCCTGGCGGCTGGTTTCGAACAGCAGTGGAAGCAATCCGCCGATGGTCGTCAGGGAGGTCAAAAGAACCGCGCGGAGCCTGTCTTGCGACGCGCCGATCGCGGCCCGGTTGAACTCCTCACCGTTTTTGAGACGGGCGACATATTGGGTGACGAGAATGATCGAATCATTGACGAGGATCCCCGACAGGCCCAGCAGTCCGAGAAGGCTGATCAGCGTCAGGTTCATGCCCATCAGCATATGTCCGATGATCGCACCGACGAGACCGAACGGAATGATGCACATCACCGCAAGCGGCAATACGTAACTGCCAAGAACCCATGCCAGAATGATGTAAATGACGCCAAGCGCCAGATAGCCGCCGAGTTTCAGATCTGCGAATGATTTGGAGCGCTCTTCGGCGCGCCCCTTGAAGCGGTAGGTAAGTCCGTATTTTTCGCTGACCATGGGAAGGATATCGAGCTCGAGCCGTTCGATTATTTCAGGCGTGCTTGTCACATCCGTATCGAGATCCGCGGTAACGGAAACCGTCCGCACCCCGTCCTTGCGCTGTATCAGCGAAAATCCGGTTCTCTCCGACAGCTTCACGGCCTCGTCGACCGGAATCCATTGCCCGGACGGACTGAGAAGGTAGAGATTTGCAAGCCCCGCAAATCCGGATCCGCTGAACTCCCTGAGAACGCGGACAGTGACCTCTTCATCGCCCCGGGCAAAGCGCGCGGCGATCGTCCCCTCGAATGCATTCCTGATCTGCCGCCCAACGCTCTGGCTGGTAAATCCAAGGGCGGTGCCGCGCGGCGTCAGGCTGAAGACGAGTTCCTGCTTGCCGTACGGCAGATCGTCTTCAATGCCGCCGACGCCGGGATAGCCGCCGAGCACGCGCTTGATTTCCTCCGCGGCCGCTTTGAGTTTTTCAACCGGGGCATTCTCAAGCCGTACATCCACGTCGCGACCCGGCGGGCCGCCGCGGCGTCCGGCAATCGAAATGCGTTCGGCACCGACCAGATTTGGCAGGTTTTTTCGCCAAACCTTGATAAAATCCTTGGTGGGAATGTCGCGTAACTCGCTTTCGACCAGTTGCACATCGACCTGGGCAAGATGATCTCCCCTGCTCCCGCCGGCGACACCGAACGTGACCGTGCTCAGCTTGACGATGCCCGGATCGTCATCCGCCCCGTCTCCTACCGTGACCGAAGGATCGCCATCCTTTTTACGCCCGAGCATTTTCGCTTCAGCCCGATAGAGGCTTCTCTCGACCTCGAGCATGGCGGCCCTTTGCTGCGTTCTCGGAAATCCGGCGCTGAACACGACGGAGGCCCGTAAATTTTCCGACTCCGGAGACGGGAAAAAGCGAAAACCGACATAACCGCCGGCGATAAAGCCGAACATGACGATGAGCGAAGCGATGGTGAGCGCGACCGTCGTATAGCGCCATGCAAAGGAGAGTTCGACAAAGCGGCGAAATCCGCCGTCCCTGAATTGTGCAAGCCCCCGGTCAAAACCTTTGCGAAAGCGTCCCGGCGGCTTGGGCTTTCCAAAACCATGACGCAGATGTCCGGGCAGGACCAGAAAACATTCGACCAGGCTGGCGACCAGAACGGCTGTTACGACAAGCGGCACGGCCGACATTATATCGCCAATCCGGTCGCGAATAAGAAAGATCGGCATGAATGCCGCCTGCGTCGTCAGCGTGGCAGCCAGAACCGGCAGCATCATCCGCGTAGCGCCGCGCTCGGCGGCAACCGCCCGCCTGTCGCCCATTTCCTGGCGCGCGGCCGTATGCTCCCCGACCACGATCGCGTCATCGACAATGATACCGATCATCATGATAAGCGCGAACATCGAGACCATGTTGATGGTCTGGCCCGACATCCACATGACGAGAAGCGTCGCCATGAGCGCGACCGGTATTCCAAGCGCCACCCAGAAAGCGATGCGCGCATTAAGAAACACAAAAAGGACGATGAGCACCAGCAAGAGGCCCTGCAGACCATTATTTATCAGAATGCCGAGGCGCTGCTTGACGAATTTTCCGCGGATATCATAAGCGACGACGTGAAGACCGGGCGGCAGTGTCGGTTTGATGCGCGCGATATAGTCCTGAAAGATCTTCATCGTCACGAGCGTGTCGGAACTCAGGGAACGGAAGACCGTAAGTTCGACAGCCGGTTCTCCCTTATACAGTCCGATATTCCCGTCGCGATCGAATTTCGCTTCGACCTTCGCGATATCCTTGAGAAATATTTTCTCGCCGCTCGGGAGAGATTTCACTTCGATCTCGCCGATTTCCTCGGGCGTTTTCCGGTCGCTGTCCAGTCGGAGCTGCATCTCCATGCCGCCCTTAAGCGTACCCGAGGGTTCATCGCGAATATTGCGTCTGATCGCCTCGACAATATCGTCATCGCCGATATTCAAGCGCCTGAGTTCCGCCTCGCGGATACTGATCCATATTTCTTCGTCCCTGGCGCCCGCCATCGTCACGCGATCGATGCCCTCCGCCAAAAGGCCGTCCCGCAATTTTTTTGCGTAAGACTTGATCGTTGCTTCAGAGAAGGGGCCGGCAATGCCTAGCCGGGCGACACGGTCGTAAAAGGCAATCCGCGATATCACCGGCTGTTCGGCATCCTCGGGCAGTGTGGTCACCTGATCGACAGCCTGCTGCACGTCCGAAAGCGCCTTTTGCATGTCGGCATCGGCATTGAACTCCATGGTGATGGAACCGCTTCCATCGCGCGCGAATGAGGTCACTTCATCGATACCGTCGAGGAAGCGCAATTCAGGCTCCAGCCCATCGAGAATATTAGTCTCGACGTCGCTGGCGCTGGCGCCGGGCCAGGCAACGCTCACCCGGATGCTGGGTATTTCGATTGTCGGAAAGAACTGCGTATTGAGGCGCATAACGCCAAACACGCCAAGCAGCAGCATAATGACCATAAGGAGATTGGCCGCCGTGGGATGACGGACAAACACCCGGATCAGCCCGGCCAGTGGATTATGATCATCCATATGCTTGAGGCTTCCTCAGGCCTAAATCTCTTTCACCTTGATGCCGTTTCCCGGACGCGTCAGTCGGGTGCCCACCACACGGTCGCCCGCCTTGACGCTGCCCCGGACGAGAAAGTCCTCCTCAAGACTGCCGACTATTTCGACCTGTCGCCCGGCCAGCCGGCCATTTTCGATGATATAAATGGTCGAACCGTCATAAATGGCGGTCCGCGGCACGCGCAGGACGCTGCCATATTTTCGGCCCGGTACAAAGACCTCGACAAAAGCACCGACGCGGATGGGCACCGGCTTTAAGGGATCGTCGAGCCGCGCATAGACATCGACGCCGCCACGCGCAGAATCGATCTTCGCCGCCACGCGCTCGATCCGTGCCGGATAGCTCAGAACACGATCGCCAAGACGCCAGCGAACTTCGGCCCTGCGGCCCGTAACTTTCCCTTCCTGCGAAACGATCTGACCATATTGCCGGTCGGTCAATGTGAACCGGACCTCGATCCATTCGCGGTCAATGAGCGTCGCCACCCGGTCATTGACGTTCAGCAATCGGCCGACTTCGGCATTGGCATCGCTGACATAAGCGTCAAAGGGGGCGATCAGTTTTGTCTCGCTCAACCGCCGCTCGGCCTGCCGGACACCCCATTCGAGGCGCTTGATGACTGATTTCTGTTGATCGGCCTTGGCCTTCCAGACGTTGAGGTTGTTCTCGCGCCGCTCGAGTTCCTGCCGCCGTTGCGTAACGATTATGTTCCGGTCGTCAACGAGCTTCCGTGACACGGTCTTCTTCTTGACCAGAGACAAGGCCCGCTCGAGATCCTTGCGCGCAAGCACAAGCTGTGCGCGGTCATGCTTGAGCCCGTTCTTTTCAAGCTCATAAGATGCAATGATTTCGTCATGACGCGCCTGCGCTTCGCTCAGCCGCGCCTGCGCCTCGGCAAGCGCCGCTTCAAAATTGAACGGATCGATTTCGAGAAGCGTCACGCCTTTTTCGACAATGGCTCCCTCGCGCAGATCATCGCTGGTCGACTGAACCTCGCCACCGACGAGCGCCCTGAGTTCGACTTTACGGCCGGCAGTTATCTCGCCGAATAAACGCAATGTCGGCTGATGGTCCTTGAAATCCGCTACAAACGCCTTGACATAGGCGACGGCCTCGGGCGCCTTGCGTTTACTGATTTCGGGTTTGGAAGCCTTGAGCGCACCATAAGCCGCAGCGGCGACGAGAAGAACCGCCACCGGCAGAACCACCTTGCCACCGAACTTTAAGGTCGATTTCAAAAACCGAATTTCTCCGAGTTCACTCATCTTCGTCCCACAATTCACTGCTCTGCCATGCCCAACACGTTCAAAACGGGTTGAAAACTGGACAAAAGATCAAAACTCCAGACATTATTATATCATAACGGGAGATAATGGCGCATTCCGTTCCAATCAAGTAATTAAAATGAACACGCCTCAATCTTGAAGACGCCAGCAGATGGGAAGGACCCGGCCATTACCGCGACCGAAAAAGCCATTGAAATCCTCGACCGGCTGATTTCATTCGACACCACAAGCCGCAATTCGAACCTGGATATGATTGATTTCGTGGCGGCCTATCTCGATGGTCTTGAGATAGAGAGCAGATTTGTAAAATCCCCGGATGGCAAGAAGGCCAATATTTTCGCCAGCCTCGGGCCGGGCGCGCAAGAAGGCGGCAGCATCGCCCTTTCAGGCCATACCGACGTCGTTCCCGTCGACGGTCAGGACTGGGATACGGATCCGTTTGTCATGACCAGGCGGGACGGCAGGCTATACGGCCGCGGCACGGCGGACATGAAAGGCTTCATAGCCTGCGCATTGGCAGCGATCCCCGGATTCAAGGAGCGCAATCTTCACACGCCCATAAGCCTGATATTCTCTTATGACGAGGAGGTCGGCTGTCTCGGCATCCGCCCGCTCATCAAACAATTCGAAAGCAGTCTGCCAAAACCAAAAATGGTCATCGTCGGCGAACCGACATCCATGACGGTGGTGGATGCGCATAAAGGCGCCAGCCGGTTCGAAACGATTGTCACCGGCCTTGAGGCCCATTCGAGCCTGACCCATCTTGGCGTCAACGCCATCGACGTGGCGGCACGACTGATACGCGAATTGCGCGACATCGAAGAGGAATTTGCCGAGAGGCACAGCTCGCATCGCTTCACGCCACCCTTCAGCACAATCAATATCGGCATCATCGAGGGCGGAACGGCGCTCAACATCGTGCCGAAAACCTGCCGCTTCCTCTGGGAAGTACGGCCGGTTCCCGGCCTTGATGCCAGCGAGGTTTTGGCCAGGCTGAAAGATTTCGCCGAAACCCGGTGCCTGCCGTCCATGCGCGCCGTCTCGGAGGATTGCGACATCCGGATCACCGAACAAAACACCATACCGAGCTTTCAGGCCAGCGCAACCGAGGCCGTTTCTCTGGCCATGAACCTGGCCGGGCAAAACAGCACCTCCGCCGTTGCTTTCGGCACCGAGGCCGGATTGTTTGAACAGTCGGGAACCCCGACCGTGATCTGTGGCCCCGGCGACATCGCCCAGGCGCACAAGCCCAATGAATTCATCGGGGTTTCAGATCTCGAAGATTGCATGAAATTCATGTCGCGGCTGGCCGAGAGGGCGTGCGCCTAACCAACCTCGTCGGGAGCGAATTTATAGGCGCTTTTACAAAATTCGCAGGTCACCACCACATTGCCCTCGTCATCCACCATGTCGTGAAGCTCGTCTGAGGTGAATTGCGCGATAATATTGACGATGCGGTCGCGCGAACATTGACACGTCACATCGAGCGGCAGCGGATCGAACACCCGAACGCCTTCTTCGTGAAAAAGCCTGTATAAAAGCCGCTCCGATGACAGGGTCGGATCCAGGAGTTCATGATCCTCGACCGTCGAGGCAAGAAGCCGGACGCGCTCCCAATCGTCGTCATCCTCGCCAATGAGACGGCCCTTCTCTTCCATTTCGATCTGCGCCTCCGCATCAAGCTCCTCGGCGCCGCCCTCCCGGGCCATGTTCTGGACGATCAATCCGCCCGCCCGCCAGCGCCAGTCACGCTCGTCATCGCCCGCTCCACGCTCGAAATGACGCGCGACCGCCACATGCGCGAAGGTGGGCAATTGCTCCGACTGACGAAAATATGTGTGGGCAGCCTCGATCAGGCGGTCGTTCTCGAGCGGCACCACGCCCTGATAGCGCGACATGTCCTGTCCAGGCTCGATGGTCATGGCCAGATGCCCGCTGCCGATCAGAAGCCCGTCTTGCCCCCCGCCGCTAGTTTCCCAATCGGCCACCCGCTGGGGATTAAAGCTGGCATACCCCCTCAGCGCGCCCGGGGCGGTATAATCGGCGACCAGGAAATCGACCGGCCCATCGGTCTTGGTTTGTATAATAAGCTTGCTTTGAAATTTCAAAACGGCGCCGAGCATGGCCGCTATGACCAGAGCCTCGCCAAGAACCCGTGCCACCGGCTCCGGGTAATTATGCCGGCTCAGAACCGTGTCGACGACCGACCCCAACCGGACCAGACGGCCGCTTATGCCGGATTTCACCACCCGGAAAGGCATCACCATATCATCATGGGAAGCAGACTGGTTTTCCATGGGCATCAATTGCTTTCGGTCTAACGATCACTCTCCAGGCACCACGCAAGTACCGATTTTTGCGCATGCAGCCTGTTTTCGGCTTCGTCAAAAACCGCCGACCGCGGACCGTCAATGACCTCGGCACTGACCTCGGACCCACGATAGGCCGGAAGGCAATGCATGAATATAGCGTCTTGGGCGGCCTTTTCCATGAGACTTTCAGTCACCGCATAAGGTTCCAGCAGCTTGATGCGCCTGTCCTTGTCGTCGTCGCCCATCGATACCCATGTATCGGTGACCACGCATTCGGCGCCAGCCACCGCCGCAACCGGATCCGATGTTACTTCGACCTGTCCGCCCTGGGATTTCGCCCAATCGAGCGCCGCGCTGTCCGGCATGAGCTCGGGTGGCACGCCAATACGCAAATTGAAGCCAAGTATCGTGGCCGCATGAATGAATGAAACCGCGACGTTGTTTCCGTCCCCGACCCAGGCGAGGGTTTTACCCTCGATGGGGCCTTTTCTCTCCTCGAAGGTCAAGATATCCGCAACGATCTGGCACGGATGCGAGCGGTCGCTCAGTCCGTTGATCACCGGCACGGACGCATGTTTGGCGAATTCAAGCAGCGTTTCATGTTGCACGACCCGAAGCATGACGATATCGCCGTAACGCGAAAGCACCCGCGCCGTATCCTGGATGCTTTCGCCGCGGCCGAGTTGCAGGTCGTCGCGATTGAGAACCACGGATTCGCCGCCCAGCTGACGCATGCCCACATCGAACGAAACGCGCGTCCGGGTCGACGGCTTCTCAAATATCATGAGGAGAACATCGTCCTGAAACTGACCGGTTTTGTAACGGTCCGGCAGAACCTTCCCGCAACGCTTCATTTCATGGGCATTGTCGAGGATCTGCCTGAAAGTCGCTTTATCAATTGTATCAATATCGAGAAAATGCCTGATTGCCATCTCGCGGTTCCAATAAAACTGTTTGAATTAATTTGAGGTCCGGGCCATATCGCGGGATTTTATTCCGGCGGCCGCACGCCGAATAATGTCAACCGCCTCATCGATCTCGTCGACGCTGACATTGAGAGGCGGGAGAAGGCGGACGACATTTTCCCCGGCAGGCGCCGCAAGAAGCCCCTCGCCGATCAGGGCGTCGATGACAAGTTTCACCTGCGGTTTAACTTTGATGCCGATAAGCAGGCCCTCACCCCTGATTTCCTCGATAATCTCGGGAAATTCGTCGCCCACGGAGGCCAGCTTTTGCTTGATCAGCAGCGATTTGTCACGAACCTCTTCAAGGAATCCTTCATCGAGTACGACGTCAAGGACGGCATTACCGACAGCCATCGCCAAAGGATTTCCGCCAAATGTCGAGCCATGGCTACCCGCATCCATTCCCGATGCCGCAAGCGCCGTAGCCAGGCAGGCGCCAATCGGAAAGCCGCCGCCAAGGCCTTTCGCACTCGCCAGAATATCGGGTGTGACGCCGAATTTTTCATAGGCGTAAAAATACCCCGTCCGCCCGATGCCCGTCTGCACCTCATCGAAAAGAAGGAGGATTTTCTGTTCGTCAGCGATTTCACGCAATTGCCGGACAAACCCGTGCGGCATAACCCGAACCCCGCCTTCGCCCTGAATAGGTTCAAGCAAAATACCGGCCGTCTCCGGGCTTATGGCGGCGCGGACGGCATCGATATCCGCGAACGGCACTTTGTCAAATCCGTCCATGGGCGGTCCGAAACCCGTCAGGTGCTTGTCCTGACCGCCGGCCGCGATCGTCGCCAGCGTGCGGCCGTGAAAGGCCCCATCAAAGGTTATGAACCTGAAGCGCTCGGGATGGCCCCTGGCGGCATGGTAGCGCCGTGCCATCTTGAGCGCGCACTCGACCGCCTCGGCGCCCGAATTTGCGAAAAAAACGACATCTGCGAAACTGGCGTCCGCCAGTCTCCGGGCCAGCCGCTCCTGGCCCTCGATCTGGTAGAGATTGGACGTGTGCCAGATTTTCTCGGCCTGATCCTTGAGCGCCGATACCAGTGCCGGATGCGCATGACCGAGCGAGTTCACCGCGACGCCGCCTGAAAAATCCAGATAGCGCGCACCATCCCGCGTATAGACATGGGCGCCGCGCCCATGATCGAACGTAAGCTCATGTCGGGCATAAGTTGGCAGAACCGCAGACATCGATAAAATGACCTGTTGAAACAAAAAAGCCGCCTATTGGCGGCGACACATCCACAATTGTTGATAATTGTGCGGACCGCGAGAGTCAATCATCGGAGCCGGATTAAAAGCCCGGAAACTACTGGGATTAATGAGCCTCACCAATTTGCGGCACCGCACGGACCAGGCGCTCCGGCCGATACGCGCCGTTGCTCATTTACAACGCCACAAAAGTCACCGTGCTGATTTGTGCATACAAGACTTGCCTCGGGGATTCACCATATAGTAGTCTTTGCCCCGTCGACCACGACATGTCGCGTTTTACGCGAGCGGGGAGCTAAAAGCATAGCTTAAGCATATCGTCGCGGTCGGTTTGTTCCAGAGTAATAGTATTGAGTTTGTTTTCACTAGGGTGCTGCAAAGGTCATCCTTTTTCGCCGCGCGTGTTTTGCGTGGGATTGAAAAAGATGAATGCTTTCAGCGCACGGGGCTTGAGTCCGCGCGGGCAAATTGCGGGTTCTCGCATCTGAAGTAAACTTTCAAGAGGGTATTTATTATGGCATGGACAGATGATCGAGTGGATCTATTGAAAAAATACTGGGCCGAGGGCCTAAGTGCGAGTCAGATTGCGCTCAGGCTTGGAGAGGTCACGAGGAACGCCGTTATCGGCAAGGTTCACCGCCTCGGGCTTTCCGGACGCGCAACGACGTCGCGCATGAAATCGGCCAGACCAAGACGCATGAGGACAGGCGGCCGGGTGAAAACCAATCGCAGCTCGTTCGGCAATGGCGGCTTGAAGTCCGTTTTTCGCGGCGATGCAACGCAAAAAAACAACAGCGGCTACCAGACCTATGTGGAACTCGTCATACCGCCTGAAGAGCGCAAGACGATCCAGACGCTGACGGAATGCAGTTGCCGCTGGCCGATCGGCGATCCGGTCGACAAGGAATTCCATTTCTGCGGCAAGGACAAGGTTCCGGGCATGCCATATTGCGAATTCCATGCCGCGATTGCCTTTCAACCTGCACAAACACGCAGACGCGACCGTGAACGCCAGCAACCGGTTGCGGCGAACAGCAATTAAAGCCCCACCGTTTGGTGCTAATCTATAGTGGGGATGGCCGGAAGTTGCAGCGGGGGCAGCTTCCGGCTTTTTTTTATCGATGCGGCCAAGCTGCAGAACAGCTGATGGCGCCGGCTGCACCATGGCGCAGATTTCA
The DNA here is from genome assembly GCA_947258705.1 of uncultured Hyphomicrobiaceae bacterium. Taxonomy (GTDB): domain Bacteria; phylum Pseudomonadota; class Alphaproteobacteria; order Rhizobiales; family CAMYJA01; genus CAMYJA01. The sequence continues at coordinate 102,665 of CAMYJA010000002.1, read as the reverse complement.
TTTCCGGCCTATTCTTCGGCGAAAAGACCGTTGAGCCATCTTACCGTTGAGCCATCTTAATGACGATAATTGCGAGAGATCAGATGACAGCATCCGATAAATTCGACCTCGAAAACCCGCAGCTGCCCGCCCATATCTCTGAGGGCGCACTGACCAGCGGAAACTACCCTTATGACAAGCGCATGAAACGCAGGCTTTATGAAAAGGAACTGCACGGTCTCCAGATCGAGCTGCTGAAATTGCAGGCCCATATACGCAAGGAGAAGAAGCGCCTCGTCATCGTCTACGAAGGGCGGGACGCCGCGGGAAAGGGCGGCACGATCAAGCGCTTCATGGAGCACCTCAATCCACGTCATGCCCATGTCGTGGCGCTGTCAAAACCCACCGAAACGGAGCGGGGGGAGTGGTACTTCCAGCGCTACGCCGCCCATCTGCCGACCGCCGGCGACATGAGCCTGTTTGACCGCTCCTGGTATAATCGCGCCGGTGTCGAGCGGGTTATGGGATTTTGCACCCCTGACCAAACCAAGTTCTTTCTCCGTGAGGTCCCCGCATTTGAAAAAATGCTCCTGAGGGATGGCATTCATTTTTTCAAATTCTGGCTGACCATCGGCCGCGAAATGCAATTGAAGCGATTTCACGAGCGCTGGCACAATCCGCTGAAAAAATGGAAAATATCGGAAATCGACCTTGCGGCGATCGACAAATGGGACGCTTACACCGAAGCCAAGGAGGATATGCTCAAGGCAACGCATACGGATGCGACGCCCTGGCTGATCGTACGCGCCAACGACAAGCGCCGAACGCGCCTCAATGCGATCCGACACGTTCTCAATGCCATGGACTACGCGGAAAAGGATGCCGAGGTCGTGCGCACGCCGGATCCGGAGATTATCGGATCGGATCCTGACTTCTACAGCGATTGAAGCCGGTTCGGCGCTTTGTCCCTTACCGACCTTCGAGCTGCAAGCTCACCACACGGTAGCCTCTCGCTCCTCAGGATGAGGGGGGTGTTTATCTCCACCGAAGAAAGCACCTCATGGTGAGAAGAGCATATAAACCCGTGTCTCGGAGCGAATGCGTCCGGAAAAACGTTCGTGGAATTTCAGAGGGGCATCGCGGGGATTGGGCGGCTCAGTGCGGCCCGCCCTCGACAGGCGGGAATGGCTCGCGGCTGAGGCCCTTTTCCTCGAGCTCATAGAGATAATACGCCCAGCGCCCTTCCTGCTCCTGGCCAAGCTCCAGAAAATATTTCCAGGAAAACAAACCCGTATCATGGCCGTCATCGAAGCTGATCTGAATGGCGTAATTGCCGACCGGCTCGATACCCGAGATTTTCACCAGCCGCTTGCCGCTCACGGTTTTTCGCTGCTCGGGACTATGCCCCTGCACCTCCGCACTGGGGCTCATGACCCTCAACATCTCGGCCGAAAAGGAATAATCCTTGCCCTCGCCGAAACTGACATTCAGCATGTCCTTGTCGCTATTCAGACGTATCTCGGTAGGCGCGCCCGCATTTTCACCCATGAATTCTGGTCCTTTATTCTGCTCGACCCAAAACCTGCCGCTTACTCAATGACGATCTTCGGTGCAGCTTCCTCGGCTGCAGCACTCGTCTCTTCGATGGCAGACCAGACCTTGGCGGCGATATCCTTGTAAATTTTCGAATGTTCAGAATCCGGCGAGGCCGCGACGACGGGAGCTCCCGCATCCGACTGCGACCTGATATCCATGTGCAGAGGAACGGCGCCCAGGAACGGCAGTCCGAGTTTTTCGGCTTCGGCCTCGGCTCCGCCATGACCGAATATTTCCGACCGCTCGCCGCAGCTCGGACAAAGGAAATAGCTCATATTCTCGACAATGCCGAGAACCGGGACGCTCACCTGCTTGAACATGTTGAGACCCTTGCGCGCATCGATAAGCGCCAGATCCTGCGGCGTCGAAACGATAACGGCGCCCGCGAGCGGCACCTGTTGCGCCATGGTGAGCTGCGCATCGCCGGTTCCGGGCGGCATATCGACGATCAGAACGTCGATCTCGCCCCAGGCCACGTTGCGAAGAAGCTGTGTCAACGCCGACATGACCATCGGACCGCGCCAGATCATCGGCTGCGCTTCATCGACGAGAAACCCCATCGACATGACTTTCAGCCCGTGACCCTCCATCGGATGGAGATCTTCACCGGCTGTCGGCGTCGGCTCTCCGGTGAGCCCCATCAGCCGCGGCAGAGAAGGTCCATAGACGTCCGCGTCCAAGACTCCAACCTTGAGGCCGAGTTCCTTGAGACCCAGCGCGATGTTCACCGCGGTCGTCGATTTGCCGACGCCGCCCTTACCCGAAGCAACCGCAACGATATGCTTGATGCCCGGAACGGCGCCTGTGCCGCTTCCCGGGCTGCCGACCGGCTGTCCCATCGGATTTGGTCCGGGCGCTGCAGCTTGCGGCTGGGCATTGCCATTGGTGGCGCCGGGTGCGCGATCGGCGGTCAATACGGCAGAAACTTTATCGACCCCTTCAATCTCGGAGACCACCTGCTCGGCAGCCTGCCTGAGAGGTTCGAGCTCTTCTGCCTTGTCCGAGGGCACAGTAATCGAGAAATAAACCCGGCCTTCCTTGATCATGACCTCCGATACAAGCCCCAGATCGACAATGTTGCCTTCCAGTTCAGGTCCCTTGACACGCCTGAGCAATTCCAAAACCTGATCCTGTGATACTGCATCTGCCACTTTAAAAAGTTCCTTCACAAACTAATCCAAAATTTCCGGTCTTCCAAGCTTGAGGCCCGAGACCAGACACCGCTTCCGCCCTGGAGCACCCCTGCGGATTGGGGACACTATCAGACATATTCAACAAATTGAATATTTATGAAACTATATCCAACCTGACACAGCCGGGGTCAAGCTCTAGAGAAATATAATTTGAGTATTTTTTCCCGGCTGAAATCGTGTGATAGTCATTTATATAGCCACAGGAATTCACAATGTCATCATCCCACAGCCATATATCCGGTGTGCTTCTGGCAGGAGGCAAATCCCGCCGCATGGGTGGAGGTGACAAGTGTCTGCTTGAACTTGCCGGCAGTCCGATGCTCGCATGGGTCATCGAAAGGATGCAGACTCAGGTCGACAGTCTTGCGATCAACGCCAATGGCTCGCCCGCAAGGTTCTCCCTCTTTAACCGGCCGGTGATCCCGGATCCTTATCCGGGGCAATTGGGACCGCTGGCGGGCATTCTTGCCGGCATGCGGTGGGCATCGGAAAAATCACCCGATTATACGCATATCGCCACATGCCCGACCGATGCGCCTTTCATCCCGCTGGACCTGGTCAAGAAACTGAACCTGAAATGCCGAAGCGATGGCAGCAACATCGTCCTCGCCTCGTCAAATGGACGCACCCATCCTGTATTCGGCTTATGGCCGGTCAAGCTCAAGGACGATCTCGACGAAGCGGTCCGGTCCGGTACGCGCAAGATCATGGACTGGGCGGAAAAACATCCAACCCAGATTGTCGAATTCAAAAGCGTGAAAATCGGCACCCATGACATGGATCCGTTTTTCAATACAAACACACCCGAAAACATGGGCGAAGCCCGTCTGGCCCTCGAAACGATGCTCAACTGAACTCCGCAGCGGCCATCGGCGCGTATCCGGCTCGCGGTGCGAGAACGAGTGCCGGAACGAGCCTGAGAAATTGCCTAAGAACGAAAGGCGCATTGTGCGGGTCCAAACGAAGGTGTAGAATTCCACCACCGACAGGCGAGATTTGAACCCCGTCGATAAATTATTAAAAATGCCTGCCATTTCCCGGTAGACCCCTGAAGAACGAAAGCCCGAAGAACAATAGCCCGCAGAACAGTTGTATGAGCGAGTGTTTCGTGAACGCACAATCCGCAGAAAATAGCACCCATATGACCCCGATGATCGATCCCTTCGCGCGCCATATCACCTATCTGCGCGTATCGGTAACGGACCGTTGCGATTTTCGCTGCGTCTATTGCATGGCCGAAAACATGACCTTTCTGCCGAAAAAGGATCTGCTGACCCTTGAAGAACTGGACCGGCTCTGCGCGGCCTTTATCACCAAAGGCGTGCGCAAACTGCGCATAACCGGCGGCGAACCGCTGGTGCGCAAGAATATCATGTCTTTGTTCAAGAGCCTGTCCCGCCACCTCGACAGCGGTGCCCTCGAAGAATTGACGGTCACGACTAATGGCAGCCAGCTCGAGAAATACGCGGACGAGCTTTACAGCTTCGGCGTCCGCCGCATCAATGTCTCCATCGACACATTGAACGATGAAAAATTTCACCGCATCACCCGCTGGGGGGATCTCGCCAGGGTCCGCCGCGGTCTGGATGCCGCCCTCGCCGCCGGAATGAAGGTCAAAATCAACACTGTCGCCCTGAAAGATATCAACGAGTTCGAGATACCCGGCATGATCGAATGGGCTCATGATCAGGGCATGGACATGACGCTGATCGAAACCATGCCGCTCGGAGAAATCGAAACCGACCGCACCAACCAATATCTCTCCTTGTCGGATTTGCGCAAAACCCTGGAAGCAAACTGGACCCTTGACGACATCCCGCATAAGACAGGCGGGCCGGCCCGCTATGTAAAAATCGCCGAAACCGGCGGGCGTCTCGGTTTCATTACCCCGCTTAGCCATAATTTCTGTGAAAGCTGCAACCGTGTCCGCCTGACCTGCACGGGACAGCTCTTCATGTGTCTCGGCCAGGAAGATGTCAGCGATCTGCGCGCCGTGCTCCGGCAAAGCGCCGAACATGACAATGAGGCGATATACCGCGCCATCGACCGTGCCATCGCGCGCAAGCCGAAAGGCCATGATTTCATCATCGACCGCGATCACAACGGCCCATCGCTCGAACGCTATATGAGCACGACCGGCGGGTAAAAAGGGGCGCTTCAAACGCGTCCACCATGCCGACTGGGCTCACCTTTCTCCATTATCCATAATGGGGAAGAACAGATTTTCCACAATTGTCAGAACAGAGATGACCTTTAGGTCAATATCTGTTAATATTGCTCCGATTACATGAAATGAGGCCATTTCATGCATGATGTGCGGTAACTGCTGTAGCAGTATAGTATTGCGGGGTTCCAGTTTATGTTGGACAAGTCGTTCATGTATGTGCTCGCCGTTTCAGCGGCGGCACCAATGATAAGCGCCATGCTTTACATGATCTGGCAGGCGATCTGATTTCACGGAAAACAGATCCAGGATCATGTTGGACATCTAGGCGGCAGAAGGTCTCTCCATCAGCCCGAAGCGATGCGAGCGGGGATGGCGTGGTCTGGTGCGATTCCATCTATTGATATCCAGACGCATTAAACCTGACGCGTTTTCGTCTCATACACGATACATCCGACCAAGTAACGGCCAGCCGCCATCAAGGCCGAATTCATAACATTTCAGCATTTTTTCAGGACCGAACGTCTGGACGCGGCAGCCGCCTGACGCCATAAATCCCCCTAACATTTCTGTGACACATGTGATCGAATATGCGCAATAACGCATGCATCAGGTCGAGGAGGCTGAACCGATGGCAAAAAGCAGATTTCTAAGCCTGTTTATCGCGCTGATTTTCTTCAGCGGCGCAGGTATCGTTTTTATTTCTTCGATGCCGAACGATTATGGCGGCAAGGTCGCAACCCAGGCCAAAAAGAAACCGGCGCCGGGCGCGCCGTCCCAGAGTGAACCTGCCCGGCCACCGCAATATGAGCGCGACGAGCCCCGGCCCGAAACCGCCTTTCGCGACGACCGCCCCACGCAGATGCTCAGCCCCAGGAACATCGTTCCCGCTGTCAGAGAATTTGCCAATTGGCAGATCGGATTGCGCTATATCAGCGCCAATGCGAAAGATTATCTGTCCCTGTTTTTCACGATCATCGGAACCTTTTTTACGTGGCGCAGCTACCGCATGCAGAAAAACAC
>CAMYJA010000002.1:0-96684 GCA_947258705.1 uncultured Hyphomicrobiaceae bacterium | reverse complement strand
TCGGAACAGGCTTTAATGAGTGCGTAAAAACCATAAAGATCGCGCCAAGGATCATGACACGTAAACTACTCGACGATTGCTTTTTACATGACAAGGACCGCCTCACGCATCATCAGGCGATCGAGATCCTGAAAGAGCGCATCGCGCCGATAGCGGCAATATCTCGCCTGCCGCTCGCCGATGCTTCGGCAATGGTCCTCGCAGAAACCCTGCGCGCAAAAAATCCGATCCCGGCGCATGACAACACGGCCGTCGACGGTTACGCCTTTGCCCACGCCGATTACGACGCGGCGGAGGGGACGACTTTCGCAATATCGGGACGGGCAAGCGCGGGGCACCCTCTGGACGCACCGGTACCTCCGGGCACCGCCATTCGCATTTTCACAGGTGCGGTCATGCCGACCGGGCTCGATACCATCGTCATGCAGGAAGATATCGTGCAAACGGACGGGGCGGGCGCAGCTCCCGCCGGGCAGCGGCAGATTACGGTCCCGCCCGGCCTCGGGAAAGGCGCCAACCGGCGGCGCGCCGGCGAGGATGTCGAGGCGGGCGAAGAGCTTTTCGCGACCGGCCACCGCCTCCGCCCTCAGGACCTCGCCGCCACGGCATCCGCCGGCAAGGCCGAAATCGCATGCTATGACCGGCTCAAAGTCGCCATCTTCTCGACAGGGGATGAAATCGTCCGTCCGGGCGCGCCCCTCGCGGAGGGTCAGGTCTATGACGCCAACGCACCCATGCTGCACGGTTTGATAAAAACCACCGGCGCGGAATGTATCGACCTCGGCATCATCCCCGACGATGCGGGCGCGGTCGAGAAAGCGTTGAAGGAAGCGGCGCGGAGCTATGACGTGATCCTGACCTCGGGAGGAGCAAGCCGTGGCGAAGAGGACCATGTTGTTGCAACACTCGATAAAATCGGCAAACGGCACATGTGGCAGATTGCCATTAAACCCGGACGGCCAATGACATTCGGCCAGATCGGCGACAGCATTTTCATCGGTCTGCCGGGTAATCCAGTCGCCGTTTTCGTCTGCTTCCTTCTATACGCCCATCCGGTGCTGTGCCGGCTGGGCGGAGCCAATTGGCCGGAACCCAGGCGCTTTCAAGTCCCGGCGGCATTTACCGTCCCGCACAAAAAGACCGGGCGACGTGAGTTCTGGCGGGCATATACCTCGATAGAAAATGAAAAATTGCAGGCCCATAAGTTCGAGCGCGACGGCTCTGGCTTGATAACGTCTCTCAGGCGCGCAAGCGGGTTGATCGAGGTGGCCGAGGAGGTCGGTGAAATCCGCCATGGCGATTTGGTCGATTTCCTGCCTTTCTCCGAATTCGGCATACCGGGCGCGTGAGCACACGGAATAGCCGATAGAAATTCACCGGCCCGAACCGTCCATCCGTATTATAATCCGCAAAGGATCCAAAACCGCCACAAATAGGGCCTATCTGACGTCTGGTAGGCAATGCAATATAACGGTAAGTGGCCCCCCGAATGTTATTCGCGATTTTAAAATTTTTCACACGATTTCTGGAAAGAGCGGTTTCGCTCCCGGTCAAGCTGGTCCGTTTCTTCCTCTATGCCGTTGTGTTCAATCCGCGTCTCGGACCATTGCGCTATGTTGCTAGTCTGGCGATCATCTATGTCGTGCTCGCAATCGGGCTGGTTTACGTCTTCGCGCCCATTCGCGGCATAACCGGCGAGATCTGGCTTGCGAACAAGCTCAATTATGATGCGGAACGCTGGATGGCCACGGCGATCTACGACAAATCAGGAAATTTCATCGGCACGTTCGACCCCCGCCTCGACAGCCAGAGGGATGTGAATTACACCGGCATCCCGATCGAGATCGCTCATACCGGCTATGTCGCCAATCCGGATCATAAATCGATCCCGGTCCAGACCGTTCCGGAAAATTACTGGCGATGCCTCATTCATCATGAAGACCGCTATCTCGGCGGAATTTTCAATCCATACGGCATCGACTTTCTCGGCGTGTTGAAAATACCGGTTACCAGCTTTCAGCGTTCAATGCGTGCAAAAGCGCCCCGGATCGGCATGGGGGGATCGACATTGTCGATGCAGCTTGCCCGCGTCATCTACAATACGCCGCCCCGCGTCAGCGAAGGCGTCACAGAAAAACTCAGCCGAAAAATCAGCGAATGGTGGCTCGCTCCGGTCATTTTCCAGACCCTCACGAAAGATGGCGACTATGAACCCTTCAAACGCTGGGTATCCGATCATTTGTGGCTCGCGCAAAGGACCGGCGGCTCATCGCTTCACGGTGTTGAAATGGCCGCCCGTGTCGTCTTCGGCAAGGAGGCGCGCGACCTGACCATTGCCGAACAGTTTGTCCTCGCCTCTGCGGTCAACAAACCGATCATTCTCCTAAAGGGGTCGGCACGCCTGAACCGGGTGCGTATGGACCGTTGGCGCTACATCATCGAAGTGCGGGCCCGCAAATGCGCCCAGCGCCTGATCGACGACCCGCAAAAGCAGCTTGAGGTCATTTCAGAGCTCGTCAGCATGGCCGGCGGCCCTCCCGACCCGCGGCTTCGCGCGGAACTCAAGGACGCGCTTGTCGAGATCGATCCCAGGCATGCAAACCGCGCCAGGGCCAATCCCGTCTATCGCGCCAATCTTCTCATTCCCGCGACCCGCTATGGCGTCCGCGAGGAAATGAAAGCCGAATATGGTTTTAATTGGCGCAACCATGTGCGGGCAACCACCCTGACCTTCGATGCCGCCGATAACCGGCGTTTCCGCAACAAGGTCCAGGAGCAGCTCAAAATACTGCAACAAAAATACAAAACCCAGATCGATCAGCAATTCGGCCTCGATTACGAACTCATCCATGAGCCCGGTGCGCCGGACAAGCAACTGCCCGATATCATCGTCGCAGCGGCCAATTTAAAGGGCGAAATCGTCCGGCTGTTCGAGGCCAAGGACACGGCGGCCTATTTCGGCTCGCCCGCCGCACGAGACAGCAAAACCGGTCGTTATGTACGGGCCGACGAATCCAGGGCGATTGCATCGACGGGAAAAATTCTCGCCGCCATCGCCATCGCCAACCAGGGCCGCGATACCCTTGCCTCAAACTATCTCGATCTAAACGCCCCGGAGAGGGGGCTTGAAAGCTGCCGGCGCAATGGAAATCTGAGGCGCGGCCGCAAAGCCGAAGTGGTCTTCGCCTGCTCCCTGAGCAGACCTCTCGAGAACCGCGCCGCCCGCATGGGACAAAGGCCCATCAAGAGGCTGATCGACGGTTTTGGATTCAACATGCCGCCGGCAGAGACCGCCGAACAAAAGACACCCCCAACCACGGCCGCAATTCGCGGACTGATTACGGGCAGTCCGCGCAAGGTCCATCAAATGGCGGGGGCGGTCCTGGCCTCACTCACCGGCCAGGGGCACAAAGCCCTGAAACTGCCGACGCTTGTGAAAAAGTTTGACCGCGCAATCGCGGAAGACGCCGATGCGGAAGACCATGATGCGACAGGCGATATCACGCCGGACGATCTGATCATGACCGAAGGGCGGTCGCATCTCCGAAATCTTTTGCAGGCGCCATTATGCTATCAGTTTCGCGGACGGCGCATCGGCACTCTGAAAAGCCTGGGAAAATGGTGCGCTGCCCGCAACGCCAAGGTCAGGCTGCATTTCGCCAAAACGGGAACCCATGTGAATGAAGACCCGGGCGCCACGGTCGATGTCTGGACCACGGGCGGTATTCAGTTCAGAAATGGCGCGGCATATTCCTATGTGATCCTTGTCGGCACCGGAAATACCCGCAAGCCATGGGCGCGCAATCTTCATGCTGCCCAGATCGCGGCACCACTCGCGCAGGTCCTTCTCAAGGAACTGGAAGAGCTGGCAAGAACAGAACCCGCCCCTTTGCTGGTTGCCAAAAAAACGCATGGCGCGAAAACGGCTGGCGGTTCGACTGATAGGCGAAAAAACGGCACGGATTTCAGTGCCGAAATTTTCGAGGAATAACAGCCGGCGCCAAAACCAAATCCCCAGCATCCCCGGCATCCCCGGCATCCCCGGCATCTCCGTCAATGAGTGGCAGTTTATCCACGGGATTATCTTAAGGCCATATTCGCGACACCTTCGCCAGCTATCCAAATCATGGATCATGCGGTTAGTGGAAGTTGTTGATTTAATTTAGTTAAGGGCAGCACGTTTCGGGCATTCATCACATGGGGTTTCGTTGATTGACGTCAGCGAATTATGACGATTGCCGGAAAATCGAGCAGGCCCGCCAATTATCTGGTTCGAGGCATATGCGTTTTTCAAAATCAAAAGCTGATCACACCGGCAGGACGGAACCGACATTACAGCAGTCCATGGCCGAGACCGTATCCCTGGCAGGGCAGTATATGGAAAAGCCGGAAGATCCGTCCGACTGGAAAAAAATACTGCTCATCACGGGACTGGGCACGCTTTCCTGGATTTCCACCTACACAGGCATGCTTGAGCTGATTCAAGCCAATATGGGTGAAATAAGCCTCATCTATAAAGGGGCAATCGCTTTTGCCGTCGCCATGTTGATGCTCATGATCATCTGGCTTCTGGACAGTCTCTTCTCAAGGTTGTCCATACCCGTGCGTGTCCTCTTCACCTGCGGATATATATTCCTCACCGTGATTTCCATCGGCTTTGGCTTCGGCTTCTATTGGAAATTCCTTGAATCGCGGGGAGAGGCCAGCCGTTCCGCCGAATCCGCCGTGACCCAGGTGAACTCCGCCCTGTTGAGCGCGCAGACCCGGATGGAACAGCTCCAGACGACGCTGGTCAATCTGACATCGCTGTCTCAGCAAAAAGCCATCGAGGAGCGTGAGAAAGGCAATTCCTGCCCCAACAGCCGCCCGGGCGACGGTCCGCGCCGCCGGCTGCGCGATGCCGATGCCAAGAACTTCCAATATGCGGGCAATTTCGTATCGCAGCGCGTTGGCGGCGTGAAAAAGGATATCACGGTGCTCGCGGCCGAACTGCAACTGGTTGCCAAACGTCATAAATCGACGATCGACCCCAAAACCGGAACGCGGAACATCTATCTGCGCGGCCTCAATCAAAAGCTCAATAATTCGGTAACGCGGTTCAATGCCTTCCGTACCGATCCGCAGCTCAATCAGTTCCGCAATATTTTTGCCGAACGCGCAAGCCAGACCATTTTCCCGGACGGCAATGGCGGTAAATTCACCTGTCCCGATCCGCAATTGCAGGCGGCGCTGCGCGGCGTCGTAGCGGCGATCGACCAGCTTCCCGAGCTCGAAAAGCCGCAGGTCGCGGCAGTCGAAGGCTCCGAGGCGATTATCGAAGCCTTCCGCCGCCTGACCGTTACCATGTTCGGCGCATTGACGCTGAAAATGCCGCCCACGCCTGAGGAATTGCGCTCCATGCAGCAAACCGCCGTCCAGTCCGTCGGCAATGTAGCGCTTCAGCGTCAGGTGAATGCGCGTCAGGCAGGTCTTGGAAATCGGGATTATATTCCGCTTGCAATCGCCGTCTTTGTCGATTTTTGCCTCCTCCTCGTCTCCATGACGCGGCCCATGCATGGCTTCAGAAGTCTTGAGAGGAAAATGTTCGAGGCCCAGGAATGGCCGATCATTCAGATACTGGCCCGCTTTCGCGATATTCATTCTGACGAGGATATTCGTCAGACCTTCGACATTTTCAGGCATGTGGTGTTCGATTATATGGGCGATTACTATGTCGGGGTGCCGTTGAAAGCGCCCGCCAATGCCGAAGACAGGGAAGATGCGCAACTGGAAGCGCATCTCCTGAGCAATCTGTTCACCAGCTTCGAAAAAGAAGGTATTTTCAAGCGCGTGGTCTGGCCGAATTCCGCCATAGCCCGCAAGCGCCTGGAACGGCAGGACAGCAAGTTCACCGGTTCCGACGCATTTCGCATCTATCGTTTCAAGGATGGCGCCTGGTCCGACTGGGTGCTCGGTGCGATCATGGGCGCCGCCAAGCGGGTCGAGGCGGAGAAGGCCCGGCAGCGGATGGAAAAACAAATTTTCCCGAACCGCGAACAGGAGCTCAAAGACGCGCCCGCGGACGCAATCCGCGCAGCCGAGGACATCATACCCGCGGAACATGGTCTTGACCGGCCTGACCGGCCTGACCGGCATGACCGGAAGCTGGATCCGCGGCTCGACTTGTCGTCCCCGGCCGGTCCCGATTTCGATCAGACCGGATACACCAATGTCGAAGCCTTTCCCAAGAGCCACGCCAAAAGCCATGCCAATCAGAAGAATAATGGTCATGGTGCGAGGCCGGAAGATCAATCAAAATCCGGCGCCTTCGATCTGGAAAATGATCTCAGGGCAAATGGTACCGATCACGGTTTTGAACATGCTGCCGGACGCCAGACCACTGCCCAGACCGAACAGTTGAACGGCGGCGACACAAACGGTCATTCCTTCACAAACGGCAACAGCTCCGGCGATGTCATTCATTTGTCGGATGCCGGCGCCGAACTCGCCAGAACGGACACTCGATTGGAGTCCCATGACGGGCCGGGACACAGCGCCGAGCATAAAGGCAATGGCACGAGCCTCGATCAGTCCAACGGCCACCCGGCCAGCGACGGAACCATCCGATTAAAGCGCGAAACCGTCGAGTTCGACCAGGGTGCGGTCAATGCGCTGAATTCCAGCCAAAATGGCAACGACTTCATGTCGGCTCTCACAAGCGCTTTGAATGTTCCTCAAGAGGAGAACAACGAGGAGCAGGCTGCCATAGAGCATATTCAAACCGAAGAAATGCCATTGCTCGACGATCGCGCCACGGATAACAACGGACAAACACTCATGACCTCCCCCGATACATATCTTCATGAATCCGGGCATGACAGCGGACATGAAACCGGAGCGGACGAGGTTCCCGGGCCTGGACCCGAAACAGTGGCCGACGACAAGGGAATTGATCAGTTTTTCCCTCACGGCATTGAAATGGAAGAGCAACCGGTTTCCGGATATGCCGATGAATGGGAAGACCAGGAATTTCAGATTGACAATATCACCCGCTGGTATGGCAAGAAAGATCCGGACTCCAAATCGGGCTAGAACAGGTTGTTCCAGGCATCTCATATTTGAACGAAAACAAGGCATCCCCGATTTTTTTTCGGGGATGCTTTATTTTTGGACATGCTTCAACTCTTCATTAACCGCGACAGGGCATAAATTGAGCAAGCGGGAATAATTCCGCATCACGAAAGTGCGCGCAACATTCAGTTGTAGAGAATTCAGTTGGAACGGGGCCTATGAATATTACAAAAAATCTATCTTCCCAGGATGTAGTACGGTGCGAAGAAAAGGAAGACAGGCTTCTTGATTTTCTAGGCTATTACCTCGAATTGTTGGACTGTTCCGAGCATTCGGATCCAAAACAAAAAACCGTCACGCTGCTGGCCCGTTCGCCGCGTTCGCCCGTTGCCCGCGCTCTATACGCTTTTGCCAGCGAAATGTCAGATGCCGCTATCAATCTGGAAGTCATATTCGCGCAACTTGAACCCACCGATTTGTTGAGCAACTGGTTCGATATGGTGGTCGACGAAACATCAAACACCCCTCGCCCCGTGATCCGCTGGGCCAAGACGCCGAGCCTTATGGACGCCCATGAGCAACTGGTTCTGGGAACTGCCATGAGTTGGTCGGGAGATAGCATGCGCCGCGAACCTTCAAAGCGCGACGCATTTGAATTGTTCCGTTCCGATTGCAAAGAGTCGGCACGATACGGCATCCATGCATTTCAGGCCATCTGGGAAGTATCCGAACCTGTCCCCGTCCGCCTGTCCAAAGCGCTGAAAACCGGCAAGACGGATGGAGCAAAGCCCGAAGAAAAGACGCCGGCGGGAACAACGAAAAAACCTAACGTCCGCACACGTCACTAGCACCCGGACATTTCAGCCCCCGGTTGAGCCGAGAACTATTCTGTTCATGCGCTCGGCAAACTTTACAGGATCGCGCGGACTGTCGCCGCCGATAATCCGTGCCTGTTCGAACAAGAGCCAGCCGAGATCCTCGAATTTCTCTGCCGCGCCCTCCGCACCCTCCGATGCCAGCGCCTTGATTATCTCGTGCGATCCGTTGATCTCGAGAACCGGCAAAAGGCCGGCGCCTTCACCGCGCATATTAAGGATTTTCTCGAGCCCCAGATCGGGTCCGCCGCTGGGCGCAACGAGGCAGGCCGGGCTTTCGACGAGACGCTTTGAAATCTGAACATCGCTCACCGCTTCCTCAAGCAGCTTTTTGAGCTTGTCCGTAAGGCCGGCTATCTCCGCGTTTGTCTCGGGTTTCTTATTGTCGTCCCCGCCCTCCGAAGCAATGTTCGAAATGTCCGCCTCTCCTTGCGTGATCGACGTGAAAGGCTTGCCGTCAAATCCAGCAGCGCTTTGCACCCAGAAATTATCGACCGGATCGCAAAGCAGCAGGACCTCGACGCCGCGGTCGCGAAATCCTTCAAGTTGAGGGCTTGACCTCATCCGCTCCAGATCGTCCCCCGTCAGAAAATATATATCGGTCTGATTTTCGCGCATATTGGCGACGTAATCCTTCAATGTCGTCCAGTCATCCGATTTGCTGGTCCGAAACCGCGCCAATTCAAAAAGATCGTCGCGTCGCTCCGGCGCTTCGTAAAGCCCCTCTTTCAAAACCGGGCCAAACCGGTCCCATATGCCGAGATATTGCTCCTGATCCTTCTCGGCAATTTTTTTCAGTTCGGAAATTACCCGGTTGCTGACAGCTTTTCGAATGGCCTGGACGATCTGATTGTTTTGCAACATCTCCCTGGAAATATTGAGCGGCATGTCCTCGCTGTCGATGACGCCTTTCATGAAGCGCAAATAGGGCGGAAGAATTTCGGCATCATCCGTGATAAACACCCGGCGGACATAAAGCTTGATCCCGCCTTTGCGCGCCGGATCGTAAAGATCGAAAGGCTTCATGCCGGGAACGAACAGAAGCACGGAATATTCATGCCGGCCCTCGGCGCGGTAATGCAGGGTGACATCGGGCTCGCCGAACTGGCCGGAATTCTGCCGGAAGAACTCGCTGTATTCCTCTTCCTTGATTTCCGCTTTCGGTCTCGACCAAATCGCCTGTCCGCTATTGAGCTGACGGGCTTCGCTCTCTTCCTCTTCCGCTCCCTCCGCGCCATCTTTTCCGTCTTCGCCCCCCTTTCCGGTGGCCCCTTCGAGCATCACCGGAAAGATCACATGATCGGAATAGGTCGAAACGATACGCGCGAGCTCAGCAGGCTCTAAAAACTCATCCGCGTCCTTTTTGAGAAAAAGCTTGATCGAGGTGCCGCGGTTGAGTGCGCCATCGCCACCGTCACTTTCGATCCTGGACGTTTCGAAACCTCCAATGCCGTCGGATGTCCACAGCCAGATATCGTCCTGACCGGCTTTCCGGCTCGTTACTTCGATGCGCGACGCAACCATGAAGGCCGCGTAAAAGCCGACGCCGAACTGACCGATTTGCTGAGCGGAAGCGCTGTCATCGCCGGCCGCCTCAAGAAACGCAAGCGTGCCGGATTTGGCGATCGTGCCGAGATTTTCGACAAGCTCAGAATGGTCCATGCCGACGCCATTGTCGGATATGGTCAACGTCCGGGCCTGAGCATCCGGGCGAATGCGAATGACAAGTTCGCTGTCCTCGCCGAGCAGGCCGTCCTCGGTTATGGCCAGATAGCGAAGCTTGTCACAGGCATCGGAGGCGTTTGAAATCAACTCGCGCAGAAATATCTCCCGCTCGGTGTAAACGGAATGAACCATGAGATGCAGGAGTTTCGACACCTCCGCCTGGAACGCATGAACCTCGCCCGGGTCTTTGACCTCGGTCTCAGTTTTATTCTTCTTTTTCGCCATTTGAAACGTCTCCAAATCCTGTTTCAGGGTTCTGCCAGATAACTGATGATCCGGCCTGTGTTCAAGATGTGATTTCCGCAAAACCCGTATTTCGGCCAGATACTCATAGCCCATGAGGATCGGGACGCGAACTACGCCTGAAGGAAGCCGGGACTGAACTGGGGAACAGAAAAAAAGAACCCGGTCCTGACGGGATCCTGAGGGGCTGGGGGGCTGAGAACTCTGGGATCAGTCATTGGACCGGGTAAAGGGTAATGATGCCAGTCTGGCCTGTCAGTTTGTCGCAGATGCGGAAAAATTGCGGCGATTTTTTGAATAATGGAAAAAGTCGGGTGAAAACGACTCACATCCAACGTCGAAAACCCATCGCTTTGCGAACGCGTTCCAGGGCAAGTTTTTCGCCAGCCGCGCGCGGGCTTATATTCTTATCCCCCGGCTCGGATAAAACGCCATGCGTGTTGCGCCTGATTTTCTCGCTGATCTCACAACTTCCAAACGATGAAATAGCCGAAGCAAGATGTATCTCGCCGCTCGCTTCATGTTTAATCCGAAGACTGATTGGCGCGCAGCGCCCAAAGGACGGACCAGCGCATCAGCCTGTCGGTCATGTTGGCCGCCTGATCGAGATCGAGACGCTCCAGACATTCCTGCTCTTCAAGAGATGGCGCGGCCCCAATGCCACCCCGAAATGCGGCTCCCAACAGGCTGGGCTTGCTATGCGCAATCGTCTTGAGCCCCTGAAGTGCATGAGCCAGCCTGATTTCCGTTGCCGTCAATGCGGTGCCAAGCGGAAAATCCGGCAGCACGCCATCCCGCCGTGCCTGACCAAGCGCAATTTCGATTTTTTCGGGCAGGTTGTTACTGAATTCATCCGGTATCGCGTAACTTTTCTCGATTTTGCCGGCCCGCTTGGCCGTGTCGAGCAGCTCGGGCTGGAACCGCGAGTCCGTGATATTGAGCATCGCGGCAATAACGTCTCGGTCGGATTTGCCGCGAAGGTCCGCGACACCATATTCCGTCACGACAATATCCCGGAGATGGCGCGGGATGGTGGTGTGTCCATAATTCCAGACAACGTTCGAGGTCGTTCGACCTTTGGACGTGCGCACCGCATCAAGCGCGATCACCGAGCGCGCATCGGCGAGTTCATGCGCCTGGGCGACAAAATTGTACTGGCCGCCCACGCCGCTGACAATGCGCCCGTCTTCGAGACCGTCCGACACCACAGCGCCCAATGCTGTCGCCATGAGCGCGCTGTTAACAAACCGCGCCTTTTTCCGTTGTATGCGCTTGAGTTGTTCATCGCCATAAAGCTGATTGACGAAAGACACCGATGTCATCGCGATGTCGGCAAGCTCGTTTTCAGGCAAGTTCCTGAGGTCTTCGTAAAGATCCTTCGATCCCAAAAAGAAAGCGGAGTGGATGATGGGTCCGTTCGCATCGTCAGGTCGTGCCGGGTCGTCGGCTACGCGCCGTTTCAAAATGCCTGCGTGCTTGAGCTCGAGCAGTCCCTCAACCAGCATTTCAGACGCGGCATAAAGACCTTCTTCAAAAACACCCGTTTGGCAAAGATGATCCGGCAGGTCTGTCGAGCCAAGCCTGCCGACGAGATCGCGAAACCGCTCATTGTCCAGTTGCCGCAATTTCATTGCATGCGTTAGTGCATCGGCGAAGCCGCCGATGCCGATTTGCAGCGTCCCGCCATCCTCGATCAATGCCGCTACATGTAATGCCGCGGCATATTCGACAGGCGAGACCATCGGCTTGGGAAGCGCAAACAAGTCGAACTGGCATTCCGGTCCATCAAGGATGAAGTCGAACTCGCCGGCTTGAACAACAGCCGGCCCGAGCATGAAGGGAAGCTCTTCATTCACCTGAGCCGCTATGGCGACCCCCTCGCCCGCTTCGCGCCTGCGTCTGAGTTCGGGCAGAAGGTCAAGCGTAAGATCCGGATTGCAGCTCAGGCTGAATTGTTCATCCGTGCCTTCTCCACGGCGTGCCACAATCTGGGCTATCACATTGATGCCCCGGTCGAGCAGGTCTCGCGCCGCATGCGTATAATTGGTGCTCGTATAACTCTGCTGGGCGGAAGGTGAATGAAGCCTGCGCCCGGCCGGAAAATAAAATTCGTGAACGGATATGTTTGAGGGCAGGCGACCTTCCCTCGCCGGCTTGTTATAGGCGAGCTCAGGATAATTGCCGGCCAGACGCTCAAACAGCGGATCCAGAAACCGTCGTTCCAGTTCCGAATTGCCGGGAGGGCGGCCAAGCGTTAGCGCAGTGTAGATCTGAAGTTGTATCGATGAATCGCTTTCGGCGCGCGCATAGAGGGCGTTTAGGATTGAATTGCCCTTGCCGAGCCCCAGTGGCAGCCCGAGAACGATGTTTTTACCCACCCTGGAGATAATGTCCTCCGCGCATGCTTCTGCACTGACATGCCGCTTGGGAGGTGCTTCTGTCATTATCAACTATTCTCCTTGGCCAAACGAATTCAAAATCGCATCCAGATCTTCCTGACTTTAAAGTTTGGCTGAATCTTCTAGTCGGAGCATTGACTTGGGTCAACGAAACCCCTAGGGGCAAACAGTTGAATGTCTACAGCAGGCCCTGGCCATGCCAAAATGGAGCAACGTTTTGCGCCAATCCGGGTTATGTTAGAACGAAACTTAATCTCCCTTATGACGGCCTTGTTAATTCAACATGCAAAAAACTTTGACAGTAACCCTTGAGGATATCGAGGAGGCCGCAGAAAGGATAGCCGGCGACGTTCTGCACCCCCCTCTCGTCGCGTCGCAGAGACTGTCGGCAATTACCGGCGCCGACATTCAGTTCAAATATGAAAACATGCAGGCTACCGGTTCTTTCAAGGATCGCGGTGCGCTCAACAAACTGCTGTCTTTAACGGGGGATGAGCGCTCCGGTGGGGTCATTGCCATGTCGGCGGGCAATCATGCACAGTCCGTCGCCCATCATGCCGCACGTCTCGGCATCCCGGCGACCATCGTCATGCCGGAGACCACGCCCTTTGTAAAAGTCGGCGAAACGGAGGCATTGGGAGCCACTATCCTGCTGGCCGGCGATACTTTGGCCGAGGCAAGAAATAAGGCCATTGAAATGTCCAAGCGTGGCGGCCTGACCATGATCCACCCTTATGATGATCCACTGGTCATTGCCGGTCAGGGAACGGTTGGGCTGGAAATGATGACGGACCGGCCCGATCTCGATTGTCTTGTCGTGCCGGTAGGTGGCGGCGGACTCATTTCAGGCATCGCTATTGCGGCCAAGGCCCTTAAGCCCGAAATCGAGATTATCGGTGTCGAGGCAGCGACTTATCCGTCACTTTATGCCGCGATTTCCGACAAGGAAATGCATTCCGGCGGCATGACCCTTGCCGACGGTATCGCGGTCAAGACGATCGGCGAACACACCTTACCCATCGTAAGGTCGATGGTGGACGATGTCGTTCTTGTTAGTGAGGAACAGATCGAACAGGCGGTCTTCACATTGGCCAGCAGACAGAAAACCGTCGTTGAAGGTGCCGGCGCGGTGGGATATGCGGCGATCATGGAGGATAGCGAACGGTTTAGAGGCCGCAAGGTCGGCATCGTGCTTTCGGGCGGAAATATCGACCCGCGCATCCTGGCTTCTATCCTGGTTCGCGGTCTTGAGCGGGACGGTAAGATCATCTCGCTGCGATTTACCATTTTCGATCAACCAGGCACCCTCGGCCGGATCTCATCCGTGCTGGGCGAGGCCGGCGCCAATATATTGTCGATCTCCCATAGGCGCATCCTGCTGAATGTACCGCCGAGGGGGTCAAGTCTTGATGTGATGATCGAGACGAAAGATGCCCAACACAGCGAGATGGTTATCCAGAAACTCCAGCAGGCCGGATATGATGTTCTCCAGCTCAAGGAGACGGCGGAGGCCGACTTTATGACGAACTAGGAACTCCATCTCACAAACGAATGTCGCGAATTTTTGAATAATGGATATTTCGGGCTTCAAATCCCGCTACCATTTAAAAGCACTTCGCAAGACGATATGCCAAATGTCCCAGACATGCGGCAGCGGACCTCACGACTGGGCCGTCAGTCCTACACAATGGCGGATCTTCGCAAGTCGGCTTTTGTATAAAAGCAGCCCGCCCGGAGCGTTACAAATTCTCGACTTGCTCAAAGGTCCATTTCACATCCACCTCATCACGGCAATTACCGCGCAGAACAATTTGCACGGCCTGTTTGGCGCCGGAAAAATCAGCCAGAAAGACCGACTCTTCGAGATTGATCGGAGCGTCTCCTGCCGTAAACAGCCAGGTATCGCCCGAAGCCAATATCAGGGCGACGCTGCCCCGGTCCTTGGCGCGGCGGACCTGAACCGAAGGGTGAATATGAAAATGAATGGCGTATTGAATGTCGCGCAGTTTGGCCGACATGCGGCGCATATCGAGCTTGTCGTGGCCGCCCAACCGCGTGCCCTTGTTGTTGAGCTCAAGACGCCGGTAATGAACGGCGCCGTAATTCGATGCGTATCCGTCATGCGTGGCTTCGGTAAAGATGGAACTGCCGATATCCCTGACATGATAGGAAACCTTGCGCGGCTCCTTGATCGGAGGCGCCCCGAGATTTCGTTCAAGAACCGTGTTCCTTATCAATTGCGACGACGAGCGGCCCGCCAGCTCCAATGTCGAATGGAACGCGGTCGAGCGCGCGCGGTGCCGCCATTTCGCATCGGCCGCCCCGGGCGCGCCGCAATTGACGACAATCGGCGAAGGCCCGGAACTCAGCTCGAACGACAGGCAGCCGGCATGAGCGGTGGCGCTGAATTCAAGCGGCGGGACGGCGCCAACATCCATGAGCAGGACGGTTTTTTCACGGTGCAGCCTGCAATAATGGGCGGCCGACGTCTCCGAATCCGAGGTCTCGAGGCTTTCGTCATAGGCAAGCGCCGTGCCGAGGCTGTCGGGCGCGACCGGACCCACGCCGTTGAACCGGCCCAGCGTGCCATCGCCCAGGCGCATGTAACGCAAATGCTCGCACATCTTCCGCAACACCCGGCTGAGCCCCTCGGGCGGCTTTTTGTCACGCGAAAAAAAGCAATGCTTGAGCGGCATGAGATCGAGGATCAGCTCGATCAGCACTTCGCTGTTGCGGCTGATATGGCCACCGTCTTCCAATATCTGAAGACCGAGTTCCTCCTCGAGAAGTTTCGTGTAATCGTCGACATAATGCTCCTGATCGCTCAGGCAGAGCCCGCCATAAACCATGGCCGTGAGGCAGAGAAAGCGGGGATAGCCCGGATAGGCCTCATGCCTTATCGCGGCAAGGTACCGCATCTGCTGACCGAAACTGTTCATGAGTTCGTCATAGGCGCTCTGGTCGGCGCCATCGAGAATGAGGCTCGAATTTGTCAGCCACGACATCAGGCGCCGGGCGACCACGGCCGGTTTCCAGGCAACATGCTCGTAAGACCATTTGCCCCGCATCCAGTCGCCCAAGAATAGCTGCGCCAGCTCCGATGCATCGGGATCCTCCGACGCCCCGAGATGCCGCAGCCATGAAAAGCCGTGCAGCTCGGTTTCCCAGTTTTCGTCGGGCGGGAGGATCTGAAAGGGAGACGCAAATTCCGATGAGCCATGATGGAGATGCCCGACGCGCCCGGCAAGGCCGAACAAGCCTTCCGACAACTCGAGGGCAAAACTCGGATCGGAGGTGCGCAAATCCTGAGGGACGATCAAGACCGCATCGGGATTGAAACGGTTCGTGCGCCATTGATAGAAGGGCGAGCGCATGACATAGCTGCGCGCAGCCCGCCTGATGCGATCTGCAGCCAGATAAGTCAAACGCCCATGCTCAAGGCCCAGCAATTTGGCCATTGATTAACTTTCCCCTGAAACCGGATGCCCGCGGACAAAACCGCATAAAAGCATCAGGTCTTGAAAACCCGTTCTGACGCGATCACACGGCAAGCCATAATGATCAGGTCGATGCATAACGCACGATCAAGATATTCTAGCGTCCATTTTGACAAATTTTGCGGCGAAAAAGCCATCCATACCCGAAATTTGCGGTGGTTCGCATTGCATATGGCTGGGCAGCGTTCTCAATGAGCCCGAAGAGCTGATCCATTCCTCGTCAAAACCGAACGCGGCAGCCGAGATCTTCTCCTGCCGCAATTCGGGTATCTCGTCCGCAATCCGGGCCAAATGCGCTTCCCCCTCTTCCTCTTCCAGCGAACAGGTGCAAAATACCAGCCGCCCGCCCTCTTTCAGCAATACTGCCGCTTTTCTTATCATTTCAAACTGCAGGCGCGACAACTCTTCCACATCGCGAAGCGTTTTGATGTGCAAAATATCGGGATGGCGGCGTATTGTTCCCGTTGCCGAACAGGGCGCATCGAGAAGAACAGCGTCAAAACGCCGATCCGTCTGCCAGGACAATATATCCGCTTCAACCAGTTTTGCCTCGAGCTTCAGCCGGTCGAGGTTTTCCCGAAGGCGCCGCAGACGCATATGCGAGCTGTCCACAGCCGTAACATGCGCACCCCCCGTCAACAGCATGGCGGTCTTGCCCCCCGGTGCCGCGCAAAGATCGGCGACATCGAGCCCTCTGACATCGCCGAGCATTTTGGGCGGCAGTGTGGCGGTGACATCCTGAACCCACCATTCGCCCTCATCATAGCCCGGCAGCTGTTCGATCCGCCCGCCGCCTGCAAGGCGTATGCTTCCCGTGGGGAGAAGCGTCCCATCGAGTTTCGAAGCCCAGGCACCCGGCTCCGATTTTACCGAAAGATCCAGAGCCGGAGCCGTCAAATGCATTGCTGCGATGTCCCTGGCTCCGTCCACGCCGAAAAAGCGGCACCAGCGCTGCCACATCCAATCCGGCGTATTGATGACGCAAGCATCCTGATCCGCCAGAAGCTCAGGCCCCCGTTCCGAGAGACGGCGCAGCAGGGCATTGCAAAGCTTGTCCATATGCTGCGCCCTGCGGTCCATCTGACACTGCCTGACGGCGATATTGATGGCGGCATGTGGCGGCGTGTTCAAAAAAAGAATCTGGGCCGCGGCCACGGCCAGAATCTCTTTAAGATAGCCTGACCGTTTCGGCAGCGGTTTTTCGAGAAAGCGCCCGAGCGCATCGTCGATCTGTCCCTTGCGCCTGAGCGCCGTCGTAATCA
The DNA here is from genome assembly GCA_947258705.1 of uncultured Hyphomicrobiaceae bacterium. Taxonomy (GTDB): domain Bacteria; phylum Pseudomonadota; class Alphaproteobacteria; order Rhizobiales; family CAMYJA01; genus CAMYJA01. The sequence goes on along the minus strand of CAMYJA010000002.1, from coordinate 79,633 downwards.
GGAGGCGCACCAAGGCGCGGTCCCGGTGTTCCATTCCTGTCATGACCTTCTCGGCATCGGGATTTGAAAACGCCCGGTCCATCGGCTCCGAATGGCGCAGGATCAGCGCAAGTATGTGCACCGCGGCCCGGCGCACCGGCAAACCGGCCATGTCTGCGCGCCGGTCCTTGCGGCGGGATTCTCTGCCGCCGGGTTTTTTTGATTTGCCGACCGGGCCGCGCCCCCCGCGCGCCGGTTTAGCCACTGAACTCTGTCCCGCCACTCACATCGGTCATCCCCAGGGCCCGCTTTTGTCGTCATCGCTCACTGACCAGGGTCCCTCGATGCCGATATCGGGCGCGGCCGATTCCGCAACCTGATCGCCGCCCCATTCCGATGCCAGCTGATGCAGGCGCCGTACCCTGTTCTCCGTATTGGGATGGGTCGAGAAGAGATTGTCCATGCGCTCGCCGGACAGGGGATTGATAATGAACATGTGCGCCGTCGCCGGCGACCTTTCCGCCCGCTCATTGGGCGTGCTCCTCGCGGCAACGGAGATTTTTTCCAAAGCCGATGCCAGCCACATCGGCCGGTGACAGATTTCCGCACCGAGCTTGTCGGCCTGATATTCGCGCGTCCGGCTGATGGCCATTTGAACGATCGAAGCGGCAAGAGGGGCCAGCAATGCGAGTGCGATGGTCCCGATCCACCCGACATTATTGTTGCCGCCCCGGCCGCCGAAAAACATCGCATAATTCGCGAGCATGGAAATAGCGCCGGCGATTGTCGCCGTTACAGTCATGATCAGCGTATCGCGGTTCTTGATATGGGCAAGCTCATGGGCCATCACGCCGGCCACCTCTTCCTGGGACAGAACGTCCAGCAAGCCGGTTGTCGCCGCCACTGCCGAATTCTCGGGATTTCGCCCGGTTGCAAATGCGTTCGGTTGCGGATTATGCATGATGAATATACGCGGCATGGGAAGATCGGCATTTTCAACCAGCTGGCGCACAATACGGTAATATTCCGGCGCATCCTTTTCATCGACCTCGACAGCGCCATGCATGCGCAGGACCATCTTGTCCGAGTTCCAATAGCTGAATACATTCATCGCCAAAGCGACAAAAAAGGCAATGACCATACCAGTCTGGCCACCGAGCAGAAATCCGATACCCATAAAGAGCGCGGTCAGCAGCGCCAGAAGCATTCCGGTTTTGACATAGTTCATTTCGCTAATCCCTCGTCCAACTCTAGCCACACAGTGAAGCTGTGAATATACTCATATATAGATATGGCATCGCGACATGCCAAACGGCGATTTGCGTAATATCAGTTCAGGGACGGAGACGAAATGAGCGATAACAAGCCAAGAAACAGAACTGCGGCGGCCAAACGCGCACTTGCCGAGGCCGAGGAGCGGCGCGCGGCCGCCAGATTGCGGGAAAAAGCTGGCGCGAAAGAATATGGCGGACGCGATGGTCCCGATCCGGTTAGATTTGGCGACTGGGAGAAAAACGGTATTGCGTCGGATTTTTGATATTTGTCCTATTCTTGAACAGTTACGGCAAGAATCCGGTTAATTCTTCCCGATTCCTGCCAATTCTGCCTACAGACGACAAAACCGGCGGATTTAACCACAGCTCTAGTTAAAATTGCATATCTGTTTATTGACTATCAAAGGTTGTGTTGGTTACAATCACGCCCATGGCCAACCGTCTCAACTTCCATTCAAAACACTGCACTTATCTTGTCATGGCAATGGCATTAAGCCTGATGGTCGGGAGTTCTGCAAAAGCCGAAAACCCACGATCCATGAAGGGACCGGTGACGGCCAGGGCCGAACGCGTGATTGACGGCGACACAATCATCGTCAAGGCCAGAATCTGGCTGAGACAGGACATTACAGTCCATGTGCGCCTTTCGGGCATCGATGCACCGGAACTTTCCAGCCCCCATGAAAACATCCGCTCGCGCGGCCTCAGGGCCCGTGCGGAACTGAAAAACCTGGTCGAGGGACGTAAATTAACCATGCGCAATATCAGACCGGGAAAATATGCGGGCCGTGTCATTGCCCAGCTCTATCTGGCCGATGGCACGAACCTCTCGACCCATTTGCTCAATCAGGGACTGGCCGAGCCTTACAAAAAGTACAAACGCAGACGATACAGGCCGCCTCAACCATAGTCGGACAGGCAAGGGCAGACAAAGATCTGTGCCGTGGCCCTGAAGACAGGCTGACCGGCCTCAATCGATCCGCCGCCCAGGCCCGCATGCGCGCAAAAAGGCACGGCGCAGTAAAAACAATCCGTTAACATTTTGGTTACCATTTCAACGAGAAAGGCCGGCTGGCTGGGAGCGCGAACCGAACCTAGCCTGAGAATTGCATCTTCCACGATCATCGATCAACGCCAGATCATGGAGAAGCAAAATGAAACAATTCCATCAGCTCGCCAAGCGATTTCAAAATGAAGACCGGGGATCAGTCGCAATCATTTTCGGCCTTTGCGTACTTGTCCTAATTTTTGCCTTCGGCATGGCCGTAGACACCGGCCGCGCAATACAGGTCAGCTCCAAAACATCATCCGCTCTCGACTCAGCCGCCCTCGCCGCCGCCAGAGCCATGAGAGAACAGGATTTGAGCCAGTCCGAGGTCGCTGCCGTTGCCAATCAATACTTTAACGCCAATATCAAGGACAGCGGCATATCCGGCGCGACTTATAGCGCGCTCGATGTCTCGGTTGATGCAGGTACGGGAAGCGTCCGGCTGGACGTCACCGGTTCCGTGCCCGCGACATTTACGAAGGTCGCAGGTTTTAACACAATCAACGTCAGCCGTTCCTCAACCGCTATCTATAATATCAGAGACGTTGAACTCGGCATGATGCTCGACGTCACCGGCTCGATGGGCGGCAGCAAGATATCGGACCTGCGCAAAGCCGCCAAGGACCTGGTCAATATTATGATCTCCAATAATGCGTCCAGCCAGAACGTGCGTATCGGGCTTGCGCCATATTCGGCATCGGTCAATGCCGGGCCCTATGCAGCAAGCGTCACGGATCCGCTTGCTCCAAGCGCTGACGGTTGCGTAATCGAACGCACGGGCTCTGAAGCCTATGAAGACACGGCGCCGGGCGCCGGCACATGGATCAACGCGGCCAACCCCCTGGCGCCGCCCGCGGACATCGATGGAACCGATGGAACCGGATCATATCGCTGCCCAAGCGTCTCGATCATGCCGCTCACGGACGATGATGTCGCTCTCAAAGACCGCATCGACGACTTTACGGCGGCTGGATGGACATCGGGACATATCGGCCTGGCATGGGCCTGGTACCTGGTCTCGCCGGACTGGAGCGGTGTATGGCCCGGCGAAAGCTCGCCCGTCAATTATCTGGACGGAAAAACGATCAAAGCCGTCATTCTCATGACCGATGGCAGCTTCAACACCGCCTACGCAAACGGAGATTCTTCGGACCAGGCTCGCAACATCTGTGACCAGATGAAAGGCGCCGACAAGGGCATCATCGTTTACTCGATCGCGTTTGAAGCGCCTGCGGACGCCCAGGCGCTCCTGCAAGACTGCAGCACACCCGGAAACGCCAATGTCGGCCAGACCTACTTTAATGCAAAAAACGGTAATGAGCTCCGCGAAGCATTCCGCTCCATCGCAACCCAGCTCAATACGCTTCGCCTCTCCGAGTAACGCACCTCTCCCTCCGGTGCGTCTCATCGGGCGATCTGGCGATAAGGGTGTTGCGACATTTGTCGTAACACCCTTATTTTTTGCATAAAACATGTGACAGGGCGCTATTCAAACCAGTCCATTCACGCAAGCCGCTTCAAGCAAGCCTGTACCGGCCAGCCTGTTCATGCGAGCCTTTTCGAACCGGTCCGTCAGGCTGCCTTGTTCTGCCGGTTTTCAACGAGATCCTCGACAACCTGAGGCTCGGCGAGCGTCGATGTATCGCCGAGATTGGAATAATCGTTCTCGGCGATTTTCCTCAATATGCGGCGCATAATCTTGCCCGAGCGCGTTTTCGGCAGGCCCGGTGCGAACTGAAGCATGTCCGGAGAAGCGATGGGACCGATCTCCTTGCGCACCCAATCGCGCAGCTCCGCCCTGAGCTCCTCGCTCGGCTCATCACCGACCATCAATGTCACATAGCAATAAATACCCTGTCCCTTGATGTCGTGTGGATAGCCGACTACGGCAGCCTCGGCGACTTTCGGATGGGCGACCAGCGCCGATTCAACCTCGGCCGTACCCATCCGGTGACCGGAAACATTGATGACGTCGTCAACACGGCCAGTAATCCAGTAATAACCGTCCTCATCGCGCCGGCAGCCGTCACCGGTAAAATAATAGCCCTTGTAAGTCGAGAAATAGGTCTGCACGAAACGCTCATGATCTCCAAAGACGGTCCGCATCTGTCCGGGCCAGCTGTCCTTTATGATCAGATTGCCTTCAACGGCTCCTTCGAGAATATTGCCGTCGCCATCGACCAGCGCAGGCTGCACGCCGAAGAAGGGCCGCGTCGCCGAGCCTGGCTTCAGCGCATTGGCGCCCGGCAGCGGCGTGATGAGAATGCCGCCCGTTTCGGTCTGCCACCAGGTGTCGACGATCGGACAGCGGCCATCACCAACGACGTTATAATACCATTCCCATGCCTCCGGATTGATGGGCTCGCCGACTGAACCCAACAGCCGCAATGACGAGCGGTTGGTACGCTTGACGAGATCTTCGCCGCCCGACATAAGCGCACGAATAGCCGTCGGCGCCGTGTAGAAAATATTCACCTGATGCTTGTCCACGACATGCCAGAACCGGGAAGCGGTCGGATAGTTCGGCACCCCTTCGAACATCAGTGTCGTGGCGCCATTGGCAAGCGGTCCGTAGACGATATAGCTGTGCCCGGTAACCCAGCCGACATCGGCGGTACACCAGTAAATATCGCCATCGTGATAATCGAACACATATTGGTGCGTCATCGAGGCATAGACGAGATACCCCCCCGTTGTATGCAGCACGCCCTTTGGCTTGCCGGTCGAGCCCGACGTGTAAAGAATGAAAAGGGGATCCTCGGCGCTCATCTCTTCAGGCGGGCAGTCATCGGATACCTTGACAAGCTCCTCATGCAGCCAGATGTCCTGATCCGGATTCCACGCGATATCGCCACCGGTGCGCTTTACCACAAGAAGCTTCTCCCCGCCGGGACATTTCGTCAGGGCCTCATCGGCATTTGCCTTCAAAGGTGTCGTGCGCCCGCCGCGATAGCTTTCATCCGCCGTAATGATGAATTTTGAATTGGCGCCGCTGATCCGGTCCGCAAGGGCATCCGGCGAGAATCCGCCGAAAACGACCGAATGAACCGCACCGATGCGCGCACAGGCGAGCATCGCATAGGCGGCTTCCGGGATCATCGGCATGTACAGGGTGACGACATCCCCCTTGTTCACGCCATTGGCTTTGAGCACATTTGCGAATTTGCAGACGCGTTGATGAAGCTGGGTATATGTGACCTTGTCGTCTTCCGTGGGGTCGTCGCCCTCCCAGATGATGGCAACCTGGTCGCCCCGGCTTTCCAGGTGCCGGTCGATGCAATTGGCGCTCACATTAAGCGTTCCGTCCTCATACCATTTTATGAAGACGTCATCATGTGCATAGGATGTGTTCTTGACCTTGCTATATGGCTTGATCCAATCGAGGCGTTTTCCTTCTTCACCCCAGAAACCATCGGGATCCGATACGCTCTGCTCATACATCGCCAGATATTTGTCGTTATTTATCCAGGCCCGCTGCGCCCATTCATCAGATACGCCGTAAACCTTGTCTTCTGACATTTCGGTCTCCTCCCAATTGGCTTCCAACTGCGAGTATTATGAACAGACTTAACGGGCGGGACAAGCGTACAAATGCGATAAATCACTTCTCAGGATTGTCGGTCGCCGCCGGCATCGAGAAAGACCTCGCCAGCCTCCACGAAAATTGCGCGCATTTGCAATTTGTCGCCCATGCAGGGGCCCGCGATGCAGAGGCCGTCCGATGCGTTAAATCGGGCGCCATGCGTCGAACAAACGAGAAAGGCTCCCGTTTCGTCGAGAAATCGGTCGGGAAAGGTTTCGAGCGGAGTTCCCTTGTGCGGACAACGATTGAGGTAACAGCGCACATCCGCGCCAGATCGGACCACGATGTAACGGGACTGATCGGGCCCGCTCCCGAAAACAACGCTTTTCGCTCCGGTCTTATCGAGGTCGGAAAGGCTGCACATCCGGAGGCGCCCGGTCGGTGCTTCGGATCGTGCCGGAGATGAATTGCCTTCGCTCAAACGCCCATCAATCCGATAATCGAACCCTGAATGAGCAGTACGCCGAGCCAATGCCCGGCATCGATCATTGTCAGCCGGATGGAGGCACCCTGATAGGCGTGATTGACCCATATGGTCGTCACAACAAAACCGGTCCAGACGATGGCCCCGGTTATGATCCCGTTCCGCAATGTCACCTGCCCCTCGCCGAGATGCCCGATGGTTCCCGCCAGAACGAAGGCCATCACCAGCGCCGCTATGGCGGAAAGCACGAAGGGCATGGGCGACATTTTTCCGTCAGGCCCCTTGATTTCTTCCTCGGTTTTGCCGAGCGCCGCCAGCCACGCCTTTGCGAGCAGGCTGTAATAGACCGCGCCGAACAGATAGCCCGCTGCCGCCGCGGCGATAATTGCCAGATAGCTGAATCCTGCAAAATCCATCAAAGGTCCTCCCTGTACTCATTATCGTTATGTGGCGGCGGTCAGTCCTCCAACAGCCGTCAGCGTTTGGTTTTTGTTTTTGTTTTTGTTTTTGACCTGACACCCGTCCCGGTTTTGGTTGCGGACCTCGCCGAAGGCTTGGTCCTGGGCTTGGGCCTGGTCTTGGTCTTGCTTCCGGACTGTGTCCGGGCTTTCGGCCGTTTGCCGACAAGCGGCGGTTTTTTCAGACCGCCCATACGGCAAACGAATTTCCATTCATCCGCCGTAACAGGCTGAACCGAAAGTCGCATGGAGGTTACAAGGGACATGTCTTTGAGCCTGGGCTCGGCCTTGACCTGGGCCAGTGTGACCGGCACCGGCATATCGCACACAGCCTTGACGTCCACACATTCCCAGCGTTCGTCATCCGTTGTCGAATCCGGATGGGCCAGGGCGCAAACCTCGACGATGCCGACGATTTCCAGTCCGATATTGGAATGATAGAAAAACCCGAGATCCCCGATTTTCATCGCGCGCATATTGTTCCGCGCCTGATAATTGCGGATACCGTCCCATTCCTCACCCAATTCGCCCTTCGCCTTTTGCATCTCCCAGGACCAGACATCGGGTTCCGATTTAAAAAGCCAATACGCCATTAGACACCCTCCGGTTTGCCGAACAGCCATTTCCAGGGTTGAACGGTAACGCTCTCGAACACGCCCGAGATCGCGTAAGGGTCGGTTTTCGAAAGCGCGCGAGCCGCGTCGAGATCATCCGCCTCGACAATCAAAAGACTGCCGCGCGGCTCCGCGCAATCGTCATCCATAAGCGGTCCGGCAGCCTTGATCCGGTCGCCCAGCCCCTCGATCCAGGCAAGATGCTCGGGCCTGCTCTTGGCGCGGAGCTCCGGGCCCTCGCCAGGCTTATCCCGGCAGATGAATGCGAATAACATTTCCTGTTCCCTCTATGTCGTAATTCCTGAAAACATTTGTCACAAATATCCGGCCCGATCAAATCTCGGCGGAAAACGGGCGGGTGAGCAGGTCGTCAATGGCCTCGTCCACACTGACCTCGCCTTCGAGAACCCGATGAACGGCATCCGTAATCGGCACGTCGAGATTATGGTCCTGCCCGATTTTCCAGGCGGCTGAGGCAGTGTAAACGCCCTCGCTCACGGATTTTCTGCCGCCCAGTATTTCCTCCAGAGACTGCCCCAGTCCAAGTGCGCGCCCAAGCGACATGTTGCGCGATTGCTCGCTCGAACAGGTCAATAAAAGGTCGCCAATGCCCGACAGCCCCATCAGCGTCTCGCGCCGGCCGCCATAAGCCTCGCCGAACTGGACCAACTCGCCAAAGCCCCGTGTTACCAGGGCCGCATGCGCGCTGTTGCCCATTTTCTTGCCGTCGACGATGCCGGCCGCGATCGCCAGAACATTCTTAAGCGCCCCGCCGACCTGCACGCCAACGAGATCGTCCGACCAATAGGGACGGAACACCTTGTGCCCGATGGCGTTCATCAGCGCTTGTCCCGTTTCTTCATCTTCACAGGCGAGCGTCAGGGCGGCGGGAAGTCCCCGCGCGATCTCGGAGGCGAAAGTCGGCCCGGAAAGCGCCATGATCCGGGCCTGCGGGCACATCTCGGAAACGACCGCGCTCAAAAGTTGCCCCGTTTTCTGCTCGATGCCTTTCGAGCAGATAATGAGCGGCAGACCGGTCTCGATATGCTGACCGAGTTCACCGGATATGACACGCACATGCTGTGCGGGCGCAACCATCAAAACAGCGTCGCAGGCGGCGATTTCCCCGAGCTTGCCCGTCGCCCGGATTGACCGGTCGAGCGTCACGCCGGGCAGGTAGTTCCGGTTGGTGTGAAATTCGTTGATCTCTTCAATGGTGTCGATTTCAAAAGCCCAGAGAATGACATCCCGGCCCGCCATTGTCAGGCTCTGGGCCAAGGCCGACCCCCAAGCGCCACCGCCGACCACACCGATCTTCTGAAAATCCGTCATTCCATAATTCCTGTCATGGAGCCCATCAGGCTTTGACCCCCGCCCCCATCGCGGCCTGGGCGTCAGGGTCGAGCGGCCAGCGGGCCTTGGCTTCAAACTCAAAACCGTCAATCCATCCTTGGGAATAGCGCTCAATGCCGGCCCACGCAATCATTGCTCCGTTATCGGTGCATAACTCGGATGGCGGGATACAGATATCGAAACCGGCCGCGGCTGCGTTTTCCTGCAAAGCCGAGCGCAGGGATTTATTGGCAGCCACCCCGCCTGCGACGACAAGATGACGCGGTGCGTCATGCCCGGTCCGTTCGAGATATGCCGACATCGCGCGCACCACGCGGTCCGACACGGTCTCGGTTACGGCGCGTTCGAAACTCGCGCAGAGATCCGAAATATCCTGATCGTCAAGAGGCTCGATCGACTTTGCCTGCTGCCTGAGCGCGGTCTTCAATCCGGCGAAGGAAAAATGCAACTCCTCGCGCCCCTTCATCGGGCGCGGCAATGAAAAGCGTTCGGCATCGCCGCGCGCGGCCCAGCGCTCGACCTCGGGGCCACCCGGATAATCGAGGCCGAGAAGTTTCGCGGTTTTGTCGAATGCCTCCCCGAGTGCATCGTCAAGCGTCGTCCCCAGGCGTTCATAAGAACCCACGCCCTTTACAATAAGGGTCTGCGTATGCCCGCCCGATACCAGCAACAGGAGATAGGGCGGCTGCAATCCGTGACTTAATCCAACCGTAAGCGCGTGCGCTTCAAGATGGTTGAGTGCGATGAAAGGCTTGTCATGGACAAGTGCGAGAGTTTTGGCGGTGGTCAAGCCGACCAGAAGACCGCCGATCAATCCGGGTCCCGCCGTCACAGCAATGCCGTCAAGACCGGCAAGGCCGACATTTGCCCGGTCAAGCGCCTCGGCAATCATCATGTCGAGGACTTCCACATGCGCCCGCGCGGCAATCTCCGGCACAACGCCGCCATAGGCCGAATGCTCATTAATCTGGCTGTGAACGACATTCGAAAGGATTTTCCCCCGGCCATCGGCATCGCGCCTGACAACCGCCGCAGCCGTTTCGTCGCAGCTCGTTTCTATGCCGAGAAATGTGACCGGCACCTTGTTTATTTTTGTTTCTTCATTCATTTTGCGCTTCAACATTCAGAACCGACGTAAACCAGGAGCAATCCGCTTGCAATCCCATAAGATTAAAATAGGCACCCGGGGCAGCCCGCTGGCGCTTTGGCAGGCTCATCACGTGGCCGACCTGCTGGCCAATGCGGAAGATCTCGACCCGAATGACATCGCCATCGAGATTATCAAGACCTCGGGGGATCAGATACAGGACAAGGCGCTGCGGGAATTCGGCGGCAAGGGCCTTTTCACAAAAGAAATCGAAGACGCGCTTCTGGCAGGCGATGTCGACATTGCCGTCCACTCCATGAAGGACGTCCAGACGGTCCTCCCCGACGGCCTGTCAATCCCGACCATCCTGCCGCGCGCCGATGTCCGCGACGCGTTCATCTCCCATAAAGCGGGCACGCTGGCCGAACTGTCCGAAGGAGCCGTTGTCGGGACTTCCTCCCTGCGGCGCCAGGCACAGGTCCAGCGCATGCGTCCCGATCTTGAGGTGGTGACCTATCGCGGAAATGTCCAGACTCGTTTGAAAAAACTCGAAGATGGCGTGGTCGACGCCACTTTTTTGGCGGCAGCCGGGTTGAAACGCCTCGGCTATGAAGAGCACATAACCTCGTACATGGAGACGAGCGACATGCTTCCCGCCGTCGCCCAGGGCGCCATAGGCATCGAGGTCCGCGCCGACGATCGCGATATGCAGGACCGGCTGAAACCTCTGAACGACGAACCGACCGCTCTCGCCATAACGGCGGAACGCGCTTTTCTCAAAGCCCTTGACGGATCGTGCCGGACGCCCATCGCGGCGCTGGCGACACTGAGCGGCGACCGGCTCGATTTTTCCGGGATGATCCTGAAACCCGATGGCAGCGAAGCCCATGAGCTAACGAGCACGGGCTCGCCGGCCGAAGCCATCAAGATAGGCACCGATGCGGGGATTGAACTTCTGCAGAGGGGAGGTGCGAACTTCCTGGAAACGGGTGCGTGATGCATCTCCTCGTAACGCGCCCCGAACGCGACGCACGGGAATTTGCCGGACGCCTCGAAGGCGAGGGCCACCATTGCACAATATCACCCCTGTTGAAGATCGCGTTTAAAGAACCGCCTGACCTCGAAACCGATAAAATTCATGCGGTAGTGATTACCAGCCGGAACGCGGTGCGCGCACTCGAAAATCATCCAGACGCGGCGGCGCTCTATCAAAAGCCGCTCTTTGCCGTAGGGTCTGCGACCACCGATGCCGCCAGGCATGCCGGTTTTGAGAAAATAATGGCATCGGCCCGGGACGCGAAATCTCTGGCCCCTACAATAATTGAACAATGCAGTCCCTCCGACGGTCCGCTTCTCTATCTGACCGGGGCGCATGTGGCTTTTGACATGCAGGGCAATCTGGCCAATGAGGGATTTGAAGTTACGCGCGCCCTTCTCTATGAAACCAGGCCCTGCGACGATCTCACCGAGGCGGCTAAAACGGGGCTCACCTCGGGCGATATCGATGCTGTGATCCTGCTCTCCCCGAGAACCGCGGCGGTCTTTTCAAGCCTTCTGACAAAACATGATTTGACCCGGGCGCGACAGAAGCTCATCTATTTCTGTTTATCCGAAAATACGGCAAAAAGGCTGAACGACGTACCGGACCGGTACGTCCGCCTGGCAAAAGTTCCCAATATTTCCGCTATGATCGAGGCAATAAACGAATATAAATCATAATTTGTCTTGGAAAGTCAGCATTATACGTCATAACATCTAGTCCAAAGCCCGAACTGCCATAAATTGTGCGACAATCGGTGACAGACAAAGAATGGTAAATTGACAGCCGGAACGGCTAAAAATATCCCCCACATCCATTCAGTATTGATAAAGAATATTTGCCGGGAGGCCCTGAATCCATGGCACCAAAAAAACCGACACGGAAAACTGCAACCGGTCCCACCGGAGCGGCATCAAAAAAGCGCCGTCCGGCAGCTACCCTCGACCTCAAGGCAACCGATGTGACGGATGAGGCGGCGAAAAAAAATCCCCCCCGTATGGCTGCGGACAAATCTGCCGACAAACCAGCAGATAAAGGCGCAGACGATAAAGCTGCAGCAAAATCCAGGACGATAAAATCCTCCACCGGCCCTGCTTCGGCTTCCGGCCCGAAAAAATCCGGACTGCCACCCAAAAAACCAGCACCGCCACCTGGCGCGAAATCATCGAACGGCGGCGGCGATGGCGGCGGTGGCGCTATCGCCAATTATTTATTTGCTGGGCTGGCCGGCGGGGCACTTGCACTCACCGGCGCCTACTTGTTGCAGAGCTGGCTTCCAGGGCTGGACCGCAACGATTTTTCCGCTGAAATCGCAGCGGGCGCGAATACGGAACTCAGCCGCCGGATAGAGGACCTCGAAGCAAAGCTGGCCAGCCTGGCGGCATTCGAAAAGCGCATGGATGCTATCGACGCGTCAAGCGGCGAGGTAAAAACCGCGGTCAAGGCGTTAAACGCCCGGACGGACAAGGCGGAACAGGCCATGACCGGCCTGACAAGCCAGATCGCCGACAAGCGTGCCGCTCCTGAAATTCCGGCCGAGATCAAATCGCGCTTGCGCCGCTTTGAAGACACCATCGCCGCCATTGCCACCGCGGCGAACAAACCCGATGGAGCGAATGTCGCGGAATTCGCGGCGCTTGTTGGCCGCATCAACGATTTCGAGGCCATGCTCGACACGAAAATCGAGGGATTGCGCAAAAGCATCGATCAGGATTTGCAGGCGAGACCCTCCAATGACGAGGCTATGATAACAGCCATCGAGACCCTGAAAGCAGCCAATAAACGCCTCGGGATCGATTTCGAAGCCCTGAAAAATATTATTTACAAGGATGAAAAGAAATCCGGTCAAAACCTGGCGGACGTCAAGGCGGCCACTGAAAACCTGCAGCGAAAGCTTGATGATCTGAGCGACGCCTCGGCACGTCTGGCGGCGCAATTTGCAACGCTGAAATCGGACATCAGGACGCAATCTGAAGGTGTTGCAAAGGCAGAAACCGTGAAATCCGAAATGTCGGCGATCGAACGGAAAATGGCCGCTCTGGCCGCGAAGATAGACGCCATCGGCGAGCGCGAGACGGAACAGCGCGAAAACGCCAAACGCGTACTCCTGTCCCTTGAGCTGGCCAATTTGAAACGCGCCATAGAGAAGGGCGCGTCTTTCGAGCGGGAACTCGGCGAGATCAGACAACTCGCCGGCGGCGATTATAATCTGGCCGGTTTGGAGAATTACAAAACGGGCGCGACCCTGACGCTAGTCTCCCTGCAGGAAGGGTTTCGCCCCCTCATAGCCAAAATCCTTTCGCGCGCATCCGGCAAGGAGGAAAGCACGGTTCTCGACCGCATAATCTCAAATGCCACAAACATAGTGAGAATTCGCAGAACGGGCGAGACCGAGGGCGATAGTGCCGAGGCCGTGTTGGCCCGCATGGAGGCACGCCTGAAGGCGGGCAATCTCGAAGCCGTGCTCACCGAGGCTAAAAAACTCCAGCCCACCATACGCGAGCCGGCCGAAAAATGGCTCAGTCAGGTCGAGGCCCGACACACAATTGACAGCGGGCTCGCACACCTGGAAAATCAGTTCAAATCCTCGCTCAGCGCACCTGCAACCACCCCCCCTGTGAAAATTAACGGGAGGCCTGCGCAATGATCCGTCTTTTGATATTCTTTGCGTTTGTCTTGCTGATATCGCTTGGCTTTGCCTGGTTTGCAGATCGCCCCGGAGCCATGGTGATTCAATGGCAGGATTACGAGATCGAGACGAGCCTCTTCACGGCTCTGGTATTCGCAGGCTTGCTAACCGCTTTCCTGTTGGTGCTCTGGTCGCTTTTACGGAACCTGATCTCCACCCCGGCCATGATTTCGGACTATTTCACGCAGCGCAAGAAAAGCAGGGGAATGGACGCGATTTCCGCCGGAATGATAGCACTGGGCGCTGGCGACCGCGCTTTGGCCCAGCGCTTCTCCAGCCAGGCCAAACGCGCCCTCCCCAACGAACCTCTCACCGATCTTCTACGCGCCCAAACGGCCCAGATCAGCGGCGATCGGGGCACGGCGCGGCGCATTTACGAATCCATGCTGTCATCGCCGGAAACCGAACTCCTCGGTCTGCGCGGCCTTTTTCTCGAGGCAAAGAAGGAAAATGAACTCGAACCCGCCCGCCAGTTCGCCGAACGCGCACTCCGTCTCAATCCCTCGCTCGAATGGTCCGCAAATGCGCTTTTCGACTTGCAAAGCCGCATGGGCAGCTGGAGCGATGCATTAAAAACCCTCTCCATTGCCAGAAAACAGGGCCATGTTGACAAAAACCTGTTCGGCCGCAGGCGCGCGGTTTTGCTCACAGCCCAGGCCGGCGAGCGCGAAGACGAAAATATGGACGAGGCATTGACCCTCGCATTGGAAGCGCACAAGCTGGCGCCCGACCTCGTTCCGGCAGCCGATATTGCCGGGCGCATCCTCGCCTCCCAGGGCAACACAGCCAAGGCGGCGAAGATTATACAAAAGACATGGAAACTGTCTCCGCATCCCGACCTGGCCCGGACTTACGCTTTCGCCAGACCCGGAGATTCACCGAACGACCGCCTCAACCGCGTCAAGGAGCTGGCAAGCCGGGCGCCGAACAGTCTCGAAAGCCCGATTTCCATAGCCGACGCGGCCATCGAGGCGCATGCCTGGGAAACCGCCCGTGAAGCGCTTGAACCGCTTTTGGAAAAACGCCTGACAGCGCGAACATGCATTTTGATGGCGCATATCGAGGGTGGTCAGTTTGGCGACAAGGGCCGCGTTCGCGAATGGCTGGCCCGGGCCGTTCATGCACCCCGCGATCCGGCCTGGACGGCGGATGGTTATATTTCCGAGCATTGGTCGCCGATATCACCAATCACCGGAGAACTCGATAGTTTCGACTGGCAGGTTCCCGTCGACAGCATGGAGGAAAAAGACAGCAACCGCTTGCTTGAAAAGCTCAACGTGCTCGCAGCCGACGCACTGATCGAGGTCAAGCCCGCCGATACGATAACGGCATCGGGCGATGGCCGTGACGAAGGGACCGCGGTCGACGCTCTGACAAACCAGGCAGGGCAAAAAGTCGAAGAATCGGAAGAAACCGACATGGAAGGCCAAGCGGACGGCATTGAAAGAGATGAAAAGGTCGATACCAAGGCTTTGGATGAAAGCGAAGCCGCCGCCAGTCCGCTAGAAGAACGCAGCGACCGACCAATCGTTCTCGACGATCAGACAGAAAGCGCCGGAAAACCTGTGTCGGGTGCAGCCATGGCCGCGACTGCCGCTGCCGCGTCGTCCGGCTCTCAGGCGAAATCCGCTTCAATGGAGGCTGGCAAGAAAGCCACCCAGAAAGCGGATAAGAAAGCAGGAACGCCACCCGCCAAAAGTGAAGAGGCAGGCGAAGAGCTGCCACAACGGCTGCGCTCGCTGCCGCCACCCAGCCCGGAAATCGCACCGACGTCCGAGCCGCGTATTTTCGTCTCTCCACGTCCACCCGATGACCCGGGCCCCGATCAGATCGACTGATCGCCAAAAACCGGGCATCCGATATATTGCAATGAGGCAAATCAGCGTTTATGTCTCTGAGCCATGCCGCATTAGCTCAGCTGGTAGAGCACATCATTCGTAATGATGGGGTCGGGTGTTCAAGTCACCCATGCGGCACCATTTCCTCTGCCGACCCCGCCCGCCACGCAACAGGCCAGGGCTTGTTTTAAAACCCGGCCATTTCTATGTTGTATAATCCTTTGGAGTTATGAAAGATCTGCGAGCGCTCAGAGCATGTTTGAAAAAATTCTCGAATACCTGTCACCGAAATCCGTTACCCAGCAGGTTAGGGCTTTGAGCGAACAGGAAGTTCAACTGGCCGCAGCAGCTCTGCTCGTGCATGTCTCCGTTGTCGATGGCGACTATTCCGAGGAGGAGCAGGACAAGCTGAAAAAGATATTGAAGGACCGCTTCTCCCTTTCTGCCAAGGATCTGTCGGCGCTCCTGGCCAGCGCCGAAAAAGAGGAGCGGGACGCGGTCGACATATACGGTTTCACGAGCGTACTGGCCCGCGAGCTCGACCAGGAAGGCCGCCAGAAAATCGTCGAAATGCTCTGGCAGGTAACCTTCGCGGACGGCATCGTTCATGAGTTCGAAAGCAATCTCGTTTGGCGGTCGGCAGAACTCCTCGGCGTCTCGACGCGCGACCGCATACGCATCAAAAAGAAAGTTCAGGCCGGGCTTTAAGGCCGTCCAATGCAGCCGGGATTTCAACGGCAGCGGCGGCAGCGACATCCCCTAAGTCAGAATGCACCACGACCAGGAAGCAGACCGGGTTCTTCGGCGGTGCGAAAAATCACGCACGCGCCCTGCCGCGCATTCCGTATGATACCAAGAATGATCGGTCCTGATGCACCAGTTGGCGGCACGGTATTACAGTCTTGTGCCACCCGCCCACCGGGTTCGAACATGTCAACAGGCCATAACAATTCCGTGTCCTGTGCTTTTCCCTCTTAACGACCGGCGCTAGTCGTGACTTAATAGGCCAGTCCTAACTTATTGGGCCAGTCCTGATTTATTAGGTAAGAAGAAATATTGCGTCACTTGCGTACAGGAGCGATCGCCATGAGACATTTCGATAAAATCAAAGCCTCCGATCTGTTTGTCCGCGCCCTCGAAAATGAAAATGTCGAATATGTTTTCGGCGTACCCGGTGAGGAAAATCTCGATTTTCTCGAAAGCCTGCGCAACTCGAAGATAAAGCTCGTCCTGACACGCCATGAACAGGGGGCCGGTTTCATGGCAGCCACCTATGGCCGCCTGACGGGAAAAACCGGCGTTTGCCTCGCCACCCTCGGCCCCGGCGCCACCAATCTCGTCACCGCCGCGGCTTACGCGCAACTCGGCGCCATGCCGATGCTGATGATCACCGGCCAGAAGCCGATCACCAAGAGCAAGCAGGGTAGGTTTCAGATCGTTGATATCGTCGCCATGATGCAGCCCATCACAAAATTAGCGCACCAGATCGTCGCGCCCAGCACCATTCCGGGCCTCGTACGCGAGGCTTTCCGTCTGGCCGAGGAAGAGCGCCCCGGCGCCGTCCATCTGGAATTGCCCGAAGACATAGCAGCCTTCGACGCCGAGGATGTGGATCTTTTCGAAGTCAATGAAATCAGGCGGCCCGACTGCGACAAGCAGGCATTGAATTCGGCGGTGCAGATGATCCACGACGCCAAACACCCGCTGCTTCTTGTCGGTGCCGGCAGCAACCGCAAGAAAATCATTCATGCCCTCAGGCTGTTTGTCGACAAAACCGGCATTCCCTTTTTCAACACCCAGATGGGCAAGGGCGTCATCAGCGGCTTTCACCCGCAATATATCGGAACCGCCGCGCTGTCGGAGGGCGACTATCTCCATTGCGCCATCGACCGGGCGGACCTGATTATCAATGCCGGGCACGATGTGGTTGAAAAGCCGCCCTTTTTCATGGAGCAGGGCGCCCAGAAAGTCATTCATGTCAACTTCAAGTCGGCCGAAGTCGACGAGGTCTATTTTCCGCAACTCGAACTCATCGGTGACGTAGCCTCGACATTCGAGCGCCTGTCCGCGCTTTGCGAGCCAAGCGATGCCCATGATTTTTCGTATTTTGACAAAATCCGCGAAGAGGTTATCGGCCATATTGAGGACGGCAGCGACGATCCGCGTTTCCCGATCTCGCCACAGCGGCTGGTTGCCGATGTCCGCAAGGCGGTCCCGGAAAACGGCATTATAGCGCTCGACAACGGCATGTATAAAATCTGGTTTGCCCGAAATTACCGCGCTTATGAACCGGACACCATTCTGCTCGACAATGCCCTCGCCACAATGGGTGCTGGCCTCCCCTCCGCCATGATGGCCGCCATGCTTCATCCGGACCGCTCCGTAATGGCCATATGCGGCGATGGCGGCTTCATGATGAACAGCCAGGAAATGGAAACCGCCGTGAGGCTGAATTTGAACCTCGTCGTCCTCGTGCTCAGGGACGATTCATACGGCATGATCCGCTGGAAGCAGGCCGTACAGGAACTACCCGACTGGGGCCTGGAATTCGGCAATCCCGATTTTGTGGCTTATGCGAAGTCCTATGGCGCGTCAGGTCACAGGGTCGAATCCGCGGAAAGCTTTCAGCCATTGCTCGAAAGCTGCTTCGAGGCGGGCGGTGTCCATCTTATCGAGGCGCCGATCGACTATTCGGAAAACAAAAGGGTTCTGATCGATCAGCTGCAGCGCCTGACCTGCACAATCTAGGACTGCCGGATGCGGGTAAATGGTGGAGCCGAGGGGAATCGAACCCCTGACCTCGTCATTGCGAACGACGCGCTCTCCCAACTGAGCTACGGCCCCGTCAACAGATATTCAAACGTGCTGCGCCAGCTCCGGTCAGAAAACGCAGCGTATCCATGAAAAACCCGGCTTTCACTGCGGGATGATTATGACGATGCCCTTGAATAGACGTCCCGACCCGTCTACATCCTAGGCTTGGAATCAAAGCACGCGGACAGGGCACATGCAATCAATGCTGTTACTCATCACCCAGATTATCAATCTCTATATCTGGATCATAATCGCCAGCGCCATTCTTAGCTGGCTCATCGCTTTCAATGTCATTAATCTGCACAACCAGTTCGTCTACACGGTCGCACGCACACTCGATGGCTTGACGGAGCCGCTTCTGAGGCCAATACGCAATATCCTGCCCAATCTGGGCGGTATCGACGTTTCGCCCATCGTGCTCATATTGGGATTGATATTCGTCCAAAATCTGCTGCGCGAATATTTCGGCGGCGGCCTGATGTTTGTGGGCTGAGCTTGAACCGCGCCACGCCAACTCTCAAAACATTGAAGGACCTGCAGCTGCTTCTGCGCCTCACCCCGGGTTCATGCAGCAATGAAACATTCGCAGTGGAAACGGGGTCGATGGGCCCGCATTTCAAGGCCCCGCGCGCCCTGCGGCAAAAGGGAAAAACCAACGCGGCCCTGAGCGAACGAGTGGCAAAATGGCTGCAGTTTCCGAAATCCGCAATGATGCTGAAATCAGATGGGCAATTCCGCATCAAAACGATTGAGTTCGGCACCGATTCGGGCGATCTCTACACCCGGTTGCAAAGCCAATATGAGGATATGTCATATTGACAATACATGGATGCTGAGATGTCAGAAGCAACAATTATCGACGGCAAGGCAATCGCTGCCGATTTGAGAAAAAAAGTCGGAGAAGCCGCGGCAAAGCTCAAATCCCAACACGGGATCACGCCCGGCCTGGCCGTTATTCTCGTCGGCGAGGACCCGGCAAGCCAGGTCTATGTGCGCAATAAGGGCCGCCAGACGGTCAAGGCCGGCATGCAGTCCTTTGAGCACCGTCTGCCCGAAGAGACAGGTGAAGCGGACCTTATCGCCCTGATAACAGTCCTGAACGGCAACGATGAGGTGCACGGCATTTTGGTGCAACTTCCCCTGCCCGGGCATATCAGGGAAGACCGCATCATCGAGGCGATCGATCCCATGAAGGATGTCGATGGTTTCCACCCCATTAATGTTGGCAGGCTTGCCGCGGGACAGGCCGTTCTCAAGCCCTGCACGCCGCTCGGCTGCATCATTCTGGCAAAAACCGTCAACCCTGATCTGGCCGGATTGAATGCCGTTGTGGTGGGCCGGTCCAACATCGTCGGCAAGCCCGTGGCCCAGCTACTCCTCGACGAGAACGCCACCGTCACCATCGCCCATTCGAAAACCCGCGATCTCGCCCTCTTGACCAAAACAGCGGACATTCTGGTGGCCGCGGTCGGCCGTCCGGAGATGATCAAGGGAGATTGGGTAAAACCGGGCGCGACTGTCATCGATGTCGGCATCAACCGCATTGACGACGGCAGCGAGAGAGGCCGTCTCGTAGGCGATGTCGATTTTGATGCTGCTCGCAAAATAGCCGGCGCCATTACCCCCGTTCCCGGCGGGGTCGGCCCCATGACCATCGCATGTCTTCTGCGCAACAGCCTGATCGCCGCCTGCATTCAGGCGAATATCGATATACCGGAAATTTGAACGATCAGGATCGTGCGCGTTCGATATCGTCGACAATCGCGCGGGCTGCCAATTTGGGATCGCCGGCCTGGGTGATCGGACGGCCCACCACCAGATAATCGGCCCCGGCCGCAATGGCCGCTTCAGGCGTCATGATCCGCGATTGATCGCCGACCGGGCTGCCAGATGGCCGGATCCCCGGCGTCACAATAATAAAATCGGAGCCCAGTTCCTGACGCAACAGGGCTGCCTCATGGGCAGAGGCCACAATCCCGTCCATGCCGCAATCAAGCGCCATTCTCGAGCGTGCCAGAACCAGCGCCGACGGGGACAAGTCGATGCCCTGCTCTTTCAGGTCCTCCTTGTCGAGATTGGTCATGACGGTAACCGCGAGCAGCTTGAGATCGCTCGTCCCGCGGCCGGCAACTGCCGCACGCATCGTTTTACCGTCCGTCCCGTGAACGGTGAGGAAACGCGCACCAAGCCGCGCGATATTCGCAACCGCACGTTCGACCGTATTGCCGATATCGAGAAGCTTGGCGTCGAAAAAAACCGAGCCGCCCTGATCCGCCAGTTCCCGCGCAAGCTCGGAACCGCCATTGAACAACAGTTCAAGACCGATTTTATAAAAACCGGCGTCATCGCCCAGTGCGTCGATACAGCGCCGCGCTGCCGCCACGTCCGGAAAGTCGAGAGCGACAATCAGGCGTTGGCGGGGCGTCAATTCCATCTGGGTTCTCAGTCTGATTTTCCGTCGAAGAACTCTTTGACGCGAGCGAAAAAGCCCGATGATTCAGGATTTGTCTTTTCGCTCGAAGCGTCCTCGAAGTCGCGCAATAATTCTTTTTGTTTGGTGTTGAGGCTTTTTGGCGTTTCGACTTCCACCTGAATATACATGTCCCCCCTCATCTTCGAGCGCAGGACGGGCATACCCATTTTCCCCAGGCGGAACTGTTTTCCCGCCTGAGTGCCTGCGGGTATAGTCACCCGCGTACGGCCGCCATCCACTGTGGGGACTTCGATTTTTCCGCCAAGTGCAGCCGTGGTCATGGCGATCGGCACCCGGCAGAAGATATCCGCGCCATCACGCTGGAAAAATTCATGCGGCTGGATGGAAAGAAATATATAAAGATCGCCGGACTGTCCGCCGTGCATTCCCGCTTCGCCTTCGCCAGCCAGCCGGATGCGCGTTCCGTCCTCGACACCGGCAGGAATGCTGACGCTTAATTTGCGCTCGCGCATGACCCGTCCACTGCCCTGACAGTCTTCACAGGGACTATCGATAACCTCGCCACGTCCATGGCAATTTGGACAGGTGCGCTCGATTGTAAAAAATCCCTGGCTGGCCCTGACCTTGCCCATGCCACCGCAGGTTTGACAGCGCGTAGGCGAGGTTCCCGCCTTTGCGCCGCTGCCCGAACAGGTTTCGCAACTGACGCTGGATGGCACCGTGATCTTCGCCGACTTGCCCTTAAAGGCGTCGCTCAGCGATATTTCCATATTATATCTGAGGTCGCTGCCGCGCTCGCGCCCGGTTCCACGCCGGCCGCCCGGGCGCCCGCCGCCCATGAAATCCCCAAAGAGGTCATCGAAGATATCCGACATGGACGAGGAAAAGTCGTTGCCGAAACCATGGCCGCCGGGACCGCCATCAAAAGCGGCATGGCCGAACTGGTCATAGGCCGCCCGTTTTTGCGAATCTTTCAGAACTTCATAGGCTTCGTTGACCGCCTTGAACTTGGCTTCGGCCGAATCGTCGTCCTGATTGCGGTCAGGGTGATATTTCTTGGCGAGCTTGCGGAATGCGGATTTTACGTCCTCATCACTCGCGTTTCGCTGGATTTCAAGTGTTTCGTAATAATCGCGTTTTGCCATGGAAATGTCTTAACCGTATGAATCACGTAAGATCAAGCGAGTGGTGCGGCCCCGTTTACGGCCCGTGATCAATTCCGCCACCCTTATCAGTTTTGAAACCAGAAGTCTCACGTATTTCAGAGGGTTGTAAGTCTCTCAACATATTTAGAACTGCCCCGGCAAGGCGCCGATTAATGAGGACAAACCGAAGCGCCAGCCTCAAACCCTGCAAACCCTGTTCAATATTCAGCCTGCCCATCATGTCCCCGGTAAACCGAGCCGCCAAATCGCCGAAAAGACCGGATGGCGTGCCGGGACGTCGATCAAGCCGCGCCCCGACACCACCGGTTGGTTCCGTCTCTTTTGACAAACGCATCAAACGCGGTAATCGCGAAAGCGCGGTCAGGCGGATTTCTTGTCGTCGTCGTCGACTTCCTCGAAATCGGCGTCGACGATATCGTCAGCCTGGTCAGACGGCGCATCGTCCGACCCGCCTTCCTCGGCACCTTCGGCCTGAGTCGTCTGATACATGGCCTCGCCGAGTTTCATAGCCGATTCACTGAGTGACTGGGCTTTCTCGTTGATGACTTCGATATCGTCGCCTTCAAGCGCTTCCTTGAGGTTTGCAACACCGAGCTCTACGGTGCTCTTGTCGGCCTCAGACACCTTGTCGCCTGCTTCTTCGAGCATTTTCTCGGTTGAATGCACCATCGCTTCGGCCTGATTCCGCGCCTCGACAACCTCGCGTTTCACCTTGTCTTCATCCGCGTGTTGCTCGGCCTCATCGACCATTCTTTCGATATCCTCATCCGACAGGCCGCCCGATGCCTGAATGCGGATCGTCTGTTCCTTGCCGGTGGCCTTGTCCTGGGCGCCGACCTGCACGATGCCATTGGCGTCGATGTCGAACGTCACCTCGATCTGCGGCACACCGCGCGGTGCGGGCGGAATACCGACGAGATCGAACTGGCCGAGTATTTTATTGTCGGAGGCCATCTCTCGCTCGCCCTGGAACACACGGATCGTCACAGCGTTCTGATTGTCGTCGGCGGTTGAGAAAACCTGGCTCTTTTTAGTTGGGATGGTCGTGTTGCGGTCGATCAAACGGGTAAACACACCGCCCAACGTCTCGATACCCAGCGACAAGGGCGTAACATCGAGAAGCAGAACGTCCTTGACGTCTCCTTGAAGCACGCCGGCCTGAATAGCCGCGCCCATGGAAACCACTTCATCTGGATTGACGCCCTTGTGCGGATCTTTCCCGAAGAAATTCTTAACGACCTCCTGCACTTTGGGCATGCGCGTCATGCCGCCGACGAGAATGATCTCGTCAATCTCGGCAGCCTTGAGCCCTGCATCCTTGAGCGCGTCTTCGCACGGGCCGACGGTCTTTTGAATCAGGTCATCGACGAGGCTTTCGAGCTTGGCGCGCGTCAGCTTGATCGTCAGATGTTTCGGGCCGGATTGATCGGCCGTGATAAACGGCAGGTTGATCTCGGTCTGGGTCGATGACGAAAGCTCGGACTTGCCTTTCTCACTCGCCTCTTTCAGGCGTTGCAGGGCGAGTTTGTCATCGCGCAAATCGATACCGTTTTCTTTTTTGAATTCATCGGCGAGATAGTCGACAATCCGCATGTCGAAATCTTCACCGCCAAGGAACGTATCGCCATTCGTCGCCTTCACTTCGAATACGCCGTCACCGATTTCCAGAATGGACACGTCGAAGGTGCCGCCGCCAAGGTCGTAAACGGCGATCGTCTTGCCGTCCTTCTTGTCGAGACCGTAAGCAAGCGCGGCCGCGGTCGGCTCATTGATAATACGCAGGACTTCGAGACCGGCGATTTTGCCGGCATCCTTGGTCGCCTGACGCTGTGCATCGTTAAAATAAGCAGGAACGGTGATCACCGCCTGGGTGACCTCGTGGCCGAGATAACTCTCGGCGGTTTCCTTCATTTTCTGCAGAACGAAAGCCGAAACCTGCGACGGCGAATATTTCTCGTCATGGGCCTCGACCCAGGCATCGCCATTGTCTGCCTTGATTATCTTGTAAGGGACCAGCCCCTTGTCCTTCTCGACCATCGGATCGTTAAAACGCCGTCCGATAAGGCGCTTGATTGCGAATAATGTATTTTCGGGATTGGTAACAGCCTGACGCTTGGCCGGAAGTCCGACAAGCCGCTCGCCCTCATCCGTAAAAGCAACAATGGACGGCGTGGTTCGCAAACCCTCCGCGTTTTCAATAACCTTGGGATTCTTGCCTTCCATAACCGAAACGCACGAATTCGACGTGCCCAGGTCGATACCGATGATTTTCGACATTTTTTACCTCTCTTCTGCAGCAAACCGCCCGAGTCTCGAAAGCACTCGATCTCCACAAGTCCCAATCGCTGAACCTGGCATGCGGTTTCTAGAGTTGTTCGTTCACAATGTGAGTTGTCTTCCACGGTTATATAGGGGTCCAGATATAGCGCTGCAACATGCGATTGGCAGTTATTCTTGATATTCTGCAACTTTGGCGAAATAAGCACGATAAGATGCATCAATCATGAACGGAGAGGCCAAGTGAACACCATCAGGAAGGAGCGGGGCACCCCACGAACACCTGTTAAACAGCGCCCGGGCGTCAACTATTACCCTGATGCCCTCGATCAGGGAGAACAAAAGGCTCTGATGGCGGAAATTCGCGATGTTCTGCGTCTGGCGCCACTTTTCGCCCCTACCATGCCCCGCAGCGGCAAGCCTCTTTCCGTCCGCATGAGCAATTGTGGACAATTGGGCTGGGTTTCCGACAAGGATGGCGGCTACCGATACCAGCGCCATCACCCGGAGACCGGCACGGACTGGCCGCCAATGCCCCGGAGACTTGTCGGGCTCTGGCACGAATTGACGGGTTACGAAACCGCGCCCCAGGCCTGTCTGATCAATTATTATAGTGAAGGCTCGCGGATGGGGCTGCACCGCGACGATGACGAACAGGATCTGGACGCGCCCATAATGTCCATATCGCTGGGCGACAATGCCTGGTTCCGCCTCGGCGGGCTCGCCAGAAAACAGCCGACCAGCCGGCTCATGCTGCATTCAGGCGATATCATTTGCATGCAAGGCCCCGCCCGCCTGATCTATCACGGCATCGACCGTATATTGCCAGGCACATCGAACCTGCTTGAGGAAGGCGGCCGGTTTAACCTCACGCTCCGGCGCGTAACGCGGCCCGGCACATCCGCTCCGGCCGCACCGGCTGACACGGCGGACGACAAATAAGACAACAAATAAAAAAGCCGGAGCCCGTCATCGGGTTCCGGCTTCATCGTTATCAATTCTCATATCAGGGCCTGTCAAAGGCTCCAATCAACTCTTTACGGCTTGTAGCCCATAAGAGCCGCATTGCTGGTCGCACCTTTGCGCGATTTGAAGCTCTCGCTCGATGCACCGACAATAGCGCCATTGCTGGCGGTACGGCGCCAACGGAACTGACCGCGTTTGTCTTTATAGAAATCCCACTTGTCGGATTTGCTGCGGCGCTTTGCATTGGCTTCCGCATCGGCTTTCTTTTTGTAGCCTTCGGACGACGAACCAACGATCTTGCCGTTGGAGCCGGTTTTACGCCAGCGAAATTCGCCGCGCTTGTCTTTGTAAATCTCAGTTTTAAGTGCCATGTTTATCCCCTCTCTAGGGCTTAAAGTTAAATTAATTGGAAACGAAGGTCGCAACCACTTCTAATAATAGCAATGTGACACGACCGGTTTGAAAGGCGTTTGGTTAGCCAATCTCACTCGACCGCCTGTCGCCTCGTGATCGATTTTCCAAAGTCGACTCTTCATATCGGATTGACCTCCAAGGGTCGACCTGAGCGGTCGATCAAACCGCTATACACTATCGACTACACAAGAATGCAACTCGATTCAACCTCGACTTTCGAATCGACACAATTTATTTGTATTTTTTATTTTGCGTTGATTTCAAGCAACAGACCGCATCGATCAAATGAGCACACGGATAAAGCGCAAGGCGGCATCCGCAATGTCGACACGGTCGACACGGCGCGGCAGACCGAAGACCGGCAGTTCGGCGACACGGTATCGGGTAGGCAACGGCATGAAATATAGAAAGAATAACGGCCACAACCGACCCCGCTCAATTAACAGGCGGCCGCTTTTTCCAGGCGTGCCCTTCGGCTCCGAGGCGGTATCCCAGCTCGAATAGTGCGAGCATATAGTCGCGATCAAACGCTTCTTTGTTTTTCAACGTGAATTCGGCCGGGATCGCGACAAGATTGTAGTCGATCCCGTTTCGCTCGCTGCTCTCAAAGAGGCGCAAGAGGTCGCCATTGCCCTGACTCTTGGTCAATGTGGTGATCGATCTGCGCGCGATATCGATCGTGGAATATTTCACAAC
Organism: uncultured Hyphomicrobiaceae bacterium; assembly: GCA_947258705.1. Classification (GTDB taxonomy): domain Bacteria; phylum Pseudomonadota; class Alphaproteobacteria; order Rhizobiales; family CAMYJA01; genus CAMYJA01. The sequence continues at coordinate 53,480 of CAMYJA010000002.1, read as the reverse complement.
GTCCCATTCAGGAGTCAGCTTGCCGTTGCGAATGATGAACAAGCGGCGTTCGGGACGGCCACTGAACCGGGCGGCATATTTCGATAGCTCGATGCCGGCCGGCAGGAAGAACACTTCCGCGGTTGGACCGCCATCTACATGCATTTCCCTGAAACGACTGCCGCCCGCCTCGACATCGATCAGTACGGGCGGGAAAACGCCCGGCAAGGATGCGGAGGCGAGCAGAATTTCGCGCGCCAAAGCCAATCCCCGCGCCCCGCCCCGCACCGCGACAGCGCCGAGGTCCCAGATAACCGGCCGCTGCGCATCGAGATTGGTCGTGCCGATGAGAAGCCGGCGCCCTCTAAGATGCTGGCGTGCGATCGCACGAAGAACGGAGGCGTCGAAATATTGAGCGATAAGCTTTTTAAGACCGCTATTATCGGCAATCGCACCGGCATTGCCGATAATCCCGGCAAACAATTGAACTGTCAAAAGCTGATTTGTGCTGTATTGCGTGTAAATCTCGCGCAGCCGCTCGTCATATTCGCGGCCCAAAAACGCGAAAGGAGCCGAGAGCGCGCCGGTACTGACACCTGTCACGATATCGAATTCGGGCCTATTTCCACGCCGGCTCCACCCGGCCAGCAATCCGGCGCCAAAAGCGCCATCGCTGCCGCCGCCGGAAATCGCCAGATAATCGATGCGCGGATTGCTTGCACGGAACAGCTTCGGGCGCGTGGCACGCATCTGAGCCACTTTTTCGGACACGATGGCATCTATATTGTCAGGCGCCTGATCGCCCCAGCTGCGCACATTCTCAAAGCCCGGAGGTATTGCAGCGTCGACCAGCGTTCTCGGCACGGGATTTCGCGCAATGGTCGCGGCGCATGCCGACAGGGCTGCCACCAGCACAATTGAAATGAAAAACCGTCCCACTCAACCCCCACTCAACGCAAATACAATTTATGACAAGATCACCGGGGCTCCGTAATTTTGTTTTAGCACAATATTATTCAGGAGCACTATCAAACGACAGGCGCGTAAGCCCCGTGCTGGTTGGGCACGGGGCTTGAGATTGTCTGAATAGGCGAACGCACCGTTTGACGCTTTTAATAGGCCTGCTGAACTTTTGACTTGTATTGCCGAGCCCTCATCGCCTTTCGCGCTTTTCTCCAGGCCTGCCCGGTAAGGCTCTTCGCGTCATCGCTATTTTTCTTGCCAAGGGTATTGAGCGCGTCGGACTCGTATTCGCCCGCCTTTTGCTTCAGATAGGCCGCGTTTTTCTCCAAAAGTTTGCGTGCATCGTCAACCTTGCCGGCGTCGCGCAGGCTGACCGCCTTCTCATTCGCTTCATTGGCTACCTGGGTCGCGACATCGGTCATCACAGCCTTGTTGACGCTGGCCGTCACTTCCGATTTTTTCGCACTATAGGATATCATCGGCTGCGCCGTAATGCGCTCTCTCTTCTGAGACTTCATCGACCGGTAAGAGACATCGACATTTGCGAGTGGCGAACGGGACCGGGCGCTGTTGGCGTCCCGTTCAAGCTCGATCACCACATATTTTTTCTGAGCGCCATAAAGCTGGTTGAGCCTGAGCTTGATGCGGTCGCCCTTGATATCAGCGGTCCGCCCCAGAACACGCACCGGCTTGAAACCAATCTCGCACTTGATGTCGATGATGACATCCTGTGCAACCACCGAAAGAACGTCGCCAAACTCATCATTGAACACTTTGACGAGATCGCCCGGGCGCTCCACAAAGGCATGATTGCCGTCTGAATTGTAAGCGAGCTTCGACATCAAATCTTCATTATATCCAAGTCCGAGACCGATCGTCGTAATCGATATGCTTTCCTCCGCGGCCCGGCGGCCAAGCGCACCCAGCTCATCCGGCGTTCTTGGGCCGACATTGGCGAGACCGTCCGAAAGCAGAATGACGCGATTGACCCGGCCATCATCGAGAAATTTGCGAACCTCGCGGATGCCCTGACGGGTTCCCGCATAAAGTGCGGTCCGCCCGTCCGCGCGCAGCGATGAAATGCGGTCCTCGATCCTTCCGAGACGGGTGGCCCGCATGGCCGCAACGGGAACGTCGACATTGTGGTCATAAGCGACGACGGAAATGAAATCGGAGGCGCCGAGCCGGTTAAGCGCCATTATGGCCGCATCCTTGGCCTGGGCCAGTTTACGCCCTCGCATCGATCCCGAACGATCGAGCACAAGCGCCACATTGACCGGCGTGCGGTCCTCTTCGCGGGCAATCGGAATGCCTTCAAGGTCGATGCGCAAATACACCCGGCCGCTTTTGCCGGTCTCGAGCACCGACTGGCCCGGTTCGGCCTTCATTCTCACCTGACTGGCATGCGCCACATTGTTGCTCGCCCATTGCCACAACGCCAGAACAACCAGCGCAGCCATAATTTTTTTGATGGTCATTTTTTAAAAATACCTCCTTTGATTGGTCCGGCGGTGAACCAATGGAGATATAGTCATCCATAATATGGGAGGATTTGCGGCAGCGGGCTGGCCCAAATGCAACAGTCGGTAAAAATCGGTTAGTTGATTTGCTGCCCGGCGGTCTGATCGCCGTGCCCGACCCTGACCGGCTTGAGCGCGACCAGAAAGTCGTTGAGGCTATGAACGAGCTGCTCCCAGGGTGCGCTATCGCCAAGACTCCGGTCGATCCCGCCGAGCACTTCCGCATGCTGCTGATAGATTTCGAGCTGACGCTCTGCATCTTGATTGCCCGCATCCAAGCCGTTTACGAGTTCTTCGATTTTTCTTCTAATCGCCGTCTCATAGGCGCCTCTATTCTGCAGAACGAATAAGGGCAGATATTCCCGCAGAGTTTCCGAAATGGCGCTGATCGGCTCGGCAAAATCCCCATGCGCGCTGTATTTGTTTTTGAGCGCCTGTCCGCAATCCTTGATCCGCATCAGCATATCCCGCTCAAAACTGTCGACGATGCTCGATATCTGCTTATCGAGACCGGCAATCTGCCGCAATGCCTCGCCAAGTCCCGCAATTGCATTTCGTGCCTCATGGGTGTCGAATGTTGCGAGGTCGAGCCCGGAAAGCTTCAGGCGCTCGACGAATTCCTGGGCAAGATCCATCGTTCGGTTTTGATAGGCGTCGTCGGCCGGACCGCCATCGTCATAATCCGGCATATCCATAATGGTGCCGGTATCGGGATCGGCATCCACAGCGCTGCCCCGGCCCCGACCGGCGACTGAGCCCGGCGCCGCCAGGGCCTTGATATTTTCATGCCCAAGCTGGCGGGTCACACTGCCCTTGTCGAACCCGATATCGACATTGTCATGCGGGCGGTCGAAATCGATAAGCAGCGTCTGGTCCGCCGCATCGCCATGAGACTTGAGACGCTCCTCCCGGATTGCAATCAATTGATTGGTAAACTCGTCCTTGATGAGAAAGCCATATCTGGCGATTTTCGGATGCGGCTTGACGACGCCATGTGACGCACCCGTAGTCAAGACACGGCGGACACGCTCCGATGTATCGCCATCGGCTCCCGTTAGATCGACTTCAATTCCAAACCCCTCCCGCTCATCGCTGGGATGCATGAATTTCTTGACCCTGGAAATATTTGCCAGAATTTCATGCTCGGGCAGGAGGGCGGCTTCAAGCGCTTTCCGCAGTCCAGGGGCCGACTCGACTGTATTGGTCAACCTGATTTCACGCTGCCGGATATGAGAGATTTTCTCAAAAAGCTGACGGCGGATGAAATAAATGTCGGGATCGTTTTCGTCCTCGACCACAAGTCCGATCACCGATCCCGCATTGAGAACGTTCCGTACAATCCGGGCATTGTCCGGCGACAGTTCCGTCATGTTGATCTTTTGCGCAAATCCCTGCCGGTTGCTCGGACTAAGCGTGCCAAGCACCACATCCGAGCTGAAAAGCTTGTCGGGCAGAAGTGCCGACTCCATCAAATCGTCGAGCTGCGCCGCTGTCCGTCCCTCGGCCCCGGATCCTTCGGCAAGCGGCGTTCTCAGGGAATTGGCGCCGAACAGGCCGGACATGAATACAAGACCGTCAATGGCCAGCGCGATTGTCAGCGCCAGATAGGCAAGACGGTTACCGTCCATGAAAGCGTTCCAGGATACGACAAAGCGGTGCGCCTTGTCGTCGCGGTTAAGCTCGATCCGGTTGAAGCCGGAACGGAAGGCGGCGCTGTCGGCCCCTGACAAGCCGGATAACAGCACGCATTTCTGACCATGCTTGATCAACGCGTCGACATCGCCGAATTTCGCCGATGCCGCCTTGCCACATTGCGTTTTGTAATTTTCGACACCCTGATTGAGATCAAAAACCCGTGCGGCCAGAGCGTTGGCCTCCCGGGGTTCGCAATCGACGCCGCCGACGCTCGCCTTCAACTGAGGCACTGTATTGAGCGCGGTGAGGAGGGAACTGCATTGCGATTGCAGCGCCGCGAATTGTGCTCTTGTCGGATTCTGACGAAATTCCGAGCGCGAGCGTTCGAATGCATCGGCGCTGACGGCGTTTGGCACTTCGCCGGTCCGTCCGCGATCAACCTGTCCCGCTTCGAGCATTTTTTTGGCGGCATCCGCCTGGCTGCCGTAAGTTGCGATCTGGGTCGAGAAGGCTTCTGCTTCCCGCCGCGCAACGGTGATCTGGCGGTCGAGCTTCTCCAGGTTGCCCTTGACGCCCCTGAGCTGCTCCGCGAGCAGTTCCTCCTCGATGGAGAGCCTTGTCACGACTTTCTGCAACTCGCGATATTTCGGTCCTCGTCCCGCCCGCTGGGTATTGCCGACACCGCGCGCCTCGGCCTTGGCGTCGGCACGCGCTGATATCAAAGCCTTGCGCTTGATCTGAACTTCACTTTCCAATCCATCGACTTCCGCCACGATCGGTGGCCGCAATTTCTCAAGCCTGTCGATAATTTCAAGCCTGCGATCCTTCTCCGCCTTCAAATTGCGAAACCGCCCTTCGGCCGTCGATTGCTGCTCTCGAAAGCGCTGCACCTCAAGCTGCTGGGCGGCGAGGCGTTTCTTTCGCTCGCTGCTGATCAGATCGGGCGCGCGCCGCGCCTCGCTCTGCACGAGATCGAGTGAGGCGTCGTATCTGGACCATGGCGCGCTTTGAAAGAGTGCCGCACGCGCCTCGACCTGACGGGTCTTAAGAAGCGTCTCGACATCCGCAAGAATGCCCGACACCTGATTTTGCGCCCGGATGTCGCCAGCGCGTTTTCGCTCCTCAGCGGGAAAAATTGTCGAGAATAGCGAGTCGAATGAGAAAAACACCGATGTTGCCAGACAGGCGACAAACATCACCCAGATGGGCAGATTCTGAACGATGATTTTTCCACCCCGGAGATAAGGGCCGATAATTTCCTTCTGCGTAATGCCATAGATTACGGCGCCAATCAGTGCCAGCAGCAAAATTGCACCGGCCACGGTGCTTGTCCATCGCTGGCCGAAATCGAAGATGCTACGCCCGAGCTCAGCCGGGTCCGGTCCGGACATGAGTGCTGCAAACACAGCGAGGACAACAATGCCGAGAAGAAGAAACAGGCCCCAGAAAACGCCTCCCGAATGTCCTTCCGCACTACCGCGAAGCCCCAGCGCGAAAGTCTCGCCAATGAGCCATGCCGCGATAAGCATGACACCCTGAATACCGAAGGTAATGAGAAAACTGAGCACGGGATTGCCGGTAAAATTGGTCATACCGTCCCAGGTGGTCCAGCCCGACGCCACCGACAGCGCCAGACCCGTGAGGCCGAGCAGAACCAGCCGCCAGTTCGTGAACACTTCCTCAATAAGGGTCGACCAGAGACGATCGAATAGTTTTTTCATTATGTCTTCCCGCCGCTAGGTTCCAGCTCCCCCCCGGTTTCGCAGACTGCCGAAACCATCCGGGAAAAATCGCAACATAACAACAAATACCCGGTGCGTGTTAGTCCGCACTTTTTGCACGATCGCCGCAACCGCATCAATAATTCAAAACCGGCTTCGTTAAGCGTCAAACAGACTGCATCCATTTTGACTATGAGAACGCGCGCCGCATGTTACATCCATTCCTGTCACCTCTGTAGATTTTTAGAAGAAATTCAACAGGATATTTGACCCGGGCTGGACTAGCAGGCTTCAAACAGAGCCGCAATCCCCTGTCCGCCCCGGGCACCCAGCGCCGCCACGCCATACTCCACCCGCCTGTCTTCCCTCATGCGTACCATGGATGAAAACAGCCGGGCGAGCAGTACGGCCCCGGATGCGCCCGGTGCATGTCCACGCGCAATCGCTCCGCCGCAGGGGTTGATCCGGTCGATGGGAATATTAAGCTTATCGCGCGTCAGGAGAATTTCACCTGCCGTAGCCTCGTTTATTTCGAAAACGCCCACCTTGTCGGGAAAAATGTCCCCGGTCTTTTCCAACAGGCGCTCAAGGGATTTCACAAGGGCCTCTCCGGGATCGACCATGTTCGCCCCGGTTCTCGCACTGGCGACGAGTTTCAGGCCAGGAGGCCGCCCAAGCTCCTCATAGACCTTCGCGGATACAATCACCACAAAGGCCGCGCCGTCGCTCAAAGCAGCCGCGTTTCCCTGCGTTATCGTGCCGCCTGTCTCAAGCAAAGCTTCCATGTCCTCCATGGCATCGATGGAAGTGTCTCCGTCAAGCCGTTCATCAATTGCTTCGCCCGGCTCGACCCTGATGGGTATGATCTCTCCGACGAATTGCCGTTGATCGTAAGCAGCGCGCGCTTTGGTAATTGACTCGAGCGCATAGCAGTCGAGATCAGAACGCTGAATGGAGTGCGACTTTATGAGCCGCTCCATCGCCTCGATGTGAACCTGATCGTCGCCACCGTCGGCTATGCCGTCGGCTGGAGACAGAAAACGAGGCAGCTGGAATATGTTCCGGGGCTTGGCGACGCGCCACGGAGCGGTTGAAAGCGATGAAGCCCCTCCGGCGACAACCACATCCGCCTCGCCCACGCTCACGGACCGAATGCCGAATAGAACCGCATCGAGACCCGACGCGCACTGCCGGTCGATTGTATAGGCTGTACTGGTTTCCGGCAGTCCGGAGGCAAGTCCGATCAGGCGGGCGGGATTGCCGTCCCCCGACACATTGCCGAGTACAAGCTCATCGACGCGTTTCGCCTCAATACCGGCATCGGAGAGTGTCGCTTCGATGACCGGCTGCGCCAAAGCCTCAAGCCGCCGATTGCCGTGAAGTCCTCCCGGACGCCCCAATGCCGACCGGCGGGCCGATATGATATATGACGATTGCAATCCTTTTGCCATCTCGCAATCCACCCGCAATACAATAGAAACAAAACAACATTGCACGCCGCCTAAAGGAAAAACGGAAGTGCCCTGACTATTTGTAAATTTGAAAGGCGCGGTAAAAATGGCGCTTTCCGGGCATTATTGGGTGTGTTGCACATTAAGGGCCGGCTGTGGTTTTTACGTCTCACGCGCTTCTTTTCCGCCATTGGCGGCTATCCGCCCCGTTTAACGGGGAAGAGCTTTCAATGGAAGAACGCAAATGCCGGAAGATTGATCGTCTCAAATAACTAATGTAATAATGTAACAATTATCCCGACCCAGCTCCCGGAACCGAGAATGTCATGTGCAACAAGCGCTCCAACAACGCCTTCCCCACTCCCGGCCACAATCACAAGCAATGTCTGAACGATGCGATTGACAAGGCGCGAAAGGTTTTTTCACTCAGAAAACTGAGGCTGACGCCGTTGCGCGAGCAAATTTACCGGCAGATATTGACGTCCCATGACGCCATTGGCGCCTATGACATTCTTGACCGGATGCGCCGCCAGGGCCGCGAGATAGCGCCCATAACCGCATACCGGATTCTCGATCTCCTTCATGACATGGGCCTGATCCACAGGCTGGAACTGCAAAACGCCTATTACGCCTGCTACCGCGACCACGAAGATGACAAAAATTTCATTGCGCTGATTTGCCGGGGCTGCGGCACCATTGCCGAACTCGTGGATCGTAAGGTCAGCCGCGTCTTCGAAGCGCTCGAAAAAGAGGCGGGCTTCACGGAAGAAAAACGCGTTCTCGAGGTTCAGGGGCTGTGCCGGTCATGCCGTGACTCCCGCAAGGGCGGGAATTCGGAAAAGGAACCGCTCAATGCCTGAACCGGCACCAGCGCTGTCCGCTCCGGTCCGCCGCGGGACGACAAACGGCAAGCCCCTTGTCTCGGCCGAAGGTCTCTCATTGACCCGCGCGGGAAAAACGGTTCTGCAATCGATCGATCTCGAGGTAATGCCCGGAGAAATCGTCACGATCATCGGCCCCAACGGTGCCGGAAAATCGACATTGGTCAGATTAATTCTCGGTGTTATCGAACCGACAACCGGTACGATCCACAGAAAACCGCATCTCCACCTCGGCTATGTTCCTCAAAAATTCAGCATAGACAAAATCATTCCGATGACGGTGAAGCGTTTTCTTACGTTTAAAGATCAGCAAACGGATGAACATCTGCGCGGCACACTCGAAAGAGTGGGCGTTAAACATCTCGAACACCGGCAGGTTTCGGATCTGTCCGGCGGCGAGATACAACGGGTGATGCTGGCGCGTGCCCTGATCGACGACCCCGAATTGCTCATTCTCGACGAACCCGTTCAGGGTGTGGACTATGCAGGTCAGGCTGATCTCTATCGCCTGATCGAGGAAATCCGCGATGAACATGGTTGCGGCGTGCTCCTCGTCTCGCACGACCTGCACATTGTCATGGCCGCCAGCGACCGGGTGGTCTGCCTCAATCAGCATGTCTGCTGTTCCGGCAAACCCGAAAGTGTTTTGAAGGATCCCGAATATCAAAAATTGATGGGTCCCGGCACGGAAAACGCCATTGCCTTCTACACCCACCAACATGACCATCGTCATGACATTTCAGGCGCGGTCGTCGAGGCTTGTCCTCCTGTAAATCAAAATCCCATCGCGGAAGAGAAGAGCGGATCCAAATGAGTTTCATCCCTGACGATTTCATCCTCCGCGCCATTCTTGCCGGCAGCGCCATCGCATTGATCGCTGCCCCTATGGGATGCTTCATCCTTTGGCGGCGCATGGCATATTTTGGCGCCACCGTCGCCCATTCAGGCCTTCTCGGCGCGGCACTTGGAGTGGCGCTTGCGATCAATCCGGTCTTAAGCGTGATCATGGTGGCGATAGGCGTGGCGGCGCTCCTAATAGTGCTGGAAAGGCGTACCAGCCTGCCGACCGACGCGCTCATGGGGTTTCTCGCCCATACGACACTCGCCGGCGGCATCATCATTTCCAGTCTGATGGAAGGCCAGCGTCTCGACCTCATCGGCTATCTGTTCGGCGACATATTTTCCATTGATGATGGCGATTTTGCCTGGATACTGATCGGTGGCGCAATGGTTCTGGGCGTCATGGCTTATTTGTGGAAACCGTTGATAGCCCTGTCGATACACGAAGAACTGGCGGCCGGTGAAGGGCTGAATACGGAGCTCATTAAATCCCTTTTCGTATTTATTCTCGCCTTCACCATCGCCATCGCCATGAAAATCGTCGGCATATTGCTGATCATTGCGTTTTTGATCATACCGCCCTCCACCGCGCGTTTTTTTGCATCTTCGCCCGAGGCAATGCTGGTTTGGACGGGACTGATCGCCATTGTCAGCGTCGTTGCGGGAATAGGCCTGGCCTATGCCATGAATACGCCCGGGGGACCGACCATCGTCATGGTCATGGCCGTCTTCTTTTTCATTTCGCAGCTTGGATCGCTGCGTCTCGCTTAAAGCCATTGCCAACCGCCCTGAATTCGACAACAAAGCCCGTATGAATGAAGCAAGGAACAATCCAGGCATGACCGGCCCCTTACGATCACGGCGAAAGTCGTCTCCTGTCGATGTCGGCGGCGTCATTGTCGGCGGAGACGCGCCGATTGTCGTGCAATCAATGACGAATACGGACACCGCCGATATCGACAAGACGGTCGAACAGGTTGCGGACCTGGCGCGCGCGGGATCCGAACTCGTGCGCATCACAGTCGACCGCGCGGAGGCGGCCGCAGCCGTTCCGCAGATCCGTGACAAATTGGCCGCAATGAACATTCAGGTGCCCCTGGTCGGCGACTTTCACTATAACGGCCACACCCTGCTTGCGGAACACCCCGACTGCGCCGAGGCGCTGTGCAAATACCGCATCAACCCCGGCAATGTCGGATTTCGCGCCAAACGCGACACCCAGTTCTCGAAGATCATTGAAATAGCGCTCGAGAAAAACAAGCCGGTCCGCATTGGCGTAAACTGGGGCAGTCTCGATCAGGAACTCCTGACCCGGTTGATGGACGAGAATGCGGGAGCCCCCGACCCCAGGGACGCCGCCGAGGTCATGCATGAGGCGATCGTGCAATCGGCGACGCTTTCGGCCATACGCGCCGAAGAGCTCGGCATGACGGCGGACAAGATCATTCTCTCCGCCAAGGTAAGTACGGTCCAGGATCTGGTAAGCGTTTATTCGTCCCTCGCCGCGAGATGCAACTATGCCCTTCACCTGGGGTTGACCGAGGCCGGGATGGGATCGAAGGGAATTGTCGCATCCGCGACCGCGCTTGCAATATTGTTGCAACAGGGAATAGGCGATACGATCCGCATCTCGCTCACGCCTAAACCGGGCGGCGACCGTACCCAGGAAGTCCAGGTCGCGCAGGAAATTCTCCAGACAATGGGTTTGCGCTCATTCATGCCCTCCGTTACGGCCTGCCCTGGCTGCGGCCGCACGACAAGCACGGTGTTTCAGGAACTTGCCGAGGACATCGAGACCTTCGTGCGCGAAAAAATTCCCGAGTGGCAAGAGACCTATCCCGGCGTGGAAAACATGAAGCTCGCTGTCATGGGATGCATAGTCAACGGCCCGGGCGAGTCAAAACATGCCGATATCGGCATCAGCCTGCCGGGCACCGGGGAGACGCCAAGCGCACCGGTATTCATCGATGGCGAAAAAACGACGACCCTGCGCGGGGAGAACATCGCAGGTGAGTTCAAGGACATAGTTCTCGACTATGTAAAAAAGCGATATTCGTGAATCCGGCTGGCAAGCGCGCTAGCGGTCCCGCCGGACAACCAGCTTCGCGGCATCAATCAGCGGTGCAGCCTGTTGGCCGAAAATTTCGAGGGCGCCGATTGCCTCCGCTTCAAGCTCGCCGAGCCGGCGCCGTGCTCCCTCGGCACCCAAAAGCGATATGAAGGTCTTTTTACCCGAACTCTCGTCCTTTCCCGTCGCCTTGCCGAGCTTCTCCATATCCCCTTCCGCGTCAAGAAGGTCGTCGGCAACCTGAAAAGCAAGACCGATCGCCCGCCCATAGCGTTGCAGGCACGTGCGCGCCTCATCCGGCGCCTGCCCGAGCAGCGCCCCCGCATCGAGAGAAAACTCGATCAATGCACCCGTTTTCATGGACTGGATGACCATGGTCTCGTCAGTCGTGAGAGCTTCCGCATCTTCCGCCGCAAGATCCAGCGCCTGCCCCCCGACCATGCCCTGATGACCCGAAGCCCGCGCCAGCCCCGAGATCAGCGCCACCCGGACATTTGCCTCAGCATGAGTTTCTTCACTGGACATGATTTCAAATGCAAGGGCCTGAAGACCGTCGCCGACGAGAATCGCCGTCGCTTCGTCGAATTTTTTATGAACCGTCGCCAGGCCGCGCCTTAGATCATCGTCATCCATGGCCGGCAGGTCGTCATGGACGAGCGAATAACAATGCATGCATTCAACCGCGCATGCGGCATTGAGCGTGGCTTCCGCATCAAGCCCGAAAAGCCGGGCCGAGTGGGTCACCAGAAACGGCCGTAAGCGTTTGCCGCCATTGAGCACGCAATATCGCATGGCGCGCCATAAGTTAGCGGACCGGACAGAGGTCAGCGGCCCATCCGGCGCAGGAAGCAGCTCCTCGAGCCGCGCCTCGACTTTCTGTGCATGAGAGTCAAATTCTGTCACAAACGCCATTAAATCGCCCTCGTTGCCGCCCTCAATTGCTTACGCCGCAGTGGACGATCCTCCGGTCGGCGTATAATCTACGAATTTCTACCTAAAACATGATCCACCGATAGGGAAGCGCTTCCACAGTCTGGATCGGTTTTACGGCATCAATCCCGACCGCAGCAATGAGACATCAGCACAGGCCGGGGCAAGTTTTAAAGGGACGAGAGGCTATGGCCGAGAGCCTGACGAGAAAAAGGTTCATATTTCACAAGCGGTCCCGTTTGCGGACGGGTGTACGAAGATTGTTGCGTATGAGCGGACTGATCATGGTGGTGCTCGCACTGCTCGTAACCGTCGTAACGGTCACTTACCGTTTCATCAATCCACCAGGCTCGACGCTGATGCTGGCGAGAACATTGACCGGCAAGAAGGTGGGGCACCAATGGGTGCCTCTGAATAGAATTTCACCTAATCTCGTCAAAGCCGTAATCGCCGCCGAGGACGGCAGGTTTTGCAGGCACAGGGGGGTCGACTGGAACGAAGTCTCGCGGGCCATCAAGAAGGCGCGAAATGGATACGTCCGCGGCGCCAGCACGATTTCCATGCAAACGGCAAAAAACCTGTATCTCTGGCCGCAGAAAAGCTATGTCCGCAAAGCCGTCGAAATTCCGTTGACGTTTCTGATGGAGGCCCTCTGGTCGAAACGCCGTATGCTGGAGATTTATCTCAACATTGTCGAATGGGGCCCTGGCATTTTTGGAGCCGAAGTCGCATCAAGATATCATTTTAACAAATCGGCGCGATATCTGACGCCCAACGAGGCAAGTCTCCTGGCTGCTGCCCTGCCCAATCCGATCCTGCGCAGGGCGGGGAGGCCGGGACCGAAAACCGCGAGACACTCAACCAGGATCGCCAATCGCGTTGCCAAGGCGCCACCGGCAACAAGTTGCATCTATCGTAAAAAAGAACTGGCAGGAAATACTGGAAAACCGCGAAAGAAGCGACTATAAGGAGTGTCGAAACATGGATGCATGCTTGTGAATGCGTCCCAAATAACGGTTTTCCAGGAATTAGACAATTATTCGCAGGCCCGGCGCCGGTAAATTCAGACCCCGGGCGCGGAAAAATGCGATATTGAATTGAAGCGAGGAGATTGAAATGGCTGTACCAAAGCGGAAAGTGTCGCCGATGAAGCGCGGCAACAGGCGCTCGGCAGATGCATTACGCCAACCATCCTATGTCACGGACAAGGAATCGGGCGAACTGCGGCGCCCCCATCACATAGACCTGAAATCGGGCAAATATCGCGGCCGTCAGATCCTTGAGCCGGATAGCGATTTTTAGGACGTCCTGATCCGAATATCCTGCACAGGCATATCATCCCCCCTGTAATAATGAAGATATATCAATACGTTAACTGTGCGGCGAAAATTTAAGCTTGCACGGCGTATGCGTGTGACTAATTTGATGCTATTCATTGAACGGGGCACATATCCGTGTGCGTAGAATTCGGTTAAACAAAAGAGTGTTGAGGAGTGAGATAATGTCAGTCAAGGCGATACCGTTACTCGTATTTTCGTTGATACTTTATAATGTAATCGCCTTTTTTGGCGGCGGTGATAATCCGGTCGAAATATTCCAGTCGGAACTTTTTGAAGTCAGCATGCCCATGGGCGGACAATGGAGATTTTATCTTGGCGATCTGATCGTCATTCTCTCACTGGTCCTGCTTGCCATAGAAGTTATCAAAGCCACGTACACCCGCGGCGCGGGGCTGGCCGATCAGGCCCTTTCGATGATTCTGGCGGTAATCTTCATCATCGAGTTTCTGCTCGTTCCCCAGGCGGCAACTTCGATATTTTTCATGATCCTGATAATGAGCATTATCGACGTGATCGCCGGAGCTATTATTGGTATTCGCACGGCCCGCCGCGACTTCGGGATTGGCAGCGATATCGGTTAAACTCCCGGTAATTCTACAGCGCGGCAGAAAACAGCTGCCGGCTTGTTTTGAAAATACGCGCTGAAAGAAGTACTGAATAACGCCAAGACGGCCATCCAGATCGGATGGCCGTCTTTTTTTTGCGGTGGTCCGATTGGAGACGGATCGCCTGCCTTACCTGGAATTGCGAAAATTTATTGCATTTTTGGTGGATGTTAAGACTTTCCCATTAGCCTCGGAAAAAATGAACCGGTCGGCAATGGTGCCAAATAATATTCCAAAAAAGCAGAGGCAGGTTAGGTGAGTAAACCCAGCGGGCGCCGCACTGTGCGCGATCACTCCCAGGAACCGGATTTGCTCGAAACCCCGAGCGCCGAACCATCGGTGATCAGTGAGGACGATATCGTCTCCAACACTGATGGCGGCACCGGCATGCGTCAGGAACTGATCGACGACATCCTCGGCAGGGCCGGTGAAGCATTTTATCAATGGGATATTAAGTCGGACGTTTTTACATGGGGCAATGATGTCCGCTCCATTCTCGATCTGCCCCGCGATTTGATGGTCTCGAGCCATGATGATTTGCTCAAGCATATCGGGCCGGAAGGCGCACTGGTCCGGGCTGAAGCAATCAAAAACTCGATTGCTGCCGGTCAAAAATCAGCGCCTTTTTCAATTGTCTACAAATTCTTCCCCGATCCGTGGGACCACAACAGCCATATCTGGATAAAAGATGAGGGTTATGGTTTCGTAAATGTTGAAACCGGTTCTCTCGCGGTACGCGGCATCCTGCACATCGTGACTGACGCTCAAGAGGAGCTTGAGGATCTGAAGTTTCTTGCGACCCATGACGAGGTGACCCTTCAGCTCAACAGAGCTCATCTTATCCGGGAAATAAGATCCTCAATCGGGCGCACCATAGAGAACAATACAACGAGTATTTTTCTCCTCGCTGCTGTAGAAAATCTTAGCTTCATCAACGACACATATGGATATGATGTCGGCGATGAGGTTCTCTCCATCATCGGCCAGCGTTTGGCTTCGACCTTGAGGTCGGACGGCCGCATCGGCCGTCACACCGCAAACAAGTTCGGAATTCTTCTTCACGATTGCGGTCACGAAGCAATGCAGCATGTGGCCAACCGCCTGCTGGATATCGTGCGTAGCGCGCCGATTCATGTCGCGGACACCACACTCGGCGCGACCCTCGCCATAGGCGGAGTCATTATTCCCGATCAGGCTGAAACCGTCCAGGACACACTAAGCCTGGCCCATGAGGCGCTCAATCAGGCACGTGTCGGCCACCAAAACAAATTCACACTCCTGAATTCCTGGGAAAGTACCGTTGCAAGCCGCACCCACAGCAAGATGATGGCCGACGACATCATCGCGGCTCTGAATGACAATCGCATGGTACTGGCGCTGCAACCGATCGTGTCGGCTCAAACGCACGAACCGGATTTTTATGAATGTCTGGTGCGCATGAGGGGCGATTCCGGCGAACTCATATCGGCTGCGGAAATTGTTCCCATAGCCGAGAAACTCGGTCTGATGGGATATCTTGACCACCGCGTTCTCGAGATGGCAATCGCAATCCTGACCGAAAACAAATCAATGAATCTTTCCTTGAATGTTTCCGGGCAAACCACATCCGACCATGACTGGTTGATCACCTTGCATTCGCTGACGCAGGGCCGGCGGGATATTCGCGAACGCATGATTATCGAAATCACCGAGACCTCTGCAATACGGGATCTTGATGAAACTGTAAATTTCGTCGACACGCTGCAAGATCTCGGATGCCGCGTCGCGATCGACGATTTCGGCGCCGGTTATACGTCATTCCAAAACCTGCGCCATTTCGGTGTCGATATGGTCAAGATCGATGGATCCTTCATGAGAAACATCACGTCCGATCCTGAAAATCTGATGTTCGTCGAAACCCTTATCGAACTCGCGAAGAAGTTCGGTCTCACGACAGTGGTCGAATGGGTTGGCGACGAGGAAACCGCCAAGCTGATGACGGCGGCGGGAGTCGACTTCCTGCAGGGCAGCCTTTACGGAATGCCAAAGATGCACACGCTTGCAACCGAACCGTTTTCAGAGGACGAGGAACAGGAAGGCTGCTCAAGCAGCAGCTAAATGGTTCCATCCGACAGCGCTTCGGTGTGAACGGGGCCGGTCCAGGACGGGAAGAGACGGGACGGAACGAAATGGGACGAAAAGGAACGGACTTAATCGTTCTTTTTCGTGAGGCGTTCGAGTTTTTTCTGCATTGCCGCAAATTCTAGCTGCAACTCGGTCAGGTCATCTGTGGCCTCTGCTGGTGTTTTTTTACCTGACTTTGCCTTTCGACCGGTCTTGCGCGCTCTGGCGGGAGGGGCCTCGGCTTCGTCCTCCGCCTCGAATGTTTCTTCTCCCCCACCCTCCGTATTCAGTCCAGTTGCGGCGAAGGGATTGAACATGGCCAGCGTTTTCTCGAACATGGCCAGGTTTTGCCTGGCCTGGCTCTGCATTGCTTCAAATGCCGAACTGCCGAACTGTTCCTGATAGCGCTCCTGCTGTCGCGTTAGCGACTCAAGTGAAAGCTCGAGGTAGCTGGGCACGAAATGATGCATTCCCTGCCCGTAAAACCGGATAAGTTGTTTGAGGAAATTCGTCGGAAGGAGGCTTTGGCCCTTCGACTCCTCATCCACAATGATCTGCGTCAGAATGTTGTGAGTCAGGTCGGCACCGGTCTTGGCGTCTCGAACGATAAAATCTTTTTCCTCCCTGACAAGCTCCACAAGATTATCGAGCGTCACATACGAACTCGTCGCAGTATTATAAAGTCTGCGATTTGTATATTTCTTGATGATAATCGTGTCGTCGTCTTTAGTCACATAGTCACCCGTTATTCTTGCCGGTTACATTCATCGTTATTGCACTGCAAAATTTAGCACGTTTACCATGCGATTGACCAGAGCCGCGCACATGCAGCATTTTGTGGTTCGCCCCCGGACCGTATCCCGACTTTGCGCCCCTGAACACGGACCCGGTTTCAGTAATGAAAAGAATTCGCAATTACCGCATCGATTCCCTGGAAAACGCATCAAATTCGTAAGATTTTACGATCAAAGCCTGTTAGTGTTATGCCGCTGAGTACGAATGTTTTTGATATGGAGCGCCAAGCGAGGAGGAGTAAATGAGCAAAAATTCTGAGACGGACTCGATCGTTATTGCAAGTGCGGCGCGGACACCGGTCGGCAGTTTTAACGGAACGATATCGAGTCAACCCGCCCATGATCTAGGAAAGACCGCGATCATGGCCGCCATAGATCGCGCCGGAATCGAACCGGCGGACGTCGACGAAACTATTCTCGGTCAGATTCTGACCGCAGGCGCGGGGCAAAATCCGGCGCGTCAGGCTTCCGTCAATGCCGGCATTCCTGTCGACTCTCCGGCCTGGAGCGTGAACCAGGTTTGCGGCTCCGGCCTTCGCGCCGTGGCGCTCGCTGCCCAGCAGATCGAAACGGGCAGCTCATCGATTGTTGTCGCCGGCGGCCAGGAATCCATGAGCCTTTCGCCCCATTGCGCGCATCTCAGAAACGGCACCAAAATGGGCGACATGAATTTCATAGACACCATGATCAAGGACGGCCTTTGGGATGCGTTTAACGGTTACCACATGGGCACGACCGCTGAAAACGTCGCCAAGCAATGGCAGATCACCCGCGATGAGCAGGACGAATTTGCCGTCGCCTCGCAGAACAAGGCCGAGGCGGCGCAAAAAGCCGGTCATTTCAAGGATGAAATTACACCGGTAACAGTCAAAACCCGCAAGGGCGAAACAATTTTCGAAGAAGACGAATATATCAGAAAGGGCGTCGAGATTGGCGACCTGACCAAGATGCGTCCTGCCTTTGCAAAGGATGGCAGCATCACCGCGGCTAATGCGAGCGGCATTAATGACGGCGCCGCCGCGCTTGTTCTCATGAAAGCCAGCGAGGCGGAAAAGCGCGGATTGGAGCCACTTGCCAGGATCGCTTCCTGGGCACAGGCGGGCGTCGATCCTTCAATCATGGGCACCGGTCCGATACCGGCCTCGAAGAAAGCCCTCGAGAATGCCGGCTGGTCACATGATGATCTCGATCTGGTCGAGGCAAACGAAGCCTTTGCGGCACAGGCCTGCGCAGTCAACAAAGGTATTGGATGGGACACGGAAAAAGTCAACGTCAATGGCGGCGCCATTGCCATCGGCCACCCCATCGGCGCATCAGGCGCCCGGGTGCTTACCACCTTGCTTTATGAAATGAAGCGCCGTGACGCCAAAAAAGGGCTGACGACCTTGTGCATCGGCGGCGGCATGGGCATTGCCATGTGCGTCGAGCGTTAATCATTACCTTGCGTTAAAGCGCGTCGCCGGTAGTGCGCCTTGCAGCGCCAGATGTTCTACGGAAGCGCGAAGTCAAAAGGGGAGAAAAAAGTGGGAAAAGTAGCAATTGTAACCGGGGGTACCCGTGGCATCGGCGAGGCAATATCTCTTGGACTAAAGGCGAAAGGCCACCGTGTTGCTGCGAATTACGGCGGCAATGACGAGGCCGCGCAAAAGTTCCAGGCCGAGAATGGAATACCGGTCTACAAATGGGACGTCGGCGACTTTGACGCCTGCGCCGAGGGAATTCTAACGGTCGAAAATGATCTGGGCCCTGTTGAAATTGTCGTCAACAATGCGGGCATAACGCGGGACGGAATGCTGCACAAACTCACACCTGAGAAATGGAACGATGTAATCCGGGTCGACCTGAGCTCCATGTTCAACATGACCCGCCCCGTCATAGACGGCATGCGTGAGCGCAACTGGGGCCGCATCATCAATATCTCGTCGATCAACGGACAAAAGGGTCAGATGGGCCAGACCAACTATTCGGCGGCGAAAGCCGGCGTAATCGGCTTCACGAAAGCCCTGGCCCAGGAGACGGCGCGCAAGGGCATAACGGTCAACGCCATTGCGCCAGGCTATATCAATACGGAAATGGTCGCGGCTGTGCCCGAGAAAGTGCTTGAGAGCATCATTGCGCAAATTCCCGTGGGCCGTCTCGGAACGGCCGATGAAATTGCCAAATGCGTCGCATTCCTGGCGAGCGATGACGCCGCATTCATCACCGGCTCGACAATTACCGCAAACGGCGGCCAATATCTGACGTCGTAAAACGTGGCGAAAATTTCATTCGCCCATGATAAAGCCCGGCAAGCACGCAACTACGGCGTTCCGGACTTTTAGGTTCAGCCGCAAAAGGCCTCGCATTGCGCTTGCGGCCATTGCGAGACTGCCTAGCCGCGCAGACGCGACCTCACGATACGAGGCAGCTCATCCTCTCCCATCGGCTCGCCCGAATCAATGGATTGAGAGTCCGGCGATGGCGCAGCACCCGGTTCAACCTGCGGTGTCATGGATGCAACCGCTGGAGGGGAAAGAGGCGCCGATTTTTCCTGTTCGGGCATAATTTGATCCTGCGATGCTTTCTGAATGGCGCTTTCAGAAACAGGTGCGCCATTTTCCACCAATGGTACACCTTGTCCCGATTCCGGCACCTGGGCCGGGCTGTTCTGACCCGCAAACCACGCATCGATAAGATCAAGCTCGTCGATGGTCAGCTGCAATCCCTGTCCACGACAACGTGCAACGACGAAATTTCGGAACCGTCCCGCGAACAGATTGGCAGATGCACCCTGCTCAAACCATGGATCCGCTTCGCTGATGACATCGATGATAAAACGAACATCGTCAGGCTTGAAATCAACGGCCAGTGCAGCCGCGCGCGCCACAACACTGTTCGCTGTCGCCTGCCCGTGCAGACCGTTTTCCTGAAGTTCCTCCGAAATCATCTCAAATACAAGCCTGTATTCGGGAGGAGCCAACGGCGGTGCCTGACATGCGTCATGGATACGCGCAATTGAGCGTTGTATCGCGGTGCTTGCATCCAGTGATGCCTGTGCCGACGCCATGGGGGGCTCGGTCGTGGCATTGGCTTGCGGAGCCGCAGCCACGGCTGTGACGTCAAATGCCGGCGCAACCGGCCTGGCTTCAGGTGCCGGGGCAACCGGCCTGGCTTCAGGTACCGTGGGAGCTGCCGGAGCAGCCTCCGGAGCGACGCCATGATCCGTTGCCTCGGGCAACGCAGCATCGCTGGCCATGTCTGAAAGGATCGTGCCCAAAGCGGCATCGGCAGGCCCCTTAGGCATAGCCGGTACGGGTGTTTCCGCCACTTCGTCCTGCGCCACTGCCACAGTCTCGACCTGCTCGGTAAGGGTTGCGGGGTCCGGCGTAGACAGGTTCATCCGGCTCTTGTCAAAGGCCAGATAAGGCGCCTGATCCGTGAGCTCGATGTGATCCGGGAGGTTTTCAGCCAGAAATGTCAAAAAATTACCATGCCCGACCCAATTGGTTCCGATCGTCATCTCATGACCGACATTCCGTTGTGCACGATCGGCAAGCGATTCAATCGGTACGGGCGCATCGGCCTCTGATATCGCAACGATAATTTCGTCGACAATGCGCGTCCTGAGAATTTCCGAATTTTCAGGGCCGTCATGTCCGTGCGTTTCGGTGCCCACCGACCTGCTTTCCGTGACATGCCCCGTAACGAGCAGGTTGATCAGGTCTTTTTCCTGAATTTCACCGTCGCAGATTGCGGTATAAGGGGTTGCCGTATGGTCATTGGCGTAAATGATCGTACGCCTTGCATGAGCCCGCAGGCGATGTAGCACAGGCGTGAAATCGGCATCTCCCGATAGAATGATAAACTCGTCATAATAGGTATCGTGAGTCAGGAGGTCTCGGATGTCCATGACCATTCTGATATCGGACGAATTTTTAAGCTGTGCCGTAAGCGGCGGGCAATCGATGATTTCCGATCCCGCGCGCAAGAAATGATGCCGCACGAACGGGAAGGAATTCATGTCGGTGGAATTGTCTTTATTGCTCCGCCGCGGAACCGGGTTTCCATAACAGCGATTGAGAACAATTCGCCGATCTAAAGGCAATGTGGGCGCATTGGTCGGAGTAATAAGCGCGCCGGAATCGATCTCTCGCAACCACAGGCCTGCATTTTTTGCAAATCGCCTGGCAGCCTCTTCGTTTTTCCGTTTTAAAGATAGATAAATATTGTCGTAATCGACAAAAAGTGCGCTTAAGCACGGTTGCGATGAACCTTGCTCCATCTGAATTACCCCCACTACCCGCATTTAATAGAATCAATAAAAGTAGTTTAGTCAGTGGCCACAAGACCGCAAGCGCCTGTACCGGGGGAGAATGAGTGGGATTGATTTTAATGTTATATTACAGACACTTAAGAGGAAAACAGGTGTGGGATAGGCAGTGGACAATACTGGATTTCTGCAAAAGCGCAGAAAAACAAAACAGCAATCGCTTCATTAGCCCGCCAAACGAATCGTTTTAAACGCCCCGTCCACGGAGACAATCCCGGTAAAGGTTATCCTGTAAAGCCCGAAGACGAGAAATCATCGTCGGCCAATTCGAAGCCCGAAAATTCAAAACCCGGCGCGACAGTGCAACCGACGAGCACCCACTCACCCATGGGGCGGGCACTTTGCCAGGCCTGGGCGGGCACTGTAATTTGCGGGCGTTGATCCTTCTCGAAATCCTTGCCGAGTACGGATTTCACAATCGCGCGCTCTTGCACGATCGAAAGTTCAAGGGGCGCCCCGGCATAATGGTGCCATATCTCAGCCGCATCCACCCGGTGCCACCATGACATCTCGCCCCGCTTCAAGAGGTAATAGATTGCAGTGCTGTGCGCCCGCCCGTTTTCAGAGTGGGCTTCATCGCGGAAGGTTTCCCGAAAATAGCCGCCCTCCGGATGCGGCGCCAGGCCGAGTTGCGCGATAATGTCGTCTGCCGATAGACCGGTCATGCGCCATTCCCTCCATGGCTTGTGTCTGCACTTGCCCCCTGGCCCTGGGCCCTGGGCCCTGGGCCCTGGGCCCTGGGCCCTAGGCCCTAAGGCCCAGGCCTCTCAGGGAGGAAAAAGAACGTCAGCTTTGATCCTTCAAGCGCCTGATCGCTCCAAACACTTCCCAGTTCTCCGCATCTTGCATATCGAGGTTGCGTCGTATTTCCGGGCTCATCGGCCGCAAGAAGGGATTTGTCGCGAGTTCCAGGCCGAGCCCCGCCGGCAGGGTGGGCTTGCGCTCACGCCGCAAGGCGCGCACCTCCTCGACCCGTTTCACCAGCTCCGCATTGCCGGGCTCGACCGACAACGCGAACTCCCCGTTCGACAAAGTGTATTCGTGGCCGCAATAGATCTGCGTATCTGGCGGCAGCGCCATGAGCTTTTCAAGCGAATTCCACATCATCTCCGCCGTGCCCTCGAAAAGGCGGCCGCACCCCATCGAAAACAGCGTATCGCCCGCGAACAATAGATTGTCCTGAGCCAACCAATAGGTGCTGGGGGCAATGGTATGCCCCGGCGTTGAAATCACCTGCACCTGACGGCTGCCGAATTCAAAGACCTCGCCCTCGTCGAGCGCTGTATCGATGCCGGGAATCCTCTCGGCTTCCCCGCTCGGTCCGATTATCTGACAGCCTGTTTCCGCTTTGAGCGGCTCGTTCCCCTCGACGTGATCGGTATGGTGGTGCGTCGTCAGGATGTAATCGAGCGACCAGCCCCGGTCCCGGAGCGCACTGCGCACGGCATTGGCTTCCGGTGCATCGATGGACAGCGTTTTATTTGTATCGCGGTCATGTAAGAGGACGCCATAATTGTCGCTCCGGCATGTAAAAAGATGAACGTCAAGTTCCGGCATAGCAAATTACCTCTTTTCAATATCAGACTGTTGTAATCAGCCCGAAGACATTATCATCGGATCAGGTTTTGAACCATAACCTCACTTGTGGGAAAATGGACAATGCATCTCGACGTGACAGAACTCGCCGAATTCTATTCCGGCCCCATGGGAAGCGTCGTGAGGCGAACGATCATGCACCGTATCCGGGATCGCTGGCCGAACGTCAGAGGTGAAGTGGTGATCGGCCTGGGATACGCCGCTCCCTATCTCGGCGTCTTTAAGGGCGAGGCTCAGTGCATCGGCGCGCTCATGCCGGCCACGCAGGGTGTCATCACCTGGCCCAAAACAGGACCTTATCTTTCCCTGCTCATGGAAAATGAATGCCTGCCCCTGGCCGACGCATCTGTCGACAGGCTTCTCGCAATTCACAGTCTGGAGATGAGCGAAGCCGCATCCCGGATGCTGCGCGAAATATGGCGGGTCCTAAAACCCGAAGGGCGGCTCATATGCGTCGTGCCCAATCGGCGAAGCCTGTGGTCACGCCTGGAAACCACGCCCTTTGGCCATGGCCGGCCATATAGCAGGGGCCAGGTCGAACGGCTTCTCAAGGGTGCCTTGTTCAGCCCAACGGACTGGACATCAGCGCTGCATATGCCGCCCCTTAACCTGCGCCTCAATCTGCGCTCGAACCGCGCATGGGAACGCCTGGGCGCCCGGCTCTGGCCCGGCTTCGGCGGCATCATCCTGATCGAGGCGACGAAAGAGGTGAGCGCACCCATAAGCGGCGGCCGTCCGGTCAAGGTTCTCGTGGAAACATCTCCCGTCAATCCGTTCTGGCGACATCGTTAGCCATTTCATCGGGAAGAGAAACATCCGGCCGGTCGGTAAGCAGGCAACGAGTGCGCTCCTGGTCGGTCTGCCAAACCGTGCGCGGACTGTCTCTACATCTTCGCCTTGATAAACTGTCCTGGCTTGATCGTCAGTTCCGGCACGATCACCTGCCGCTTTTGCCCCTTCAGTTTCATATCAAATCGATAACGGCCAGGCCCCAGAGGCATGGGGCCCCAGCTCTTGTACATTTTCGCTTCCTGCTGAGTTTCGAGATTCACCGCAAATATCGTGAACTCTCCCCTAGTCTCTGTTTCAAAGGTAATGCCGGATGTAAGTCGCGGATCCAAGAAGCCTTTTTCCGGCACAACAAGCTCGCCGAACGAAGCCTCATTATGCGTGTGCTCCTTCAGCCGAAGCGCAAGCTTATATTTGCCCGCAGCCAGAACGATAGGCCCGCGATAGTCCATTTTCATTGAGCGCCCTGCCGCATCGGTAATCTTGAAATAATACACATCGCCCCATTCTTTGGGCCATTGCAGATTAATACCCTGATCGAGTGGAATATTCTTCAATTGGCCTTCTTCAAGATCAATCTGACCAAGCACCGTTTCCTGGTGGCCATGCTCGGTCTGCCGCAACACCAGCGTATATTTTCCCGCTGGCACCGGCACGGCATCCCAAACCCAATACCACGCAGCTGGTTGCCGTTTACGGTAATTTTTCTGAAGATCGGCGCCCTCGGGCAGCAACTGCCAATAAAATGGTTTCCTCATACCCGCGGGGGGAACGAGTTTCAGGCCCGTTGTGACCAAGGCTTCCGATACCTCACCCGATTTAACGTCAATGACCTGCGGCATCATGACTTCCTTTGCGCCATGTTCCAGATGCCGCCAGGCAATCTGATACTGACCAGGAAAAACTTCGATTTCGGATTTATTTGTCCGAGCGATAACTTCGCCGGTTTCAGGGTTTAGGACTTTCCAATATCGCGGCATATGCGTCCATGACCCGAGCTTCAACCGGATCCTGCCGGGGCCGGTGGCCTTGATCAAAATCGACGTCACTGTCTCGGCAGCGCTCGGTGCATCCACCACGATTGGCTCAGCCTTCTTGATGCTCTCTGTCACCTTGGTCAACGCATTTGTCAGATCGCCCGCATTGTCGGCGGTGAAATAGCGACCGCGGCCTTTCTCTGCAACACACTGCAATTGCACCCGGGTCTTTCTGTCGACGCCATATCCGACCACATGAATGTTCAGATTTGCGCTTGACTTGGCCAGCGCTGCGGCAACCGCACAAGGATCACCTTTGCAGGTCTCGATGCCGTCACTGACAAGTACGATTGTCGTCGGCCCTTCTATCGCGCTGAGTTTATCACCCGCAAGCTTGAGCGCGTCCGATATCGGTGTGCGCCCGCGCGGGATGAGACGGTCGAGCCGCGCTGCAATCCGGGGACCGCCACCAGGCGTTATCTCCTGAACGACTTCGATATCCGCGCAATCCCCCTTGCGGCGATGACCATAAGCAATCAGGCCCGCTGAAATCTGAGATGGCAATGCCCCAACCAGGCGTCCCATCACTTTGCGGGCGGCGACGATCTTGCTCTGCCGGTCCGGTAGCCTGCCCCACATGGAACCTGATGCATCCAGAATGAACATGGATGTCCGCTCTGCTGCTGCTACTGAAACTGATGTAATTTGAGGAAGGATGAAAAAAGAGAAGGAAAAAAAAGCTATACGCACCAGGACATTTTTCAGCAATTTACAACTCCGATGACTGAATAAACTGAAGTTGCATGCTATCTAACGGGCATTACAAAAGAGTTAACAATGTCTAAACGATTTTGCGGGGGTGGGCAGCCGCTCCCCTCACCGCCGGCGCAGGACGAACACCGCCTGCTTGCCGATCAGGTTCTGAACCGCGATGGGAAAATTGATACCCAGGCGCCGACCCTTGGAGTTGAGCGCCACCGCCTTTTCGACCTTGGCGTCCACACGGTCGCATAAATCCTCAAAATCCTTGATCGTGCAAAGATGTATATTCGGCGTCTCGTACCAGGCATTCGGCATATTGTCCGTGACCGGCATACGCCCGTTGAGCAGCAATTGCATCCGCACCTGCCAATGGCCGAAATTCGGAAAGGACACGATGGCGCGTTCGGCAATCCGCAATAATTGCCTGAGCACCAGTTCCGGACTCTGAACCGCCTGGATCGTTTCGCTTAAGATGGCGTAATCGAAGGATGCAGCCGGATAATCGACGAGATCCCGGTCGGCGTCCCCCTGAATGACCGACAATCCCTGCGCCATGCACAGGCTGACCCGCTCGGGAGAGATCTCGATACCGCGTGCATCCGCCCCCTTGGTGTCTTTCAAAAGCTTGAGAAGCGAGCCGTCGCCACAGCCGATATCGATCACCCGTGCGTTTTCCCGGACCATCTCCGAAATAACCAGATGGGCGATGCTGATACGGTTTTTATGTTCGACCGTTTCCGTCACAATCAAACGCCCTTCCCCTGTGCCTGTTCCAACGTGATCCCGAGAGCGTCCGCCGAAGCATCGAGAAATCCCGAAACCGTTGAAAACATTTCCGGCTCATCGAGCAAAAACGCGTCATGACCTTTTTCGGAATTGATCTCGACAAAGCTGACATTGGCCGCGACCGCATTGAGCGCCTTGACGATTTCCCGGCTCTCCCGCGTCGGATAAAGCCAGTCGCTTGTAAAGGAGATCACGCAAAACCGGGATTTCGTGTCCTTGAAGGCATTGGCGAGAATGCCGCCATGGTCTTTCGGCATATCGAAATAATCCATCGCCCGCGTTATATAGAGATAGCTGTTGGCATCGAACCGGTCGACGAAGCGGTAGCCCTGATAGCGAAGATAGCTCTCGACCTGAAAATCGGCATCGAAACCGAATGTCAGGCTGTCACGGTCCTGAAGCGACCGGCCGAACTTCTGATGCAGCGCCTCATCCGACAGATAGGTGATATGCGCCGCCATGCGCGCGACGGCCAGGCCACTCCTCGGATTGCACCCTTCATCGAGATAGCGCCCCTGGCGCCAGTCCGGATCGGCCATCACCGCCTGACGGCCGACTTCGTGAAAGGCGATGTTCTGTGAAGAATGCCGATGCGATGTGGCGATGGGTATGGCCGTCAGCACCCGTTCGGGATAGCGCGCCGCCCATTCGAGAACCTGCATGCCGCCCATGGATCCACCGACAACCGAAAACAGCCGCTCGATGCCGAGACGGTCGATAAACATGGCCTGCGCCCGGACCATATCCGAAATTGTGATAACCGGAAAATCGAGCCCGTAAATTTTTCCGGTTTCGGGATTGATCGAGCTGGGCCCCGTTGATCCCATGCAGCCACCGAGCACATTGGAGCAGATGACAAAATATTTATCGCTGTCGAGAGCCTTTCCAGGACCGACCAGATTACTCCACCAGCCTGATTTTTCGCTATCCTCGGGGTCGTCTGCGACATGCTGGTCGCCCGTCAGGGCGTGGCAGATCAGGATCGCGTTGGAACGGTCCTGATTGAGCGTTCCATAGGTCTCATAGGCAATCTCGAAGGGTTCAAGGCGCACGCCCGAGTCGAGCAAAAGCCCGTCTCCATGCTCAAAGCGCACAATTTTGCTATTTGGTTCCATTGCTATATTCAATGCTCAACCCAACTATATTCAAATACTCAAAGGTCACGGGGCTACCGGAACCGTTTCTATTTTGGAGCATCAGGGCCGGAACACGCGCGTTTTCGCGAAAAAAGTCAATCTTTTCTTTGATTTTGTCAATCGGGCTACCTATGACTTCCCTGAGATACAATGAAATCAGCAATAGTCGAACTGCTTTATGACCAGGCCAAAACCACAACCCGGAATTCTGGACATCACCCCCTATGTGCCGGGCGAAAGCGCCATTGCGGGTAAATCCTCGTCGGGCGATGAACGGGTTATCAAGCTTTCCTCGAATGAGACGCCTCTCGGCCCGAGTCCGGAGGCGGTCAAGGCCTATCAGGCGGCGGCGGCGGGACTGGCGCAATATCCCGACGGCTCCGCGGCGGGATTGAGGACGGCCATCGCAAGGCGTTACAATCTCGATCCGGACAGGATTGTCTGCGGTGCGGGTTCGGACGAACTCCTCAATCTGCTCGCCGCGGCCTATCTCGGTCCCGGCGACGAAGCGATATACACCGAGCACGGATTTCTGGTTTACAGGATCGTCATACTCGCCCATGGCGCAACTCCTGTCATTGCAGCCGAGAAAAACCTCAAAGCCGATGTGGACGAAATTCTGGCCAGGGTCACACCCGCCACGAAAATGGTGTTCATCGCCAATCCGAACAACCCGACAGGGACCTATATGACAACGGACGAAGTCAAATCGCTCCGGGCTATTCTGCCCGGGCATGTATTGCTCGTCCTTGATGGCGCCTATGCGGAATACGTTACAGCGGAAGATTACACGCCGGGTACGGAACTCGTCATGGCAGGGTCGAACACGGTCATGACCCGGACTTTTTCGAAAATCTTTGGACTGGCCTCCCTGCGCATTGGCTGGGCGCTTTGTCCCCCTGAAATCGCCGATGTGCTGAACCGCATACGAGGCCCCTTCAACCTGTCCGGTCCGGCCATAGCGGCAGGCATCAAGGCCGTCGAGGATTCTGGACACGTCGAAGAAGCCGCGCGCCATAATATGAAATGGCGGCCCTGGCTTGAAACGGAACTGAAAAAGCTCGGTCTTGACGTCACGCCTAGCGTGGCCAATTTCGTGCTCATCCATTTTCCGGAAGGCGGGGAACACAATGCACAGGCCGCCGATGCCTTTCTCAAGGAGAACGGCATAATATTGCGCCGCGTCAAAGGATACGGCCTGCCGGGCGCATTGCGCATGACCGTGGGAGTGGAGGAAGCCAATCGGAAGACCGTTTCGCTTCTCGAGAAATTCATGCAACATTCCGGGGCCCGGGTCGAATGAGCCATCAGTTTGAAAAAGTCGCACTGCTCGGCCTCGGCCTGATCGGCTCCTCCCTGGCCCACGCCATGAGGCGCGGCAATCTCGCTGGCACCATTACGGGCCATGCAAAAAGCGCTGAAACGCGCAAAACGGCGCTCAGGCTGGGTCTGGTCGACGAGGTCTTCGAGACGCCGGGGGAGGCGGTCCGGGACGCGGATCTGGTCGTTCTTTGTGTTCCCATAGGCGTCTGCAGGGAACTGGTGCAGACTATCGCGAAGGACCTCAAAAAGGGCGCGATCCTCACCGATGTCGGCAGCGTCAAGGGGGCGGTTGTCCGTGACCTGGAGCCACTGATACCCGAAGGCGTTCATTTCATTCCCGCCCACCCCATCGCCGGAACGGAATATTCAGGGCCGGAAGCGGGCTTTGCAGAACTGTTCGACGGCCGCTGGTGCATCCTGACGCCGCTTTACGGTACCGATGAAGCGGCGCTTGAGCGGCTCAAGAACTTCTGGCAGGCCTGCGGCTCCTCCATTGAAATAATGACGCCGGAGCATCACGACCTCGTCCTTGCCATAACGTCTCATGTGCCCCATCTCATCGCCTACAATATCGTCGGCACCGCATCCGACCTCGAACGGGTCACGAAATCCGAAGTCGTAAAGTTCTCCGCAGCCGGTTTTCGCGATTTCACCCGCATCGCCGCCTCGGATCCGGTCATGTGGCGCGATATTTTTCTCAACAACAAGGATGCGGTTCTCGAAATGCTCGGACGGTTTTCGGAAGATATTTCATCGCTTCAAAAGGCGATCCGGTGGGGCGATGGCGATACTCTGCTCGAGTTGTTCACGCGCACGAGAGAGATCAGGCGCGGCATTATCGAGGCCGGCCAGGAAACGGACCTGCCCGATTTCGGGCGCGCGCCCGCATCGGACATCGAGACCGCCGGAAAAAAGGAATAATCCATCAGGAGCATCGCGATCACCGAAGCGGTGCGTCGTTTGAGAGGAGAGCTTGGCAGCAATCGGCAAACAGTCCAAACAGGATCGTCACTGGATATTCGGATATGGTTCGCTGATGTGGAATCCGGTATTCGAGTATGAATCACGCTGCATGGCCGAGCTTCGCGGCTACAGAAGGTCGCTCTGCGTAAAATCGATCCATCACCGCGGCAGCCCCGAAAGGCCAGGCCTCGTTCTCGGGCTCGACAGGGGCGGCATGTGCACGGGAATTGCTTTTGAGGTCAGCGCAGAAAAAGCCCGCGCAACGATGGCGTATCTTCGCGCCCGCGAGCAGGTCACAGATGTCTACCGGGAGATCATGCAACCCGTAAGGTTGCTTGACGGCAGTGGGCGACAGGTGCGCACGACATTATACGTGGTCAACCGCGAGCACCCTCAATATTCCGGCCGGCTGCCATTTGAGCGGCAATTGCGCATGATTTTCGCGGGTGTCGGAAATTCGGGAAACAATATCGACTATGTGATCAATACCGCCCGTCATCTTGAAGAGTGCGGCATTGTCGACCGGGATATCGACCGGCTCGCATGCCGGTTGAAATGGCGCCGCCTGTAAGTACGACGGATCGGTGAAAAAGCGGACTATTTCCGGTTGAAATCGGAAATGAACGGTTTCCTCGAAGCCTGATGATCGGAATGATCCGGATGAAAGAGCCGCTTGCCGGCTCGCTCGGCACTAAGCGCCCGGAACTGTCCTGCCCTGAGATCGCACTCGACTAGCGCGCGGTCGCGCGACGTGTCTGCAATCATGTGAATATGAACTTCGTTGGCGCCAAGACGAGCCGCGCGGTAGCGAATTTCGGCGAGGTTCGCCGTCCGGCAAGAATCGGTCGTGCGGCCGATCCGCAACGGCGCGCACCGTCCCCGTTCGTCACGGTGAACGAGCAGATAATTGATCCGGGGCAATTCGGGCAGATCGACCAGCGAATAGACCGTATGAATGTAACGCTCGCCCGATGCGCCATTCCAATATTGGAAACGCCCGCTCAGGTCGCATTCTTCACCGAAGTCGACGGCCTGTCCGCCGGCTCCGCTATTCGGTCCGATTTCAAAGTCAAACTCGAGGTTCTGCAAACCCATCTTGGCCGCTCTTCATCCGTTGAAACAAAGCAACGCGCGACTTGGGACTGAACTGTTACGAAAGGCGCGATGCCGGTAAATATGAAGAACGTTTATAGCAAAAATAAGGCTTCAACCTATTCAAGGCGTATGAAGCGCAATTGCTGCGGCGCGCGCACATGCGACATTTATCAACTGCATTTCGAATGACCGCAATTGCGGCACACCCAGCAGCCTTCCTGATAGGTGAAAGAGGGCGAATGACATTTCGGGCAATATTTCTGCGCCCGCAGCATCGGCCCGCCGCCCCTTTGATCGGTATCAGTATCACGATCAAGATCGTGATCGCTGACCGCGTCAGAAACGAAATCATGACCCGGGGCTAGATCGGCGCTGCGATGGGCATTCCGGTCTGGGCCGAAATCAAGATCGAGATCGCCTTCACTGATAAATCCGATAGCGACCATATGGCGCCCGACCACATCTCCGATAGCCGCCAGCAGGCTCGGAACATACCGGCCATTGATCCAGTGCCCACCGCGCGGATCAAACACGTCTCTAAGTTCGTCAACGACAAAAGACACGTCGCCGCCGCGTCGAAAAACGGCACTGATCATGCGTGTCAGGGCCACAGTCCAGGCATAATGTTCGAGGTTTTTCGAATTGATGAAAATTTCGAAAGGCCGGCGCCGGCCATCCGACTCGATATCATTGATGGTAATATAATAGGCGTGATCCGATTGCGGCCATTTCAGTTTGTAAGTCGCCCCGCCGAGCTTGTGATGCCGCTCAAGAGGCTCCGACATATAGACCACGCTATCGCTGTCATTTTCTTTTTCATCCCCACCCGAAGCATATATCCGGCTCACCAGCCCGTTCTCCCGTCTCTCGCCGGTCGGGCGCGAGGAAGCCTCCTCCGCCTCGGAGCCGGGAACAAGCACGGCTCCCGTCACTGGATTGGGGCGATAGGTGGTGCAGCCTTTCAGCCCCAGCCGATAGGCCTCCATATAGAGATCCTTGAAAGCATCGAATGAAATGCTTGAAGGGCAATTGATCGTTTTGGAGATCGAGCTGTCAACATGGTCCTGCAGCGCGGCCTGCATTCTGAGGTGGTCGATTGGCGCGACCTCATGGGCCGTGACGAAAAAGTCGGGTAGTTGTTCGTGCTCCCCAAACTTTTTCAGATATTCCGAATAGGCATAATCCTCGACAACGAACTTGCGCCGGGATCCGTCCGCCTGGATGATATTGCGGCCGTAACTGAGGTCGAAAACCGGTTCAACGCCGCTTGAAACATTGCCGGCCAGAAGCGAAATCGTGCCGGTCGGCGCAATCGAGGTCAGAAGCCCGTTTCGAAGACCCGATTTTTTAATTTTTTTGCGCAGTTTTTCGTCAAGCCGCTTGCCCGCCGGCCCCGACAAATAGGCAGCCCGGTCATAGAGGGGAAAAGCGCCCTTGGACCGGGCGATGTCGGCGCTCGCCGTATAGGCATAGCGCTCGATCGCAGCCATCCAGCGCGAAGCCAGTTTGGCCGATTTTGTCGTGCCGTAGCGCACACCGCACATGGTGAGTGCGTCGGCAAGTCCCGTAACGCCGAGACCAATCCGGCGCTTGGACATGGCTTCCTCGGACTGCATCTCAAGGGGGTATTTCGAAATATCGATGACATTGTCGAGAAACCGGACACCGTTCCGTACAATACGCCTCAGCTTTCTGAGATCGAGGGAGGCGTTTTTTTCAAAGGGATTGGTCACGAACCGCACCAGATTGACCGATCCCAGCAGGCAGGCGCCATAAGGCGGCAATGGCTGCTCCCCGCACGGATTGGTCGTTGATATCGTCTCCAGATAGCCGAGATTGTTGTGGGAATTGATGCGGTCGATGAATATCACGCCCGGTTCCGCATATTCATATGTGGCGCGCATCATTTTGTCCCACAGATCACGCGCGCGCAGTGTCTTGTAAACCTGACCGTCGAAAACGAGATCCCAGTCCCGATCGGCCTTGACGGCCTTGATAAATGCATCGGTTACCAGAACGGAAAGATTGAACATCCGCAACCGGTCCGGCCGGGACTTGGCTTCGATAAACGCCTCAATATCCGGATGATCGCATCGGAGCGTTCCCATCATCGCCCCGCGCCGGGAGCCCGCCGACATGATGGTCCGGCACATGGCATCCCAGACATCCATGAAACTGACGGGGCCCGATGCATCGGAACCCACGCCCCCGACAGGTGCGCCCGACGGCCTCAGGGTGGAAAAATCATGACCGATGCCGCCACCCTTTTGCATGGTGAGCGCGGCTTCTTTGACGTTGTCGAAAATCGAGGACAAATCATCCTCGATCCGCCCCATGACAAAGCAGTTAAAGAGCGTGACCTCGCGTCCCGATCCCGCGCCGGCGAGTATGCGTCCACCCGGCAGGAAGGAAAAATCGGCCATGGAATCGAAAAATCGTTTTTCCCATTTTTTCCGGTCGGGCTTTTTCTCGACCCGTGCCGCCGCACGGGCAACCCGCCGAAAGGTCGCGCCGATCGTGCGGTCGATGATCCGGCCATCCGCCGCTTTCAATCGGTATTTCTGATCCCAGATCTGCTCTGAAATCGGTCGCGGAAAGGAAATTTTTGCCATTAAGCGAAACTTTGCAAAACAAGTACCAACACACGGCGAGTGTAACGGGTTCGACCTCCCGCGTCAAGAAATGTTCTTATTTTGTTCTAGCCTGCGGAGGCCCGCCTTCGCCCCGTCCCCGTGCTTCTTCAACAAGCGCCGCCGTGCCTTGTTCTATGGCCTTTTCGAGCTGCTCCTTGAATTCGTTGCGCGGCAGGCCCGGTTGCAGGGGATCGAGAAATTCGACCACGATCGTTCCTGGATAGCGCATGAATTTTCGCCGCGGCCAGAAGAGGCCCGAATTGAGCGCCACGGGCACGCAGGGAATATCGAGGCCTTCATAGAGAAGGAGAACGCCCGGCTTATAGTCGGGTTCGTCGTCCGGCGCGCGCCGCGTGCCCTCGGGAAAGATAATGATCTGCCGCCCAGCCGTCGCGCACTCGCGCGCGTCGCGCACCATTTTCCTGAGCGCGGACGGACCGCTGGACCGGGCAACGAATATCATCTCGAACTTGCGCGAAAACCAGCCGTAAAAGGGGATATGTCTGAGCTCCGCCTTCATGATCAGAGCAGGATCGCTGAACAGGGGAATGAGAGCGAATGTATCCCAGGCAGACTGATGTTTCGCCGCGATCAGCAGCGGGCCGTCGGGAAGATTGGAGCGGCCACGGATTTCCACATCCGTTCCCACAATCAGGCGTTGAAGGGTAAGGCAGGTAATGGCGTGCGCCTTGAGGCCAGCCATGGCCCATGAGCGCGGACCGAAAAGAAGCGGGCTGCCGACAATCACAAAGAGCGCTGTCGTGACATAAAACGCCAGATTGAAGATGACAGACCTGATCATGGGATCCGCGGCCCGCCCTTAAAAGCGTATCGGGCTTGCGGTATTGGCTATGGCCGGGGACCCGGTGCCGTTGTTCCCCTGGAGCCGCGTATAGGCAAGCCGGCTCATCGTGCCGAGAAACTTGGCATATTCCGTCACCAATAACCGGGCTGTCACGGGGTGAGACCACCAGGTCTGAATTTTGAAATTCCTGGTCACGACCGGATGGGTGATAATATGCACGTCGGGGGCAACGCGTTTGAGCTCCGCGATACTGCGCGGCATGTGATAGCTCGCCGTCACCACGATCAGTGATTTATATTTTCTGGAGCGTGCCCAGTCACCGATCTCCTCCGCATTACCGATGGTATCGCGCGCCTTGTAACCGACATCGACGCAGCAATTAAACAGGCGCTCATATTTTGGCATCAAACGGCTGAGAGCGCGTTTCGACGTT
The DNA here is from genome assembly GCA_947258705.1 of uncultured Hyphomicrobiaceae bacterium. Classification (GTDB taxonomy): domain Bacteria; phylum Pseudomonadota; class Alphaproteobacteria; order Rhizobiales; family CAMYJA01; genus CAMYJA01. The sequence goes on along the minus strand of CAMYJA010000002.1, from coordinate 19,043 downwards.
TGCTTGTTGACGCCGGAGATAAGCACACGGCCGGCCCGCTCGCGCGCGAGCAGCTTCATCGCCTCGGAGATACGGTTCTGTCCGCCGGTAAGGACGACAATCGCATCGGCCCGTTCCGCCGACCGCGTCGGGGATCGATCGATCAGATTGGCGAAGGCAAAAAACCCGAGCAGAAGCGCGGCTGCAAAGAGCCACATACCGCGCATGAGAATTTTCAACGATCTTCTCATCTGCATTGACCTGTCAAACAAAACATCCAGTGACCGATTAACTTACACCGAACAAGCTGTCGGCCGCTGCGCCTTAGGAGCGTCGTCCCGAACAAAACTTATACAAACGATTGGCCCACATTGACCATGCGACACCACTTCTACATCCAGACTATCTGATTTAATAGCCCCGCGAATAGTCAGAATTTTGAACTTTGCGAACAAACACGGTTAAACGGCTAGGAATGTGGCTTTTTTAGTCACTTTGGCTGTGCAAAATCCGAAACACACCATATCTCGATGTCAGCATGCACAACGCAGCGATAACGACGACAACGATTCCCAACAGGATATAACCCGGCAAATCCAGCGCGCCCGATCCGAACAATCGCCGCACTTCCGATTCCGTCACCGATCCGCCACCGAGAAAATCGGTCATCAAGGGCATCAGGAAAAAAGCGCCCATGGCGAACACGGCACCGACCAATCCGGCGCGAATACCGAGCGTCAGAAAATGTTTCTCGAATTCGCGCGCGATAAACCGGTCAGTGGCGCCGACAAAATGAAGCACTTCGACGATCTCCCTGTTCGACGCCATGGCGCTGCGCGTTGCGGAAACGATGATGGCCGTCGTCGCGGCGCCGACCAGCAAAAGAATGGCCAAGCCCCCCATCGCCATGGACCGTGTCACGGTACGGATCTGCGTTTGCCAATGCCGGTGATCGTCTAGCGTGACATTGGCGAATTTTTTCTTCAGCCGGGCCCGCAGCCTGTCAAAATCTGGTGGAGATCTTCGATTGAGCTCAAGGGCGATGAGCCTCGGAACGGGCAAGGTGTCCAGAACATCCATGCTGCCAAGCCATGGTTCCAGCAGCTTGTTCGATTCCTTCACCGACAATGTCCGCACGCCCTCGATACCTTCCTGTTTGGCGAGAAAGAGAGCAACCTCAGTCACCTGCTTGTCCGTGTCGATATTTTCAACAGGCGAGACCTGGATGCTGACCTCGCTGGCCACATCCCTGAGCCATGCAGCAGCCGACTGATTGACCATGTACACAGCGCCCGAAGTAAGGCAGGCAAAAAAGCACATAATGGAAATCACCAGCGTCAATGACTGTCCGGTAACCGAACCGGCCTGCACAATCGGCGCCGAGGCCGATTCCGCCGCCGTTCGCTCCGGCCGCGCCGGAGCGACAAGGTCCGGCGATCGCTTTTTTCTTTTTCGTCGTGGCACCCCCTGGCTGGTGGCACCCGGCGGGCGCGAGCGTTCAAACGATTCGGACATGACCATTCTCCAGCTCCAGTCGAGGCGCTTTGAACTGCTTCATTAACTGATGATCATGAGTTGCGATAATAACGGATGTCCCAAGCCGGTTGAGCTCGATAAAAAGGCGCAGAAGCCGCCTGGCCATTTGCGGGTCGACGTTACCGGTCGGCTCGTCGGCAAGAAGGAGTTCGGGTTTGCCGATCACCGCCCGCGCAATGGCCGCCCTTTGCTTCTCGCCACCCGACAACAGCGGTGGAAAGGCATGCATCCGCTCGCCCAGCCCCACCCATTGCAGAAGATCGGTGACGTCTTCGCGATATTCCGAGACATTCTTCCCGACCACCCTGAGGGGCAGGGCGACATTTTCCCAGGTCGTCAAATGATCGAGCAGCCTGAAGTCCTGAAAAACGATGCCGATACGCCGTCTGATTTGCGCCCGGCGTGCCGGAGTTACCCGCGTGACGTCCTGCCCGAAAAGATCGACCCGCCCGGCCGTCGGATGCAGCGACATGAACAATATTCTGAGAAGCGAGGTTTTACCGGCCCCCGACGGACCGGTCAGGAAATGAAACGAACCCGGCCTGAGGTGAAAATCAACATCACTTAATATCTCCGGGCCGTGACCATAATGAAGCCCTGCGTGTTGCATGCGAATCAAAGAAATAATCCCCTGGGTCTTGCCGGTGAAACCATAGTACAAAATACGAATTGCTGATAAATTGATCTGAATCTATCAATGATTGCAATAATATACCTTTGCATCGAGATCATAGATTGTCACCCGTGTTGGAGCTGTGAAAGGCTAGGGCTGATATAACAACTCAGAAATTATGTGAAAGAACTTACTTCTTCCATTATTACAACTAGACTGAGGCAGATGCTGAACTGACGAAGCCGACGAGGACGTCTCACCACTTATGATTATCGAATGTCCCCAATGCCACATACATTATGAAGTTGGCGACACGCTGCCCGCCGAAGGCATGAATGTGCGCTGCGCGGAATGCAGTCATGTCTGGCTCGCAGCGCCTCCCGTCGATGGTCCTGAGACACCCGCATTACAATCCAATGAAAATCCGCCTGATTCAAGTCTTGATAAGATTACTCAACCGGACAGCCCCGGTTCACCGGAGATAATCACAACAGAAAATGACCAAGCTAAGGCCGAGAAAAACGATTTCCCGGCAATGTCGTCGAACGAGTTCGATTCTGAGGAAATAATCGAAGAAAACAAGGATATTCACAGCGATCGTCTTTTCGACGAGGTCCATGATGAAATCTACATCGACAATAAGGATGATACGCCAACGAATACGGAACCGCTCGAGCCGGCAACCGAGAAAAAGCCGGCCTCGGCCAATGGCACCGATGCCTCCGGGCTGACGACGTCGAACGGTCATAGCATCGGTCCCGAACGTTCAGACCCGACCAGCGTCGGTAACCAAATCAACGAAGCGATCGGCGGCATTGCATCCGGCGCCGCGAAGACGCCCCAACCGAAAGGGAGCCGGTCGAGGATTGCGCTCTATTCCTGGATTGCCGTGCTGGCGGCAATTGCCGGCCTCGCGATCATCGCATTCTCCATGCCAAATAAAGTGGCAAGGACATTGCCGGTCACAGTCGGATTGTATGACGCGTTCGGGATAGCGACTAATTCACGCGGCCTGGTCATTCGCGATGTTAAATACGAGCATGCAAGCGACGATGGTCGTCCGACCCTGATCCTCAACGGTCGCGTTCATAATGTCACCGAGGAGACGTTGAAGGTGCCGACCGTCATCGTTGAGCTGCGCGACAGGGACGGCCTGGTACTCTTCCTCTGGGCGACGCGAGCCGAACAGGACAAGCTCGCGCCCGGAAAGACAGCACCCTTCAACGCAAACATACCGGCGCCAACCGACTTGGTCCGGCAGGTAAAATTACGGTTCTCAACGCGCCCCTGATAAGTATATTCCCGTTGGAAAAGTTGAAACAATCTTGTCCCGGTTGAAAGGGCGCGCATGGCCTACGGCGAACAATCCAGAAAGATCGAAACGCTTTTTAGCGCACAAGAGATCGACCAACGGATCGCATCCCTTGCCAATGACATTGCCGCGGCGGACCTTAAAGACCTCCTCGTCATTGCAATATTGAAGGGCAGTTTTGTTTTTGCGGCCGACCTTATCCGCGCGCTGCATAAGGCCGGACTGAATCCCGAAATGGATTTTCTTTCTCTCGCAAGTTACGGGGCACGGACAGAATCATCCGGGCAGGTGACGATAATTCGCGATATCGACAGCATCATCAAGGACCGCAACATACTGATTATCGACGATATTCTGGAATCCGGCCGGACACTTGCCTTTGCCAAGGATTTGATAACCGCCCGTGGCGCGAACCAGGTCCGGACCTGCGTTCTGCTCAACAAGGACATCAAAAGGGCGATCGATATTGAAGCGGACTATTACGCATTCAGTTGCCCCGATGTATTCGTCATCGGCTATGGCATGGATCTCGCGCACAAATTCCGTGAACTGCCCTATGTCGGGCGGCTGATCACCGATGAGTCAAAAACCTAGAACCTGCGCAACAGCCTCTCGATATAATCGAGTTCGATCGGCGGCCTGGACGGATCGCTCATGCGGCGCCTGAGTTCTTCGAGAATTTCCCGCGCTTTTTGAATATCGATCTCTTCGGGAATTTTGACGGTTGTGCCGAGATCCGGCCCCTGGGTTTGTTGCGGGCGCCCGAGCGGGTCCTGACCATTTTGACCCATGCGTTGCGCCATGCCTTTAAGGGCCTGCTCGACCAGGTTCTGCGTCCCCTTGCGCAGGCGGTCAAGCGCCAGGCTCTGCTGCCGGGTGGCCTGGTCGAGTTCACTTCCATCCAGCGCACGCTTGGCATTTCCCATGGCTTGTCCGGCGCCGCGAAGCTCCCTGGGTGTCTGAATGCCCATGCTGCGCATTCCATCGAGCAGGCGGTCAAGCGCATCGCGCAAGTCGCCCTGCCGCTGTGTCAGCGAATTGCCCGGACCACCCTGACCGCCTTGCCGACCCTGTCCGAATTGTCGGCCTTGCTGCCCGCCTTGCCCTGGCTGGTTTCCCTGTCCTTGCTGGTTTCCCTGGCCTTGCTGCCTTCCCTGACCTTGTTGGCCTCTCTGGCCCTGCTGGCCGCGACCCTGCTGGCCCTGCCCGGAGCCACGCCGTCTCTGGAAAGTATCGTCGAGCAATTTCTGCTGCTTGCCGATAAGGTCGCCAAGTTCCTGCGCCGACTGCATCATCTGCTGGGAACCCTGATTACCCGCCATCGAACGCCCTGTCTGCATTTGCTCGAGCAGTTCCTGCAATTGACTCAACATCTGCTGTGCCGATTCACGCGAGCCCGAGCGCAGCATTTTCTCGATATTCTTCATCATGCGGTCGAGGTCTTTGGCCGTAAGCATCCTTGTCTGGCCACTGCCGTTTTCAGGCCGCGCACCGTTCTCGGCCTGTTTTCTCGCCAGCGATTGTAGAAACTGCGAAAGCGCCTGCCGTAGTTCCTTCATCAATTCGTTTAATTCTTCACTGGATGCGTTTTCCTGCAGGGCGCGCATCAGTTTCTCCTGGGCGGCCCTCAGCGCCCGTTCCGCGCCTGAAAGGTCGCCGTCCTCGATACGCAGCGCTATCTCCCAGAGCTGATCGAATACCGATCTGACTTTTTCCGGGGAAGGCTTTTTTGCAAGCTGCCAGTATGCGCTTCTAAGCGCAAGATAGACGACCTTGTCGGAAATGAACTTCTCAGGCGCAAGCGTCAATGCATCAAGCGCCCGCGAGACGCGCCAGTGATCGCGCGGGTTTCTTACGAGGTTGCGCCGTTGCTCGACAACCGCCTTGGCCATCGGTTTGGTGAACTTGCGCTGTGGTAATATGAATTCGATCGGCTTGGAGCGGCCGACCTGCTGTGCCTGATCTTTTGCGGACAAAACCAGGCGCACCCGAAGTCCGGCCCAGGGGTGCGACGAAACTTCTTTAAAAGTGTTGCCCTTGGTCTGCCTGGCATTCTTTTTGGCAAGCTTGAGCGGATAACCCAGGGGCTCGTCGAAAATGGCGCGATAAGGATCAGTGGATTCCGTCTTGGAGCCGGGCCCACCCTTCGCACCGGATTTCGGCCCGGTGCCGGATGGGCCGACCTTGCCTGCAACCGTTTCATCCGCCAGCGCGAACTGCGCCTCCGCGGAACTCACGCCATAATCGTCCTGCGCTTTATAGTTCAGTTTCAGGGATCCGCGAACGCTCAGCACGGGTTTGCCGTCAAGTGAAATTTCCGGATCCTCATCGGCAATGACTTTGAAATTCCAGCTAAAGACTTCAACCGAGGCCTTGCTCAATTTCACGGTCATGGTTTCGTCAACCGTAATGCGAAATTCCGCCAGATCGCCGGCCTCATTGACCGAATGCGATTTCACCCGCTTCCCGGCCTCGTTTCCTTTTGCAACATCGACATTCAGCGATGCCCCCCTGCGGCCCACAACCCGGATAGTCAGGAGGCTTCTTTCGGGAACCTCGAGGACCTTGGCCCTGTGCGTATCGGAGCGGATGGTTTTGGCGCCGTCATTGAGCATGATCGGTGCGCGTTCCGTGTATGCAGGCGGCGTTACCCATGCGTCGATCCGCATGTCTAAAACGTCCAGGCCAGGCTTTGGCGCGGTGAAAGCGGACATAATCCGGTCCGGGGCGCGGACTCCGGTAATCACGAGAAGCGTGACAATCCCGATCATAAGCAGCGCGCGCAATGCAAACGGATCGTAGCGGTCAACCCGCGGATGCGGCTCACCGACCCGCAGCCTGCCGAGCAATGCCGCCAGTCGTTTCTTGTGCGCGGTCCAGATCGTCGAGGAAACAGGGCTCGCATTCGAGCTCAATTGATCCTCATATGAGGATGCGGGACGATGAGGAATGCCGGAATTCCGTTCGATGCGCCTGAGCGCGGTTTCGCGATCGGGCCATCTGACAAGCATCAGCGGCAAAAATGACGCAAGAAGCCCCACGCCGAAAAGCCCGAAGACCAGCCGATGAACCTCGGCCGATAAATTCTCCCACAAGCCACCGAGTGAGACGACAACAAAAATCCCGGCAACGCCGATGGGCAGCCACAATCGCGGCCAGATTTGCTCGAACAAAAGGGCCCATCGACTCAACCGTATCTTGGCCTCTAGCCGGGACGCCTCCGGCGAACGCCGGGATCCATCGCCTGCTGGTTTGTCGTCCAAAGCCATGTTTCGGTGTATCACTCGTTGTTAGTTCTCGGACAACTATATCCGATTATTGACCTTAAGGCGATGATCCGGTCATGCCATATCTAAACATTTGATAACAGTTCATATGGGCGTGAACGGGGCGGGGGCAATATTGAGTGAGAACCGTTCGAGCTGACAGAACCTAATCTTCAAGCCAATCCGGCATTACATCGAGCCCGATGAGATCGTTATAGCCCGGCCGTGGCCGCACAATGGCGTGTTTGGCGCCGTCAACAAGCACCTCCGGCACGAGAAGCCGTGAATTATATGTGCCCGACTGAACAGCACCGTAAGCGCCAGCCGTCATAATGGCGAGAAGGTCGCCCTCCTTGAGTTCGGGCATTTCCCGTCCCACGGCGAAATAATCCCCGGTCTCGCAAACCGGCCCGACAATATCGGCCTTTTGCATCGGCTTTCCGGCCTCGTCCTCGGGCTTTGAGACCGGCAGGACCTCATGATCTGCTTCATAAAGCGTCGGACGAATGAGATCGTTCATCGCCCCGTCGACAATGACGAAGCGCCGGTCCGTCCCCTCTTTCACATAAATAACCCGGGTGACGAGAATCCCCGCATTCCCGGCAATCATCCGGCCCGGCTCGAACATCACCGAACAACCGAGATCTCCAACCGTCTCACGGACGACGCCTGCATATTCGTCGGGAAGCGGCGGCGCAGCATCGCTGCCGATATAAGGCACGCCCAAACCGCCCCCCAGATCCAGATGTTCAATGCTATGGCCTTCCGCCCGGAGCGTTCCCGTCAATTCGCGCATCAGCATGAAAGCATCGCGAAATGGCGCGACATCGGTGATCTGGCTGCCGATATGCATGTGAATACCGCGTGCCTCGATGCCGACGAGATCGCGCGCATGATCATAAAGCCGCACCGCATCGTCGAAGGGAATGCCGAATTTGTTCTCGGCCCTGCCGGTCGAAATTTTTGCATGCGTCTTCGGATCGACGTCCGGATTGATCCGCAGCGCCACATTGGCGGCAACACCCTTTGAGCAGGCAATTTCACTGATTGCGATCATTTCAGGTTCGGATTCGACATTGAAGCCGAAAATGCCGGCGTCGAGCGCAAATGCGATTTCATCGCGCGTCTTGCCGACCCCTGCGAATATGATTTTACCTGGTGGGACGCCCGCGGCCAGGGCTCGGCGTATTTCACCCTCCGACACCACATCCATACCCGCGCCCAGCCGCGCGAGCGTTTTGATCACGGCCTGATTGGAATTCGCCTTCATGGCGTAAAAGACATGGGCGTCCATACCCTCGAACGCGGCAGAAAACACATTGTAATGACGCGTGAGCGTTGCCGTCGAGTAGCAGTAAAACGGCGTACCGACCTCCTCCGCAAGACGTGCAATATCGACGTCCTCGGCGTGAAGAACACCGTTGCTATATTCAAAATGTCGCATGGAAGGGCTCTATAATTACCGGATCAAACCATCAAGAACATAAGGCTTGTGCGGTTTTTTGCCATCCGGTCCGGGCGCAGAATCAGCCTGCTTTGCTTCCGGCGGCGCCTCAAGCGCACCCTTGACGCCGCACCCGGCGACGCCGAACGCGGTCATACCCAGAATTGTAACGAGACGTAGTATTTTACTCATGTCTCTCCACCCCGGTCAGGGAACAATAATCCACTCTGGTCGGCATCAACCGGCCAGACACATCTTCAAGCACCCTTTTAGCCTGCCTGAATGCGCTTTTCCAAACGCTTTATCCATTTTTGAGCCATTTTTCGTACGTTCTGTGGCGCAGTTCCACCATAACTCTTACGGCTCATCACCGAATTTTTCACGCTCAGGACGGAAAAAACGTCTTTGGTAATCCGGGATTCGATCTCCTGCATCACCGATAAGGGCACACCGTCAAGGGCCAGACCGCGTTTTTCCGCGATTGCGACGATCTCGCCGGTGACGTGATGGGCATCGCGAAACGGCAGTCCCAACACCCGCACCAGCCAGTCCGCCAGATCCGTAGCGGTCGAATAACCGTCCGCCGCCGCTTTTTCCAGCGCTGCGACGTTGGGCGACATGTCCTGCACCATGCCCGTCATGACGGCCACCATCAGCGCGAAATTGTCAAACGCATCGAAGGCCATTTCCTTGTCTTCCTGCATGTCCTTGGAATAGGCCAGCGGCAGGCCTTTCATGACCGTCGAAAATCCGTGAAAGGCCGCCATGATGCGGCCCGCCTTGGCCCGGACGAGCTCGGCCGCGTCGGGATTGCGTTTTTGCGGCATGATCGACGATCCGGTCGTGTAACGATCCGTCAGCGATATGAAATCGAATTGCGCCGATGACCAGATGACGATTTCTTCCGCGAACCGTGTCAGATGAAGGGAGGCAATCGACAGGGCGGCGAGGGTTTCGAGAACGAAATCCCGGTCGGACACGGCATCGAGGGAATTCGCCGTCGGCCGATCGAAGCCGAGCGCCTCGGTCGTTGCCTTCCGGTCGATCGGAAAAGACGTTCCGGCAAGAGCGGCAGAGCCGAGCGGACATTCGTTCGCGCGCTGGCGAGCGTCCGCAAGCCGGCCGCGATCCCGCCCGAGCATCTCGACATAGGCCAGGCAATGATGTCCGAACGTTACCGGCTGCGCGGTCTGGAGATGAGTGAAGCCCGGCATGATGGTGGCGGCCTGATCAAGGGCCAGCTTGGCGAGCGCCAATTGCAATTCGGAAATCGCCATATCAAGACCGTCGATTACATCGCGGATGTAGAGGCGGAAATCCGTCGCGACCTGATCGTTCCGCGACCGCGCCGTATGAAGCTTTCCCGCAACCGGGCCGATAATCCGGCGCAGCCGATCCTCGATATTCATATGAATATCTTCAAGCGCTCTCGAAAATTTGAATTTACCGGACTGGATCTCGCCCATAATCTGATCCAGTCCTTTCAGGATCAGTTTCGCATCCTTGTTCGAAATGATTCCGGTATCGCAGAGCATACGGCAATGTGCTTTCGAGCCCCTGATATCCTGTTCAAAAAGGCGCTTGTCGAATTCGATGGAAGCGTTAATCTGCTCCATGACTTCAGATGGAGCGGTTGCAAAACGCCCGCCCCACATCATATTGGTATTAGATTTTGATTTAGGATTCCGGCTATTCATGAGTAAAAATCATCTTGAAGAAAACAAAAGCGGATCAACGATCCGGGTTGCACTGATCACCACGCTCATAGGCAGTTTGGTGGGATTCCTCGCCATATACGTGGGTTTTATGCCGAAAGACAATGGGGAACAGCCAAAAGCTGCCGTTGCCCTTAAGAAACTCGACTGCCCCCGCCCCGCAAAAGCGGGCGCAAACGAGCTAAACCGGTTCAATTGCGGCGACATGCTTTCCTTTGTCGTCAGCAAACCGCCCGCCCAGATGAAAAAATTCAGCTTCAAGAACGGCAAGGGCGAAACTGTCAGCCTGGATGACTGGCGCGGAAAATATGTGCTTCTCAACATCTGGGCCACCTGGTGCGCTTCATGCCTGAAGGAAATGCCTGACCTTGACCGCTTAAAGGCGGACTTCAGCGACCGCAATTTCGACGTCGTCGCCATCAGCATCGATCGCGGCGGCCCGGACAAGCCGAAACGCTTTCTCGAAAAAGCGGGTATCAAATATCTTGAACTATTCAACGACCCGCAGGCGGATCTTGTCGGTCCCTTGCGTATTCTTGGCATGCCGACCACATTTCTGATCGACCCCGAAGGCCGTCACCTCGGCCGTCTCGTCGGCCCCGCCCATTGGGCATCGGAAGATGCAAAAAGGCTGATCGCACAAGCGATGAGACAGGCGGGCTGAGATACTACCGGGTCGGCACCGGCTCGTCGCCCCGGTAATCGTAAAAACCTCGGCCCTTCTTGCGGCCGTACCAGCCCGCCTCGACATATTTGACGAGCAGCGGGCAGGGCCTGTATTTCGAATCGCCCAGCCCCTCGTAAAGAACCTGCATCACCGACAGGCAAACATCGAGTCCGATGAAATCGGCCAGCTGCAAAGGCCCCATCGGATGATGCGCGCCGAGACGCATGGATTTATCGATGGCCTCCACATTGCCGACTCCTTCATAAAGCGTATAAACCGCCTCATTGATCATTGGCAGCAATATGCGGTTGACGATAAAGGCCGGGAAATCCTCGGAAATCGCGATTTCCTTTCCGAGACTGGCCACGAATTTTCGAGCCGCATCGAAGGGCGCATCATCGGTTGCGATCCCGCGGATCATTTCCACAAGCTCCATCACCGGAACCGGATTCATGAAATGCATGCCGAGAAACTTTTCCGGCCGGTCCGTGGCAGCGGCAAGTCGCGTGATCGAAATCGACGATGTGTTGGTAGCCAGAATCGCATCGGCTTTGAGGTCCTTGCAGATTTCACCCAGAATTGAGGTCTTAACGCCCTCTTCCTCCGTGGCGGCCTCTATGACGAGATCGCATTTGCCAAGCGCCTTTAACGACGGTGCATAAGAAATGCGTTTGAGTGCGGCACCCATATCTTCTTTGCTGATAGATTTTTTTGCCAGTTGCCGGCCGAGATTCCGCTCAATCTTCTCCATAGCGGCGGCAACCTGTTCTTTCGAAAGGTCATTGAGAAAAACCTTGTAACCCGAGAGGGCCACAATATGGGCGATGCCGTTGCCCATCTGCCCCGCACCGATAACACCGACCGTTTTTATGGTCATAAAACCATCCTGCTTTTTTACTTCCCAAGTGCCGTTAATGCCCGGCCTTCTCAAGCTCGGAATCGAGTTCCGGCAATGCTTCGAATAGATCTGCGACCAGTCCATAATCGGCGACCTGGAAAATCGGCGCCTCTTCGTCCTTGTTAATCGCAACAATCAATTTTGAGTCCTTCATGCCCGCGAGATGCTGAATGGCGCCCGATATGCCGACGGCAATATATAGTTCCGGCGCCACAACCTTGCCGGTCTGGCCGACCTGGTAATCATTCGGCACGAATCCGGCATCGACGGCGGCCCGGCTGGCGCCCACCGCCGCCCCCAGCCTGTCTGCAATTTTCTCCAGAAGATGAAAATTATCGCCGGACTGCATGCCGCGGCCACCCGATATGACAATCCGGGCAGAGGTCAGCTCAGGCCGGTCCGATTTGGAAAGCTCGGCGCTGACAAATTCCGAAATACCGACGGGCTCAGGCACATCGGCGTCTTCGATCGCGGCGCTGCCGCCGTCAGGCGCTGCATCGAAGGCCGTCGTCCGAACAGTGACGACTTTTTTTCCATCAGACGTCTGGACTGTCTGCATCGCATTGCCGGCATAGATGGGACGCTCGAAAATATCTGGCGCCTTGACAGCGGTGATATCGGAAACCTGCATCACATCCAGAAGCGCCGCCACCCGCGGCATGAAATTCTTGCCCGTCGTCGTCGCAGCCGTTACCAGAGCATCATAGCCATCCATCATCGGCAGAATCAGCGCGGTCATTTCCTCGGCAATCTGGTGCTCCAGATGCGCGGCGTCCGCAACAATGATTTTTGCAACGCCGCTGAGACCGGCCGCCTGTTCGGCCACGCCACGGCACCCATGTCCGGCAACCAGAATGTCGACATCTCCGCCGAGTTGGGCGGCGGCCCCCAGCGCTTTGGCCGTGGCCGGGCTCAAAGTCTCGTTATTGTGATCGGCAACCAGAAGAACGGACATCAGAGAACCCCCGCTTCATTTTTGAGCTTGCCGATAAGCTCGGCGACATTTTCGACTTTCACGCCGGCCTCTCGTCCTGGCGGCTCGCTTGTATTTGTAATCGTGTGCCTTGGCGCAATATCGACCGCAAGATCGGCCGGCGTCATCTCGTCCAGAGGCTTTTTCTTGGCCTTCATGATATTCGGCAGAGACGCATAGCGCGGTTCGTTAAGCCTGAGGTCTGTCGTGACGATTGCCGGCAGCGCCAGTTTAAGCGTCTGCAACCCGCCATCGATCTCGCGCGTCACCAGGGCTTTTCCCTCGACAATCTCCAATTTCGACGCAAATGTTCCCTGCGGCCATCCGAGCAATGCTGCCAGCATCTGTCCGGTTTGATTGGAGTCGTCATCAATGGCCTGCTTGCCGAGAATGACCAGATCCGGCTGCTCCTTCTCGACCACTGCCTGGAGTATTTTCGCCACACCCAAAGGCTCGACAATGTCGTCCGTCTGCACCAGAATGCCCTTGTCCGCCCCCATGGCCAGAGCCGTGCGTATGGTCTCCTGCGCCTTGTCCGGACCGATTGATATGGCGACAATCTCTTCGGCCGATCCGGCCTCCTTGAGGCGGATAGATTCTTCCACCGCTATCTCATCAAACGGATTCATCGACATTTTCACGCTGGCCAGCTCGACGCCCGATCCATCGTTTTTCACCCGGATCTTGACGTTGTAGTCGACAACCCGCTTCACCGGTACGAGGATTTTCATGAATTGCGGTCTCCGCGAAAATATTACTTGAATGAAAGCGTCGAATTAATTGCTGCACCGAAGCAAAATCTCGGGAAATATGGCTCTTTCGCGCAATTAAATGCACCATTCAATTGATTTTGCAAATGCGTAATGAATTGCGCGAAGTTAAGCCTAGCGCCGAAAGCTGTCAATGCTTGCACGCCGATATCCCGCGCTCGGTCGGCTCCCTGAACCCAGTTCAGTTGCGGCTCAACAGACCATCGAACAGCGGCACATCGGAACGCTTCATGAAAAACACCAAGAGCGCGCCCGCGGCAATGCCGCCAACATGCGACCACCAGGCGACCGGTCCCGCACTTGGTACGAACAGCATGACCACATTCATGGCGATCCATATGCCAAGCGCAAAGAACGCCGTGACTTTAAGAGGAATGAATCTGAGGAAAAGAACCCAGACAGTCACCTTTGGATGAAGGATCAGATAAGCCGCGATCACACCCGAAACCGCACCGCTGGCGCCGATCAGGGGCTGGCTGGAGTCAGGCAGCATCACGCTATGGGTAAAGCCCGCTAAAATGCCGCACAACAGAAAGAAAACAAGAAATCTGATATGTCCGAGCGCATCTTCGACATTGTCGCCGAACACCCAGAGAAAGAGCATGTTGCCAATCAGGTGAAAAATATCCCCATGCATGAACATATAGCTAAGAAGCGTATAGCGCTCGGGAACCGGTATCAGGTCAAAACGGTCTCCGGGGATATTGGGTCCGAACCCCTCGGCGAACAATTCCACCGGCACCAGCGCAAAACTTGACGCGACCTGGACGTTGAGCCTTGTGGTGGTAAAAAAGAACACCGCAACATTTATCGCCACGAGACCGATCGTCACAAACTGAAAGCGAATGCTTTTTAGCTTGTTTTCGTCATAAATGGGAACAAACACAGCATGGGCCTTTCAATGTGATTTTCCTAACGGCCCGGAGCTATTGCCGATTGGGAACGCGATTTATCTGTTTTGCCCGGGCACCCACAAAACATCCGCCCTGCCCTTATCATTAACATAACGCGCCGCTACGAACATAAGGTCGGAGAGACGGTTCATATATTTGATCACCATATCGCTCACCGGCTCATCGTCTCGCGCGGCAAGCTCGACAATCAAACATTCGGCCCTCCGGCAAATCGTGCGGGAGACATGCAGCGCCGCGGCGGCCTGACATCCGCCGGGCAATACGAATGATTTGAGAGGCTGAAGTTCCGCGTTCATATTGTCAATGCTGTCTTCCAGCCAGTCGACCTGTGCCTGCGTTACCCGCAATGGCTCATATTCCGGCTTTTCCCCCCGGTCAGGCGTGCAAAGATCCGCACCGAGATCGAAAAGGTCGTTTTGAATGCGCGAAAATATTTCGTCGAGCTTTGAATCCTCTTCAGCAAGATGCTGACGCACGACGCCGATCGACGAATTGGTTTCGTCAACCGCGCCATAGGACCTGACCCGCAAATCATATTTGGGCAGACGTTCGCCGGTACCCAGCACCGTCGTTCCCTTATCGCCCGACCGCGTATAGATTTTGTTGAGTTTAACCATGTCTTATCCGATGAATTGCCCGGGTGAAGGCCAAACTCATCCGGAAGAGTCTAGCCGCCGAGCCTGTAACCTAACCGCACACCGGCATTGGTCAAGCCACGATTGTCATCGCAAAGATCCCCATTCGACATATGATCGACCGTGAAAAGCAACTGCCAGTCGGCATCGATGAGGAATCCGAGCGACCCCGATTCCCGAAAATTGAGATGACAGCCATAAGAGGCCCGGCCGGGCTCGAGAAGCGGCCCGTTATGGAGCGCGCCGCCAAACGTCGCCTCTAGGAACATCCAGTCATTGCGCCATAACGTCCAGCTGAAGCCCCCATATGCGACGCTGGTGTCGTCTCCACTATTGATCGAAGCGCCAAGATGAAACCGCGGGCGAAAAAAACCGTCCTGAAACACGCTGTCTTGCCGGCCAAACGGCGCACCGAAGAGAAGCTCGACATTGATATCGATCCCTTTTTCATTGTGAGAGGGTTCGATATTGTGATCGAAAATCCCCAACCTGATTTCGGATGGAAATTGGAGGAAATCTGCGCTGGCCGGACTGGTTTGGAGCCGTAGAAAAAGGCTGGCGAAGACCAAAAGGGGCAGGAGGGAGAAGAAGAGCTTATAATCCCGCTCGCGCACAAGCCGGCGCCCTCCCGGCCTGGCGGGAAGCAGCCTCTTGCAGACAGGGCACCGAATCAGTTCCATGCATCCTGATTGCCATCATTACGTTTCCAGAAAGTAAAAGGCTGCGTTCATAGTCCGGATTAAAGCGCGTCCATCTCCCCGGCCAGCACGATATCGCGTTTCGTCAGACCGCCTGCGTCATGGGTCGAAAGCGTCACCTCGACCCGGTTCCAGACATTGAGCCATTCGGGATGATGGTCCATTTTTTCCGCGATCAGGGCCGCGCGCGTCATCCAGCCGAACGCCTCGTTAAAATTTCCGAACGTGAATGTTTTCGAGATTGCATCCCGGTTGTCGAGGAGCGTCCAGCCGGACAATTCGTTAAGGGCGGCGGTTCTGGCGGTGTCATCGAGTTTTTCGGACATGAGCGGGTCTCCTGTGACGGATTGTACATATGGGCCAAGTGCACTATGTGAAGGTCAAATTTCCAATCATTCTTATCAGCCGAGGTTCGCATGACACAATACAGAGTTCTCTTCGTCTGCCTGGGGAACATCTGCCGCTCCCCCTCGGCCGAGGGTGTTTTTCGCGAAACGCTGGCGAATGCGGGCCAGGAGGAGGCAGTGTTCATAGAGTCGGCGGGTACGGGAAACTGGCATGTCGGTAAAGCCCCGGATGCGCGGGCTCAAAAAGCAGCTCTCGGACGCGGCATCGACATATCGGCACAAAGGGCACGTCAGGTCCGTGCCCGGGATTTTGAAGATTTCGATCTCATTCTGGCCATGGATCACGACAATCTGCATGATCTGAGACAAGCCGCGCCGGCCTCAGCCCGGGAGAGGATACAACTGTTTCTCGATTTCGCGCCCGAGCTCGGAGTGAGCGAAGTGCCCGATCCCTATTATGGCGGCAGCAGGGGCTTCGATGATGTTCTCGACCTGATCGAGGCGGCATCGGCGGGACTACTCGATCATATCGTTCAGACGTCCTCGGACTGATCGATCAGTCCGGAAGCCGGAAACGCTGTCTCCACCCGGTAAGGCCCGCCACCGCCGCCGGGCCTGGCTGAAAACAGCACCGTCCGTTCCAGCTCAAAAGCGGGCAGGGTGACGCTGCCGCGTTCCTGGAAATAGCGCGCAACCGCCTCGGGGCTGACATAGCGCAAGCGCGCGAGCGTGACATGGGGCGTGAATTTCCGCGTCTCCGGTTCGAGCCCGGATTTTTGCGCCGCCATCTCATGGGCATGCTGCAATTGCATGAGCTCGGGGGATTGCTCGACACCCACCCATATTGCGCGCGGTTTTTTGCCGCCAAAGCTGCCGAGGCCGTTCAGTTTGATCTCGATGGGGGGGCATTCGATCATTTGCAGAAAGTCGATGAAATCGTCGGCCAGGCGATCGTCAATGTCACCGGCAAATCTGAGGGTAAGGTGAAAATTCTCAGGAGCAATCCAGCGGGCATCCGTGAGCCCCGACTGAAAATGCGTGAGCTCGGTCCTTATATGCTCGGGGATTTCGATACCGGTAAAAAGGCGCGCCATGGCTATGTTTCTTTCTCACCCGTCAGAATATGTCGATCTCGCATGCATTTGAGACCGCGCGATCCAAAAATGACGTATAGGATTCAGCTTTTTTGCCCGTCTGAACTGATCCGCTTGATGAGGTCAAGAACGGACGGCAATATGTTCCGGACAATGATTTTCACGCCCTCTTTGTTCGGGTGCAGGCCATCGGGCAGGTTAAGCGCGGGATCGAGTGCAATTCCCTTGAGAAAAAACGGATAATAGACCGCGTCATATTTGACCGCGAGATCGGCATAGATGGCGCTGAAGTTTCGGCCATAGCGCTCGCCCATCCCTGCCGGTGCGATCATACCGGCGATAAGAACCTTGATGCCGCGCTGCTTGAGCTTTGCAACTATTTTTTCGAGCGCCGTCCGTGTTGCCGCGGGATTTATGCCGCGCAGGGCATCATTCGCCCCAAGTTCCAGTATAACGGCATCCGTACCTTTCGGAACGGCCCAGGCCAGCCGGGCCAGTCCGCCGCTGGCCGTGTCGCCTGAAATTCCTGCATTTGCAATGCGCACATTCTTTCCGCGCTTTTTCAGCTCCAATTCTAGCTGTTTGGGAAAGGCCGCATTTCTTGGCAGACCGTAGCCGGCGGTCAGGCTGTCGCCAAGCGCCACGATCCTAATGGCACTTTTCGCCTGAACCCGGGCCGGAGCCATGACCATGCAGAAGTTGAAAATCAGCCCGGCAACTATTATGTGGCTGAAGACCTTATTGCTTTTCATCGATCTATGCTTTCCGTGGCGTTCAACATTGCCCTAATGTCGTATTGGAGACGGTATTTACAATATGAGTAACTCAATAATATCGCTCGAAAATGTCCATTTGTCGCTCGAAAGCAAAGCCGGAACGGTTCAGATTTTGCGTGATGTAGACCTTGAAGTCGCAGAGGGCGAAGCCGTCGGCATAGTCGGCCCAAGTGGATCGGGCAAGACCACGATGCTGATGATCATTGCAGGACTGGAAAGGGCGAGCCGTGGCCGCGTAAACATCGTGGGCGAGAACTTTAGCGCTCTGGACGAGGATGCCCTGGCGCGCATTCGGGGCGAACGCATCGGCATCGTTTTTCAATCCTTCCATCTGGTGCCGACCATGACCGCGCTTGAAAATGTGGCGCTGCCGCTCGAGTTTTCCGGTGTCGGGGAGGCGCAGGATATCGCCCGGGCGCGGCTGAAAGACGTCGGGCTCGATCACCGGCTCGACCATTTTCCGGCCCAGCTTTCGGGCGGCGAACAGCAGCGTGTCGCCATTGCACGGGCCATCGCCCCCGGTCCGAAATTATTGCTCGCGGACGAGCCGACAGGAAACCTCGATGTCGCGACCGGTGCCCAGATTATGGATCTCCTGTTTGAGCTTCGCGCGCGCAATGGGCTTTCGCTTTTGCTGGTCACTCATGACACAGCCCTTGCGTCGAAATGCGGCCGTCTGATTTCCATGCGCGACGGCCGCATCGCGGCAGACGATGTTCATGAGGCAGTCGCATGAAACCTCATGCGGAAGGAGGAGCCGCCGGAGAGACAGCACAGAGAGGCGCACGGAGGGGCGTAATGCGCCCGCGCAGGATCCTGGCGCTGGCCTGGCGTGATTTACGCGGCGGGATCGGTGGTTTTTACGTATTTGTGGCCTGTGTGGCGCTCGGCGTTGCCGTCATTTCCGGTGTCGGCGCTCTCACGGAAGCCCTCAATAATGGATTTCAGGCACAGGGCCAGGTGCTTCTGGGCGGCGACATCACCCTGACCCGCAGTCATCAAAAGGCCCGCGCCGACGAAATTCTCTGGCTCCGGGGTCAGGGCGAGGTCAGCGAGTCCGCCGCGCTTCGCGCCATGGCGCGGCTAGAGGACGGCAGCAATCAGGTAATGATCGAAGTCAAGGCCGTCGATGGAAATTATCCCCTATTCGGCCGGGTCGAGCTTGCCGGCGAGGCCGATTTCAAAACCCTGATCGATCGGCCGGGATCGGCAGTGGTCGATCCCATTCTGATAGAACGTCTCGGCTTGAAACTTGGCGATCGGGTAAAAGTCGGCGCTGCCGACATCATTCTGGCCGGGATTATTAAAAGGGAGCCAGACCGCCTGGGCGGCCGCTTTATTTTTGGCCCACGGGTTTTGATGTCCGGCGAAACGTTGAAATCCACGGGGCTCGTAAAACCAGGCAG
>CAMYJA010000001.1 GCA_947258705.1 uncultured Hyphomicrobiaceae bacterium | reverse complement strand
ATTCCTTCCTATCCGATCCTTTTCCGTTCGTGCCCGGTTGATCTCCGCCTGCCGGGCGAACAGCCATGGCTTAGCTATGGCTTAGCTATGGCATAGCCATGGCGCCCGCCGGAAAGCCGGGCATTAATTTCCGTCTGAGCGGGATTTCCGCTGGCAATATTCGTTTGAGCGAAGAATAATTAGCGGGTGCGGTCTCGGTGGGCCCAAAGAATAAACTGGTGCGCGGGCGTTTGGTGTTTAAACTCTTGTAAGCCGTGAAAAATTGGCCGACTAAAATCGAAAGGAAATTCGCCGTCATTTGAAAAAAATGAAATTCAATCGCCGGAATTGCTGGAAAACGAGATGGTGGACATGAGCAAATATAGTGAGGTTTACGGCAGCTGGAAAAACGACCCGGATGCGTTCTGGGCCGCCGCTGCCCGCGATATCGACTGGTTCAAGCTCTGGGACAGGGTTTTCGATCCTTATGCGGATGAATATGGCCGCTGGTATGTGGGGGCGGAGTGCAATACGTGCTATAACTGCCTGGACCGGCATGTCGAGAACGGCCGCGGCGGTCAGGCCGCCATTATATATGACAGTCCGATTACGGATCAAAAGCAGACGATCAGCTATGCGGAGTTGCTCGACGATGTCGCAACCTTTGCCGCCGTGCTTCAGGAAAACGGTGTCGGCAAGGGCGACCGCGTCGTCATCTATATGCCGATGGTTCCCGAAGCGGTTGTCGCCATGCTGGCCTGCGCCCGGATCGGCGCCATTCATTCCGTCGTTTTCGGCGGATTCGCGGCGAGTGAGCTGGCTTCGCGCATCGACGACGCCAAGCCGAAAATGATCGTCGCTGCCTCCTGCGGGATCGAGCCCGGGCGGATTGTCTCCTACAAGCCTTTGATCGACGAAGCGATAGAAATCGCAAGCTTTAAACCCGACTGTTGCATCATCGGCCAGCGCCCGCAGGAAATCGCAACCCTGATCGAGGGACGCGATCTCGACTGGTCCGTGCTTGTCAACGACGCGCGGGAGCGCAATGCAAAAGCGCCATGCACGCCGGTTCTGGCGACCGATCCGCTTTATATTCTCTATACCTCCGGCACGACGGGCCAGCCCAAGGGGGTCGTGCGCGACAATGGCGGACATATGGTGGCGCTCAAATGGTCGATGCAGAATATTTACGGCATGGACCCGGGCGACGTCTTCTGGGCGGCATCCGATGTCGGCTGGGTCGTCGGTCATTCCTATATCGTCTATGGGCCGCTGCTGCACGGATGCACGACCGTGGTTTTCGAAGGCAAGCCGGTCGGCACGCCGGATGCCGGCGTCTTTTGGCGCGTGATCTCTGAGCATGGCGTCAAAGCCCTCTTCACCGCGCCGACGGCATTCCGGGCGATCAAGAAGGAGGATCCCGGCGGGGAGCTTATCAAGTCCTATGACCTCTCGGGTTTCAAAACATTGTTCCTGGCCGGGGAGCGCGCCGATCCCGACACTCTTCAGTGGGCGGAAAACAATCTCGGCGTGCCGGTCATCGATCACTGGTGGCAGACGGAAACAGGCTGGTCCATCGCCGCTAATCCGGTGGGCATCGAGATTCTGCCGGTCGTGCATGGCTCGCCGACGGTGGCGATGCCCGGATATGACATTCAGATTCTCGATGATGCGTGTAACGAGGTTCCGCGCGGCGAAACGGGGGCCATATCCGTCAAGCTGCCATTGCCGCCGAGCTGCCTGCCTACGCTCTGGCAGGACGATCAGCGTTTCCGCGAAAGCTATCTTGAGGATTATCCGGGATATTACAAAACCGCGGATGCGGGCTATATGGACGAGAATGGCTACATCTATGTCATGTCCAGGACGGACGACATCATCAACGTCGCCGGACACCGGTTGTCGACGGGCGGAATGGAGGAAGTCGTGGCATCGCACCCGGATGTAGCAGAGTGCGCGGTGATCGGCATTGCGGACAAGCTGAAAGGCCAGATACCGGCCGGCTTCATCGTGCTGAACAGCGGTGTCGAGCGCGACCGCGCAAAAATCGAAGGTGAAGTCGTGAAGCTCGTGCGCGATAAAATCGGTCCGGTTGCCGCCTTCAAGACAGTGCTGACGGTGCAACGCCTGCCAAAGACACGCTCCGGTAAAATATTGCGCGGCACCATGCGCAGCATTGCCGATGGCGGCGCGTATAAGATGCCGCCGACAATCGACGACCCCGCAATTCTGGATGAAATCAAAGAGGCCTTGAAGGTGCTCCAGCCTCCGGCCTAGGATCAGTGTGCGCGTTCATGCGCTAAGGAAGGGGCTGTTTCGTAATGCTGCTCAAGGGGAAAACCGCGATTGTCACGGGTGCTGCGCGGGGCATCGGACTGGCGACCGCCGAGCGCCTCGCACAGGAAGGCGCCAACGTCATTCTGGCCGATGTCGATGAAGACGGCGGCACGCGGGCGGAAAAAGAGTTGCGCCAGGCCGGCTGGGAAGCAAGGTATTTCACCGCCGATATCGCCGAGCGTCTCGATGTGCTCAATCTCGTGGCCCTGGCCATCGAGAATTTCGGGCAGATCGATATCCTCGTCAACAATGCCGCAACGCTCGATGATTCACCGTTTCTCGATCTCAGCGTCGAGGAGTTCGACCGGGTGATTTCCATCAATCTACGCGGCACCTTTCTCATCGGGCAGGCTGTCGCACGGCAGATGGTCAAGCAAATCGAAGATGGCGGCGCCCCCGGCGCAATTGTCAACATGTCGTCGATCAACGCGGTCTTCGCGCTTCCCGATCATGTTGCCTATTCGATTTCGAAAGGCGGCATAGCGCAACTGACCAAGGCCATGGCGATTTCCCTGGCCCCTCAGGGGATCAGGGTGAACGCGATCGGGCCCGGAAGCATCATGACGCCGATGCTGGCGGATGTGGTCAAGGACGAGGAAATTCGCAGCCGGATATTGTCCCGCACGCCATTGGGGCGGTTCGGCCGACCCGACGAGATAGCCGATATTGCGGTTTTTCTGGTCAGCGACGCCGCAAGCTATATTACCGGCGAGACCATTTACGCCGATGGCGGCCGGCTGCCGCTCAACTATGTCATGGAGAAAGGGTGAGAGGGCGCCACCGCGCCTGAGCGACAGCTATGCCTTGTCTTCTTTCTTCTCTTCCTTCTCCTCTTCCTTCTTGTCTTTCTTCTCGTCTTTGAGCGAGGCGAAAACGGAATCAATATCCGGTTCCGGCTCGTCCTCCACCGGGGCCGATTTGGTTGCAAGGTCGCCCAGGAGGGATTCCGCCGTCGGTTCCGCTTCGGGCTCCTTCTTCTCTTCCACAACTACTGCTGGCGCAATCGTTTGCGCCGCCGGCATCAATGTGCCGGCCTTGGCCATTTCCTTTTCGAGCTTTTTGCGCTCGCGCTCAAGCCGCTTCGCACCCTTCTGCACCTCACGGTCGAGATCGGTCTGCGAGCACAATCCGAGAGTGACGGGATCCAAAGGCGTCAAATTGGCCGACTTCCAGTGCGTCCGGTCTCGGATGCTCTGGATCGTCGGCTTGGTCGTGCCGACAAGACGGATAATTTCAGAATCCTTGAGTTCGGGATGGTTGCGCAGCAGCCACAAGATTGCATTGGGACGATCCTGACGGCGGGACAAGGGCGTATATTTCGGGCCCTTCTTGCTTTTCACCGGCGGAATTTCAACCTTGGATTCGGATAGCTTCAGGCGGTAGGTCGCGTCTTCCTGACCGAGCGCAATCTCCTCGCGGCTCAATTGACCGGACGATATGGGATCCATGCCCTTGATGCCCTGGGCGACATCGCCATCCGCGATGCCCTTCACTTCGAGCACATGCAAAGAGCAGAACTCGGCGATTTGTTCGAATGTCAGCGATGTGTTGTCGACCAGCCAGACAGCCGTCGCTTTTGGCATAAGGGGTGATTTCGACATGAATATATCCTCCGAGCTTTCTGCATTTCATGGATGCGAAAGTCAAAAATCTTCTTTTCTCAATACTGGGATTAAGTCCCTATATAAGTGGGGTCCGACGTTCACGCAACGAATATTCTTGTGAAAAACTACGTTTCGGAGTGAACGCATGACGTAAAGTCGCGATCCGGCACGTTCAAGGAGCCTCGGCTCCCCCCACATCCATCCGAATCGATTGGCTGAATTTGACTTTTTTTTCAAAAATTCCAAGCCGGTTTTGGCCCTGAATATAGCATGCGGGCGCCATGCAGATACAAGGATTAGTCACTTTAAAACAAGCGGTTGGCCCGAATTTCCTTTATTCGCCCTGTTTGCTGTCCTAATGTTTTGTTGCGGTGCACACGCAATGCGCTTATGTTTTGCGCAATGCAACAAAACCAGAGAGATTCTGCTGATGGGCATTATGGCAAAGAACGGCTATTATTTTGAAGATCTCGAAGTCGGTATGAAGGCGACCTACGCCACTGTCGTTACCGAAGACGCCATCCGCGATTTTGCCGAGATTTCAGGCGACAAAAATCCCGTCCATCTCGATGAAGAATACGCGTCCAGCACCGTTTTCAAGGAACGGATCGCCCACGGCATATTGACGGCGAGTTACATTTCGGCCGTGATCGGAATGGAGCTGCCCGGGCCGGGGTGCATTTACGTTTCGCAATCCCTCAATTTCATGGCGCCGGTCATGATCGGCGCGGAAGTGGTCGCGGAGGTTCAGGTCGAGGAATTGTTCGAGGTCAAGCGACGCGCAATTCTTGGCTGTTCGGTCACGGTCGGCGACAAGGTCGTGCTCGAAGGCGAAGCCGTCGTCATGGTGCCCAAGCGGCCTGAAGAATAGAGCCGCCGAGAATTTCGGCATTCAGCGCTATAATTGATAGACAGCCGGGGCATCGCGGCCTAGAAGCCTGTGCATGGACGTACTTCACGATATTGAGCGCGTAGCTGAGGAACTCAAGGGCGGCGCCATAGCGATCGGCAATTTCGATGGCGTTCATCGAGGCCATCAGGCGGTTCTGGATGCCGCCAAAAGCCAAGCGAAAAAAAGCTCATGCCTCGCCGGCGTCATGGCGTTCGAGCCCCACCCGAGGGAATTTTTTCAGCCGAGCCGCCCCATTTTCCGACTGTCATCGCCGGAAAGGAAACTTGAGCTGTTCGAGCAATACGGCCTCGATCTGGCGGTCATACTTAATTTCGACCGCGCCCTGAGCGAGCTTTCAGCCGAAGACTTCGTGTCGAAAGTTCTGGTCGACGGGCTCGGTGTTTCTCATGTGGTCACCGGCTATAATTTTTTCTTCGGACATAAACGCGGCGGCAATCCGGACCTGATGCGGGCGCTTGGCGAGAAGCATGGCTTCAGTGTCGATATTATAGAGGCGCAGGGACAGGCCGGGGATATCTTTTCCTCGAGCCGGATCAGGGAGTTGCTGCAGGAGGGGGACCCGCGGGGGGCGGCGCATATGCTCGGCTATTGGTGGCGGGTGCGCGGCGTCGTTACCGGTGGGCAGCGGATCGGGACATGGCTCGGATTTCCAACGGCAAATGTCGAGATTGAAGAGGCACAGGAATTTCGTCACGGGATCTATGCCGTCCGGGTTTATCTCGGGGATGAGCGCTATGCCGGCGCCGCCTATCTCGGTACCCGGCCGACATTCGATGATGGGCCGCCCGTTCTTGAAACATTTCTTTTTGACTTTAACGACGAGATTTACGGTAAGACGATTGAGGTGGAGCTTGTGGACCTCGTTCGGGAAGACGCCCGGTTCAAGTCGCCGGATGCCTTGAAGGAGCAGATGGCGATCGATTGCGGGAATGCGCAGCGGATTTTGCAGGAACTCGAGACAGACGACCCGATGGCGTCGTATAGTCTCGGTCAATAAAAGGCCAGGGGCTGGCTCCAGAAATTGCACAGGCGAATATTCGCTGGATCAAAGGGCCAAGTTACTGGTCAATCACCTCATCCGCTGCTAGATACCGCGTCGCGTATTGAAAATCTCAAGCGCCGGCATATTGCATCAATTTCTGTAATTTTTTGAGATCCAAAAAGATCATGGCACAAGACGACAAAAAACAGGCGAAAGGCGCTGACCGGGACTGGCGCGAGACGCTGTTTCTGCCCGAGACCGACTTTCCCATGAAAGCGGGCCTGCCCAGGCGCGAACCGGAATTGCTCGAGCGCTGGGAAATGCTGCATCTTTATGAGCGCATGCGCGCCGATGCCAAGGGCCGGGAGAAATACATTCTTCATGACGGCCCGCCCTATGCAAACGGCCATCTTCATATCGGTCACGCGCTCAACAAGATCCTCAAGGACATCATCACCCGCTCGCACCAGATGATGGGGTGGGATGCGATCTATGTGCCCGGCTGGGATTGTCACGGGCTTCCCATCGAATGGAAGATCGAGGAGAAATACCGTCAGAAGAAGAAAAACAAGGACGAGGTGCCGATTAACGAGTTCCGCAAGGAATGCCGGGACTTTGCCGCGCATTGGGTCGATATTCAGCGCGGAGAGTTCGAACGGCTCGGCGTCGAGGGGGATTGGGATCATCCCTATCTGACGATGAATTTCGACGCTGAAGCGACGATTGCCGATGAACTGATGAAATTCGCCATGAACGGCTCGCTCTATCAGGGCTCCAAACCCGTCATGTGGTCGGTGGTCGAGCGCACGGCGCTGGCCGAGGCGGAGGTCGAGTATGAGGAAAAACAGAGCCCGACGATCTGGGTGAAGTTTCCTGTGCGTATTCAAGCGGGAGAAGGAAACACGCTTCCTGGTCTGGTCGGTGCCAATGTCGTTATCTGGACGACGACGCCCTGGACCATCCCAGGCAACCGGGCCATCGCCTTTTCGCCCAATATCAAATATGCGCTTTATGAAGTCACCGAAGCTGCCGACGACAATTGGGCTAAAAAGGGCGAGAAGCTCATTCTGGCCGAAGCGCTTGCCGAGACGGTGCGCGAGGCTGCCCGGATCGACGAATGGGTGCGTGTTGCGGATGTCGATCCGCAAAATATTTCCGTCTGTGATCATCCGCTGCATGAAAGCGGTTACGACTTTGAGGTGCGGCTTTATGAGGCTGACTTCGTCACCGACGACACGGGCACAGGTTTTGTCCATATCGCGCCCGGTCACGGCCAGGACGATTATGGCCTCTATGAAAACAACCGTGCCTCGTTTGAAGCGGCCGGCATTCCGGACGTGCCCTATACGGTCGAGGCGGACGGGCATTATGCCAAAGACGTACCGCTTTTCGGCGGCGATGAACCGGCCCGGGTCATGGACGACAAGGGCAAGTGGGGCAATGCCAATGAGGCGGTGATCCAGGCGCTCATGGACGCCGATATGCTCATCGCCCGTGGGCGGCTCAAACATGACTACCCGCATTCCTGGCGCTCCAAGGCTCCGGTTATTTTCCGCAATACGCCGCAATGGTTCATTGCGCTCGATAAGCCGATTGACATGCCGGGCAAGAATAAACCGCAGGGCATTCGCGAGACGGCGCTTGGCGCCATCGGCGAGACGCGCTGGGTGCCGCCGCAGGGCGAGAACCGAATTACCGCGATGATCGAGAACCGTCCCGACTGGGTGGTCTCGCGTCAAAGGGCGTGGGGCGTTCCGCTCACGATATTCGTCAACCGGCAGAGCGGCGAATTCATTCCCAATGCCGGTTTCGATGGATCGGATGAGCTTGTCGCACGCATTACCCGGGCCTTTCGGGAGGAGGGGGCCGATGCGTGGTTTGACGACGGCGCCAGGTCCCGTTTCCTTTCCGGTCTTGTCGACGATCCGGAGGATTGGGACCAGGTATTGGATATTCTCGATGTCTGGTTCGATTCGGGCTCTACTCACGCCTTTGTGCTCGAACAGCGCGAAGAGCTGCAATCGCCGGCTTCGGTGTATCTCGAGGGATCGGATCAGCATCGCGGCTGGTTTCAGTCCTCGCTGCTGGAGAGTTGCGGCACGCGCGGCCGGGCGCCCTATGAGACGGTTGTCACGCATGGTTTCCTTCTCGACGAGAAGGGCGAGGAAAAAGTGTCGAAATCGAAGGGCAACGCCCTTTCGCCGGAAAGCGTGTCGAAGCAGAATGGCGCCGAGATCCTGCGTCTGTGGGTCGCTTCCTCCGACTATTGGACGGATGTGCGTTTCGGCCCCGCTATCCTCAAGGCGAATACCGATGCCTACCGCAAGATGCGCAACACGATCCGTTTCATGCTGGGCAATCTGCATCATTTCGACGAGGAGCTGCGGGTCGATCACGGGGATATGCCCGAACTCGAACGTTATGTTCTGCATCGGCTTCAGGGGCTCGATGAGCTGGTTCGGGACGCCTATGAGAAGTTCGATTTCAAGCGTCTTTTCGCCGCCTTGTTCAATTTCACGAATGTCGAACTGTCGGCGTTTTATTTCGACATTCGCAAGGACGCGCTTTATTGCGATGCCCATGACAGCCTGAGGCGACGTGCCACCCTGACTGTGCTCGACGAGCTTTTCTCCTGTCTTACCGCATGGCTGGCGCCGGTCATGTGTTTCACCATGGAAGAGGCCTGGCTGGAACGTTACCCGTCAGATGACGGCTCGGTGCATTTGCGCCAGTTCCCCGATTTGCCGGACAGCTGGCATGATGGGGCGCTTTTCGAGAAATGGGAAAAGATCCGGCGCGTGCGCAAAGTGGTTACCGGCGCGCTTGAGGTGGAACGCCGTGAGAAGCGCATTGGATCCAGTCTTGACGCCTGCCCGAAAATATATGTCGATGACGCGGAGCTGATGGACGCCGTCCGGGAAGTTGAATTTGCCGATATCGTCATCACCAGCGGTGTTCGGTTGATCGCCGAGGCGCCGCCCGAAGGTTCGTTCATGCTGGATGACGTGGCGCAGGTCGGCGTCGTTCCCGATCTCGCTCAGGGGCGGAAATGCCAGAGGTCATGGAAGGTGCTCAACGATGTCGGCAGCGATCCGGATTTTCCGGATTTGAGCCCGCGCGATGCGGACGCTGTTCGTCAATTTGACGCTCGCAAAATCGCCGCACAATGATGAAACCTTCTGTGCCGGCTTTTGTTGCGGATATTGGGATGTTTTTAGAGTCTATTTTTAGTCTGTTTATAGTCCAACCGGACCTATTTATAGTCTGTTTATAGTCCGTTTATAGTCAAAATAGATGCCTTTTCCGCGCTTTACGGCATGTTGAATTCTTGCAGAACGATGGATGAACTTGGATGAGTGAAACGGCACAGGGCGGTGAGAAATTCTCGTCCCACACTGGGTTTGGGCTTGGCGCGGCGGCAATTTTTCTTGCGCTTGATCAGGTCAGCAAATGGTGGATTGTACATGTGTTCGGGCTGGTTGAACGGGGCCGCGTGCCTGTTTTTCCCCATTTCGACCTCGTCTTCGTCAAAAACAAGGGCGTGAGTTACGGACTGTTTTCACAGGATTCAGCGGCCGGCCAGTGGTTTCTCATCGCCTTTGCAATCATTGCGGTGATTGTCATGCTATTGTGGCTGATCAAGTCCGAAACGCGCCTGGTTGCTCTTTCTCTCGGCCTGATCATCGGGGGCGCCATCGGAAATTCAATCGACCGTGCGATTTATGGCGGCGTGGTGGATTTTATCTCGCTCTATGGTTTCGATTATTACTGGTACGTTTTTAATGTCGCAGATACAGCTATAGTTGCAGGGGTGATCGGGCTGATATATGATTCCCTCATCGCGAATCGCAAAAATGCCTAAATGCTTTTGTATTTCTAGTCTGGGCGCGGTGCATCAGGGACGGACTAACGGACTCATGAACGGTTTTAAAGATATTCTTCGCAAGATAGCCATTACCGGCGCGGCCTTGTCACTCGTTGTTGGCCTAAGCGCCTGCAGTGGGGGCATCGGCGATACCGGTATTCAGTTTGAAGGCAAGGTATTTGATGCAATCGGGCTTTCGGGGAGCGGTTCGAAGGAGGAGGCGAAACTCAAACCACGCGCACCTTTGGTGGTTCCTCCTGACAACAATCAATTGCCTGTTCCCGGTCAACGCGCGTCCCAAATCGCCGAAACGGCTTGGCCGGACGATCCCGACCAACGTAAAATTCTAGCTGCAAAGCTGGCAGCGAAAAAACGGAAGGACGAATGCGCCAATGGTGCCGTCAATAAAGACGGCGATAGTCTGAATACGCTTGAGAAGATGATAGATCCTCAGAAAGACTGCAAATCTATTCTCAGTTTGTCGATCAATAGTGAGATCGGTACGACTC
Organism: uncultured Hyphomicrobiaceae bacterium; assembly: GCA_947258705.1. Lineage (GTDB taxonomy): Bacteria > Pseudomonadota > Alphaproteobacteria > Rhizobiales > CAMYJA01 > CAMYJA01. The sequence goes on along the minus strand of CAMYJA010000001.1, from coordinate 102,943 downwards.
AAGAAAACTCAGAGGACAATGGGCAGTAATTTTTCCAGGCGGCGTCTCTGCGAGGCATTGAATCCGGTTTCAGAGAATTTATGGCACCGGGCTTGTATCGGTGTGCCGGGCCTATACTCGGTGTATAAGAATTACGATCTTGTAATTTGACTTTTCACGGCCAATGGAGAAATTGTGGGTCCATGGATTTAAAGCCCGTGTGCTGTATCCGCAGCCATAATCAGGAAAGTCAACAATGAGACGACTGAAAATCCTCAAAACCAATCATTTATCATGTGTATTGCTGATCGCCATGACTTTGACAGGACTTGCGACGAATCGTGCCGATGCCAATAGGCGTACGGAACATTTTACTCTGAAGAACGGCATGGAGGTTGTGGTCATTCCCGATCATCGTGCACCGGTGGTCACCCATATGGTTTGGTATCGGGTTGGATCAGCCGATGAAAAACCCGGCCGATCAGGAATTGCTCATTTTCTTGAACATCTCATGTTTAAGGGAACGGAAAAAATTGCGCGTGGGGCATTTTCCAAAATCATTTCCAGAAATGGCGGTCAGGATAACGCTTTTACCAGCCATGATACGACGGCTTATTACCAGCGCGTGGCGAAAGACCGTTTGCCCCTGGTCATGGAGATGGAATCCGACCGGATGACTAATTTGAAGCTATACGATGAAGACGTACTGACCGAGCGGGATGTCATAATTGAAGAGCGTCGTTCGCGGGTCGACAATAATCCGCAAAGCATTCTCAACGAGGAGATGTTGTCAGCGCTCTACCAGACACACCCTTACGGTATTCCTGTCATAGGCTGGAAACATGAAATGGCGCAACTCACACGCCAATATGCATTTGAATTTTACAATAATTTTTATGCACCGAATAATGCAATCCTGGTGGTGGCCGGGGATGTGGCCGCCGACGAGGTTCGGAAACTTGCCGAGAAATATTATGAGCCCATTCCGAGACGGGCTGAAGTGAAACGCTCGATCCGTTCAATCGAACCGCCACACCGGGCGGCTCGCCGGGTGGAACTGATAGATCCCCGGGCAGGCAAGCCGTTGTTCGAGCGTTTGTATCTTGTTCCCAGCTATACCACAGCCAAGGGCGGAGAAGCCGAAGCGATTCAGCTTCTCGTTAAAATTATGGCCTCCGGTGCGACCAGCCGACTTTATAAAAAACTGGTTGTCGAAGACAAAAAAGCTTCCTCGATTGGTGGTTGGTATACGGGTACGGCAGTGGATTCGGGGCGCCTCGGAATTTATGCGATTGCGTCGGATGGTGTCGAAATGACGGATTTGGAAGACGGTATCGATGTGGTTTTAGAGGACATCAAGTCAAACGGCGTAACTGAAGAAGAGCTTGAGCGCGCAAAGTCAGGTTTTCTGGCCGATTTCGTTTATGGCAACGACAGTCAGACCAGCATGGCCCGACGCTATGGCTGGGGGTTAATAACCGGTCAGAAAATTTCCGATATCGAGGAAAGGCCCGCTCGTGTGTCCAAAGTGAGTGCCTCGGATATTCAGGATGCCGCGAAAAAATTTCTCGACAGGAAGCGTTCAGTTACCGGGACGCTGGTCGCTGACGGATCAAAGAAAAAACAGGCCGACAAAAGAAAACTAGCACCTTCGAAATCATAAATAGACTGGACAACAAATGAAATTGTCGATTAACAGATTCAAGGCCAACCGCCTTAGCGTCCTGTGGATTGCTTTTGTCGCTGTTGTTCTCATTCACCCAACGCGTACCGAGGCCATGAAAATACAGCAGGTTAAAAGTCCGGGCGGAATTGAGGCATGGCTCGTTGAAGAGCACAGCCTACCTCTTGTCGCAATGCGCTTTGCGTTTACAGGCGGGGCTGCGCAGGATCCATCTGACAATCCCGGCGTGTCCCATTTTCTCACGACAATGCTTGATGAAGGTGCGGGTGATTTGAATTCGCAAGCGTTTCAGGAGAAGATCGAGGATCTTGCTCTCAAGCTGTCGTTCAGCAGCACAAAGGATGTATTTAGCGGAAGCTTTCAATCGCTTTCCAAAAATCTGGATGAGGGAATTAAGCTTTTGACCCTGGCCTTGTCGAAACCACGCTTCGACAAGGCTGCCATAGACCGGATGCGTCAGCAGATTGCCGCGGGGCTCGTGCATGACCTGAACGACCCCAATAAGGTAGCCACTCGCGAATGGTTCAATCTGGCGTTTGATGGGCACCCTTATGGGCGATCAGTTCATGGGACCCTGGAGACCGTTAAAGCGATTTCAGCAGACGACCTCCGAGCATATCACAAAGCAGTTTTTGCCCGTGATAATCTCAAGATTTCAGTTGTAGGTGATATTGATGCAAAGCAGCTCGGTGTCTTGCTTGACAAGGTGTTTGGCAAACTGCCGGAAAAATCCAGGCTCAAGAAGGTCGTGTCAGCAACGCCACCATTGGGGCCAAAGCGGAAAATTATCGAGATGAAAATCCCGCAAGCAGTCGCTCAATTTGGACATCGAGCATTTCAGCGTAGCGACAAGGATTTTATCGCATCATATGTTCTCAATTATATTATAGGTGGCGGCGGTTTTAATTCACGGCTTATGGAAGAGGTGCGTGAAAAGCGGGGGCTCGCCTACTCCGTGTACAGCTATATTTCTCCATATCAGCATGCGTCGATTTTTCTGGGGGGTGTTGCGACCAAGAATGACGGTATTCAGAAGTCCCTCCAGGTGATCACCGACGTGTTTAAAAGAATGTCTGTCGAGGGACCGAGTGAAGAGGAGCTCAAAAACGCCAAGCGCTATCTTACCGGGTCCTATCCATTGAGGTTTGATACCAATTCCAAAATTGCCAGTCAGCTTCTGTGGATACAAGTCGAAAATCTGGAACCAACATATATTGAAGAACGTAATCGTATGATCGAGGACGTAAGTATCGACAATATCAAGGCGGTTGCGAAAAGACTTTTGAAAGCGGATGGGCTCATTGTGACGATTGTCGGCCAACCTGGCAAAATGGAAGAAAAAGGTTAAGCGACAGATTATTATCTACGCCGCTTTTTCAATCTACGCCGGCCTACTTCCGGACCGTATAAGTCAGCAATTCTCCAACATGTAACCTTTCGAAACAGTTGGAGGCCAATAGCCGGGTTTGGAGCAACGCGCCTGAGCAGTTGCCGTGAGCGAAAAGCCGAACCGTTCGTGTTCTATATATATGGCTACAATGCCAGAGTTGGTCTTTCAACATTTCGCGTATTCTATTGAAGTGAACTCATACGAGGTCGATCGGACCGAAGATGCACGGAGGGCGGGATGAACGTTCATGAGGGGGCGCAACAAGGGCGACCAGGCGGGGATGGTAACGGACCAAAGAACGGACGCCACTATATTCAGTCCATAGAGGATTGTTTTTCCCAGGTGCCGGGCGAGCGTGGTTTAAGCCAAGAAGATGTCGAGCGATGGCTATCCGGACTGGTACCCGAGATCAGCCGACTACGTGATGAATATCAATCTGGCGCAAACCCAATTTTGTGCATTGCCGACGAGACCGACGATTTATTGGCTGCGCAAACGGCTTTTATGAAGCTGACCGAAGACGCAAATACCGTGATATTTCTCGGAACGGGGGGATCAAGTCTCGGTGGTCAGACATTTGCGCAATTAGGGGGCTGGAACATCCCCGGCGCCTCCAAGGGGGGCAACCAGAACCGATTGCGCATTCGGTTCTATGACAACCTCGATCCGCGCACGCTCGATATGGCGTTGGACAGGCTGGACCTCGAGTCAACGCGCTTTGTTATTACCTCGAAATCCGGCGGAACTGCGGAAACTCTTTGCCAGACAATAGCACTGATCGGTGCGCTTAAAGAAGCAGGACTGGCGCCCCGGATTTCCAATACAATTCTCGGATTGACGGAACCACGGATAGCGGGGCGCAAGAATGGGTTGCGCGATATCTTGACCTCATTCGATGTGCCGATGATTGAGCATCACACCGGTATCGGCGGGCGCTTTTCATGTCTCACAAATGTGGGGCTTTTACCGGCCCTCGCCCAGGAGCTTGATGCAACACGCATACGGACCGGCGCGCAATCGGTGCTTCATGACTTACTTACATGTGATGGTGCTTCAAATTTTGCTCCGGCTGTTGGCGCTGCGGTCGCTATAGCGCTTCAGGTTGATCATAACCTGCCGATATCAGTGATGATGCCCTATAATGATCGCCTGTCCCGGTTTTCAGCCTGGTACGGGCAACTCTGGGCCGAGAGCCTCGGCAAGAAAGGTTTTGGATCAACCCCGCTGGCCGCATTGGGACCGGTTGACCAGCACAGTCTTTTACAGCTTTTCATGGATGGGCCGCGGCATCATTTCTATAATTTTGTGCGCTCTGATTGCGCCGGCACCGGTAATCTTATTGATCCTGAATTGGCGGAACTCGGCGGTGTTGATTATTTGGCGGGCAAGAAGGTCGGCGATCTCGTTGCTGCACAGCAGCGGGCGGTACCCGATGCACTTGTTCGCGCGGGTAGACCGGTACGGACAATCGATGTCCCGGTGTTAAATGAGGAAGCGATCGGAGCACTGGTCATGCATTTCATGATCGAAACGATTTTAGCGGCCTCGCTTCTTCAGATTAATCCGTTTGATCAACCATCTGTCGAAGAGGGAAAGAAGCTGGCGCGCAAGATCCTGAGTTCTAAGGGCTAAGCACCAGAGGAGGGGGCAAATGCCTATTCGTCAATTATCCGAGGAAACGGTAAACCGCATCGCTGCCGGAGAGGTGATAGAGCGACCTTCCAGCGTCGTTAAGGAACTCGTGGAAAACGCCCTTGATGCCGGAGCCGATCATATAGAAATCGTCACGGTCGATGGTGGGCTGGCGCTTATCCGCGTTAGCGATGATGGGACAGGTATGTCGCGTGAGGAGCTTTCTCTGGCTGTGGAACGTCACGCCACTTCGAAGCTTCGCGATGACAACCTTCTGGATATTTTGACACTTGGCTTTCGCGGCGAGGCGCTTCCATCGATTGGCTCGGTTTCCCGCCTTGTCATTAAAAGCCGCTCTCTTGAGTGCACGGGAGCGTCTGAAATTGTTGTCGATTGCGGTAGAAAATCGGATCCCAAACCATGCTCACTGAACAAGGGCACGTGCATTGAGGTTCACGATCTTTTTTCAGCAACGCCTGCACGGCTCAAATTTATGAAATCAGAACGGGCGGAAAATGGCGCGATCAACGATGTCGTTCGTCGGCTGGCCATGGCGCACCCGCAAGTTTCTTTTTCTCTCACGACGGGCGAGAAAACGGGGCTTAGTCTCGTTAAAGCGCATGACAGGCCAGATGGTATTTTATCGAGGCTCGGCAAGATCATGGGTGCTGAGTTTATGAGCGATGCGCTTGAAGTGCGGGCGGAACGCGAGGAAATCCGGCTTAGCGGATATGCCGGCCTGCCAACCCTCAACCGGGCGAATACCCTCAAGCAGTTTTTATTCGTAAATGGCCGACCGGTACGAGACAAACTCTTGTCGGGTTCTGTGCGCGCTGCTTATGGAGATTTCATGCCTCGCGGGCGTCATCCGATGTTGGCGCTCTTTCTCGACGTTCCAACTTCAGAAGTGGATGTCAATGTGCATCCGAGCAAGGCCGAGGTGCGATTTCGCAATGCCGGACTTGTGCGAGGTTTGATCGTCGGGGCATTAAAACAGGTTTTGGCCGAAGCCGGGCATCATTCGAGCGCTCGTGGCGGGATTTCAGCATTGGATGCTTTTCGCCCGGAATTCCAGGCAGGGCGGCATGCTGACAGTGACAATCCTTATGAGCGTTCCAGTGCCTATGGGCCGAGCGCAATGGGCAGTCATGCCAATTATGACGTTGGATTTTCCGAAACGACTCAGGCAGCGCTTGCCATGGTCGACTTGCCCAGTGGTCATGTCGACGATGTACCCGATGATGTGGCGCTGGAATTCGCATCACGCCCATTAGGCGCCGCGCGAGCACAGCTTCATGAAAACTACATCCTGTCGCAAACCGGCGACTCGATCATCATTGTCGATCAGCATGCGGCCCATGAACGGATCGTTTATGAGCGTATGAAGAAAGCTTTGGTAGAGGGTGGCATTCCGTCCCAAGGACTTCTCATTCCGGAGGTTATTGATCTTGATAGCGATGATAGCGCGCTTTTGCTCGGGCAAAGGGATGAATTCGAGAAGCTTGGTCTTGTCATCGAGGCATTCGGGCACGGCTCCGTCATGGTGCGGGAAACCCCTGCGCTTCTCGGCGAAGTGGACGTCAAGGGAATGGTCCACGATCTCATTGATGAAATTCGCGAGCAGGGGGAGGCGTTTTCTCTCAAAGAACGGCTTGAGCATGTTTGCTCGACAATGGCGTGTCATGGCAGCGTGCGTTCGGGGCGCCGGCTCAACGGGACTGAGATGAATGCCTTGTTGCGGGAAATGGAAGCTGTTCCATATTCCGGGCAATGCAATCATGGACGCCCCACATATGTAGAGCTGAGACTTTCAGATATAGAGCGGTTATTTGGACGGCGTTGACTAATCACAAATTATTCAAGCGCGCCCGCTTTCAGGAATTTGATCTGGGTATCGCCATATATTCTTTCGTCCAGAATTTCAAATCCGTCGGGAATGTCGATCTCGGCGGATTTTTTTTCTTCCAATACACAAATAGCACCTTCGGCGATCCAGCCGCCGCGGTGCGCGCTCAAGAGAGCTTTTTCTCCGATGCCGTACCCATAGGGCGGATCGAGAAAGATCAGGCTGAATGGATCGAAGCGCTTTATGTCACCGAGATTGGTTGCGTCGCGCCGGAATATTTTTACGGCGCCAACTAGTCCCAGGTCTTCAACATTACGTCTTATGAGTGCGCGGGCGTCGGCCGACTGCTCGACAAAAAGAGAAAATTTCGCATCTCTGGAAAGCGCTTCAAGCCCCAATGCGCCTGTTCCTGCAAACAAATCGAGGACGAGGGCGTTTTCGATGGTGAAATCCTCAATTGCATGGTTGAGTATATTGAATACGGCTTCGCGCACCCGGTCCGAGGTTGGACGCGTTGCGTCTGATCTGGGCGTATTCAGGGAACGGCCTTTTAATTTCCCGCCGACGATTCTCAATGCTATCGCCTCGTTTTCCTGATTTCTTTTTTGGCCGAGGGTTTGGGAGTCAGACCCAGTTCTATGGATTTTTTTTGACCCAATTGTTCCCTGAGCGTTTTTAGGTTGACCTCTTCGACCGCTCCTGATTTTAAATCGCCGAGCTGAAATGGTCCGAAGGACAATCGGATCAGGCGGTTTACATCGAGATTGATTGCTGACAACACGCGTCTGATTTCACGGTTCTTACCTTCGCGGATACCAATCGACAGCCATATGTTCGCACCCTGCTCGCGTTCAATACGCGCGTCAATCGCGCCGTACCGAACGCCGTCAATCGTGATGCCGTCCTTGAGCCTGTCAAGTTCCTGTTGTTTTATTTTACCGTGAGCGCGCACTTTGTATTTTCTTAGCCAACCTGTTTTCGGCAATTCGATATGACGTGCGAGCGCACCATCATTTGTGAGAAGAAGCAGCCCTTCCGTGGTGAGGTCGAGGCGTCCAATAGAAATCAGTCTTGGCAGTTTTTTTGGAAGGGCGTCGAACACGGTCGGACGGCCATCAGGGTCGCTGTGAGTTGTGACTTGTCCTTTTGGTTTGTGATAGCGGAAAAGCTGCGTTTTACGGTGTGTGGGCAATGGTTCTCCGTCGACACAGATCCTGTCTGAGGGAGTGACATTCAACGCAGGGCTTTTAAGCACCTCGCCATTGACACTAATACGTCCGTCATTGATCCAGGCCTCGGCCTCGCGCCTTGAACACATGCCCGCGCGTGCTATGGCTTTTGCGATCCGCATGGTATCTGAAATTTGGAGAGGATCTTTTTTTTGTGACGTTTTACGTGAAACATTTACGCCGAAATGCGATTTCCGCCCCGGCTTCTTTTTAGCGGCAGCAGGCGTCTTACGCTGATCATTTTTTTGGTTTTGTGGCATGACGGGGTATTGAATTCAGGTGTGGCTATGATTGGGTCCAGTTAGGTTTATGGCATTAGTTCGACAAGAGAGCTATATGGAACTTGCGCTCGCCGAAGCTGTACGCGCGGCCCAACGTCTTGAAGTTCCGGTTGGTGCTGTCATCGTTGACGGTGAAGGCAGGGTGATCGCCGCAGCCGGCAATGAAACAATCGCAAGGAACGACCCAACCGCACATGCGGAACTCATAGCCATTCGACAGGCCTGTCAAAGGCTGGAATCGGAACGGTTATCGGGTTGCGATCTTTATGTGACGCTTGAACCTTGCACCATGTGTGCTGCGGCGATTTCCTTCGCGCGCATAAGGCGGCTTTATTTTGGCGCTCTGGATCCCAAGGGTGGCGGCGTCGAAAGCGGCGTTTTCTTTTTTGATCAACCAAGTTGCCATCATAAGCCGGAGGTTTATTCGGGGATTGACGAAACGCGCTCGTCCGCGCTTTTAAAGGATTTTTTTAAATCGAAGCGCTGAGGTCAATTTTATTTGCGAGTGCCTGTTTCAACCTCTCTTTTGCGGGTTCGCTTGCTTTCAGTATTTCATTGACCTTGTGAAATTCGAGAGCGCCGAACAGTTCGACATCGGGTCTGATCAGAATATCGGGGGCTTCATATTTTAATTTTGCCCTGGTTATCGAATGGAGCATGATCTGTGTCGAGCCGATCCAGGTTTCAATCGATGAGGGATATTCATCGCCCTTGCGCGCTCCCGTCCCGCCGGTCACATCGACCGCTATCGTAATTGCTCCGGGAAGCTTGGCGACATCGAAAGGGGTGGGGTTGACGAAACCGCCATCGACCAATACCGCGCCGTCAATCTCTACCGGCATGAAAAGGGTCGGAAGCGAGGAAGAGGCTGCGATGGCAGGTATAACCGGACCTTTGTCGATTATGCGTTGATTATGGATGTAAAAGTCGGTCGTTATTGCCTTGAACGGGATCTTGAGATCCTCGATCCTCTTTTTTATCGCATCGGGGGCCGCCATTTCAAAAAGGGTGACCGGATCGAACAGGGATGATGTAAAGGGGTTCCAAATATCGCTGATGGCGCCAGGCCATTGACTTATCATTCGTTTTAAAAGGCCGGTGGGGCTGCGATAGAGCTCGATTGTGTGTTCACGGATTTCGGTGCCGCGCATCCCGGCTGCGTAACATGCACCAATGATGGATCCCATTGAGGTGCCCACGATCAAATCGGGCTTGACGCCAAGTTCGTCGAGAGCCTCGACAATCGCAATATGGGAAATGCCCCGCGCGGCCCCGCCACCCAGGGCAAGCGTGAACCTTTTACCTTTGGCTGGCAAAGAGGACGGTTTCACCATGAGAGCTGTTTTCGAAGGCATTTGAGGTCTCTTTGGCTTGTTCTTCGCGCTGTCCCTATATCGGAGAAAGCGTTTCAAACATTTTTGTCAAGGCGTAAACAGGAAATGCTGATATCTAAGATGGGGCCGATTTTCCAGGTGTCAATCCTTAGCTGTATGTGACGCTCAGGCTGTTTCACACATGGTTTTTCACAGGCAGCTCTTTTGGATCAGGCCGCATTTTCTTCGCCCTTGATTGCCCGCCAGCCGATATCGTTTCGATTAAAACCTTCGGGCCAATTGATCTGTTCGATCGTATCATAGGCCAAGTCTCGCGCTTCCCTTACCGTGTCACCCAGGGCCGTTATATTGAGAACCCGGCCGCCATTGGCTTTGATACCCTCATCATCGCGCAGGGTGCCCGCGTGGAAAACCTGTACTTCCGGCCGTTCAAGTCCTTCAAGACCGGTAATCAGGGAGCCTTTTTCGTAGGCGCCAGGGTATCCCCGCGCGGCCATGACAACCGTCAGCGCCGTTTGCTGGCGCCATTCGAGTTCGATATGATCGAGCGTTTTGTCATTGGTCGCGATCAGTGCCGGGAGAATATCGCTCTTGAGACGGAGCATGAGCACCTGACATTCGGGATCGCCAAAGCGGACATTATACTCGATCAGTTTAGGGCCTTCTTCGGTGATCATAAGTCCGGCATATAGAACGCCCTGGAACGGTATTCCCAGTTCGTTCATCGCCTCTATTGTGGGCTTTACTATCTCGTCCAATGTTCTGCGGCACATTGCTCCGGTCATGACCGGAGCAGGTGAATAGGCACCCATGCCGCCGGTGTTCGGTCCTTTATCGCCGTCAAATGCGCGCTTGTGGTCCTGTGCGGTGGCGAGTGGCAGAATAGTTTCTCCGTCCGTAAGGACAAAAAAACTTGCCTCCTCTCCCACCAGGCATTCCTCGATTACAACTTCGGCACCGGCCTGACCGAAGCGACCGCCAAAGCAATCGTCTATGGCTTCATTGGCTTCGTCGCGACTCATGGCGATGGTCACACCCTTGCCGGCGGCCAGACCATCAGCCTTGATCACGATAGGCAAGGGATGGCGCTCGACATAGCTTCGGGCATGACCCGGATTATCGAAGCGTGCATAGTTGGCTGTGGGAATATCGTATTTTCGGCAAAGGTCCTTTGTAAAACCCTTTGAACCTTCAAGCGCGCTTGCGGCTTTTGACGGTCCGAATACCTTGATGCCCGCCTGTCTCAAATCATCGGCAAGGCCGTTAACAAGCGGATCTTCGGGGCCGATGATAACGAATGTGATGTTTGTCGATTGGCAAAACCGAATTATTTCTTTGTGGTCCTGGAAATTCAAATCTATGCAATCTGCTACTTTCTCAATCCCGCCATTGCCGGGTGAGCAATAGAGATGGCTTATTACCGGACTCTTTGCGATGGCCCATGCGAGTGAATGTTCGCGACCGCCAGAGCCGATAATAAGTACATTCATTTCAGGGCCTTCCTTGCCAAAAACGTGGTATGTTTCAGCCCGTAATATCAGGCCAGCCATAATTCCATAAGCCTGCGTACGATTTATCCACCATATCGAACATGTTGTGCGCCTTTCAGGGATTGGCTCCGGTGGAAAAACTGCCTAAATCACGCAATGCTTATATTTGCCCATGTCGGCTCGTTTGCCAATGGACTTAGCCAGGAGTGTGTGAATTTGACCGATAATAATTCCGATCGCGGTCGCGCAGGGAACGTAAAAGAGTTCACTGTGACGGAGCTTGCAAACGCGATCAAAAGAACGGTTGAGCATAGCTTTGGTCATGTCCGGCTGCGCGGAGAGATTTCCGGCTACCGGGGGCCTCATTCCTCTGGTCATTGCTATTTTACCATCAAGGATGACAAGGCCCGCATCGATGCGGTGGTTTGGCGTGGCGTGTTTCAAAAGTTGAAGTTCAAGCCGGAAGAGGGACTTGAGGTTATCGCCACCGGCCGGATTTCAACGTATCCGGGAAGTTCGAAATACCAGATTGTCATTGAATCGCTCGAACCTGCCGGTGTCGGCGCGCTGATGGCCCTCCTGGAAGAACGAAGGAAAAAGCTTACCGAGGAAGGGCTGTTTGCTGAAGAGCGGAAGATCGAGCTGCCGTTTCTGCCTCGGGTGGTCGGGGTGGTGACATCGCCTACGGGGGCTGTGATTCGCGATATGATGCACGGTTTTGCCGAGCGTTTTCCGGTGCGCGTGCTGCTATGGCCGGTAAGGGTGCAAGGCGAAACATCGGCAGCGGAGGTTGCGAAAGCTATTGCGGGATTTAATGCCTTGAAGCCGGATGGCGCCGTTCCACGACCGGACGTTCTGATCGTTGCGCGGGGTGGCGGCAGCCTTGAGGATCTTTGGGGATTTAACGAGGAAGTGGTCGTCCGGGCGGTGGCCGCGAGCAAAATTCCTCTGATATCAGCCGTCGGCCATGAAACGGATTGGACTTTGATCGACCTGGCTGCGGATGCCCGGGCCCCTACGCCAACGAAGGCAGCAGAATGGGCGGTGCCGAAATATACCGACCTTATCGAGCGTGTAAGCGGATTTTCCGAGAGGCTGAAAAGGGTCATCTATCGAGCCTTAGAGGAGTTCAAGACGCATTTGATAAGCGCGCAACGTGGATTGCCGCGCATGCAGGATATTCTTGCGCTGCCGAGGCAGCGTTGCGACGAGCTGGCAAACCGGCTTCCCCGTGGTTTGTATTCCAATAATCAGGGACATGCCGGACGGTTCGGCGCCATTCGAGGCCGGTTAAGTGCGCAACCACTTAGGTCCAGATTCACCGCAATGGGGCAGGAGTTGCACTCGCTTGGCCTGAGAAATATGCAGGCCTTTCAACATAATGTGGGACGTGAACGACAGGTTTTGATTTCGCTCGAACAATTGTTGAACTCTCTTGGCCATCATAGCGTGCTATCCCGGGGGTTCACGATCATCCGTGACGAAGGGGGAAACATGGTCCGCAGCGCAGAAATTGCTGCACATGCGCCTGCAATCGATATCGAGTTTGCGGACGGGCATGTGGCGGCGGTACCGAAAAAGAACGGAGCTGGGCCCGACAATACGCCGAGCAGCGACGATCATGCATCGGTGAAGCCCAGGCGATCGCGTAAATTGCGAGCGCGCAAATCTTCGGCAAAGGATAGCGGGCAAGGGTCTCTATTCTGAAGTCCTTAACAGCGCTTGGTGTTTTGGCTGGAATATTTCACCACTATTGACTATCTAATCAGGTGTTAGCCAAAGCGGACAATTTTTATGAGACAATAAATGAACAGATTTGAGAAAATTCTCAATCTACGGAATGAAGCCCAGCTCGAATATGGCGGTGGCGATTTCCGAATAGTCGTTCCGGGGGACTATGTTCGCTGTGCGGTTACCGACGTGCCCATCCCGCTTGAAGAATTACGCTATTGGAGTGTCGATCTGCAGGAAGCCTATTCGAGTGCTGAGGTTTCGTTAAAGCGTTATCTCGAGGTGCGCAGCGCAGCGGAGAAGGCCTAAATCAATAGCTAGAGAGACTTCATAAGTCTTGCCGGGTCGATAATGCGACATCGACGAGTTTTTCGAGCAGCAGCTGCCCCTCTTTCTCAAACTGCAACCTGATAGGCAATGTACGGGCGCTTTCTCGCAATTCGCTTATGGCCGGTTTATCATCGGCCAGCCGCACCCAGTCCTTTTCTGTCGTCAGTAGAATCGCATCCTCTCCGAATGCCCGCCCCAGCAGTTCTCGCGCATTATCCTCGGTGAATCTGTGGTGATCGGGGAAAGGTATGCAGTCGATGAGATTTTGTGTGCAACCACGAACGGTCTGGAAGAACTTCTCAGGCCGCCCTATGCCGGCGAAGGCGATAATCCGTGACGTTTGCAACCAGGAGACGTCATCATCGGGCACGATATCCGCATATATGACAGGGCCGCCGAAGGATTGGCGCAGGGTACGAATATTTTCGTTATCCTCTCCATCTTTCGAAATGATTATGATGGCATCGCAAAAAGTTAATTGATTATCGAATGGGGCACGGAGAGGACCGGAAGGTACTGTCATACCATTGCCGATACCCACATCACCATCAACGACCACAAGGGATAAATCCTTGTGCAGGCTGTTGTTCTGAAATCCGTCATCCATAATGATAATCGTCGCATCGCTTTGCTCGATCATCTTTGCTCCGGCGACGCGGTTGCGCGCAACGAATGTCGGTGCGTGGCGCGCCAGTAGAAGCGCTTCGTCGCCAACCTGGTGGGCCGTATCTCTTTCGGGATCGACGCGATAAGGTCCGGATATCCGGCCGCCATATCCTCGTGTTAAAAAAGCGGGTTTTTCGCCGAGGGACGTCAGAATGTTGGCTGTGTGAATAGCGGCAGGTGTTTTGCCCGCCCCACCCATGGTGAAATTCCCGAGGCAGAGAACCGGCAGGTTTGAATGATGCCGGCTTTTTATGGACATGCGGGAAGCGGCTATCGTCCCCCAAAGCCAGGATATGGGCTTGAGAGCCTTCGCCATTGAAGTCGGTTCCCGCATATACCACCATGAGGGTGTTTCAAGACGCAACAACATTAGTCCTTTCAGCGATCCAGATGGGATAATATTGTTTCAACAGTTTCTTCCAAAGCACCGGTGAGTTCTGCAAGCCCCTCCAGGGCTCCCTTTTTCATGGCACTGATCTCAGAGGGGTTTTGTAACAGCTTAATGGCGATTTCCGAGATGTCTTCGGCAGATTTGACTTCGACTGCACCACCGCATTTCAACAATGTGTTGTAAATGTCGGCAAAATTATTTCTGTGAGGTCCTGTGAGAGTTGCCGTATCGAGTTTGACTGCCTCGACGGGATTTTGTCCCCCATGAGGGATCAGGGAGCCTCCGATAAACGCCAAAGGCGCGAGAGAATATAATATCCCCAGTTCGCCGATCGTGTCGGCAATGTAGATGTCATGATGAGATGCGGGCAATTCGTTCTCGGAGCGCAAGGCCGTCGTTAAGCCGATTTCACCAAATGCTTCGGAGATTGATATGCCGCGCTCAGGATGCCGTGGGGCGACAATGGTAAGAATATCAGGCACCGCGCGCGAAATTAATTTATGGGCTGTGGCGATGATTTCATCTTCACCGGGATGCGTGCTCGCCGCGAGAAATACCGGTCGTCCCGATATAGCTTCTTTGAGCTTTACAAGTTTTTCATTGTCAATTGGCGGTGGCGGAGCGTCGATCTTGAGATTGCCGATGGTGCTTACGCTGGGGGAGCCGAGGAAGGAATACCAGTCCGAAATTCTCTTGGACTGGGCAAGAACAACGTCCAGCCTCGAGAAGAGAGGGCGGCTCACTATGCCGTAGCGCTTCCAGTTGCGGTAAGTTTTTTTCGACATGCGGGCGTTGACGAGCAGAAGAGGTATGTCGGCCGAGGAGGTTTCAAGAACGAGATTGGGCCAGATCTCCGACTCGGCAAACACGGCCAGATCAGGTTTCCAGTGATTGAGAAAGGATCTGACAAATTTCTGGGCATCGAGCGGGACATATTGATGGATTGCATTTTCGCTCAAACGCGATTGCGCCAATGTGGCGGATGTGACCGTGCCCGTGGTCAATAAAATCCTGGTATCGGGTCTTCTGCTCTCGATTTCAGGCAGGATCGGCAAAATGGCATTTGTTTCACCGACGCTGGCTGCATGAAACCAGATGAGCCTGCCCTTCGGTCTATGAATATAGGGCCTGCCCAATCGTTCGTTCCTGCGAGCAGGATCTTCTCTGTGCCGCCCTTCACGTATTTTCAGTATTATTGGCGCGGTAAAACTGAGCGCATTGGTTGCGTGACGGTAAAATTTCAACGGCAGGCTGACCGGGGGGCGTGCGATAGCGCCACCCATTTCTGTCGGCGCCATGGTGTATGGGCGTATGTCTGCCGTGCTGCGACCGACCAGTTCATAAGCACGTTCTGTCGCAATATTCATTCTATCTTCAAGGAGATGGCGCAGGCGCTCCTGTTCTTCGGGCGATGCATCACGCGGTACATGGATAGGATCACCGACAACGAATGAGAGAGTGGAAAATGGCAGATTGAGCGTCATGCGGCTCCACGTGTCGAATGCGTGAAAGCGGCTGGTCGCGGTGGCCACCGGCAAGATCGGACGTCCGGAAATACGCGCAATCGTTATGATTCCAAGACCTGCCTTCCGCGCGGGTCCGGGCGGCACGTCTGCGGTCATGCCGATTGTAATGCCATTCTGTAGAGTGCGCACAGATTCTCTCAAGGCCCGCATGCCGCCACGGTCGCGTTTGCGGTGGCCCGATCCACCACCGCGGATCAGTTTCATGCCGAAACGCTCGATCGTGCCGCCAATGACATCGCCGTCGCGGTGTTTAGCGACCATAATGTTGGTGCGGAGATTAGTTGGTTTTAAAGGGGGCAGCATAAGAAACTGGCCATGCCACATGCTGCATATGAAAGGATGGTTTGCCCAAAATAGTTCGGGATAATCATCAGGTTCGGTAATTTTGCGGGCGGTCTTGAAGACGAGTTTCAGGTAGCCCGCAAGGACGCTACTGAGCAACCGATTAAGAATTGATTTGATTTTATCGCTTTTTGCCATACGGGTGGGCGCTTCAAATCTCAATTAAACCGGACAAATTATGTCGGGATTTTTTCTGTCCCGGCCATCGTTGCTATGGCAAAAACTTTATCGGTGGGTAATGCCCTGTTGATGTGCATCTCTATAGCGGATATCACCCGAATTCAAAAGCCGCTTGAATAGTATTATTTAAGAGTTGCCGCCGAGGTTGGGTATAATAGGGATAAAGTGCGCACTCTATCCTGAAATCCATGTGCGCCCGGTTTTTGGAAGGTTTTTCTCAGATGGGATCAGAGGTGGAGATATTGCCTGAAAGACCACCGTTGAAGAAAAGGATCCGCCGTGCGCGTCGCGCTAGCCGGGAGCGGTTTGCCGCCCGGCGCCAGAGCGCTTACGAGCGTTCCCCGCGTTGGGTTCAGAACACGCTTTTTCGCGCATATGACTATTTTGACATGCTGATTGTCGATCACGGGATTTTCAGGCTTGTTTACAGCAATCGGCATCAGATTACCGGCACTGCCTGGCGTTCCAGCCAGCCTGCCCCGCATCAGATTGCTCAAATGGCGCGCCGTGGCGTCAAAACAGTCCTCAATCTCAGGGGTGATCGTGAATGCGGAGGCTTCAGACTGGAGCAGGAGGCGTGTTTGCGCCATGGTCTTTCACTGGTCAATTTCGATCTCAAATCTCGCGCTGCGCCGCCACGTGAAAAATTTCACGAGGCTAAGGCGCTTTTTGAGCAGGTTGAATATCCAATACTGATGCATTGTAAATCGGGAGCAGACAGAGCCGGACTAGCTTCCGTATTATTCATGCATTTCAAGGAAGGTGTGCCTATGGCCGATGCCGCAGGCCAGCTCGATGTCAAATTCGGTCATTTCAAAAAATCCGATACCGGTATTCTAGATTATGTTTTTGAGCGATATATCGAGCGAAATACCCAAACGCCGGTCGATTTTCTCACATGGGTTGACGAGATTTACGATCCTGTCGAGCTTGAACGTGAATTCAAGGCAGGCTCTCTCACAAACGTTCTGGTGAACAAGGTTTTACGCCGGGAGTAGAGGGCGAGGAACCAGATAAGGTGGTTTGGCCGATATTGAATGACCGACACTATGTGACGGATGCACTGTCAGGATGTACTGAACTTTCAATACCCATGAATTGGGACCTGAACAGGCTGGCATAGATGCCATTGCTCTCCAGTAATTCCTGATGGGTTCCTTGCTCTGCGAGATGACCGTTGCTCATTACCAGAATGAGATCGGCATTCTGTATCGTGGACAGGCGATGTGCAATCATCAGAACGGTTCGCCCCTCCATCAATCCGTGCAGTGCGTCCTGCACCTTTTTCTCTGCATGGGAGTCCAGTGAACTCGTCGGTTCGTCAAGCAGGAGTATGGGGGCATCCTTTAAAATTGCCCGGGCGATGGCGATCCTCTGGCGCTCGCCGCCTGAGAATACATTACCGGCTTCACCGGCATTGGAGTCATAGCCCTGGGGCATTGCCTCAATAAAATCATGAGCCGCAGCGGATTGCGCGGCTTTCTTGATTGCGGCCATATCCGCATCTGACGTTCCATAGGCGATATTCTCCTTGATTGTATCATCAAAGAGAATGGGCTCCTGGGTAACGAGTGCGGTTGATCGCCTTAGGCTTTCGATCTGGACATGTCGGAGATCCTGGCCATCGATCAGGATGCGACCTTTCTGAGGATCGAAGAAACGCAGAACGAGATTGAGTATAGTGCTCTTGCCGGAGCCGGATGGGCCGACCAGCGCGACGGTTTTGCCGGCTGGAATTGTCACCGAGAAGTTATCCAAAACGGGTTTTCCGGGTTCATAGGCGAATGAGACATTTTCAAATTTTATCTCGCCATTTTTAAGCACAAGGGATGTGGCTCCGGGTTCGTCCCTGAGTTCGATGGTCCGGTCGATAATTCCGAAAACGCGGCTTGACGCAGCCACCCCTTCCTGAAGAACGGTTTGCAATGTGGCAAGGCTGCGGAGAGGTTGATAAATGAGCATCGCAGCCGCCATAAAGCCCGTGAAATGACCAAGAGATATGTCACCCGAAAGGCCTTGTGTGCCAGCATAATAAATTGCACCGGCAAAACCGATGCCGGTGAGAAGTTCGGCGATGGGATTGGCGAGCGCCCGGGCGCGGGCGCCACGCATGGTGAATTCCATAGCGCGATTGATAACGCCGGTCGCGCGTTTAATTTCCTGTTTTTCCTGGCCATACGCCCGGACCACGCGAATGCTGCGCAGGGTTTGTGAAATCAGTGCCGAAAGATCGCCGGTCTCCTGCAGGGACTTTTTGGTCGATTTGCGCATTTTTCTGCGTTGACGCCCAAGAAGAAGGATACCGATCGGCATCATCATCATGACAATCGAAGCCAGCCGCCAATCCAGCCAGAACATGCTGCCAAGAAGTACAATGACTTTAAATGCGTTTTCACCCAGTGCGACGAGCGTGCGGCTGGCGGTTTGACGGATCAGATTGGCGTCGTTTAAAAAGCCCGCGACAAACCGACCGGAATGCACGTCTTCAATCCAGCCCAGATCAGCGTGGGCAAGACGCTTGAACATCTTGATGCGCAGATCGGCAATAAAACGCAATCCAAGATATCCCACGGCAACACCCGAGACATATTCGGATATTGTTTTCAGAATGGTTATGACGATGGCGGCTATGGTGACCGTCAGGATCATTTCCTTGTTCTGGTTGACGAATATTTCGTCGGCGGCGCGCTGAATAATGAGGGGAACTGCGCCTGTTGTGCCTGCGGAGACAGCCATGGCAAAACCGGTGAGAGCCATGAGTCGCCAGCGTGGACGGAAATGATCTACCCAAATGCGCTCGACAACCTGACGGGTGGTATAATCGGTTTGCAGGCTGTCATCTCGACGCGCGATTTTGTCCGCATCGCCGAAAATGTTGTCTTTGGTTATTTTCTGCAAAGTTCAGCCTTCTACAAGCCCAATTTGTTAATCGCCACGTAAGGTGGTTGCATAGAGATCAATCTAGCAAAAATGCGGTTCGGACTCATCTTTATTAGCAGGGTGCGTTGTGTGTTCGTGCATTGAATGCCGGACCGACCGATATCTCAAACGAATGCTCATTACTGGTTTTCAGGATCCATCAATCGGTGAATATGGACGATAAAATAGCGTTGATGCGCATTGTCAACGGATTGTTGAGCCTTTGTTTTCCAGGCGTCGTAAGCTTCGTTGTAATTCGGGTAGATTCCGACAATATCAAGCTTTTCGAGATCTCGAAAACTGATGCCATCGAGGGTGTCTAGCTCACCGCCAAACACGAGATGGAGAAGTTGTTCAGGGTTCCTGGTTTCAGGCGTTTCGCGCCCGGATCGATCTGGTATGCTCATAAATGATATCCGACATTGTGCGTATCTGATTGAAATTGTCTTGTCCGTTCGAGCAGCAAAGGATGCAGTTGAGCGCCCGATGCCACGATATTCGGAAATCTCGTTTGCTCGCGGTTGAAGATGAGTCTATCGCCATCGAAGGTTGAGACCTTACCCCCTGCTTCCTCGACGATGAGGGCGGAGGCCGCCATGTCCCATTCGCTTTTTGGCGTATGTGTCAATGTGGCATCGGCTTTTGCGGCTGCAACCAATGCGAGGCGATAGGCGATTGAGTTGGCCCAGAAGGCGTTGACCTGCGGCCAGGATGCGGACCAGCGTCTGCTGCTCAATAAACGCTTCGAGCCGACAAAACACGCATTTTCAATCTCACTTCTTTCCGAGGCGGATATCCTATTTCCGTTCAGTGTTGCACCTTCACCTTTCCTAGCTTCGAACCACTCGTTTTTTACCGGATTGAAGACAACTCCGATTTGCGCTTCGCCATCAGTGACGAGAGCGGCCGATACAGTCCATTCCGGTTTGTGCTGAAGGAAAGCTCGCGTTCCATCGATCGGGTCGACGATCCAGACATGTTTTTTCGTGAGGCGTGTTAAATCATCAATTGTTTCTTCAGACAACCAGCCATAATCGGGACGCTCGCCACACAACATATTTTGCAGGCAGTCATTTGCCGCGTGATCAGCTTCGCTCACCTCGGTGCCGTCTTTCTTCTGTTCGGTTTTTGGAGAAGCTCCATAATATTGTAGCGCCGTGGCTCCGGCCTTACGGGCCGCTCGTCTCAATAGATCAAGGTCTTCATTGAGAGTTTTGGAATTCATTAGGTGCGCTCTGGCGTTATGTTTCTGGCATCGAGTGGCAAAAAATTATCTAAATGTCTTTATTCGTTCAGGACTGCGTTCTGTTGTGGTTTTATTTTTTTCCGCAAATTGCGGGGTTAATCAGTCGCCTGCTCATAGGTAAGGCGTTTATTGTCAGGCTCAGACGAGGTCAAGCTGGTCGCCGCGTTTTTTCAATGTCCCCTGTGATGTGCATGGGGTGCAATACGCCTGGTATCAGGTGCCGGCAATCAGTGCCCTTAAGGCCCCGTCAGCCAAGAGGCCGATGAAAACGATCAGTCCAAACAGGCGGTTTGAGCGAAACCGTATGAGACAGTTTACGGGATCGGATACATTGAGTGTGGTCACCTGCCAGACCAGTTGCATTGCTGCCAGCGCCATTGCGGTTGCGAATATGAGGTAGGTTCCGGACATGACCCCTGCCATGAAAATGGCAACCCAGGTTATTGCATAGAATACATTCAGATATGTCGTTGTTTTGTCTCCGAGTGTGAGTGCAGTCGATTTCATGCCGATGATCGCATCGTCCTCCTTGTCCTGATGGGCGTAGATCGTGTCATAGCCGATGGTCCAGAAAACTGCACCCAGATAGAGAATGACAGGTGGCCAGTCGAGACTTCCCGTCATGGCTGTCCAACCCATCAGGGCGCCCCAATTGAACGTTATGCCGAGGACGGCCTGGGGCCAGTTAGTAAGGCGTTTCATGAACGGATAAATGGCGGTGGGCAATACGGCCAAAATGCCGAGTATGATTGTATAACGATTAAACTGCACGAGAACGAGCAGGCCGATAAGACAAAGCGCAATAAGAAAAATGCTTGCCTGTGTGACGGTGACCTGGCCGGAGGGTATCGGGCGTCCTTTTGTTCGTTCGACCTGAAGATCGACCTTCCTGTCCACGATATCGTTATATGTGCAGCCGGCGGACCGCATGACAATTGCGCCGATTGCAAAAAGTGCGAGATGCCAGGGATCGGGATAGGGTGCCCCGAATGTCAGAGCCGCGAGCGCACTCGACCACCAGCAGGGCCAAAGAAGGAGCCAGATGCCGATTGGCCGGTCTATGCGCGCCAGCCGAAGATAGGGCCGCGCGAAAGAGGGTGCGATTTTCTCGACCCAATTATTTTCGGCATCGGCAATCGGCACGGTTTGAGCCGTTGCGGCCTGATCGTCACTGGGGGGCAATTCATGATCCTTCATGGCGTTGTTTCTTGATTTGCAAGACTGGTGGTGAGAATAGATCAGATATAGTCGTGATGCACGTCATTGGCTTCTGATATGTGGGCGGGTATCCGTGCACATGCTGGCCGGAGGGAGTGAGGATGATTGAAGGCCTTTATAAGACGCAAAGGATCTATGTGAAAGACCCGCTTGCGGACGGGATGCGTATTTCATGCTCGAAAGAGCACGCACATTATCTCCTGAATGTACTGAGGCTTCAAGAAGGTGACGGGGTTGGTCTTTTCAATGGACGGGACGGGGAATGGGATTCACGAATTATCGAAAAGAAGAAAAAAGCCTGCACGCTCCTTGTTGGCGAACGGATAAGGGAGCAAACGCAGCCAAATGATCTTCATTATATTTTTGCACCCCTTAAACGCACACGCCTTGATTATATGATTCAAAAGGCAACCGAAATGGGTGCTTCAAAACTACAGCCGGTCAGGACGGCTTACACCCAGGTTGCGCGGGTCAATATTGATCGGATGGTTGCGAACACGATCGAGGCGGCGGAGCAATGCAGAATCTTGAGTGTGCCGATGGTTTGCGAACCGATGGAATTAAGAGAGCTTTTGACTACCTGGGAGCCAGACCGGCGGCTTGTGTTTTGTGACGAGGCGGCGAAACTGAAAAATCCGCTCGAAGCGCTACAGGCGATCAAGGGCCATCCTGTTGCCGTGCTTATCGGGCCCGAGGGGGGATTTCGAGACGATGAACGGGAATGTCTTCTCAGGCATCCATCTGTCATTCCCATATCGCTCGGCCCGCGAGTCATGCGCGCCGATACGGCAGCCGTTGCGGCATTGGCTCTTGTGAACGCCATTCTGGATTATGAAGACGCATCATCCTATTGACCTGTCATCAAAAATGGATTGCCTGCAATATTTAGATGAGGCAAGGCTTGTGCAGATACGGTCGCACGATCATATAGGTGTAATTTAAGGGCCTTCGGTTTTGCCCATTCGCAATCACTCTTTTCAGGAGCTCTAAATGTCATCTCTCCAACTGGAGGCAAGCCCGATCATCTCATCGCGCGATGAACTTGCACAATGGCTTGAGGCCGGAAACAAACCGGCTGCTGACTGGCGTATCGGTACGGAACATGAAAAATTCAGCTTCAATTCCCGGACACTCATGCCGATCCAATATGAGGGTGAGATTGGGGTCCGCAGGCTTCTCGAAGAAATGGCCTCGCGTTTCGATTGGATTCCCGTCATGGAGGGGGCGAATATTATCGGGCTCGAAGCCGAATCCGGTGAAATCGGAGGAAATATTTCTCTCGAGCCGGGCGGGCAGTTTGAGCTTTCCGGAGCACCGCTCAGCTCGATACACAAGACTTGCGAGGAGGTTCATCGTCACCTCAAACAGGCGCAGGAAATCGGCGGAGATTTAGGAATTGGATTTCTGGGCCTGGGATTCTCGCCAAAATGGTCATTGGCTGAGACACCGAGAATGCCGAAAGGCCGATATGACGTCATGTCGTCCTATATGCCGAAAGTTGGATCCCTCGGTCTCGATATGATGTACCGAACGACTACCGTTCAGGTTAATCTCGATTTCTCAAACGAAGCGGATATGGTGAAGAAACTTCGTGTTTCGCTGGCGTTGCAACCGATTGCGACAGCGCTCTTTGCAAATTCTCCATTCAAGGAAGGAAAGCCGAACGGATTTTTATCCTATCGCAGTCAAATATGGAAGGATACGGATTCCGACCGTACCGGCATGCTGCCTTTTGTATTCGAAGAGGGCATGGGATTTGAGCGTTATGTGGATTATGCGCTCGATGTGCCGATGTATTTTGTTTATCGCGACGGGCGGTATATCGATGTTGCAGGCTTGTCGTTCAAGGACTTCATGGCCGGCAAACTCGAAGCATTGCCCGGCGAGAGGCCCAGCCTCGACGATTGGTCTAATCACCTCACCACGATTTTCCCGGAAGTCAGGCTAAAGCGCTTTCTTGAAATGCGCGGGGCGGATGGCGGCTCCTGGCGCAATTTGTGTGCGTTGCCCGCGTTCTGGGTGGGTTTGCTTTATGACCAATCGGCACTTGATAGCGCTTATGAGCTCATTCGCGAATGGAGCGCCGATGAGAGGCAGAAATTGCGTGACGATGTTCCTCATCTGGCGCTCAAGGCGTCAATCAGAGGACGGAGCGTTCTGGAAATTTCAAGGGATCTCATAGATCTGTCGCGGCAGGGATTGAAGAACAGAAACCGGCTCGATACGCTTTGTAATGATGAAAGCCTGTTCCTTTCACCTCTTGAAAACATTGTCGCTTCAGGGCGTACACAGGCGGAAGAATTGCTTGATCGATATGAAAATGAATGGCAGGGGGATATCGATCATCTGTTCCGTGATTACGCGTTCTAACCAGAACAGCCCTGTCTCTGATGTCGAAGAGAAATTTTGCTTTCACTCGGATCTTTTCAAAATATTCGCTTGAGAAAATGCCTAACGAAGCGCCATCCATAACGCCAGATTAGCGCACTAATTATCCAACCGATTATACCCTTTCCTCCTGTTCCGATGGCTGAGCCCAGGCTGTCTCGAATTTTACCGGCTATGGTCTTGTTTCCCGCTCTCTTTTCACTCAGGACGTCGGATAGATCGATATAGGGATTCCGGCTCTGCTCGGCCGACGGCGGGCCGCCGGTTTTTTGCTGGGTGATGTTTGACAAATCCTCCAGAACATCACTGAACTCCTGAGTTCGGCCTCCTGACGGATAGTCTGTGCGTTCACCACCTCCGCCTCCCTGACCTTGCCTTGAGAGCCAGGCCATTAGGAGCGATGCAAGATAGGGAAGGATTTGGCGCAGGATCGCTTCGCCAATACCGCTGTCAGCCGCTGCGCGCGCGGCGACGGATCTGCTTTTACTCTTGCTGCCCAGCAAGTGACCGAGAATGGCATTACCGTCATCCAACACGGCGCCGTCACGGAATATATCGGGATTGTCGAGATATTTTGAGTGATTGCCGCTGGCAAGCGCTTTGAGCAGAGCGGTCAATCCCTCGTCACTCGATATGTTGCGTCCGAGGGCTTGCGTGAGCTCAGGCATTATTATGCGGACTGCATTTTCAGCATCGCGTTCGCTCAGGCCGAACTGATCTGCAAGGCCTTCCAGGAGTCTGCCCCCCTGCGCCTGTCTGAGCTGGTCATAGAGCGGTGGTAAATTGTTCATTTTCTATTCCATCGATGACGACATCCAGCATTGTGAAGTGCTCAGTCTTCGGTAAGGCCATTGTCACTGCCGCGCTATCGTTTTCGGTCTTGATAACTGAGTCAGGTTCTTTGTGCGCGGCCAGCGTCAGTTTTCGCGCATGATCTGGTGCTGTACAAGATGAATATTAATCTTCTTTCGGGATCAATTGTTGCGATTGTCGCTGTTAACTGTAATATCGGTATGACACTCTCTCAGGTAAATTCATCACTGTACGTATTAAGGAGTAGGTTATGGCCGTCCATAAAGTTATTGAAATTCTTGCAGAGTCAAAAAAGAGCTGGGAAGACGCTACCCAGATCGCGGTCAGGCAAGCGTCGAAGACTGTGAACAATATCAAGTCCGTCTGGGTAAAGGATATGAGCGCCAGTGTAGGCAAGACAGGCAAGCTCACCATTTATCGCGTCAATGTCAAAATAACATTCGCCGTCGGCAAATAGACCTATATATTTTGACTTGAGGAACGTTCAGGTACTTCTTCCCCGGAGCCCCCGGGCTCGAGGGGACGGTTCGACCATTCTCTCATCCACGCGGTGTTGAAAAAGGCCATAATGGAATGCGCCGGATTGTCTGGGGTAATGACGGCACGTCTGCCGCTTGATCCTGCAATTCGATACGCCTGATCAATCGATAGCAGACGATTACCGAGGCTACGCCAAAAAACAGCGCCCCTGTCATGTTTCCGCCGATCGTGCCAATCGGGCCGAAATAGAGTCCGCCCAGGTAGACGAACGGTATGGTGCCCAAGGTCGCGCGCCCCCAATTGAATATTGTTGAGTAATGTGCGCGGCCAAGATTGTTGAAAGCCGCGTTGGTGACGTACATGGCTCCAAAGAAAACAAAAAACGGACTGAGCCAAAAGCAGAACAGTTCGATAAGATTTGCCGCCTCACCGCTCATGTCGAACAGCGTGACAATTTGTGAGCTCAACGCGGCAAGTAATATCCAGGCGATCAGCGTATAAACAGCCGTGAACAAAAGCGCGTTCCCCAGAGATTGTTTCACTCTTTGGTAAAGCCGGGCGCCCAGGTTCTGACCGATTACCGGTCCAATCGCACCGGACAAAGAGAAAATTCCGGCGAACGCGAAAGGAATTATACGCCCGATGATCGCCCAGCCGGCAACTGCACTGTCACCAAAGGCCGCAATGGCATATGTGACATAAGCATTGCCGATCGGTGTTGCGATGTTTGTGAGAATTGCCGGAAATGCGATCCTGCTGATTACCAGGGCATCGTTTGTAAAGGCGTGCGGCTTTGGTTTCGATAGTGCACGGTGGTGCTTAATCAGACCATAAAGTCCGACACCGAAAACGCTGAAGCGAGCAATGACCGAGGCCCATGCAGCGCCGTCGACGCCGAGGCCAAAGGTGAAAATAAACAAGGGATCGAGGACAGCATTGGTGATACCGCCGGCCAGGGTCACATACATTGACCGTTTAGCGTCACCCAGTGCACGAAGTATCGCAGAGGCGCATATTCCCATAGCCAATATCGGCATTGCCGGAATGATGATCCTTAAATAGCTCGCAGCCAATTTATGCGTGTGGCCCTCGGCGCCAAGAAGCTCGAGCAGCTCCGGGACGAAGATCCAGACGACAATCGCGATGAGCAAGGAAATTGATGCCGCGAATAAAAGGGAATGGGTCGTGAAACGCCGCGCTTTTGAAATTATGCGTTCTCCCAATGCCCGGGCCACCAGAGCGCTTGCGGCGATCGATAGGCCGATACCAACCGATACCGTGAAGAAGAGAATGGATCCGGCATAGCCGATCGCGGCAGCGACTTCGACCTCACCCAGCAGACTGAGGAAATACAAATCCGCCAGATCGACCAGAAAGAGCGCCATCAGTCCGACCGAAGACGTTGCGGTCAGCACAAGTATGTGGCGCATGGTCGAGCCCTGCGTGAAGGCACCGTCCTTTCGGGTCCTGGATCGACCTTCACCCATAATTATTGAGCTTTCATTTTGTCAATTGCGCAGATCGTGCAGGTTCGTCGGGTCGGTTGATGTTGATATGCGACTATTCCGACAGGTGATCAATAATGCAAAATAACGGCGGGATTTGATGCCATGGTCACGTCAAATTGTTTGTATAAATCAAATTGACGGTGATAGGTAATCATGCATTAATTTTGGCGCTGCAATCGATAAATTTTACGCGCAGCACTGTTGCGCCGGTAAGAATAAAGACTCAGGGAGGTCCTTGTGAGGATTCAGTACGGTTGTTTTAGGGGCGGAGTATTAGGGGGTCTCGTCTCGCTCCTGACAATGGGATTTCTGGTTATACCTGCATCCGGGCAAACCAACACAGCCCGCTGGGGCGGCGATTACAGTTACATCACCACAAATAATGCGCGGCAATGCGACAGGACATGCGAACAAGACGGCCGCTGCCGGTCGTGGACCTTTATCAGGCGAACAAAACAATGTCGGCTGAAATATATGGTTCCGCGCAGCGTTGCCTCCAATTGTTGCGTGTCGGGCGTTAAGGGCGATGGTGTGCGCGCCGGTGGCGGAAAACGCGCAAGATGCGCAAATTATGCCGAACAGGCGGTTGAACAAGGTAATCGAAACCTGGCGGAGAGATGCGGATTTCGCGGACAGCAATGGCATGTCAATTTCAACCGTCATTTCGATTATTGCATGGATGTCAGGCGGCTGGAGCGGCAGCGGCAATTGCGCGTCAGGACGCGCAAGCTTAAACAATGCGATCAACAACAGCAGGCGCGTCGCCGCGTACGTTGTGGTCATCTGGCACGGCTTGCAGTGCAGCAAAGTCGAACAAACATAAATAATCGATGCGGATTCAGCGGGCGTTACTGGAATACGTCGCTCAATCGCCAGATTGAAATGTGCCAAGATGAGTTGTCGGCACGTGGCCGGCGATCGCTATATAATTTATCCAAATTTGAAAAACGCGAGGATCGCCTGCGCCGATGCATGATGCGAGGTGGCGGTGTCCGCGACAATGCGTGTGACGATTTCTCAAAGGCAGCGATCAATCACTATGCGAGAAGTGTCAGATACCGATGCGGGCTATCGTCCGACGTCTGGAACGACAATTACGACCTTCAGTATGACTGGTGCCGGAGCGCCCGCCCGCCGGAGCGGTCTCAACGACTGGCAGTGATGAACAACCAGATCAAACGCTGTAAAAAGCGAAGGGGATGGAAAAAGATATTCAAGTTCTAGTCTCTCTGACGGTTGCGCCATAGAGCGCGTAAGCTGGATGCTGATATTTCGGGCGCCGATCTTTTATATGGTGCCGACATGGTAAGAAGTGAACTTGACAAAGGGCGGGAATATAAAGCCTTGTCCATCGGGAGAAAATTAAATGCGTCTATCGAGAATTGCGATGTTTGCCCTGGCCGGTCCGATTTTTCTGGCCCTCCAGGTCGCCGGTGGCAATGCCGAGCAGAGAAATCGCATCATTCATGCGGGTGATTACGATATTTTTCAGGTTGGCCGTGCCCAAGGCTGGGGCGCATGCGAGCGTGCGTGCAACGGCGACCCGAGATGCAAGGCGTGGACTTTTATCCGCTCGAACCGACAATGCCGGTTGAAATACATGGCAGGTCGAAGCGTACGCAACAATTGCTGTGTATCGGGCGTTAAAAGGCGAGCTGCCGGAGGCGATGGCAGACGGCAATTTTGTTCCGATTATGCTACGGAAGCCGTTCGGGCGCAGGAGCAGAATCTTAGAAACCGCTGCGGCTTTCGAGGCGCGCGGTGGAATGCGGATTATTCGCCACATTATCAGTTCTGTATGCGTGTAGACCGGAGCGAGCCGAATGAGGAAACACGGCAGCGTGCACGGATGATCAATAATTGCGTGAGCCATGCGGGGAATTCGAGGAAGAAGCGCTGCAATCATTATGCCCGAATTGCCGTTGAACAGGCGAAAACCAATGCAAGGGCCGGATGCGGATTTAAGGGCTCGCGCTGGACGACTAATCGCCGCAGACATGTGGTTCATTGCCGTAATACAAGCTGGGGTACGGCGCGCGATGATACCAACTCACGTGAGCAAAGACTCCGCAGCTGCCTCGCCTTGCAGTAGCTTCCTTGATGGTATTTTTTGGAGGCCAGTCAATTCGAACGGCATCGGTCGGCAAGCCAAGTGCCAGATCCGTGTATTGCTGGACGTTGCGGCCTAAATATTCATTGCAGAGATTTCATCGCGGTCTTTAAACCGTTCAGAGAAACCGGAATGCCGATGCCGGCCTCTTCAGTCTGAAAAATAATAAACATCGCAGTTTTGCCATTGGCCAGCTTCGACAGGAGTTTGTCGTCTGCCGTGACCTGAGCGTAGCAGGCGAAGCTGTGGCATCTCAAAAAGGGTGCATGACCGACATCTTTTTCGTCTATTTTCAGTCCGATCCCGGTTGGCAATAAAATGCCGAGCGGTGCGAAAACTCTGATCACCTGTTTGCCGTCCGAGAATTTCTGAAGGTAAACGGTCAGGCCCACATTGGGCCGGTTTTCAGCCGTAACGCTTTGAACCGCTGCGCAGATCTCTTTTTTAGCTCCCGCAGGCTTCTTGCAGACGACCTGCCATTCGCCATATTGCGCCTTGACGTTGCCTTCCTGAGCGGAGGATGGGGTGGGCGGGCATGCGAACGCAACGACCATTACGACTAGGCATATCCGCCATATTGAGCGACTTTGTTTTACCTGACGGCTGCATCGGCTGTTGCGATTATCCGGCCGGAAACCGACTGCGGTGCCGGGAATTGGATTGTTGGTTTTGGTGATCATTGAGTCTCGCTCGGAAATTTATCTGATTTTGACCGTCTCTTGACCTGGATTCTCGTGGCGAGCAAAACAATCAAGGAACTGAATTCGCAATTAGAGCCGCTTTTTCAACCTGTACTAGCGGAAAATTGGTGGTGGGTATATTAGTCACAGCAGGATTAAGTCCAAATTGGGACGGGGTTCCGGCTTGCTTAATACGGAAAATTCGAATAGTTGAATACTTTGGACAGAACATACGCTCATCCATTGTCTCTGGAATATTAGGGTGCGGCTTTTCGTACAGTGGACTCGAGCGGTATATCAAATTAATGACTTTTTTGAGCGGCTGGTCCGGACATTTGCAGTGCGGGGCCGGAGCCGGAGCCGGAATAATTTGCGATATTTGAATTGAAACATATGCAAATGGCCAACGGGTTCTTTTGCAGTTCTGAAAAATTCAACCGAATAGATCGGGTGATCCCGATAAAAAATTTGGGGAACGGGAGTGAACGAATGTTCTTAGGTGTAAAAACCACATATTGGATGCCGGCTGTTTTGGCCTCACTATGTATTCTTTTGGGGGGGACGGCCGCTATTGCCGGCACGGGAATAGCAGAGCCCTATCAGCTTGGTCTGCAAACGTCGGTCACGGATGTGGCTGACGATGTGATTGATTTTCACAATCTGCTTCTCCTGATCATAACGGCCATTTCGATTTTCGTATTGCTGCTGTTGATTGTGGTGCTTGTGCGGTTTCGTGAATCGGCCAATCCTGTCCCTTCGAAGACATCTCATAATACGCTGATCGAAATTCTCTGGACTGTGGTGCCGATCTTCATTCTGATCATTATTGCAATCCCGTCATTTCAACTCCTCTACAAGCAATATAGTTTTCCCAAGCCCGATCTCACAATCAAGGCCATAGGACATCAATGGTACTGGTCATATGAATATCCGGATCAGGGCGACTTCACGTTTGAAGCAAACATGCTTGATGACGAGGATCGTGCGGCAATGATTAAAACCGGACTTGCCGCGCCTCGACTTCTAGCGACCGATAATGAAGTTGTCGTGCCTGTCGGCAAGGTGGTGCATGTTATCGTGACAGCCTCTGATGTCATTCATAACTGGACGATACCTGCTTTCGGCTCGAAAGTTGACGCCGTTCCGGGCCGGACGACGGCGACGTGGTTTAAAGTGCGCGAAAAAGGCGTCTATTACGGTCAATGTTCGGAGCTATGCGGGGTCAATCACGCTTTCATGCCCATTACGGTGCGTGTTGTCGATCAGGCGGTGTTCGATGCATGGAGTGCCGCAATGAAAAGCGAAAATGAAGACAAGGCAAAGGATATCATCCGCCGGGCCGTTCTTGCCGATCTCGGGAAGAACAAGGTTGCAATCAGGGAATAATTCAACTTTAGCCAGGCGTCATGCCTGGATGGTGACGTGATTGAATTCGCGCGTGACCGGAGACGGATCACGCGAGTGACAGAGAAAAAATCAAAACTCAGGGTAGTTTAAAATGGCGACACACGCTGATACAGGGCATCATCATGAAGATCCAACCGGATTAAGGCGTTGGCTCTTTTCTACCAATCATAAGGATATCGGAACGCTTTATCTTCTGTTTGCTATCCTGGCAGGCGTGTTGGGTGGAGCGCTATCTATCGGCATGCGGATCGAGCTTCAGGATCCCGGCATGCAGTTTTTCACCAATCCGCATACCTATAACGTGTTCACCACCGCGCATGGCCTGATCATGGTCTTCTTCATGGTCATGCCCGCCATGATAGGCGGGTTTGGCAATTGGTTCGTGCCGCTTATGATTGGTGCCCCGGATATGGCGTTTCCGCGCATGAATAACATATCCTTCTGGCTGCTCCCTGCCTCATATGCCCTATTAATCATGTCGCTCTTTTTCGAGGGGCCGCCAGGATCAAATGGCGTCGGTGGCGGCTGGACGATTTATGCTCCGCTTTCCACTTCGGGCCAGGCGGGGCCGGCTATGGATTTTGCGATTCTGTCGCTTCATCTCGCCGGCGCGTCCTCGATCCTCGGAGCGATCAATTTTATCACGACAATCTTCAATATGCGCGCACCAGGCATGACCATGCACAAAATGCCGCTATTCGTCTGGTCGGTTCTGGTTACCGCATTTCTGCTTGTTCTGTCCCTCCCGGTTCTCGCTGGTGCAATCACAATGCTTTTGACGGACCGGAATTTCGGGACGACCTTTTTCGATGCAGCCGGTGGCGGCGATCCATTGCTTTATCAGCATCTTTTCTGGTTTTTCGGCCATCCCGAGGTTTATATTCTCATCCTTCCCGGATTTGGCATTATCAGTCAGATCGTTTCAACATTTTCGAAAAAGCCGGTATTCGGTTATCTCGGCATGGCTTATGCGATGGTGGCGATCGGTGTGGTCGGGTTTATCGTCTGGGCGCATCATATGTATACGTCGGGCATGGGCGTAAACGCGCAGGCCTATTTCGTTGCCGCGACCATGGTGATCGCGGTTCCGACGGGCGTGAAGATCTTCTCGTGGATCGCGACAATGTGGGGCGGGTCGATTACGCTTAGGACGCCGATGCTCTGGGCGATCGGATTTATTTTTCTTTTCACCGTTGGCGGTGTGACCGGAGTCGTCCTCGCCAATGCGGGTGTCGATCGTGCGTTGCATGATACCTATTATGTGGTTGCGCATTTTCACTACGTGTTATCGCTTGGCGCCGTCTTCGCGATCTTTGCCGGCTGGTATTACTGGTTCCCGAAAATGTATGGATATATGTATTCGTCGTTCCTGGCGAAACTGCATTTCTGGGTAACGTTTGTCGGCGTGAACCTGTTGTTTTTTCCGCAGCATTTTCTCGGTCTGGCGGGCATGCCACGCCGCTATGTGGATTACCCGGATGTTTACGCAGGATGGAATTACATCTCGTCCATCGGCTCCTACCTGTCAGCCGCCGGCGTGCTGATTTTCGTTGTGAACATGATCTATTCAATGATGCGCAAGGAAAAAGCCGCCAACAATCCATGGGGCGAAGGCGCAACAACGCTGGAGTGGACGCTGACATCGCCACCGGCATTTCATTCCTTTGAGGAACTGCCACGGATTAAATAGTTTATGGGTACCGCCCTCTTAGATCAGGGGGCGGTGCCTGTAACCATGGCCAACCGAAACGAAAGAGATGTCGTTCGATATCTTTCACAGAGCGTAATTCGAAACTGAGCAAACCAATGTCCGACACGATTGCACCAATTGATTTCAGTCTGTCCCGGAGACATTCTGCCGAAGCAGGTGTCGGGGATTTTATTGCTTTGCTGAAGCCGAGAGTCATGTCGCTGGTTGTTTTTACGGCACTCGTCGGCATGGTGGCGGCGCCAACGGACCTTAATCCGGTTATCGGCATTGCCGCCCTGATCTGCATTGCGGTCGGAGCCGGGGCTTCGGGCGCACTTAACATGTGGTATGATGCCGATATCGACGCGAAAATGCAGCGAACCATGGGGCGGCCCGTTCCGATGGGGCGGATCAAACCGGGGGAGGCGCTGGGTTTCGGTCTGTTTCTTTCAGCATTCTCGGTGCTTACACTCGGGCTTCTTGTCAATTGGATGGCTGCGGCTCTTCTGGCTCTGACGATCTCGTTTTATGTGGTTATTTATACGATGTGGCTGAAGCGGACCACGCCACAGAATATTGTTATCGGCGGTGCCGCGGGCGCTTTTCCGCCCATGGTGGGCTGGGCTGCGGCGACGGGTACCGTGGGCCTTGAAAGCATTCTGCTGTTTTTAATAATCTTTCTTTGGACACCGCCTCATTTTTGGGCGCTGGCGCTATATCGCTCGCGCGATTACGAGAGTGCCGGCATACCTATGCTACCCGTTGTGGCAGGCGGGGGCGAGACGCGGCGGCAGATTCTGCTCTACAGCCTGGTTCTTGTTCCAGTTGCTGTCTTGCCGGTCATGATGGGTTTTGCCGGTCTGCTTTATGGATTTGTGTCGGTAACGGCCGGTGCAATGTTCCTGTTCCTGGCGGTTTGCGTGTTCCGGTCACGGGAGGGGCGTAAGGCCGACCTGGCTGCGCGAAAATTATTCCGCTACTCGATATTTTACCTCTTCATCATATTCGCGACACTTCTGGTCGAACATGGCGTGGGGCCGATGTGGCCACTTTCCGGAGTGACCGGATGATGAATATTGAGATGGAACCTGTGCAAGTGGATGAGAAAAAGCGACGGCAGCGTTCGGTTGCCATCGCGTGGGCTATAGTGGCTCTCATCGTGCTTTTTTTTATCGTCACGCTCGTACAGCTTGGCGCCAACGTGTTTAACAGGCCGCTCTAGGTCGTGTCGTATTTCAGGAGTCTGTTTGATCAATGCTGAGGGATAAAGACAAGGCACAGCGCTCTAACATGACAGTCGCGTTGACGACTGTTGCCGTTGTGGTTGGCATGCTCGGTCTTTCTTATGCATCGGTACCGCTTTATCGCATATTCTGTCAGGTGACAGGATATGGCGGCACAACGCAGCGCGTAGCGGCGGGGGCGGACAGGATTCTCGACAAGACCATTACCGTCCGTTTCGATTCCAATGTGGCGAGGGATCTGCCGTGGCAATTCAAACCGGTGCAACGCAAGGTGGATGTCAAGATTGGCGAAACGACGATCGTGTTTTACAAGGCGCGTAATGTATCCGACAAGCCGGTGGTCGGAACTGCGAGTTTCAACGTCACCCCCGAGGTGGCGGGAAGCTATTTCAGCAAAATCGAATGCTTCTGCTTTACCGAGCAAATGCTCAAACCTGGGCAGGAGATCGAGATGCCGGTGCAGTTTTATGTCGACCCTGAGATCGTCAAGGATGTAAGTGCGCGTGGTATCAAAGAGATAACGCTTTCCTATACATTCTTTCCCAAACGGATCGAGAATGAGAAAGATTCTGGGAAAAAAGTAACGCGGGATTCGGTCCCGGTTCGGGTCAAAGGCCGGGACGGGAAGCAGACGTAACAATTAAAAGTTTAATCCTCGTGGGAGGAAACTGGAGGTTTTAAAAATGGCTGATGCTCATGCAGAGAAAAAACATGACTATCATCTGGTAGATCCAAGCCCATGGCCGCTTGTCGGCGCTATAGGTGCTTTCGTGCTGGCCCTTGGCGCCATCATGTATTTTATTTCCAAGAAAGAAGACGCGGCAAATATCTATTATATCGTGCCTGGTCTGGTGCTGGTCAGCCTGACGATGTTCTTCTGGTGGCGGGATGTTATCCGCGAGGCGGAACATGAGGGGCATCACACGCCGGTGGTACAGATTCATCTCCGCTACGGCATGTTGCTGTTCATTATATCCGAAGTGATGTTTTTCGTGGCGTGGTTCTGGGCCTATTTTGACGCTTCGCTATTTCCTGCCGCCGTGCATGAAATCGAGGGAACAAAAACTGTGATCGGCATGGTTGAGCGGAACGAGTTGACCGGCGGGCACTGGCCGCCAAAGGAAAGCGAAAACTTCAAGAGCGTCTTTGATCCCTGGAAGCTGCCACTGGTTAATACGCTGATCCTGCTCACATCCGGCACGACAGTGACATGGGCCCATCACGCACTCATCGAGGGCGACCGGAAAGGTCTCATCTGGGGACTTTTCCTGACTGTTGCGCTCGGCATCTTGTTTACTTTCGTGCAGTACTATGAATATGGCCATGCAGCGTTCAATTTTTCAGGCCATATTTATGGCGCCACCTTCTATTTGGCGACAGGATTTCATGGATTTCATGTGATTGTCGGCACCATATTCCTCGCCATCATACTTCTGCGCGTGCTGAAGGGGCATTTTACTCCCAAACAGCATTTTGGATTTGAAGCGGCTGCCTGGTACTGGCATTTCGTTGACGTGGTCTGGCTCTTTCTGTTTGCAGCCGTATATATCTGGGGTGCGGGATCCGCTGTTGGGCACTGACCGATGAGTCGATCCGTATTCTGATGCTGATCATTTCAGCTCTGCGGCGGGATTGCCGCAGGCCGAGTTTCCGCGGCGCGCATTCATCCGTGTGAGGCGTGATTATTGAACGAGATACCATTGAGCGGTGAGGGTGTATCGCCCTTGAAAGCAGGGCTATACGGTCGCTGTCCGCAATGCGGCGAAGGCAAGCTGTTCAATGGTTTTCTCACAATCGCCAACTATTGCGGTCATTGCGGTCTTGATTTTGCATTCGCGAATCCCGGAGACGGTCCGGCGGTGTTTGTCATGTTGATTGTCGGATTTTTTGCGACAGGCGCCGCGCTTTGGCTGGAGCTGACTTTTTCTCCGCCCTTGTGGCTGCATGCCGTATTATGGCTACCCGTCATTCTGGGGATGGCACTTGGTCTACTGAGGCCCTTCAAGGCCTTGCTGGTCGCGCTGCAATTCAAGCACATGGCGCGTTAGGGACGTCTTTCAGGGACAAAAAGGTTTTTTATGTCCGTTCCGAGTTTTGTCGCATTTTCAATTTTCACGATAACGATGGTCGCGCTTCTCATAGGGCTCGGGAAC
Organism: uncultured Hyphomicrobiaceae bacterium; assembly: GCA_947258705.1. GTDB lineage: Bacteria > Pseudomonadota > Alphaproteobacteria > Rhizobiales > CAMYJA01 > CAMYJA01. The sequence goes on along the minus strand of CAMYJA010000001.1, from coordinate 67,056 downwards.
TGGCAGATTGCGCAGCGCGACAGGAAACATGCGCTCATTGCAAAGGTCGAGCGTCGCGCATCGATACATCCGGTGAAACTGGAGGATGTGCTTGAGCGCCTGATGAACGATGGCGACATCGAATATATGCGTGTCCGCGTAAGGGGCGTATTCAAGCATGAAAAAGAGCGGCATTATTTTGCGACATTTGAGGGAAAGAAGGGTTGGCACATTTATACACCTCTTGAACTCAGTCACGGCAGGATCGTTATGGTCAACAGGGGTTTTGTGCCGTCCGGGTTGAAAATGCCCCGCGCTCGAATTCTGGGGCAGATTTCGGGGGAGACTGTCGTTACGGGGCTTGCGCGCAAGCCCGGTGTGAAGGGATATTTTTCGCCTGAAAACGATATTGCAGGCAATCGCTGGTTTTGGCGGGACCTCTCGAACATGTTCGCCTCGGTCTATGAAAAGCCCCACACGACCGCCATTCCATTTTTCATCGATGCGGAGGATCAAAAACTTTCGGGTGGCTGGCCGAAGGGCGGTGTGACGCGGATAGTTTTTCGCGACAACCATCTGCAATATGCGATCACATGGTATGGTCTTGCCATCGTTCTCATAGCCGTTTACGGCTTTTTTTTCAGAAACTGGATTTCGCAGCGGCGCGCCTCTTGAGGCATATTCATCAAGGAGAATCCATAGGGCGTCGAATTCAATTCATGATGCACGTCCGTTGGTGATGGCGGCCAATATAAGGGCAGGGATTTGAAATATATCAGTACGCGAGGGGAAACGGGGGAACTCGGTTTCAATGATGTGTTGCTTGCTGGGCTGGCGCGCGATGGCGGGCTATATATTCCCAACAAATGGCCCCAATTCAGTCTCGAGGAACTCAAGGCTTTTGCGGGTATTGATTATAACGATGCCGCCTTTCGGGTGATGCAGCCCTTTATCGGTGAGGACGTGCCGGAGAACGAGCTGCGTTCCATCATTGAGAACGCGTATGGCACGTTTTCAAACAAGAATGTCGCGCCGCTTGTTCAAGTCGGCTCGTCAGAATGGCTGCTTGAGCTCTTTCGCGGCCCCACATTCGCGTTCAAAGATGTGGCAATGCAGGTTTTGGCGCGGCTGATGGACCGCGCACTTCAACAAAAAGGCGAGCGTGCAACGATCGTTGTAGCAACGTCCGGGGATACGGGCGGTGCGGCTATCGAAGCGTTTAAGGGGCGCGATGCTATCGACATATTCGTTTTGCACCCGAAGGGCCGGGTCAGCGAAGTTCAACGACGCCAGATGACGACAGTTCCTGATCCGAACGTTCACAATATCGCGCTTGAGGGTAATTTCGATGATGCCCAGGGGCTGGTTAAAGCTCTTTTCAATAACAGTGAAGTTCGTGACAGCTTGAAGATTGCCGGGGTAAATTCGATCAACTGGGGCCGGATCATGGCACAGATCGTTTATTACTTCTCATCCGCGGTTGCCTTGGGCGCCCCTTTCAGGCCGATAAGCTATTCCGTTCCCACTGGGAATTTCGGAGATATTTATGCAGGTTATGTGGCGCGCAAGATGGGGCTACCCATAGAGCGATTGATCATCGCCACGAATGTGAACGATATTCTTGCGCGGACCCACGAAACAGGTCGCTATGAACCGCTCGGGGTGGTGCCAACATCGAGCCCCAGCATGGACATACAGATATCGAGCAATTTTGAACGTTTGCTTTTTGATATTGGCGGAGAGATTCCGGCCAGGATCGTTTCATTGATGGAAGAGCTCGGATCGAAGGGCAGCTTCGCGCTGTTGGACGGGGAGCTCTTGAAATTGAGAGAAGGGTTTTCGGCCGGACGTGCGGACGAAGAAGAAACGATCGATACGATCAAGGCCCTTTATGAGGATACCGGATATGTGGCCGATCCGCATACGGCTGTCGGCCTGGCCGTTGCGCGCAAGACCGAAAATATGAATGCCCCCATTGTTGTCTTGTCAACTGCGCATCCGGCTAAATTTCCCGATGTGGTTGAAAAAGCCATTGGAAAGGCGCCAGATCAACCGTTGTCGATGACTGAGCAGGCGACGCTCGAAGAGCGCTATGTCGTTCTAGAAAACGATGTGGACGCGCTGATTGGGTTTATCGAAGAGAATTCCAGGGTGGGTAAGGCTGCGTCATGAGTGTTGAGCTAACGACTTTGAGCAACGGTTTGCGGATCGTGACACATGAGATGCCCGAATTTGAAACCGCGTCTCTTGGCTTATGGGTCAATGTTGGTGGCCGCAACGAGAGTGAAAAAGAGCATGGCATTTCTCACTTTCTGGAACATATGGCGTTTAAAGGCACCGGTCGCCGTAGCGCCCAGGAGATAGCCGAAGAGATCGAAACGGTCGGAGGGGATTTGAACGCGGCGACATCGAAGGAACTTACGGCATATTATGCGCGTGTGCTTCGTGATGACGTGGCGCTTGGCCTGGAAATATTGGGTGATATTGCGCTTAATCCAGTGCTTGATGCGCAGGAGTTTGAGCGTGAACGTGATGTGATTTTGCAGGAAATTTCGGCATCTAAGGATTGTGCCGATGATCTAGTTTATGATCTGGCCCAAGATATCGCCTATCCCGAACAGCCTCTCGGGAGGACTATTCTGGGCAGCGTTCAATCGGTCAGGAATATTCAACCAGAAGATATCAGGCAGTATATGTCTCAGCACTATCGTGCGGACCGCATTGTAGTCAGTGCAGCGGGCGCGGTGCAGCATGATCAATTTGTCCGCCATTGCGAGACAATATTTGAAGATCTGCCCTGTTGCGAGGAAATTGCCGTCGTACCCGCCAGATATGTCGGGGGCACGCAATTCGAGCGCCGGCCATTTGAGCAAAGCCATTTGGTGTTTGCCTTTGAAGGGCCGGATTTTAATGATGAACGCTATTATGATGCACTGGTATTTTCGGGGCTTATGGGTGGCGGAATGTCATCAAGGTTGTTTCAGGAGGTGCGTGAGCGCCGAGGTTTATGCTACTCGATTTACTCTTTTGTCATTGGGCATTCCGATACGGGTATATTTGGCATCCATGCTGCAACGCGGAGCGATATGCTTGGTCAGTTGCTGGAGATCATCAGGTCGGAAATGGAGGATGTTGCCGGGGATGGGCTCAAGATGCCTGAAATTCAAAGGTCTAAAGCGCAATTGAAGGCCGGACTTTTGATGGGGCTTGAAAGCTCTATGGGCAGGGCCGAACAAATGGCCCGGCAAATTTTTGCTTTTGGAACAGTATTGAGTTCGCAAGAGCTGGTCGAGAAAGTCGAAAGGGTCAACTCCACCAGTCTTCGTCATTTCGCCAGTTCCTTGCTGGAAACCAAGAAACCCACATTGGCAATTGTCGGCCCCGATATGGAGAATGAGTTGATCGAACATTGGTGGAAATCAAAAATCACCACATGAATTTTTGCCACAAGTTCTGTCACAATAGGGCAATCCCTTGTTTCGTGATTCGATTCTATCAAACGAGGGGCTACACGAGTTTTGTTTGAGAATTTAATTGGTTAGACTGGTTGGACCATGGTTTTTTTACGTTCAGTCACTTCAAATAATCCCGAGCCGATAGTTCATGGCGAGCATGTTATGCTCAGGATTCCAATTATGTCCGATTACGCGCGCTGGTCGGAGCTCAGAGGAATGAGTATGGAGTTCCTCAGGCCACGGGAGCCGCTATGGGCGGATGACGAGCTGACCAAGTCTGCATTTCGCCGGCGGCTTAATCATTATCAGAGGGAAATGCGCGATGGCCGTGGCTATGCCTTTTTGATATTCAGGAAAGAGGACAATCAGCTTCTGGGAGGTTTATCATTGGGCAATGTGACCAGAGGTGTGACTCAATCGGCTTCCCTGGGATATTGGATTGGCGCGCCATTTTCCGGACAGGGATATATGTCACAAAGTGTCAGTGCGATTATTCCGTTCGTTTTTGACGTTCTTAATCTTCATCGGCTGGAGGCGGCTTGCCTGCCAAATAATAAACCGTCGATGCGCGTGCTGGAGCGAAACGGATTTCAGAAAGAAGGTTTGGCCCGCAGTTATTTGAAAATAAATAACGATTGGCAGGATCACGTCGTGTATGCATTGCTGGAGAACGATCCGAGGCCGTAGGCTCATGAGCGTGGCTCAATGTGACAGTGTCAGATCATGATGGGGGCTTCAAAGAATTTGCCGCCGGGTTGATCATTGCTCCATGACGGCGGTTGAGGAATGAAGGGATTGATATCAATTTGTCGAAAACGATGGCCAGCTTTTCGGGCAGGATAGGAATATCAGGTGACGCGGGACCTCTTCTGATGTTCTTATGTTCCTTTTTTCCGGAGCGCGTTGTTTCATTTTCGCGGAAACCCGGTTGGCTTTGTGCGCCGTTTTACTTCGCTTTCGGTCTGGTGCTTGCGCCGATGGCTTCGCATGCGCTTGAATCCATCGTCATCAGTCCTGATCAGGATCGTCTTGAGATCACCAAGCTTGCCGACTTTACGGAAGGCCGGGGAGACAAGCTTCAAGTCGAAACCGCGCCCGGGGCAGACGGTATTGCATCCCGCATGTCGGTTGATGCAATGGTGACGGGCACAAGCCCAAACTGGGTCGTTTTCGCTCTGAAAAACCCGACTGACAAGCCCATCGAACGCTGGATGGTCGTCGACCGGTATGAAATTATCGGTTCGGGTGTGTTATGGCCGGACCTGGATGCACGACAGATTGAACGCGTGACACCTTCACTCGGTTTTGTACCTGAGAGAGTAGCGGACGATCAGGCGGATATATTCCGGGTTACAATCGGCGCCGGTAAAACGGTAACCTATATCGCCGAGCTTTCATCCACTCGCTTTCCACGTATTCATCTCTGGAATCCGATTGCTTTTGAAAAGAAAAAGCGCAACCGGACTCTGTTCAACGGCATGATGCTCGGTATCGTTGGTCTGCTCACGATATTTCTGGTGGCTGTTTTTGCAGCAAATCATCGGCTTATTTTTCCCGTCTCCGCAATTCTTTCAATGAGCGTTCTTGCCTATTTCTGCATTGATTTTGGCTTTTGGCATAAAATTTTTAAACTGACGCCTGAGACCAATGCCTATTATCGAGCTGTGGCCGAAGCCTCGATGGCCGCCAGCATCGTCATTTTTCTATATGCGTTTTTGCGTATTGGAGTCTGGCATGGCTGGATCAGGCTGTTGTTCGGGGTATGGATTCTCGTTCAGCTGGCGATTGTCACGGGCGCAATTCTCGATCCACGTCTGGCCGCCAGTTTCGCGCGATTTTCGTTCTCCGTCATTGCCGTTCTCGGATCGATACTGATCCTGTATTTGTCGCTGAGAGGACAGGACAGGGCCTTGTCCATCGTACCGACCTGGCTTTTGTTTCTGGTCTGGTTGTTTGGTGCCGGGGTCGCCGTTCTTGGCCATTTGTCAGGAGAAATCGTATCCTCGGCTCTGGTGGCAGGGCTCGCACTGATTTTGGTTCTCATTGGTTTTACGGTCACGCAATATGCGTTCAAGTCGGGCGGGCGGCTTTATGGCGGTCCGCCAAATCAGATGCAGATCAGATCACAGGCGATCAAGGGGGCGGGCGCTTCGGTTTGGGAATGGAATGCACGGCGCGATGAAATCAATGTCAGTCATGACCTCGAAGATCATCTCGGGCTCAACAATGGCGAGTTAAACACCCGTGTTGTCGACTGGATAGATTATATTCATCCGATCGACCGCGAACGCTTTCGGCTGATGTTGCAGACGTTCAAGGAAAAGGGTGAAGGTAGCGTCAATATCGACTTTCGATTGAGGCGGACGGACAGCTCATATAAATGGTTTACGCTGGAAGCCGCGGCCATGCCCAGCAGTGATAACAGGACGATAAAATATGCGGGGCTTCTCAGGGATGTGACGGACAATAAGCGCGCGCACGAACGTCTCATGCACGATGCGGTTCATGACAGTCTGACGGGTCTTCCCAACCGTGAATTGTTTCTCGACCGCCTTGCGGTGGCAATCGGTCGAATCAAGTCCGAGGGGGCGCCGTTTCCGACAGTAATTTTCATAGATATTGACCGCTTCAAGAATGTGAACAATTCCTTCGGGCTTGTTGTTGGAGACAGCATGCTGCTAACGATGGCCCGGCGTCTCGCTCGACATCTTGGCCCGCAGGATACACTGGCTAGGGTGGGCGGCGATCAGTTTGCCATTCTTTTTTCAACCAGCCTCGAGCCGAGATCCATTGCAATGCTGGCTGAGCGTCTGCGCCGCTCCTTACGCAGTCCAATGAAAATTGCGGGCAATGACATTATACTCACGGGCAGCATCGGCATCGCGGTTTATGACGGTCAGCAGGCAACGCACCAGGATGTTTTGCGTGAAGCGGAAATAGCCATGTACCGGGCGAAGAAATCCGGTGCTGACAGAATTGAGATCTTCAGGCCTGATATGCGCAACGATCAGGATGAATGCGTCGCTCTCGAAAGCGAATTGCGGCAGGCGATTGAGAAAAAACAGATCAAGATTCTCTATCAACCGATTATGCATCTGGCGCAGGAGGATCTCGCGGGTTTTGAAGCCCTGATCAGATGGGATCATCCAGGGCTTGGACTTCTGAAACCGGAAGAGTTTTTAGGGATTGCCGAGGACTCAGATATTATCGCTGGTCTGGGCAGTCATGTTCTGGGGCGTTCCGCTGTTGAAGCTGCACGTTGGCAGAAGGTGCTGCCGAAAGCCGGTTCTCCTCTTTCCGTGAGCGTTAATATTTCCAGCCGCGATTTGTTCAGGAAAAACCTCATTCAGGATATACGCCATATTCTCGGTCGCGAAACGGTACCAAAAGGATCATTGCGCCTGGAGATTACGGAATCCCTTGTGATGGAAAATCCCGAGCAAGCCGTCGAAATTCTCGAATGGTTGCGTAGCGCGGGGGCAGGATTGTCGATGGATGATTTTGGCACCGGGTTTTCGTCGCTTGCTTATTTGCACCGGTTCCCGTTTGACACGGTTAAAATCGACAAGTCGCTGGTTTTCGGCTGCGGCCGGGACGACAAGACAAGGGCGATTGTTCAGTCGATTGTGGTTCTCAGCCATGAGCTCGGCAAGGCCGTTGTCGCTGAGGGCGTTGAGACCAAAGAAGATGCTGCCTATCTCAGGTCTATCGGATGCGACTATGCACAGGGCTATTATTTTGGGCCTCCGATGGAGGGCGGGGATGTGATCGATCTTCTAAAACTCATCCGCAAGAATGAGAAGCGAGAGCAGAAAGCTGGAATGTTCGGTGCGCTCACCAGGAAAAATGAAGAAAAAAGCGAGGCAGCTAATGCCAGTGCACCGGTAAACGGGTCTCAGCAGAATTCGCACATTCAGCCACAGCCGACGGCTGCAATTCGACCTCAATCCAGTCCCGGCCAAATGCCGTCTCAGCCTTCCGCTGCTCCGACCGGTGACCAGGTTCGGCATCAGGCGCAGCATGGCCGCCCGGCCCGTGGGCAGCTCATTACTAAATTGGCCGATAATGCTTCAAAGTGATTGGATATGAGCGTCGCTCAAGCGTGGCCGTGGTCGCTCGCCAGAAACGCCGGATCTATTCCCATACTCGACAGGGCATCATTATATTTTTGATGGATGTTGTCTTTGAAAATGATTTTGTTGTCCGCCGGGCATGTCAGCCAGCCATTGTTCCGTACTTCAAATTCCAGCTGACCGGGCCCCCATCCCGAATAGCCAATTGCGGTGATGGATTGGCTGGGTCCCTGTCCGTCGGCTATGGCTTGTATGATATCTATAGTGGATGTCAGACAGATACCGTCCCGGATTGAAAGCGTGCTGTCATCAATGAAATAATCATCGCTATGAAGAACAAATCCTCGTGACGTGGCAACCGGGCCGCCGAGATGGACAGGATTGGTTTTGGCCTGTTGAGTGATTTTCGATGTCTCAACCTGACCAAATAATTCCAATTTGGTGAGGAGATTATCGAACGATATGTCTTCAGCCTGTTGGTTGATAACAAGCCCCATAGCACCCTCATTCGAGTGGGCGCACATGTATATTACCGTCTGGGAAAATCTATCGTCACCAATGCTCGGCATCGCGATCAGAAATTGTCCCTCCAGGTTCTGGCCGGTACCGGTAAAATCTGTTTCCTTCGATGCAGTCATAATCCTAGACTAGCCTCAGTTCTGGTCCAAAGTGAAGACAAAATATATAGATTGGATAAATCCACCGAATTTCAGTCAATTTTGGAGATCAGCACTTATATTCCCCCTCTGGAGTAAAGCGATTGATTGATGTGAAACCGAATCGCGATTGTTGAATATTTTTTTTCATGTGCTTATCTAGATCTTATGCGACCGGGATTGACGTGGCTCTTGTTGCGCGCGCCTTCCCTTAATATTGGAACCGAATGCCCATGAAATTTCCGACTATTTCCGCTTTTGCGATTTTCCTGTTCGCCGCGTTACTCACATTGCCTGGCGCAAACGGTGAGGCGTGGGGACAATCTGTTCTGACAACAAATTCAAGTCCATGGACCAAGGCGTATCACACACGTGTGCGGTTAATCGCAGGCGCTCCTGGAGGTCCGGCATCAGTCGACAAGTTGAGCGCAGGTATACATATCAAGCTCGATCAGGGCTGGAAAACCTATTGGCGAACGCCGGGCGGCGTGGGAGGCGTGCCACCCTATTTCGATTGGACCGGCTCAAAGAACGTTAAATCCGTGCGGGTTGAGTTCCCTGCGCCAAGCAGAGTATCCGGCGAGGACGGTGTCTCGGTCGGGTACAAAGACGAGGTTGTCCTGCCCGTCATCGTTGAACCCAAAGTGGCGGCCTCGCCCGTTTCTCTGGCGCTTCGTCTCGACTATGGTGTTTGCCGGGAAATTTGCGTTCCTGTTCAGGGCAAGCTTGGATTGGTGCTCGCACCGTTACAGGCCGGCTCTGTACAAATGACACGGGAAGCACAGCTGGTTGAACTTTTTTCCAAAAGAGTGCCGCAAGACGTAACGAAGGCCTTGACCGGCCAGCCGACAGCGAAAAAAATCGAGATCGATCTCGTTGGATCGCACCCTGAACTCGTGGTGAAAGGTGAGTTTCCGGCTGGTCTTGATGGAGCCGATCTATTTGTCGAAGCGCCCGACGGGCTTTATATCGGCCTGCCCGAGCGCATGCCGCTCGGTGACGGGAGAACAATGCGTTTTCGTATCGATCTGGCCAAGGGCGAGGATCCAAAATTACTTCGCGGTAAACTTCTGGCATTGACGTTTGTCAGCGCGAATGGTCAATCCGAGATGCGCTGGAAAGTTCCCGATAAATAAAGTTCGAACACCGGCTGGTGTTTCTAGCCGATGCATGTTTGATATTGTTGTAGATATTTTTGCATAACATGAGGAGAGAGAAGGAATGGCAATTTCCGTCGGAGACCGGCTGCCTCAGGCGACTTTTGGAGTAATGACCGAAGCGGGGCCCAGTAATATCACAAGCGATGAATTTTTTACCGGTAAGAAAGTAGTCCTGTTTTCCGTACCAGGGGCTTATACGCCAACATGTCATTTACAGCATCTTCCGGGATTTCTGGCGGCCATCGATCAACTCAAGGAAAGGGGCGTTGATGAAATTGCCTGTACCGCAGTGAACGATGTCTTTGTCCTTTCCCATTGGGGCAGCGAAAGCGGCGCCGACGGGAAGATCACATTTTTATCCGATGGAAATGGCGAGTTTGCCAAGGCACTCAACCTTGATCTCGATCTGACGGGTGTCGGCCTCGGTGTTCGCGGACATCGATATGCCATGCTTGTCGAGGATGGCGTGGTGAAGATTTTTAATCTTGAAACGGTTGCCAGCAATGCTGACGAGAGCAGCGCGGAAAAGCTGCTGGGCGATATGTGAGCCCGCAAGATTAGCTGCGACATGCTGGAAACGAAGCCTGGAATAGAAGCCAAAAAATGAAACGTGTCGCCGCCGATTCTCTTTAACCAGCATGTCTTCGTCATGACGCTTTCTGCCTGAGAGGGGCGGGAAGACCCGGCGGGGTGGGGTGACAGGTGCGGTCCGGATCTATTCCCCGAAGGATTGAAAGGGTTGCATACCTTCACGGGCGAGTTCATCGGCTCGTTCGTTCATCGGGTGACCGGCATGACCCTTGACCCAGTGCCAGCTGATGTCGTGCTCATTTCGCAATTCATCAAGCTCTTTCCACAAATCATCATTTTTGACAGGTTTTTTCTGCGACGTTCGCCAACCATTTCTTTTCCAATTGTTTATCCATTTGGTGATGCCGTCGCGTAGATAGCCCGAGTCGGTGTGCAATTCGATCTTTGAGTGGCGGTTAATCGCCTCGATCGCACGTATGGCAGCAGTCAGTTCCATTCTGTTGTTCGTGGTTTCCGCTTCTCCGCCTTTTATTTCTTTGCGCCGCTCGCCATAGATCAATATGGCGCCCCAGCCGCCAGGTCCCGGATTTCCCGAACATGCGCCATCGGTGTAAATGAGGACTTTCTTGTTGTTGTCGCTCATGATGGAATGTCCAGTCCGTATTCGCGGGCCGATGCAACACTCTGATGAAAGCGGAGCTTTGCTATATATTCGTCCGGATTTTTAGGCCGCACCAGGGCATTGTCGGGTGTATGCACCCAGTCGTGGGTGCGCGTAAGCAAAAATCGCAACGCCGCTCCACGGCATAGAACCGGCATCGCATTACACTCATCGGCGTTGAGGGATCGCAATCGATTGTAACCGGCGAGAAGCTGTCGCGCTTTTGTCGTGTTGAACTCGTTGTGCGCCTCGAAACACCAGGCGTTCAAGCAGATGGCGATATCATAGGCGAGGGCATCGTTGCAGGCGAAATAGAAATCGATCAGACCGGTCAGCCTGTCGCCGAGAAAAAATACGTTATCGGGAAACAGGTCCGCATGAATGATGCCGGTCGGAAGGTTTTTTGGCCAGTTTTCACCGAGAAAATCCAGCTCCCGTTCGATAACCGCGGTCAGTCCCTCAGCAACTTCGTCTGCCTGGCTGGATATATGCTTGAAGAGATTTTGCCAACCCTCTAGGGAGAGAGCATTTTTTCGGGTTTGCTCGAAATCGCTCCCCGCCAGGTGCATCTCGGCAAGGGCGGTTCCCAGTTTGGAGCAATGATCAGGTGTGGGACGGCTCACCGAGATTCCCTCCAGGAAAGTGACCAGCGCTGCCGGCCGCCCGGCAAGTTGTTTCAGGTATCGCCCCTCAAGATCGATCAAGGGCGTGGGGCAGCTCAAACCCCTGTCAGCCAAATGTCTGAGAAGGTCTAGAAAATAGGGTAGGTCTTCAGCGTCGACCCGCTTCTCGTATAGTGTGAGAATGTACCGGTCTTTGGTTGTCTCTACGAGATAGTTTGAGTTTTCAATGCCTTCAGCAATGCCTTTGAAGCTCGTGACTTCGCCAAGGTCGTAGCTCTGCATGAACTGCCGGAGCTGATCATCTGAGACCTCCGTATAGACGGCCATGATTATTCCGCCGTCATTTCGCGAAGTTCGCGGGGAAGGTTGAAGGCTATGTTTTCGCGTGCGGTCAAGACGGTTTCAACTTCGATGTCCCAGTTCTCGGAAAATGCCTGAATAATCTCATCCACGAGAACTTCCGGCGCAGAGGCGCCGGCGGTGATGCCGACGGTCTTGACCTCGGACAACGATGCCCAAGGCAGGTCGTTGGCACGCTGCACAAGAATGGATCGTTTGCTTCCCGCCTTTTTCGCAACCTCCACGAGGCGCATGGAATTTGAACTGTTTTTGGCGCCCACAACGATCATGAGATCGCACGCATTGGCAATTGCCTTTACGGCCGCCTGGCGATTGGTTGTGGCGTAGCAAATGTCTTCCTTGTGCGGCTGGCTGATGTCGGGAAATCTCTCTTTCAATATTTTGACAATCTCCTCCGTGTCATCCACCGAAAGAGTGGTTTGCGTGATATATGCAACTTCAGCATCCGCGTTGAATTGGACCGACCGTGCGTCTTGTACGGTTTCGATCAATTCTACCGAACCATCGGGCAATTGTCCCATGGTGCCGATGACTTCAGGATGTCCGGCGTGACCGATTAAAAGGATTTGCCGGCCGAGAGCATGATGCCGTTCTGCTTCAACGTGAACCTTTGAGACCAGGGGGCAGGTGGCATCCAGGAAAAACATATTCCGCCTTCTCGCACTATCAGGCACGGATTTTGGCACGCCATGAGCTGAAAATATCACAGGTGCGTCAGATTCCGGTATCTCATCAAGCTCTTCCACAAAAATGGCGCCTTTCGCCTTCAAACTGTCCACGACGTAGCGGTTATGAACAATTTCATGGCGCACATAGATGGGCGCGCCATATTTCTTCAGTGCCAATTCGACGATTTGAATGGCTCTGTCCACACCAGCGCAAAAACCGCGTGGAGCGGCCAGTAGGATTTTGAGACTTGGGCGGCTGGTTTTCTGGGGCATTTGCAAACCGGATTGTGAAAAAATATACGCTGACTGCTATTACAGGGTGAACTTTCAGCTCGTTTTATAGCGAACATCATTTGGAGAGGACATACAAGCTTTGCCGTTTCAGTTACAAAGTGCTAGAAAGATTCGCAAGGCCACACCATCAAGATGGCCGCTGTCAGAAGCCATTTGTGTCAAAATGTCTGTTGAATTTGAACCTCGCAATAAATGGGGACGGGGATAAGGTGACGCAATCCTTCTTTGGTTTTTCCCGGATGGGACTCAAAGGTATTTTCGCATTAGCTGTGCTGCTTGGGCTACAGGGATGCGGCATGTCTCAGCTCGTATCCGGATTCGGTTCAGGGATGTTCGGGGGCGATTCGGCCGCACCTGACGATGTCAACGCCATCACGGAAGAGCAACTTCTCAGTGCCGCGAAATCAGATAGCGGCAGTTCCATGGGCGGTATGCTGGTTGCCCATGGTTGTCCGAAATTTGTCGTTTGGCCACGGGACCGCCTCCTCACCATCTACGATTACAAATCGGGGAGTGAAGGCGATGCCTTTGCGGTCGTTCATCGAGGAGAAATCACCAAAACAGCTCGGGAATGCCGTATAGAAAAAGGCCAGGTTGTTGTTAAATACGGATTTGCAGGTCAGGTGCTCCTTGGACCCAAAGGAAAATCAGGTCCCATCAACCTTCCGGTGAAAGTTTATGTGACCGATAGCGACCGGGAAAAAATAAATACCGAAAATGTTAGAGTATCCGTCAATGTGGCGCCGGATAAGCGTATTGGGTATTTTTCGGTGGTACGCAGTATCGCGTTTCCTGTTCCGGTTGGGGCGCGGCCAGGGGAATATAAGATTTTTGTCGCCTTTGACCGCATCAAAAGCCCTAGCTAGTCGTCAATTGACTCATCTAAACATATGCTGAATAGTAGTGGATAGAACCGGACGGGCGTTGCCAGAATGACGATGCATGCCTAGGTTTTTATATTAGAATATTCATGCCAATTGAATGCTGCGGGAGAGACCGGCAGACATGCCGGCGCCGAAGGAGCAACCGCCCCGGAAACTCTCAGGCAAATGGATCGCAGATTGATGGCACTCTGGAAAGCAGGCTTGTCGGTTTCATAACCGATGGACCTCACCGAAGGGGATAGAACTGTAGCTATGTGCTCTTGCTGATAGACAATATCGGCGAAAACATAGGCAGCTAAATCTCTCAGGTTCCGTGACAGAGGGGGCTCGGAGAGCGTATTCCCATGAATATGCTCTTTAACCCTTGTAAGGCACGGAGCTCAAAGATGAGTACACAAAATTCACCAGAGAATTTGGTCGCTGACACCGGTTCTGAAGTTCCGTCCACCGGATCGCTTCGCCGGACGCCACTCCATGACCTGCATATATCAAGGCAGGCGAAGATGGTGCCTTTTGCCGGTTATGACATGCCGGTGAGTTATCCGCTGGGAACTCTCAAGGAACATCTGAATGCACGCGAGAGTGTTGGGATTTTTGATGTCTCTCATATGGGACAGTTTCTTATTTCCAGCGAGGAGGCCGTTGCTCAGCTGATGGAGCGTCTGGTGCCCGGCAATATTGTGGGGCTGAAGCCCGGCCGAATGCGCTACACCCAGCTGACAAATTCTGACGGTGGAATAATAGACGATTTGATGGTTACGCGTCTTGGCGTCGATGGCGGGCGTGACTGGTTGTTTCTGGTCGTGAATGGGGCGCGCAAAGAAGTCGATCTGGCTCATATAAAAGCCTCAATCGGCGATGCGGCGAATGTTGTGGAACTTGAGGATCAGGCATTGATTGCGGTGCAGGGCCCCATGGCCGCTTCACATCTTGAGAGGCTGTTTAAGGGCGTTTCGGCTGCTCCGTTCATGTCGATCATGAAATATGAAGACAGTGCGTACGGCAAGGTTTGGATCAGCCGCTGCGGTTATACAGGTGAGGATGGCTTTGAAATTTCTCTGGCCGGTTTGCATGCGGCGACGCTCGCAGAGAAACTCTTATCCGCAGACGGCGTTGAGCTATGTGGGCTTGGGGCGCGAGACAGCCTGAGACTTGAGGCAGGGCTTTGCCTTTACGGGCATGATATCGACGAGGCTACGTCACCGGTGGAGGCTGGTTTGACCTGGTCGATTGGAAAACGGAGACGGGAAAATGGCGGATTTCCAGGAGATAAGCGTATTATGAGGGAACTCGAAGAAGGCGCTGACCGGCGTCTTGTCGGGATTTCTCCTTTGGGACGCGCGCCTGCCCGCGAAGGTGTCGCAATTGTTGATGGCGACGGAAAAAATATCGGCCAAATCACGTCAGGGGGATTTTCTCCAACTCTGTCGCGACCAATTGCCATGGGATATGTGGCGAAGGGATTTGCAGCCGCGGGCACGGAGCTCGGTTTGCTGGTTCGGGGTAAAACCCTGGCCGCTGAGGTAGTTGATCTTCCCTTTGTGCCGCACCGTTATTACCGAAGCCGCAAGGCTTGAAATAAATTACTCATATCTGGATTACCATTTAGACAGGGGACAGACAATTGTCAGTATATTTTACCAAAGACCATGAATATATCCGTATCGAGGGAGATGTGGGCGTTGTCGGTATCTCGGAATACGCCCAGGAACAGCTTGGCGATATTGTTTTCGTAGAGTTGCCGGATTCGGGCAAGTCGCTGCAATCGGGCGATGAAGCCGCGGTCGTGGAATCGGTCAAGGCTGCGAGCGAGGTCTATGCTCCTGTGAGCGGCGAAGTTGTCGAGTCCAATGAGGACCTTGCGGATAACCCGGCACTGGTCAACGAGACGCCGGAAGAAGGCGCCTGGTTTTTCAAAATGAAACTCAGCGATCAAAACGAGCTTGAAAACCTGATGAGTGCGGATGATTACAAAGCCTTCATCGAGGACCTCGGTTGATGCGATATCTCCCATTATCAGATGCTGACAGAGGCACCATGCTCAGTGAAATAGGCGTGGGATCGGTTGATGATCTCTTTGCCTGTGTTCCTGAAGACGTACAGCTCGAGAAACTGCCCGATTTACCGCACCATGCCAGTGAAATGCGTGTCGAGAAGGTGATTAGAGAGCTGGCCGAAAAGAATTTGTGCGCAGACAATGCGCCTTTTTTCATAGGTGCGGGGGCGTATCATCATCATGTGCCGGCGAGTGTCGATCACATCATTCAACGCTCGGAGTTTTTGACATCCTACACGCCGTATCAGCCTGAAATATCGCAGGGTACATTGCAATATCTGTTTGAATTCCAGTCTCAGGTGGCACTGTTGACCGGAATGGAAATTGCGAATGCGTCGATGTATGACGGCTCTACCGCCACCGGCGAGGCGGTGCTCATGGCGCATCGTCTGACAAAAAGGCAAAAAGCACTGTTATCGGGAGGATTGCATCCACAATATACCGATGTGGTGCGGACGCTGGCGAAATTTTCCGAGACTGAAACTGAAGAGCTGTCTGCTGGTTCGCAACAGTCTGCGGAAATTATCGATGCAATCGACGAGGAAACGTCATGCGTTGTGGTTCAGTATCCCGATTTTTTTGGGAATATTTCAGATCTCTCCGACATCGCTGCCGCTGCCCATGAGAAGGGCGCGCTTCTTATCGTTGCCGTCACGGAAATAATTTCTCTCGGCCTGATCCGCCCGCCGGGAAGCATGGGGGCGGACATTGTCGTTGCCGAAGGTCAGTCCATCGGGAACGGGCTTAATTTCGGAGGTCCTTATGTCGGACTGCTCGCGACGCGGCAAAAATTCCTGCGGCAGATGCCGGGGCGGGTATGCGGAGAAACAGTCGATCAGGATGGTCGTCGAGGTTTTGTGCTGACACTGTCTGCGCGGGAACAGCATATACGCCGTGAAAAAGCGACGAGTAATATTTGCACGAATTCGGGTCTTTGCAGTCTCGCGTTTACGATCCATATGTCACTGCTGGGAGAAGCGGGTCTGCGCGAGCTGGCAGAGATCAACCATTCCCGAGCCGTTGCGCTATCGCGCCGGCTCGAAAAAATTGACGGCGTCGAGTTGGTCACATCGGCTTTTTTCAATGAGTTCGCCATACGGGTGTCGCGCAAAGCCGATGAGGTCGTGAACGAGCTCGCCGCTCGCAATATTCTTGCCGGGCTTCCGGTGTCGCGCATGTTGCCGGATGTTGAACAGTTTGAAAATCTGATTCTGTTGGCGGCCACTGAAACGACAAGCGATGAAGACATCGACCGTCTTGAGGCCGGTCTGAAGGAGGTGTTGTCATGATGAACCGTCAGGGACGGCCCACGGCTCTGCCTTTATCGTCCAGCGAGATAGGCGAGACATTCACGGGCAACCGGGCGTTGCAGGTAGAGGAACCTCTTTTGTTTGAGATCGGCTCGGTCGACCGGTCGGGTGTCGACTTTGAGGAGCACGAGAAGCTCACCGAAATACCGAAAGAGCTTTTGCGAAAGGAACGTATCGGACTGCCGGGGTTGAGCGAACCTGAAACCGTCCGTCATTATGTGCGGCTCTCTAAGTTCAACTATTCCATTGATGGGGGAATTTATCCGCTTGGTTCATGCACCATGAAGCATAATCCCCGCCTGAATGAAAAGCTTGCCCGTTTGCCGGGCTTCTCTTCTTTGCATCCGCTGCAGCCTGAGCGCAGCGTCCAGGGCGCTCTCGAATTGATGGAGATGCTTTCTGACTGGTTGTTAGGTATTACGGGAATGGCCGGGATTGCGCTTTCACCAAAGGCCGGTGCTCATGGTGAGTTGTGCGGCATGGTCGCTATCAAAGCTGCGCTTGAGGCCAGTGGAGAGAGTGCGCGGCGTGTTGTGGTGGTTCCTGAGTCGGCTCATGGTACGAACCCTGCGACAGCGGCTTTGCTCGGCTATGATGTGCGCCCGGTTGCGGCACGAGAAGATGGAACAATGGGAGTTGATGCCATTCGTGACGCGCTCAAGGAGGATGTAGCGGCGATTATGCTTACCAATCCCAACACATGTGGATTGTTTGAACGCGAAATTGTCGAAATTGCCGAGGCGGTTCATGAAGCGGGTGCTTATTTCTATTGCGATGGCGCCAATCTCAATGCCATTGCCGCCAAAGTGCGCCCCGGGGACCTCGGGATTGATGCGATGCACATCAATCTTCACAAGACGTTCTCGACCCCGCATGGCGGTGGCGGTCCCGGATCAGGTCCTGTCGTGTTTTCCAAGGCATTGGCGCCTTTCGCACCCTATCCACGGGTTGTCAGGGAAGGAGATGCGCTCCGTCTTGAAGAAGGGCACGGAAACTCAAGCAAGGATGGGACGGCTTTTGGCCGCCTGACGGCATTTCACGGACAGATGGGAATGTTCGTACGGGCCATGTCCTATATGCTCAGTCACGGCATCGACGGCATTCGCCAGGCATCAGAGGATGCGGTGTTAAGCGCCAATTATGTGCGTGCCCGTCTTGCCGATGTGCTCAATCAGCCTTTTGGCGATCAGGTCTGCATGCATGAAGTTCTTTTTGACGACACAAGTCTCAAGGGAAGCAATGTCACCACGCTTGATATTGCCAAGGTGCTTATCGATGAGGGTTTTCATCCGATGACGGTTTATTTTCCACTTGTGGCGCATGGAGCAATGCTGATCGAACCAACGGAATCTGAATCGAAAGAAAGCCTCGATCAGTTTATCGATGCGCTGCGCTCAATTTGCGGGCGAGCCACGGCGGATGGAGGGGAGGCAATGCAAAGCGCCCCCCTATTTGCACCACGACGGCGTCTTGATGAGACATTGGCCGCGCGTAAGCCTAAATTGTGCTGGAAGGCCGACGAGGCGGATGCACTCGCGGCGGAATGACTGCTTTTAATACTATCAGTTAATCTTTGACTTCAGATCGCTGATACTGTCGCCGATCAGTTTGTCGGACAATGAAGCGTCGACCTTGTCGGAGAGAATTTTCCGGGTTGCCTCCGTTGCCAGCTCAACCGCTGCAGTGCGAACCTCGCTCAGGGCCTGGCTTTCCGCCTGGGCAATTTTATCTTCTGCGATCCTGGTGCGACGTTTCAAGGTATCGCGCAATTTGGCCTGGGTTTCTTCCGCCATGATCTCGGCCTCGCGTTTCGCCAGAGCGATTATTTTATCCGCCTCTTCTGTGGCTTCCTGCTGCCGCTGTCTATAATCCGCTAAAATGGCCTGAGCCTGCTCACGAAGTTTTCTGGCCTCGTCGATTTCAGCACGTATTCCCATGGCGCGTTTGTCCAGAGCCTCTCCGATGCGCGCCGGAATCTTGAAATAGAAAAGAAGCGCGACAAACCCGAAGAAGGAAACAGCGACCCAGAATTCCGGCGTACCTAGTATTTTCATGCAAATTTCCTCAGCCGATCAGACCGGCCTATTTATTGAGAGATTTGATGGCGTTTTTTATGTCGTCTTTGTTTTGACTCAAACCGATGAGTTTTTCGACGAGTGCCGAAGCTGTGTCGCTTGCAACCTCGTTGACATGCGCAAGGGCTTCCGTTTTTGCGCTCTGAATCCGGTTTTCGGCGGATGCCATGGATTTCGCGATTTCACTGTCCACTTTCTGGCGGTCTTTTTCGATTTGCGCGTTGAGATTATCGCGTGTGTCCTGGGCTATGGCGTGCGCCTTCGCACGGGCTTTCGCCAAAGCTTCTTCATATGCTGCAATGGCCAGCTCGGTTTCTTCCTTCAAGCGCTCGGCTTCGTCAAGGTCGCGCTGGATGCGATCACGCCGCTCTTCGATAACATCTGCGATACGCGGCAAGGCCATGCGCGCCATGACCAGATAAAGGCCGACAAATGTTATTACCAGCCAGACAAGCTGGGGTGCGAAATCATGAAATTCTAGTTGAGGCATGCTCTTGCACCGACCCTGTTCGGTAAGGTTTTGTGACGCCTGGCGCCGGATGCCTGTTGTCACTTCGGGAAATAATGGCTGCGTCATCCAGTCCGGGCAGAAGACAATAGCCCGTCCAGGATCCGCGATTTCGCGATTGTTCTTCTAGAATACGAAAAGAATAATCAGTGCAATAACCAATCCGAAAAGACCGGTAGCCTCTGCCAGGGCAAAACCCAGAAGTAGGTTTGCGAACTGCCCCTGAGCCGCGGACGGATTGCGGAGCGCGCCAGAGAGATAATTTCCGAAAATCGTGCCGATGCCGATACCGGCTCCGACAAGAGCAATTGAAGCAAGGCCGGCTCCGATAAGTTTTGCTGCTGCTGGATCCATTTGAATTCTCCTTAATTCATTTTGAAATTAATCGTAATTAGCCGCGCTTGAAATTAGTGATGCATGTGAAGCGCGTCGTTGAGATAGATGCAGGTGAGGATTGCGAATACATATGCTTGCAGGAACGCAACCAGAACCTCAAGTCCGGTGAACGCGACCATGAACCCAAGCGGCGCCCAGCCGCCCCACGCCCCAAGCATTACAACAAAACCACCGAACACTTTCAGCATTGTGTGTCCGGCCATCATATTGGCGAACAAGCGGACGGAGAGGCTAACGGGGCGGGTAAGGTATGAAATAACTTCGATGACCACCAGAAGAGGGAGGAGTGCTGCAGGTACTCCTGACGGGACGAAGAATTTCAGGAAACCCAGACCGTGTTTTGCAAAGCCAATAATCGTTACGCCGACGAAAACGATGGCGGCCAGCGCAAATGTCACAATGATGTGGCTCGTGACAGTGAACGAATATGGGATCATTCCGAGCATGTTGCATGCAAGTACAAAGCTGAAAAGCGTGAATACGAAAGGAAAATATTTCATTCCTGCCGTCCCGACATTCTCGCGCACCATATTGGCGACAAACTCATAGGTAATTTCGGCCAGCGATTGGAGACGTCCGGGAACAAGAGAGCGCCCGCTTGTCGAGAGAAGAAGAAACGCCGACAACGAAATTGCCGCGAGCACCATGAATGCCGCGGAATTCGTGAAGGATGCATCAATTCCGAAAACCTCAAGCGGCAACCAGCGCTGGATTTCAAACTGATGCATCGGGTCGGGCATGCTGCTCGTGCCCGCGCCGTGATCACCTGCATTCTGGTTAGCCAATGGAACCCCCTGAGCCCATCTGAGAAATAATTTTACGTCCAGTAAATCCGATTGAAGCTCGTGTCAATTAGGATCGTCACCGTTTCTTTCAGGGGTGGAAATGTCGTCCAGATCCATGCCTGTATTTGTCCCGAATTCGGCTGCCATAAGCCGGTATGTCCTGATCACATTACGTATGCCGGCAACTATGCCCAATACGATAAATACCATTAACAACAATGGTCCGCTATCAAGCCACCGGTCCAGAAACCAGCCTATGCCGCCACCTACGACAACGGCCGCTATAATATCAGTGGCGATGCGCAGGCCATACCCCATTGCCTTGCCGCGACCAGCCTCATTTTTCACCCCGGTTCCACGCTCCTGGGCTTCATCAAGCCTGTCATCGAGTTCAGACAGCCGGCGCTTGAATTCAGCCCGTTCTTCGGGGCTGATGTCGCCTCCGGGCTTAACGGATCTGTCAGATTGATCTGCCATGAAAGATGTTCAAATCTGATGGTGTTCGATGTTGCCGTACAGCATCTTCGAGGTCGTGCGGACGATAGTTTGTGGCCCCTTTCAAGTCAAGGAAACCAGCGCGAAGCGGCAATTATGTCGCACCAGTTTTTTCAGCTGCTTTGAGCTAGAATGGGCTCCTGAACAATTGCCCTCTGAAGACACCGGCTTTAACTGGCTTCGCGGAATTGCTCGGCGGTTTCGAGATCAACCGATACGAGTTGACTGATGCCTTTTTCGGCCATTGTAACACCGAACAGACGGTTCATGCGGGCCATAGTCATCGGGTGATGGGTAATGACGAGAAAACGGGTATCGGTCGATTCAGCCATTTCCCGGATCATGTTGCAAAAACGATCCACATTGGAATCGTCCAATGGTGCATCGACCTCGTCGAGAACACAGATAGGCGACGGATTGGTCAGGAATACAGCAAATATGAGAGACATGGCTGTGAGTGCCTGCTCGCCACCGGACAGAAGACTCATGACATTCGGTTTTTTCCCCGGCGGGCAGGCAAGAATTTCAAGACCTGATTCGAGAGGGTCGTCGGATTCGATGAGCTGAAGCTCGGCATTGCCGCCGCCGAACAATGTGGTGAAGAGATTCTTGAAATGAGCGTTGACCTCGTCGAATGCCTCCATCAGCCGTGTGCGGCCTTCTGCATTCAGCCGGGTGATGCCTGATCTCAGTTTGGCGATGGCCTCTTCGAGGTCGACGCGTTCGCTCTCGACATCGTCAAAGCGGGTGTGTAATTCCGCCAATCCTTCTTCGGCACGAAGGTTAACGCCGCCAAGCCGGTCGCGCTCGGCCTTTTTACTGTGGATTTGTCTCTCTATGGTTTCTTGAGACGGGATCGGTTCATCCTGCTCATGGCCGGCGAGGTCCAGGCATTCCTCGGGATTGCATTCGAGATTTTCTCCGATGAGGTGGGCGAGTTCGGACCGCCTTTCCCTGGCGGCTTCCAGGTGCGCCTCGGTACGCGCTTTGTTTTCGCGGACCTCGGTAAGTTCTGTTTGTACGCTCCGCAGAGCTTGTTGGCAGGTTTTCAGATGGTTTTCGGAAATGGCCAATTCATCTGCAGATGCCTGTCTGGATTGTTCTGCCTGTTGCAACTGCGTGAGGAGCTTTTGACGATGCTCCTTAATATTTTCAGGCTGTTCGCTCATTTCAGCAAGCTGCGACTGCGTCTCTTCAAGGCGCAGCTTCAACGATTTGGATTGCTCCTGCGAAAGGCTGCGACGATGCTCCCATTGAGAGCGCTCCTCGCTCAGGGTCTGCAATCTCGCTCGCGCGGTTTGATTGTCGCGTTTAAGTTCCGTGAGGTTGTTTTCGGCGTCTTGCAGACCGGCACGTTCCCGGCCCAGTGCCCGATAGACATCATCAAGCTGTTTCTGTGAGCTCTCGACGGATTTTAATGCCGAGAGGTTTTTTTGTGCGCTTGAATGGCTGCTGGCCGTTATGTCGAGGCTTTTACCTATTCTGAGGCCGGCTTCGGTGAGGGCGGCGAGTTTTTCGTTGGCCTCGCGCGTGGCGCGTTCGCTTTTGGATTGCTGTTCCCTGGCATTGGAAAGTTCGGTCAAGATCGCTCGCCAGCGCTGGCGCATATCGCGTGCCGTATTTTCGGCATCCATCATGGCTTGCCTGAGCCGGCCGTGCTCTCTTTCCAGGTCTACCAATTTGGCCCGGGCAGCGGTTTCATCCTGCTTCAATTCCATCAGCCGGTTTTTTTCGACCAATCGAATGGCCGCGGGGAGTGGCGCGTCCGCGAGAACCGTGTAACCATCCCATCTCCAGAAATCACCGGCTTTTGAGACCAGGCGTTGTCCGGGCAGAAGTAACTTTTGCAGTGAAGCGCCCAATTCGTTATCGATGATGCCTATTTGAGACAGGCGCGCCTGTATCTCTTCCGGGGCACGGACCATGTTTGACAGCGGTTCGGCTCCTGCAGGGAGGGGCGGCATTTCGTTTCCCGCATCAGAAGCTCCATCATACATGCGCCAGTGAGCCGGGGCGGCCGGATTGGTGCTTGCGTCCAGATCCTCACCAAGCGCCGCACCGAGAGCCGTTTCATATCCCTGCTCGACTTTTATATCATCCAGAATTGGCGGCCAGTCAGGATTTTCATTTGTCTGGAGCAGTTTTTCAAGCGTTTGAACTTCGGTTGAAGTCTGCCTGAGATGGAGTTTGGCGCTCTCGTAATCATCCCGGGCCTTCTCCGTATGCTCACGCGCCGAGGTGGCGCTTTTTTCCGCCGCGAGGGTTTCCTTTTCTATTTCAACGGAGCGTGTAGCAAGGCCGTCGATGGACGTCTGCAATTGGGCAAATGCCGAAGCATTGCCGCTGCCGTTCATCGATAGTTCGGATATCTGTGAATTGACCTCGGCAAGCTGGACCTTGAGATCTTCCATGCTCGCAGCCTGCTCGGCAATATTCTCGTTATATTTTCGGTGGTCGGCTTTTAACGTGGCCAGTTGTTCAGTGAGCAGCGAGTGCTCATGTTCGATGTTAGCAACATCGGCTTTGGCCTTGTCCCGGCGGGATTGCGCCTCGGTTTCAACCTCATCGGAATTTTCCAGTCGTTTTCTCAGGCTTTCTTCTTCTTTGTCGAGCCGGCTCAATAATTCGCCTGCCTCGTTCATCCTCTCATGCTCGCGCTTTAGATCGGCCTTAAGCTGTTCCAAGCGCGATGTCATTTCCGCGTTTTGCCTCGCGGCTGCCTGTTCCTCCCGTTCGAGACTTTCTCGTTCAATTATCAAGCGCTGCAGGGCGGCGGCGCGCTTCGCTTCTTCGTCCCGGATCGGTTGTATTTTTTCTGCGGCTTCTGCATGGGAACGGATCGCGGCCGTTTCATTGCCGGTGGCCTGTGAAACAGCACTGAGGGTCTGCGTTAGATTGTGTTCCTCGCGCGCTACGGCGTCACATGAAGCTTTCCAGTTAAGAAAATACAGTAGTGCTTCCGATTTGCGGATTTCATCGGAGAGTTCCCGATATTTTTTTGCCTGCCTCGCCTGGCGTTTCAAGCTGTTGACCTGGGTTGTGATCTGACCCATGAGATCGTGCAGGCGCGCCAGATTGGCCTCGGCGCCGTTAAGGCGCATCTCGGCCTCATGACGACGGCTGTGAAGACCTGCGATACCGGCTGCATCCTCCAGTATGCGCCGGCGGGCCTGGGGCTTTGAATTAACAATCTCGCCGATCTGGCCCTGGCGGACGAGTGCGTGAGAACGCGCTCCCGTGCTTGCGTCTTCAAAAAGAAGCTTTATATCGCGGGCACGGACCTCGCGACCATTGACGCGATATGACGAACCGGAATCCTTCTCGATATGGCGGGTGATTTCGATTTCATCATGGTCATTGAACTCGGCGGGTGCGGAGCGTTTTGAATTGTCGAGTATGATTGTGACCTGGGCGTTATTCCGAGAGGGGCGGCCGTCGGTGCCCGAGAAGATTACGTCTTCCATCGAGGATCCGCGCATGGATTTATACGATGTCTCTCCCATGACCCATCGCAAGGCCTCCAGGAGATTGGACTTGCCGCATCCATTAGGGCCGACGACGCCGGTCATTCCCGGCTCGATTATGAGCTCGGTCGGATCGACGAAGGATTTGAATCCCAAAAGCTTTAGTCGCTTGATTTGCAACTAGCTGCCCCCAAAAAAACTATCTGTTCCCAACGAATGGTGAAATTTTCAAATTTGACCGTGGAAAATATTATCCGCAAACACGCCACGCAAATGTTTGTCCTGCTTTAGCCTGACCGGGCTAAAAGACCGTCCAGCTTTTTGCGCAACTCGTCTGTCGATAATATTTTAGGTACCATTTCCCCATTGATGAAAAAGGTCGGCGTGCCATAGACACCGAGACGGCGCCCGCGCGCTTTGACCCATTTCAACCCATCGATAATTGCTTGATTCGAAAGACAATTGTTAAATTTCTCGCGCGTCATCCCCACCTTTGAAGCCAGCTTGAAAATGGGCTCTCGCCTGATTTCCTGCGACACCCATAAATTCTGACGAGCGAGATAGAGTTCATAGAGCTTGAAATATTGGCTTTTTGGCGCGCATCGCGTGACGATCCAGGCGGTGCCGGATGTTCGGCCTATGGGAAACTCGCGCAATATATATCGCACCTTGCCTTTATCGATGTAGTCGCGCTTGAGAACAGGAAAAGTCGTATTGTGGAACTTTTTGCAATAGGGACAGGTGAGAGAGGCGTATTCAATCATCGTTACGGGAGCATTCGCACTGCCCAATGAACGGTCGCCGAGGGGGCCGGCTTTCATGATGTCGGCAATGTCCGGATTTTTGATGAGAGACGGTTTTTCGTTTTCACCATCGTTTGTAATTGAATCACCAAAAACATCGTCAAGCCCCTGAACGTCATTCACGACCGCAGGGACGCCTGATGCCGGAATGTCGTTCTGACTGCAGGAAGACAGGCCGAAACCCAGTATTACGAGGATGAACGACTTCAATAGCATGAACGATACTTTACGGAAAAAACAGCTTGTAATGTTGGTGGTAGCCGATCAGTTCTTGGGGCCTGTTTCCTGTTTCAACGTTGGTTCCATAATTTTTTCAAAGTCCTCCAGATTGTGGCGGCCTTTCAGAACCTTGCCGTTAATAAAGAAAGTCGGCGTCGAGTTTACACCGAAAACCTCGCTGCCTCGTTTGCGGATTTCAAGCATTTTATCGAGGGTCTTCTGGTCGGTCAGGCATTTGTCGAAAGTTTCTTTTGTAATCCCCGCATTGACCTTGGTGATCTTGCGCAATGCCGGCAGTGGACTGCCTTCGCCGAAGGCCCATTCGGCCTGACGTGCATAAAGGAGCTCAACCAGGGGAAATGATTTTTTCGGGCCGGCACAACGCGCGAGCATCGAAGCGGCGGCGGCCAGATTGTCGAGGGGGAATTCACGCATGATATAGCGGACCTTGCCCGTATCGATATATTTTGATTTGAGGTCGGGCAGGACTTTTGTATGGAAATTCGCGCAATGGGGACACGTCATCGAGGAATATTCGATGATCGTTATGGGGGCGTCGGAGGAGCCCAAAATATTTTCCGGCAACGGCCCGGGCTTGAGCAATTCAGCCACGGGATATTCGTCTTTTTGAGGGCCACCCCTTGCTTGAGCCGTTTCGGGACTGCCGTTCGGTGAGGCTGTAAAATAAAATGCAGCCACAGCCAAAGCAGCGATTGCCGTGCCGCCAATCATCATTAAAGTCTTATTTGAGATCATCATTATCCTCAAAATTAAATTCTTGTCCGGCAATCCCGGACGTTGGGCCCGTTGAGCTGATTTTGCAGGCTAGTATTCGCATTCAAGCCCAGAAAAAGCAATCTGAACGAATTGGCGTATTGTCCAATGCCTAATGTGGGATTTGAGCCTTGATAAGGCAAGTGCCAGGCGTTGTCGCCGGCCAATCCGCTTGATTGTGCGTTGATGAGTTCAGACCGATGGCACGTTTCGGAAAAAAGGCTCTACTCGGCAGATTCCAAATGCCCTGCCAGACGGGCAAGGGATGCTTCCAGACTTGATGCCGGTTGCCCATTCGCGGTTTGAGCATTCGTGGATCGCGATGGTTTGGGAGACGAATTTGTCCTGGCCGGTTTGGGTTGAATGGTCTGGCGCGGCAGCTCGTTTGTAATCGGAGCCTGCAGAAAGCGCAGCTCTGTTACAGCGCGATAGCCGAAATAGGCGTTGATATGTTCCATGATTTGGGTGGCGGAATGCTGAACCTCAATGGCCCGCGGTCCGTCCACACGGAGAACGAGTGTTGCACCGCCAGCTTTTTCGCCGTTCAGCCCCGAATTTTCGGCGTCCTTGTGTTTGTCATATTGACGTCTGGGCCAGGTCAGTTTTTCAGGCCGTGTGAACCCGGCAAGGTCGGCGCCCGCGATTTCGGCCCAGTCCAGCAGTAAGGCTGATATCGGGAAGCCGCACTTTTCAAAGGCTTTGGATGTCAGTTTTGGCACGAAGGATGATACCAGGCGCGGTCCCCGGACAGCACCGCCAACGGCCTCTTTCGGGGCCATTTTCTTGATGGACTTCGCGCCTCTCGAAGTTTTCAACTGTTTTCCCCCCGCATCGGTATTAACGTCACTTGTGGCCACCTAATATATCTTAAGTGATTCGCCGGAAGTTTGGGGGCAATTAAGGTGACAGCTGTTGCGATGAAGTCTCAAGGAGAAGGGGTTGCGGCGCGCATGGCCGACATGCCCGATCTGCTGATCGACTGGTACGACCGGGAAAAGCGCGATCTGCCCTGGCGCGCGAAGCAAGAGAGCGATATCGATCCCTATCGTGTTTGGCTTTCAGAAATCATGCTCCAGCAAACGACGGTCAATGCGGTTATTCCCTATTTTGAAAAATTTACGCAGCGCTGGCCACGTGTCGAAGATCTCGCCAATGCCGCTGAAGACGATGTCCTCGCCGTCTGGGCCGGGCTTGGTTATTACACGCGTGCTCATAATCTGCACAAATGCGCCAAGCTTATCGTTTCCGACTTTGCAGGACGGTTTCCGGCCCAGGAGGAGCAATTGCTGGCTTTGCCCGGTATCGGGCCCTACACGGCCGCGGCGATTGCAGCGATCGCGTTTGACCGCCAGGCAACCCCTGTGGATGGGAATTTCGAACGCGTTGTTGCGCGTCTCTTTGCAGTGGAAAATCCGCTTCCAAAGGCCAAATCCGAGTTAAGGGAACTGGCCGAGGCTCTCACACCCGCGAGCCGCCCGGGAGACTATGCTCAGGCGGTCATGGATCTTGGCGCCACAATTTGCACGCCCAAACGACCGTCATGCCTGATTTGCCCGCTCGAGGCGCATTGCCAGGCGCAAGAAAAAGGGATTGCCGAACGGCTGCCGATGAGGGCCGAGAAAGCGGAACGGCCGGTCAGGCGCGGCATTGCTTTTCTGGCACTGCGAGAGGACGGCAAGGTTCTTATCCGCAAGCGCCCCCAGGGCGGGCTTTTGTCAGGGATGATGGAAGTACCGTCTACATCATGGGGTGAAGACTGGATTGAGGAGAACGAAGCCTTACGGTCGGTTCCCGTGAAAGGTGACTGGTGGCCGGTGCCGGGATTGGTCACTCACACATTCACCCATTTCAAGCTTGAGCTGCTTGTCTACCGTGCCGTTGTGCCGGTGCAATCATCTCTGACATTGTGGGCCGATCCCAATCGCTGCCGATGGGTGAAACGCGACGAGCTTGATCGAGAAGCTCTTCCGAGCGTTATGAGAAAAATTTTAGGACACGCACTGCACGAATAAGTGTCGGGATTTACACCGGCTGCGGGCTTGGGGGTGTCAGGCCGAGTTCGATGCGTGCCTGGGTGCGCAGCAGATCAATCGGTTTATACTCGCCATCCGCCTTGAAGTGCCAGAACGTCCAGCCATTACAAGCGGACCGCCCCTGAACAGTCGCGCCAAGCTTATGGATTGAACCCTGCGTCCCTTGATGATTGAGTGTTCCGTCAGCGCGAATTTCAGCTTCTATAGTAGCTTTCGGATCATACAGAACATTGCCGGGCTCGAGGATGCCAAGCTCGACGATCGTTCCGAAAGGAACGCGAGGTGCCGCTCGTTTCGAGGGCATTGTCTCAAGCGCGCCCGGGCTCAGGGGCTTGATCTTCTTAATCCTGTGCATGGCGGATTTGGCGTAATCGAGCTCGCGCTCAATGCCGATCCAGCGGCGGCCCAGACGTTTGGCAACGGCTCCTGTTGTGCCGGTTCCGAAAAACGGATCGAGGACGGTATCACCCGGATTTGTCGAGGCGAGAACGATACGATGCAGGAGGCTTTCCGGTTTCTGCGTGGGATGGGACTTCTTGCCAGCCTCGTTTTTCAAACGTTCCCGGCCTGAGCATATAGCAAGATGCCAGTCGGAACGCATTTGCAGATCGTCGTTAAACGCCTTCATTGATTCATAGTTGAATGTGTAACGTGCGCCTTGTTTTTTACTGGCCCAGATCAGGGTTTCATGGGCATTGGTAAAGCGGCGGCCGCGGAAATTCGGCATCGGATTGGTTTTGCGCCAGATGATATCGTTCAAAATCCAGAAGTCGAGATCCTGAAGCGCCGAGCCCAGCCTGAAAATGTTGTGATATGAACCGATTACCCAGATGGCGCCTTCGGGCTTGAGGACGCGCCGGCACTCTTCTAGCCATTGTCGCGAGAATTTGTCGTATTCCTTGAGGCTGGCGAATTTGTCCCAGTCCTGATCAACACCATCGACGCGGGAATTGTTCGGCCGCAGGAGTTCATTTTCAAGCTGAAGATTGTATGGCGGGTCGGCAAAGACAAGATCGACGCATTCGTCAGGCATCCTGCGCAGCTCGGCGATGCATTCACCGATCAAAATCTGGTTCGCTTTGATGGATTTACGTTTTTTTTGACGCGAAGCCCCAGGGGGCGAACTGGTTGAACTCATTTACTGACAAACTCCAACGCGAAACAAACGGACCGATCTCCGGCCTGAAACATGGACGGGTCGATATTCTTAGTTCAATCAGGCACGAGAATGCCAGAAAAAGATCGCGAAGGGCAGCTATCTTGATTTTCAAGTTAAGATGCAGAGCCGCGCGGTCTCATGAACCGACTGGATGGAATCACATTCCGGGATGAAATAAAAGCACTAATCGAGAGCTATGGTTTCAGGCCTCAAGAGCGCGTTTGACGGGAGCGAAAGATTTACGGTGGTGCGGCGTGACGCCGATGGTATTGAGAGCGCCGCTATGTTCGGCGGTTCCATAACCTTTGTTTCTCTCCCAGCCGTAACCGGGATACTGTATTGCCAGTTCTTTCATTATTCTGTCTCGTGTTACTTTCGCGATGATGGAGGCGGCTGCAATGGAAAGCGACTTTGCGTCGCCCTTGATGACGAGTTCCTGAGCGCATTCGATATCGGGACGTTGATTGCCGTCAATGAGAACAGCCCTTGGCTGGGTCTCGAGTTTGACGACCGCGGAGCGCATGGCCCAGAGGGTTGCTTTGAGGATATTGAGCTCATCGATTTGACGCGGTTCCACCAACGAGACAGCAATGATGCTCGTCCGAACGATTTCCTCATAAAGTTCCTCGCGCTTTGCCGCGCTCAGTTTTTTTGAGTCGTTGAGCCCTGCGGGTATGTTCATCGGGTCAAGTATGACTGCGGCGGCCGCAACGGGACCTGCCCATGGACCTCGTCCCGCTTCGTCGATACCGGCAACCGGTCCGCCTGTTTTTTCGATCCAGGCATGCTCGAGCTCGAAATCCGGTTTTGGTTTCGAATCATTTCTCCTCATTCGGTCAGGATGGCATATGCTTGCCCCTTATGGGAGGGCATGTTGAAATCCGGGGGAATGTTTAAAAAGTTCACAGTGTCTTTTCCAGCCGCTGCCAAATGTTTATAGTCTCGCGCATGATCTCCGTTGTGATTCCGACATATAATGAAGAAAAGGCCCTGGTGCCGACGCTGAGCGCTCTTGTGCCCGCAGCGATCGAGGGAATTGTTAGCGAGGTGGTCATTTCGGATGGGGGATCCCGGGACCTTACATTGCATATTGCGGAGGATTCAGGCGCCGAAATCATATCGGCCAAAAAAGGCCGCGGAGCGCAATTGGTAGAGGGCGCGCGGAAGGCGAAGGGGCGCTGGTATTTGTTTCTTCACGCGGACACGGTGCTTGATGAGGGATGGATGCGGGAAGCCGCCAAATTCATCGAGCAGGTTGAGCGGGGAGAACGACCGGACACAGCCGCGGCATTTCGTTTCTCGCTGGATGATATAGGTGCAAAACCGAGGGTTCTAGAGAAACTGGTCGCGCTCAGGTGCGGGCTTTTACGCATGCCGTACGGGGATCAGGGGTTGCTCATATCCAAGCGACTGTACGATCAGGTCGGCGGCTATCGGCCGCAACCGATCATGGAGGATGTCGACCTGGTTCAGCGTCTGGGCCGCAGACGGATATATATGATGCATGCACGTGCCGTGACATGCGCTGAAAGATTCAGACGCGATGGCTATGCGTTCCGGTCGGCGCGAAATGTGCTGTGCCAGCTTCTTTACTCGTTACGGGTGCCGCACCGGTTTCTTGTTCGCTTTTATGGCTAGAAGCAGAATATCGCCAACGCCAAATACCCGGCCCCGCCTGGCCGTCATGGCGAAAGCGCCTGTTTGCGGTTCCGTTAAAACTCGATTGGGACGGGAAATCGGGCCGGTTCAGGCAACATCATTTTATCGTTCAGTGATGCGCAATGTATTGCTGAGGCTGATGGCTGATCCACGTTTTGAAACTGAATTGGCGATTGCGCCGGATGAAGCGGTCGGTAGTGGTTTCTGGCCCGCGCATATACGGCAGATCGGCCAGGGGCACGGCGATCTCGGAGCCAGGATGAAACATATCATGGCGCGGGACATACCGGGTCCAATGATTATTGTCGGCACGGATATACCCTGTATCAAGTCTGAGCATATCGCCCAGGCGTTTCATTTGCTCGGCCGGCATGATGCGGTGTTCGGCCGGGCCGGGGATGGCGGCTATTGGCTGGTCGGTTTGAGGCGAAGTCCGAAAATTCTCGATATATTTTCAGGTGTGCGATGGTCGACGGAACATGCGCTTGACGACACGCTCGCAAATCTTGAGGGCAGGTCGGTGGGCTACGCCGCGACGCTTGGCGATGTGGATTGCGGTGCGGATTTTACGGCGCTGGGTGAAAGAGGGCGGCGGCTGGTGATCGGGTCCGCCGATGTCAGCCCTTGATTAATTTTTCAAGGGCATAGAGCCTGTCAAGCACACCGCCTATAGGAGCCTTGCCATTGGTGTATTCGCCGTCGGTGTCGGCATATATTTCCTGCAGTTTTTCCAAGGCGTCGTAAACCCTGCTCATATACTCACGCCCCGAACCTGTAACGGAAATGCGTTCGAATGTATCGCTGGCCGTTGCCACGGCCTTGACGCAGACAGATCGGTCATAGGGGCTGTTGGATTCAATAAGCAATTGCTCGCCCATGATCGTTTTGATGGCATCACGCACGTCTTCTGCGGTTTTGGGTGCCGGCCTTTCCGGCGCTTGGTGATCGTCACTCACACTTGATTCCTTCCGGTCGAAAATTCCATTCACTTCCTTGCCGTGGTGGAGGAAGAAGGTCAAACCGACCTTTATTCGATTTTTCTAGCGGTCCGGTCCTCATTAATTGTCGCTCGTGGCTTGTATTCTCGACCGACCTCTCATGTGGCGGGAGAGGCTGGACTAGATTTTATGTTCCATGAATCGGGGCATGATTTCGATGAAATTGCACGGGCGATGGCGTATGTCGAGCTGGTATTTCAGAATACCGTTCCAGGCATCCTTGCAAGCACCGGGTGACCCCGGGATGGCGAAGATAAGGGTGTTATCCGCGAGGCCGCCGCAGGCTCGCGACTGAATTGTCGAAGTTCCGACTTTTTCATAACTCAGCATATGGAAGAGGCTGGAGAAACCTTCGATTTCTTTTTCGAACAAAGGCTTCACGGCCTCGGGCGTGACGTCGCGACCGGTAAAGCCCGTACCGCCCGTCGTGATGATGACGTCTATATTATCGCTGTTGATCCATTGCCGGATTTGTTGTCGAATTGCATCGATGTCATCCCTGACGATCGCCTTGTCACTCAGGGTGTGTCCATCTCCGGTCAGCATGCTGGCAATCAAATCACCGGATTTGTCGTCTTTTTCCGTGCGGGTGTCGGAGACGGTCATGACCGCTATTCTGACGGGCTTGAATGGAATGGTTTCGTCAATTTTCGGCATGGCTGATTCTCGAAACTTATTTGTTAAGCACTTCGCGGATGGACAGAAGATCCTGCCAGGCCAGTCGTTTTGCCGCCGGGGTGCGGAGCAAATAGGCGGGGTGAAGGGTCGCTATGGCCTGCACCGTCTGGTCTGCGTATTTGAATTCGCGCCATTTTCCCCGGATGCGCATGATGCCTTCATTTGTATCCAACATTTGTTTCGCCGCCGACCCTCCCAGAAAAATCAGGATCTTCGGTGCGACGAGTTCGATCTGACGCTCGATGAACGGACGGCAAATTTCTGCTTCCTGTGTGGTGGGATTGCGGTTTCCCGGCGGGCGCCAATAGATGATGTTGGTGATGTGAACATCGGATTCGGTGAGGTCGATCGCAGACAGCATTTTGTCGAGAAGTTGACCGGCCTGACCGACAAACGGTTTTCCCTGAATATCTTCGTCGCGACCCGGCGCTTCGCCTATCAGCATGATGTCGGCATGTTCAGCGCCGCGATAGAAACAGAGACTTTTTGCCGTTTTGGCCAGACCGCATCCTTCGAAAGACTGAAGAATATCGTGAAGTTCTGCGAGTGTCTGTGCTTTGCGTGCGCTCTCGCGCGCAGCCAATGCGGCTTCGTTCGGGGCCTGAGGCAGAGCGTTGCCCGGTGTTGCCGGGCGACCGGCCAACGGCTTCGACGGGCTGGTTTTCAATAAGCCGCTCGATCCTGTTTTACCGCTATCCAGATCAGCCGCAGGCGCAGTACCTGCCGTATTTTTTCTGTCCGCCCACGCGAACCAGTCCGAGGGGGCGTCCTGTATGGCTTCATCGATTCCGCTCGATTTGCACCATTCAAGGGCAGAGATTATTTCATCGTCGCTCAGGGGTATCTTCATGACGTTCTCTTTTAGTCAATTGGTGTGATATTGCCACAGAAGAGTTGGCAGAATAGTGTTTCTGTTGAGCGAATGCTCGAGTAATCAACAAGGATCCGGGGTTGTGTGAAAATGGCAAGTGACAAGCAAGATCTGCCCGAGCGGGAGTCAATGGAGTTCGACGTAGTGATCGTCGGCGGTGGTCCCGCGGGATTGTCGGCTGCCATAAAATTAAAGCAATTGGCCACGGCTCAGGATAAAGAGCTCACGGTCGTACTGGTTGAAAAAGGATCGGAGATCGGCGCTCATATCCTGTCGGGAGCCGTGATCGATCCTATTGGACTTGATCGCCTTATTCCGGATTGGAAGGAAAAAGGTGCACCACTCGAGACCAGGGTCGGGAAGGATAAATTCCTGTACCTCACCCGGTCGCGCGCGTTTCCGATCCCGAATTTTTCGATGCCGCCGCTGATGAAAAATCACGGAAACTATATTGTCAGTCTGGCGGATGTCTGCCGGTGGCTCGGCGAGCAGGCGGAAGAACTCGGTGTGGAGATTTATCCGGGCATTGCGGCTTCGGAGGTCCTTTTTGGTGAGGATGGCGCAGTCATTGGCGTTGCCACTGGCGATATGGGTGTGGATGAGAACGGAAACCCGAAAGAAGGATTCATGCGGGGGATGGAGCTTCGCGGTAAATATACTTTATTCGCCGAAGGTGTGCGTGGATCGCTGAGCAAGGAGTTAATCTCCAAATTAGGTCTCGACGATCAATCGGACATGCAAAAATACGGCATCGGGATCAAGGAATTATGGGAGGTCTTACCGGAAAATCACCAGCCGGGGCTGGTCCAGCATTCGCTTGGCTGGCCACTTGACGATAAAACCGGTGGCGGGTCGTTCCTTTATCACTATGGCGACAATCTTGTTTCGGTTGGATTTGTCGTTCACCTCAATTACGAGAATCCCTATCTCTCGCCATATGACGAGTTTCAGCGATTCAAGACCCATCGTGCCATTCGCGGTGTTTTCGATGGTGGAAAGCGCGTGGCATATGGCGCGCGCGCGATTGCCGAGGGCGGGTTTCAGTCGGTCCCTAAGCTTGTCTTTCCGGGTGGGGCGCTTATGGGATGCGCGGCTGGATTTGTTAATGTGCCGCGGATCAAGGGTTCGCACAACGCCATATTGACGGGGATCATGGCGGCGGAGGCGGCATTTGAGGCGATCAATCAGGGGCGCTCCCATGATGAACTAAGTCGTTATTCGACCTCTTATGCCGATAGCGACGTTTACCGCGATCTGAAACGGGTGCGGAATGTCAAACCGCTTCTCTCCCGGCTCGGCACATTTCTGGGTACAATTACCGGCGGCATGGAAATGTGGCTGAACACGCTTTTGCCTTTTCTCGGCTACACGCTGGGGCATAACAAAGCCGACCATGCCTGTTTGGGTAAGGCGCGTGATTTCGAGCCGATCAATTATCCGAAACCAGATGGAACGCTCACATTCGACAAGCTCACCAACCTGTCTTTTTCGGCCACAAATCATGAGGAAAACCAGCCGGTTCATTTGACCCTTCGTGACGACCAGGTGCCGATTTCGGAAAACCTTCCTGAATATGACGAACCTGCTCAGCGTTATTGCCCTGCAGGTGTCTATGAGGTGCTTGATGATGAAAACGGCAATAAGGTTTTTCAAATCAATGCGCAAAACTGCGTTCATTGCAAAACATGCGATATCAAGGATCCGGCGCAGAACATTACATGGGTTTGTCCAGAAGGTGGCGGCGGCCCGAATTATCCAAACATGTAATGTTTCCCACCTAATGTTTCATTTATGATACGGATGAGTGACTTTTAAGTATTAGGGCCATGTAAATGGTCACATGAGGGTGATTCTCTGCTATTTTGGCCGCAGTTGGCTGATAGGCATGGCTCAAGCACTTTTTATGAAGGGATACCGCTACGTGGCAATAACTGTCTTACGAATGCGCAAATGGGCCGTTCCCGCCACGGCACTTGCCATCCTTTGTGTACCGTCAATGATGACTGTTTCCGGTCATTGGGGAGTTCGCGCTGAATCAAGCAATGCCATTCAGGACAGCAGGTCGCTTTTGGGAAGCTATCTTTCCGGACGTCACGCAAGGAGTTCAAGGGATAATCATACCGCTGCCGGATATTATAAGCAGGCGCTCAATCGTGATCCCGGCAATCAAACAATCCTGCGTCAGGCTTTCATTTTAGAGCTGTCGGCAGGAAACTGGATGCGCGCAAACCGGCTCGCCCGCAAGATCGCCAAATTCGATGGCGGGCATCGCATAGCGCACCTTTTTTTAGCGCTCAGTTCGTTTAAAGAAGGAAAGCTTGGAGAAGCCGAAGCCAATCTGGAAAAAGCCAGTGTCGGACCTATCGGTCAATTGACAGGTGCGTTGCTGCAGGCATGGATCAAACAGGCCCGGGGAGATACGAAAGCTGCATATGCTTCTCTGGATCGGTTGAAGAAGATCGAATGGACCAAGTTTTACCGTCAATATCATCATGCGCTTATTGCTGATGTCGCCGGCCAGACCGAGGTCGCGGGGCGGGAATATTCGCGAATATTTCGAAAAGAGCCGGGAACACTCAGGGTGGCACTCGCCTATGCGCGTCACCTTGCCAGCCAGGGTAAGATCAAGCGGGCCAAATCGGTTGTTTCCCAGCATTACAAGTCGTCATCGGTTCAGCACCCCATGGCGCGTGACCTGATGGAGAGTCTTGAAAAGAAAGAGCAAGGTTCGCTTTTGATCGGCAGTGCCAATTTCGGTGTTGCAGAAGTATTTTATGGATTGGGTGAGGCTCTCAGTAATGACGACAGTCTGGATGTCGGCCTGATCTATCTTCAATTGGCGCTTTATATCCAACCTGAATTTCCTCTTGCACTCGCTGCACTGGCAAATGTGTACGAAATGACAAAACAAAACGAGCGCGCGATCCAAACCTATGCACAAATCGACAAGGTCACGCCGATTTCGCTGAACGCACAGATCAGACGGGCGTATAATCTCAACTTGCTTGATCGGGTGGAGGAGGCGAAGGGCGTTCTCGAGGACTTGATCAAGGAGTATCCCAATGAGATTCGTCCGCTCGATGCGCTGGGAAATATCATGCGCTCCCACAAGCGATATGAGGAAGCTGTCGTCTATTACGACCGGGCCATTGGACTGATCAAGAAGCCTTCGCGGCGTCACTGGTCGCATTATTATTCGCGCGGTGTTTCGTATGAACGGCTTAAGAACTGGGCCGCAGCCGAAGACGACCTTGAGCTGGCGCTGAAACTTAACGGCGATGAGCCAAAAATTCTGAATTATCTTGGCTATAGCTGGGTTGATCAAAATATCAAACTGAAGCGTGCGATGTCCTTGATAAGGAAAGCCGTCAAGCTCAAGCCGGATGACGGATATTATGTCGATAGCCTCGGGTGGGCATATTACCGGTTGGGCAATTACAAGGCAGCCGTGAAATATCTCGAACGCGCTGTTGAGCTTCGTTCCGATGATCCTGTCATCAATGACCATCTGGGCGATGCTATGTGGCGTGTGAACCGGCGCCTGGAAGCACGCTTCCAGTGGCAGCAATCATTGGCGCTCGGTCCGGAAAAGGCCGATATACCAAAAATCAAGCGCAAACTACTGAGCGGCCTGCCGGAACCTAAACGCGCGCGCGTTACAAAAAAACGACGCCGAGCGGAGAAGAGGAGCCCGAACGCTGTTGAGAAGAATGATTTTCAGCCGTTTTCGCAATTCTGATAGCCGTCTCTTGCTTGGCTCAACCGGGCATTTGCCAATGTCGCGTCACGCGCCGCAACAGCGGCAATTGACCGATGCGGGTGGCCTCTAACTGTTGTGAAATGGCGCGTCGGTGATGTCTCCCATTCATGAGCTGGCTCGCGCCAAGATCAATCTATCGCTGAAAGTGATCGGGCGAAGGGATGATGGATATCATCTGCTCAAGAGCCTTGTTGTCTTTGCAGAAATCGCAGACAGACTGACGCTTGTTTCCGGTGATGAATTCGACCTACGGATTACCGGTCCTTTTGCTGCGCAAATTGAAGGCATCAATCTGATAGACCGGGTCGAGAGGCTTGTTAAGACTGTCGAGCCGCGACTTGTGAGCGGACAGTATCATCTTGAGAAGATGCTTCCCGTCTCAGCGGGGATTGGTGGAGGCTCGGCCGATGCGGCAGCGGCGATACGGGCAATAAGAACAGCCAATCCGGAGTTTTCGAACGCGAATATCGATTGGATGAAAATCGCCGAAGCCGTCGGTGCGGATGTGCCGGTCTGTCTGTTGCAGCAAGCAGCGATCATGGAAGGTGTAGGCGAGAAGGTTCGGCCCGTCGAGGTGGCTCCGGATTTATCCCTGGTACTGGTGAACTCCGGTGAACGCCTTTCCACGGCGGAAATTTTTCACAAACTCGATGCTAGAGCTATCATGTCTGAGGAGAACAAAGAAGGCGAGTTCGCTCAGGACGTTGGTACGCTGGATGGTTTGATCAGGCACATGGAGGCGATCGGGAATGATCTGGAGGGCCCTGCACTTTCCATGTCACCCAAGATCGCCGTGATAAAATCCATGCTCATGGATTGCGATGGTTGCGTGTATGCGGGGCTTTCGGGAAGCGGACCGACATGTTTTGCCCTGTTTCCTCAAGATGGCTTCGCACGGGAGGCCGTTGACCGGCTACGGGCGGACAATCCCGACTGGTGGATCGTCTCCACCAGGATCGCCTAATAGACGCGTTCCACACAAAAACTGACAGCGTCGAGGAGAGCCGACTTTTCCGGGCATTCCGGGAAAATTGCCAGCGCATCCCGCGCGATGGCGCCATAATGCCTGGCTCGCTCGCCGGTATCTTCGATGGCATTATATTTTTGCATCAACTCTATTGCGTGTTCGAGATCTTGATCGTCAACATTTCCGTCTTCAAGCGCCTTGTGCCAGAATTTCCGCTCTTCATCGGTGCCGCGACGAAAAGACAGGACCACGGGCAGCGTGATTTTTCCCTCGCGAAAATCGTCGCCAACCGATTTGCCGAGATCTTCTGCGTTGCCCGAATAGTCGAGGGCGTCGTCCACAAGCTGAAATGCGAGGCCAAGATTTTTTCCATAGGAGCGGAGTGCCGAGCGGACCCCTTCGGGGCGATCGCATATGGCCCCACCCAGTTCTGCCGCAGCAGAAAACAGGGCTGCCGTTTTTGCATTGATCACTGCCAGATATTCATCTTCGGTGGTCGCGGTGTTTTTGGAGGCCAGCAATTGCATGACCTCGCCTTTAGCTATGGTTGCCGAGGCTTGAGAAAAAATGTCGAGCGCCGTTAGTGATCCCGTATCGACCATCATTTTTATGGCCTGGCCCAGAAGGAAATCACCGACGAGCACGCTTGCCTGATTGCCCCAAAGAAGACGCGCGGTTTTGTGGCCACGTCTCAGGTCGCTTTCGTCGACCACATCATCGTGCAGGAGGGTGGCGGTGTGGAGAAACTCGACACTGGCCGCCATATCTATCTGTTTCGTGCCCTCATAACCGCAGAGTTTCGCGGAGGCGATGGTCAGCATGGGGCGCAGACGTTTGCCACCCGAGTTGATCAAATGACCCGCAAGCTCAGGGATCATGTCGACTTTCGAGTGCATTTTATTGATGATCAACTGGTTGACGCTTAACATGTCATCGTGAACCAGAGCCAATAGCCGTTCGAGATCCTGTTCGGGTTTCTGCGACCCGTCGAGATTTACAACTACTCCCAAAACAAAAACTCCAATGTGATTTTGAACATCATTCGCACAATATTCTTTTATCTCAGGTTCCGGTCAAGAGGCTTGAGCGAAAGTGTCGCAGGGCATAAGACGAAGGACCGGAGACGAAAATCAGACATCAAACAGATTAGAGTGTGGTCGTAACTTATGCAGAAATTAATGGTTACCAACAATCCGGTGCTGCTCAGCTTCGTCGAAGCCCTGCTGAATGAATCAGGTATTCCGTATATGATTGCCGACCAGCACATCAGCATAACGGAGGGATCGATCGGGCTTTTTCCAAGACGCGTTATGGTTGACAATGAGGATCTGGACGCTGCACGGAGACTGCTTAAACTGGCTGATATCGATGTAGCATATGACTGACAAAGCAGAAGATATGGATGTTCACCAGCATGGCGTGGATGGGATCGAGGTAACGCGTGATGCTTTCCTTGACGGAAAGGTGGTGCTTTATCAGCCAAAACACGGACATCGAGCCGGTGTTGATGCCGTGTTGCTCGCGGCCTCTGTCGACGCGGCGAAAAATGCCGCGCCGCGCATTATGGACGTGGGGGCGGGGCCGGGTACGGTGGGCCTCTTGATCGCGACACGTCTGCTTGATGCAAAGGTTACATGCGTCGAGATCGAAGAGGGACTGGCCCATATCGGCGTTCGCAATAGAGACGAGAATGCTCTCAAGGAACGCGTGGAAATCATCAACGCCGATATTTTTGAGCATATGGAAGCATTGGAGAGGATGGGATTGCGACCGGGTCAATTTGATCATGTTGTTTCCAACCCACCATATTATTCGGATGATTCGGGCCGCGTTTCGAATAATCTTCTGAAACGGCGCGCCAATTCAATGCAGCCTCATGGGCTTGATCGGTGGATTAAATTCATGACGGCCATGGCCCATGCCGACGGGCGCTTGAGTATCATTTATCCGGCAGACCGGCTTGACGACCTCCTTCGGCTATTGACGGGACGATTTGGCAACCTGCAGATTTTTCCAATCTATCCACACGCCGGGGATGCCGCCAATCGGGTCATCATAAGAGGTCACAAGGGCAGCCGTGCTCCGCTTAAGCTTCATTCGGGGCTGGTGCTACATGAGGCAGACGGAGCTTTTACGAATGAGGCATCACGAAGTTTGCGCCTTGGCGCGGCCCTTGATATGGGCGCCTGCTGAATACATCTATTTGACCATCATATTGTGCAAACAGCGCTGCTCTTAAAGGGAATTGATTTATGGGCTTATTTAACAGGGGACCGATCGTTCCCGTTTTGAAATTCACCGGTGCTATCGGCATGGCAACCCCGCTCAAGCCGGGGCTTTCTCTTATCGCCACGGCCGCTCTTATCGAGCGTGCATTTTCGATCAAAAAAGCGAAGGCGGTGGCGATTGTGATCAATTCGCCCGGCGGCTCGCCCGTGCAGTCAAGATTGATGTATCAGCGCATTCGCGATCTGGCCGTGGAAAAGAAAAAGAAGGTCTATGTGTTCACTGAAGATGTCGCAGCCTCCGGTGGGTACATGCTGGCTTTGGCGGGAGATGAGATCTATGTGGATCCGAGTTCGATCGTCGGCTCGATCGGTGTCATTTATTCGAGCTTCGGCCTTGAAAAACTTATCGAGAAGATAGGGGTGGAAAGGCGGGTGCATACGGCGGGAAAGCACAAGATGTCGCTCGATCCTTTCAGTCCTGAAAAAGCCGATGATGTCGAGCGCCTCAAAGCCATACAGGCCGAAGTGCACAGGGTGTTTATCGAACTTGTGAAAGAGCGGCGCGGGAGCAGGCTCAAGGGTGACGATGATGAGCTTTTTTCGGGAGAATTCTGGGCCGGGGATAGAGCCATCGAACTTGGACTTGTCGACGGTGTCTCGGATGTGCGTACGAAAATGCGCGAGGTTTACGGCGACAAGGTCCGGTTGCCACTGGTCATGGGAAAGCGCGGTCTATTCATGCCGCGGGCGCGGCCGCAGGTCGGGCAGGAACGCGGTTTTGAGACGGGGCTGATGGATCGTTTTTTCAATCGCCCTGAAAGCCTCAGTGATGATGTGATTTCGGCCCTTGAAACGCGGGCGCTCTGGGCGCGGTTTGGGTTGTGATGGGCGGGTGGTCTAAACAAGGACAAGCCCTCGCAGCCTGTCTCGTGCTATGAATGGAGAAATTCGTATCAAGTCGATCATTAGAGGCGCCATATGAAATCCGGTTCGTGTCTGGCAATGACGATTACCGTTTTGTTCGCGGTGGTTCTTCATGCGACGCCTGCGCGCACTGATCCGGAGATATGCGAGCGTCTCAGAGAAGTCAGTTCAGTAAAGCCTGCAAAGTCCGAGCTGTACAAGATATTGCCACTTGAGGAAGTCTGCCGTTCCTTATATTGGACGCATTTTCATCCATTGCCCTTATCGAAAATTATGAACAAGGATGAAATTGCAGAATACTTGCGAAATATTTCTACCGGAGACTGCACTGCGGCGGTTGCGCTATTGGGTAACCGTTTTGCTGCCACCTATTCCGAATCACCATCGATCCTCACGAATAGACTCAATTATAAAAATTGGATGTCCAACACTGTAGGCAAGCACTATCCCAAGCTTGGACTGTGTTTCGATTTAGAGCAGATACGAATTGCCCAGGAGAAAATAGACGCACTTGGCCTGCAGGCAGCGCCCTATGCGGGCGTTCAGAACAGCATGGATGCGCGCGCCAGAAATGAGTTTTCCAAACCGGCCAGGAAGAGAAATCTAGCCATATTCAATATGCACGCAAATCTGCGAAGCTCCTTCAGCCCCGACATTGCATTAGCATTGTTGAAATTATCGTTAGAGGGACGAGCGGTGAAATATCACGAGAAGTATGAGCTGTATCTTGCATATTGGCTTGATGAAAAAGGGCTTTCTGATCCAATAATTCAACATGTCATCAATCGGCCTTATGCGGAACGTTTGCGATCAGATATGCGAAGCAGAGCGCAACGAGAGCAATTTGTCTTTTTTCCTGATTATCCGGAATAGTTCAGCGATAGGGTCGATGCGACGCGTTGCATCCTAATCGTTTAAAGCTCGAATCCAATCTGCCCAGGATGTAGTTGACATTTTCCAATCGGTGTTTGGATCTCTGGCGCTGTGCTTCTCTTTCCCTGATAATTTCTCTCATACCAAGAAGCTCTCGCTCCAATTCTTCTTTTTGCCGGGCGAGAGCGATGATCTCGGCGGTGATCGCGCCGGCCACACCGCCAAGAGGGCCAAGGCCACCACCGGCTGCACGGGCGATGTCTTGCGCAACCGAAATTCGAGCTAGTTCCCGCTTAATGTGTTCAATGCTATTCCTGTCTTTGGAGATACTATTTGTCAGTTCGTGGATCCGATTGCTTAAGTCTGTTAGCTCTCGCTCAAATTCTTCCATGTCGGTACCAATTGCGCTGCATTTAGCGTCATGGGCCAAATTGTTCTTTGTCTGGGTGTTCATAGATGTCTGCCCGCCATTAAATTAGCAAACAATTGTAAGGGCCTATTCATTGGCGGGGATATCTATCGGTTTGATCGCAGGCTTCATCAGAGGCAGCGCTCCGCGCGCCCCCATCAAATTGGCTTGCAGTTTTCAGATATTGCCTTGACCCAATAGGCCGACAAACATAGGTTTGGCTTCTGCGGCGGGGGTGATTTTCGGCTATCTCGGATAGAGAGGCGTTCCCGGCGTTGAAATTCAACTCGGGGCGGGTTTTCATGTCATCCAAGAAACTTTCGGCCGGGCTCAGGCCGGATAAATCCTTTCAGGATCTCATCCTGACTTTGCAGCTATATTGGGGAAGCCATGGCTGCGTGTTGTTGCAACCCTATGACATGGAAGTCGGGGCGGGAACGTTTCATCCGGCCACGACATTGCGCGCACTCGGGCCGAAATCCTGGAATGCGGCTTATGTCCAGCCGTCGAGACGTCCCACGGATGGGCGTTATGGCGAAAACCCAAACCGGCTGCAGCATTATTATCAATATCAGGTCGTGCTCAAGCCATCGCCAGACAATATACAGGCGCTTTACCTCGACAGCCTTTATCAAATCGGGATCGACCCGGAAAATCACGATATCCGCTTTGTCGAGGATGATTGGGAAAGCCCGACACTCGGTGCGTGGGGTCTCGGCTGGGAAGTCTGGTGCGACGGTATGGAGGTTTCGCAGTTCACCTATTTCCAGCAGGTCGGTGGCTTCGACTGCCATCCGGTGACGGGCGAGCTCACTTATGGGCTTGAAAGGCTGGCCATGTATTGTCAGGGCGTCGACAATGTTTTCGATCTGAATTTCAATGGAGGCGACGGTGAGAACCGTGTTCTTTACAGGGATGTGTTCCGCCAGGCGGAAGAGGAATATTCGCGGCACAATTTCGAATATGCCGATACTGAAATGCTGTTCCGGCATTTCCGCGATGCGGAAGGTGAATGCAAGGCCTTGCTCGATGCGGGACAGGCGGCAGGGGAGGCGAGTGGGGACGGGCTGCATAAATGCGTGCTGCCGGCCTATGACCAATGCATCAAGGCGTCGCATGTTTTTAACCTGCTTGATGCCCGCGGCGTCATTTCGGTGACGGAGCGACAGAGCTATATTCTTCGTGTGCGCGATCTCACAAAGCGCTGTTGCACGGCCTGGCTCGAGACGGATGCGGGAGGCGCAAATGGCTGAGTTTTTTCTGGAGTTGTTTTCGGAGGAAATTCCCGCCGGACTGCAAAATCGGGCGGCGCAAGATCTCGCACGCATGATCGGGGACCAGCTGAAAAAGGCCGGGATCGAACCTTCAGCACCTTCGGTATTTGCAACGCCGCATCGCCTTGTTGTCGTCATCGACAAAATGCCCCCGGCCTCGCCGGATGTTCGCGAAGAACGCAAGGGGCCACGAGTGGGTGCACCCGAAAAGGCACTGGCCGGTTTCATGGGTGGTGCGGGGCTGAAGTCCATCGAAGACGCGACCATTCAAAGCGATCCCAAGAAGGGCGATTTTTACGTAGCCGTGATCGAGCGCAAGGGGCGCAGGACGAGCGATATTCTGGCCGAAATCATACCCGATGTCGTGCGCAATTTTCCATGGCCGAAAAGCATGCGCTGGGGATCCGGGTCACTCAAGTGGGTGCGCCCCCTTCATTCAGTCCTGTGTCTTCTGGACGGCAGTGTCGTGAAGTTCGACATTGACGGCATCAAGAGCGGCAATGAAACAAGGGGCCATCGCTTTATGGGCTCCGGGACGTTCAAGGTTTCCGATTTCAAGGCTTATAAAAAGAAGCTCAAGGATCATCTGGTCATTCTGGATGGTGCGGAAAGGGCGGAAAAAATTGCCAGGGATGCGCGCAAGGTGGCCGGCAAGGCCGGGTTGGCATTGGTGGAGGATGAGGCGCTTTTGGCGGAGACG
This sequence comes from uncultured Hyphomicrobiaceae bacterium, assembly GCA_947258705.1. Taxonomy (GTDB): domain Bacteria; phylum Pseudomonadota; class Alphaproteobacteria; order Rhizobiales; family CAMYJA01; genus CAMYJA01. Next base: position 22,294 of record CAMYJA010000001.1, on the reverse strand, counting down.
GCCGGTCTTGTCGAATGGCCTGTCGTGCTCATGGGATCGTTTGACGATGACTATCTGGATGTGCCGTCCGAAGTTCTAACAACGTCGATGAAGAAACATCAGAAATGTTTTTCGGTGGCGGACGCCAAAAGCGGCAAGCTCGTCAATCGCTTCTTGCTGGTGTCGAACCTGAAGGCACAGGATGGTGGCAAGTCGATCATTGCCGGCAATGAACGGGTCATCAGGGCACGGTTGTCGGATGCGAAGTTTTTCTGGGAGCAGGATCTGAAGACACCGCTTGGAGAACTGGCTCCCAAACTCGACGAAATTACATTTCACGAGAAACTTGGAACGCTGGGGGAGCGTGTCAAACGCATATCGCATCTTGCGCGGGAGATCGCGCCGCTGGTTGACGCCGATCCGGACGAGGCGGAAGAGGCGGCTCAACTTTGCAAGGCTGACCTGGTGACCGGGATGGTTGGAGAATTCCCCAACCTTCAGGGATTGATGGGCCGCTATTATGCCGAAAGGCATGGACATAAGGCATCGATCGCCCGGGCGATCGAGGACCACTACAAGCCGCAAGGGATTTCGGACGAGGTTCCCGCTGAACCCGTTGCCATTGCCGTGGCTCTGGCGGACAAGATCGACATGCTTGTCGGGTTCTGGGTAATCGATGAGAAGCCGACCGGATCGAAGGATCCGTTTGCCCTCAGGCGTGCCGCCCTGGGCATTGTCAGGATTGTTCTCGAAAACGATGTTCGACTGCCTCTCATTCATCATTTCGTTGGCAGCCTGGCGTGGTATTTGGCCAAGCCCGAATTCGAGCGATTGGAAAGCGACCTTCACGCTGCCGAACTTCTCGAGCAACACGGTATTGCCGAAGGTCTTGTGAAAAAGGCGACCGCGCGGGCAAGTCACTCCGCGGCAATAGAGTTCAGCAAGGAAAAAGTTGTCTGGGCATGGATAACTGCCAACGATCTGTTGTCGTTCATCGCAGACCGGCTGAAAGTACATCTTCGCGATCATGGGGCGCGGCACGATCTTATCGATGCGGTGTTTGCACTCGATGGCCAGGACGACCTCCTGATGATCGTCAAGCGTGTCGAGGCACTCGGGGAATTTCTCGAAAGCGATGATGGCGCCAATCTTCTTGCCGGTGTCAAGCGCGCTTCAAATATTCTTCGTATCGAGGAGAAGAAAGACAATACACGTTTTGTCGATCCTGTTGATACCGGGCTTCTTGACGACAAGCATGAGAAAGCCCTTGTGAAGATGATCGGTCAGGTCAAGAAATCAGTTGATAAATCCCTTGAAGCCGAGGATTTCGGCGCCGCCATGGCTGCACTGGCAAAAATGCGAACTCCGGTCGATGATTTCTTCGATCATGTCATCGTCAATGCCGAGGATGGAAAAATCAGAAAAAACAGGCTCAACCTGCTCGCGGAGATCAGGGAAACAACGCGCCGGGTGGCTGATTTCACCAAGGTCGCCGGTTAGCTCGTCAAAGCCGGCCAAGGGATCTGGTTCGCCTTTTCATATCGGGTGCGCCGGAGAGGCAAAATATCAAGGAAATTGTCGCGCAGACGGCTATCGTTCTGCTATGAAGGATTTTGGCTCTGGGGCCATTCCGGATTTGGAGTTTTGGCATGCAAAAGAAGAAGCCCTCGAAAAATTCTCAGGCCAAATGGGTCTATCGGTTCGCCGATGGCAAGGCGGATGGCGGTGCCGATCTGAGAAACCTGCTCGGAGGCAAGGGCGCCAATCTCGCCGAAATGACGAATATCGGTTTTCCGGTGCCGCCGGGCTTTACGATAACGACCGAGGTTTGTGCTGCCTATTATGGCAATGACCGAAAACTGCCCGATGGTTTGCAAGGTCAAATTCATGACTCCATTGAAGATATTGGCGAAGCTGTCGGTGCGCAATTCGGCAATGTTTCAAATCCGCTTCTGGTGTCAGTCCGTTCAGGCGCGCGGGTATCAATGCCGGGCATGATGGATACGGTTCTCAATCTCGGCCTAAACAATGAAACTGTCCTTGGACTGGCGAAACGCTCAAATGACGAGCGGTTTGCCTATGATTCATATCGCCGATTCATTCAAATGTATTCCGATGTCGTGCTCGGAATGGATCATGGCGTATTCGAGGACATTCTGGACGCTCATAAAAATCTGAACGGTTTTTCGAGCGACATGGAACTCGATGCCATGGATTGGAAACTGATTGTCGACAAGTTTCTCGAACTGGTGGAGGTTGAACTCGACGAGCCGTTCCCGCAAGATTCGAATATGCAGCTTCTGGGCGCTGTCGAAGCGGTGTTCGGCTCGTGGAATACGGCCCGCGCCGTCACATATCGACGTTTACACGATATTCCCGACGAGTGGGGTACAGCCGTGAACGTGCAAGCCATGGTGTTTGGGAATCTTGGCGACAACAGCGCTACGGGCGTTGCCTTTACACGGGACCCGTCCACCGGAGAAAATGTTATTTACGGAGAATTCCTTGTCAATGCGCAAGGGGAGGATGTCGTATCGGGTATACGGACTCCGCTTAGCCTGACGGAGAAAGCGCGCAATTCAGGCGGGGATACCAAGCCGTCCCTCGAATCCCTGATGCCGAAAGTTTTCGCCGACCTCTCAGATATTTTCAATAAACTTGAAGCGCATTATCTCGATATGCAGGATGTCGAGTTTACTATTCAGGGTGGCAAGCTCTGGATGCTTCAGACGCGTAGCGGAAAAAGGACCACCAAGGCGGCGTTGCGAATCGCGGTTGATATGGTCGATGAAGGGCTGATCGACCGGGAAACGGCGATTTGCCGGATAGATCCCAAGGGACTGGATCAACTGCTGCATCCCACCATTGATCCGACGGCAAAGATCAAAATTATCGCCAAGGGTTTACCGGCTTCACCGGGTGCGGCCACAGGCGAAGTTGTATTTTCGGCTGAAGATGCTGAATCACTAAAGCTTGCGGGCAAGGCCGTCATCCTGGTCCGTACAGAGACCAGCCCTGAAGATATTCACGGCATGCATGCGGCGGAAGGTATTCTTACTTCACGTGGCGGCATGACCAGCCATGCCGCGGTCGTGGCGCGCGGCATGGGGCGGCCATGCATATCGGGGGCGAGTTCGATAAATATTGACTACAAGGCTCAGGAGATGACGGCCGCCGGAAAGACCTATTCGAGAGGGGATGTCATTACAATTGACGGCAGTACAGGAAATGTGATGGCAGGATCAGTGCCGATGCGGCCACCTGAACTTTCGGAATATTACGTGAAGCTTATGTCATGGGCGGATGAAGTGCGGCGGATGGGCGTGCGTACCAATGCCGAAACACCTTCGGATGTACGCCATGCGCTGGAGCACGGGGCCGAGGGGATAGGCCTTTGCCGCACCGAACACATGTTTTTCTCAGGCGACAGGATATTGAAGGTCAATGAGATGATCCTGTCTGAAGATGAAGCCGGGCGCCGGGCGGCACTGGATGTTTTGCTGCCGATGCAGAGGGGTGACTTCAAGGAGATATTTGAGATCATGTCCGGCCTGCCGGTGACAATACGCCTGCTCGATCCACCCTTGCATGAATTTCTCCCAAGGGAGGACAAGGATATCGAGAAACTCGCAAAAGCCATCAATGTTTCTTTCGATAAAGTCAGCCAACGGATTGATGCGCTCAAAGAGTTTAATCCGATGCTCGGTCACAGGGGGTGCAGGCTGGCGATTTCATATCCTGAAATTATCGAAATGCAGGTTCGTGCTATTATTGAAGGCGCCATTGAAGCAGCCCATCATTCAAAAGCACCGGTTATGCCTGAAATTATGGTCCCTCTGGTTGCTTATGTCGAGGAATACACTCTCGTGAAAGAAGTCATCGATCAGGTGGCGAAACAAGTGTTTTCGGAGCAGGACACCGAACTCGAATACACGGTTGGCACCATGATAGAGCTGCCCCGCGCAGTGCTCAGGGCATTTGAAATCGCTCAGGTGGCGGATTTTTTCTCATTCGGAACGAATGATCTGACACAGACCGCTTTAGGGCTTTCGCGTGATGATGCCGGAAAGTTTCTGACGCATTATGAGGCTAAAGGGATTATCAGTGTTGATCCATTTTCCAGTCTCGACCAGGATGGTGTAGGCGAACTGGTCGCCATGGGTACGGAACGCGGGCGCGCCGCGCGTGCCGGGCTCAAGGTCGGTATTTGCGGGGAACATGGCGGAGACCCGGCTTCAATCGCATTTTTCAATACGTGCGGACTTGATTACGTGTCCTGTTCGCCATTCCGCGTTCCCATTGCGCGGCTTTCTGCGGCGCAGGCGGCGTGCGAGACCCGGTTCACAAACGATACGCTTTAATTCATTAACGTCCTTGTAAAGAGCAACTTGATAAACCGGGTACAAATTGTTTTTGTATGGCTTGGCTTTCCATAGGCCCCATGCTCCTATCAGTGTGCCGGCATTTGATGATAATTTATATTTTTTATAGAAAAGGCTGGCATATTGTACCGGTATAGTTAGGTGCTGAGTAAGATGTCGCAAGGTCGTATTTCGTATTCTCGTATCATTGCCGTGGGCGCAATCCTTTTTGTGTTTTCTGCGAGTGGTTATTTATTCGGCCGCATCAGCCCGCCGGTGATCGTTACACAAAGCGTCGATACTACCGGTCTCCGAAATAATCACACTGAGGCTTCAGGCGCCAAAACGGCTTTGGGAACGGTTTCGGCCGATATATTGGATTCAACCGGGGAACCATCAGACGCGGGTTCTCCATCTGCCAGCACCGGAATACAACTTGCGTGGCGGAATGCCGTCACGATTGTACCACCGTTCAACCGGGTGCCCACAATCTCAACGCATACAAAAGCGGACTTCGGGCCGGGGCGGGGTATCGAAGGGGGGCAGTTATTTCGGCCTAATGACATTTCTCCTCGAGATATTTCCAGACTGTTCTACAGATTTCCCCATACGGTAAAAATGAAGGCGCCTGTTTCAGCGTTAGGGAAGACCGACCGGTCTCACTCACCGGGGAAGGGTGACGGGATGCGGCAGACCACTGAGTTCAGCGATCCCTCGAAATTATTCTTCAAGATTGCAGCGTCTAAACATTTCGACAATGGCGATGTCGCGGCGACCAAGGGTCTGGTGTCGCTTTCTCCCATGCATTTTCAGACGACGCCAATGAGACTATGGGTAAATTTTGGCGTGCCGCCCTGGCATGACAAGTCGGGCAAACATGGAATGCCCTTTCAGAAAGTTCAGATCCGGAATACAGGTGGAGACGGGATTTATTTTGGCGGATTAACCGAGAGGGAGTTCCGATCGAGAGAAACAAGATGCCTCGCGAAAGCGATTTATCATGAGGCGCGAGGTGAAACTCAGGAAGGGCAATTTGCGGTTGCCCAGACAATTATGAACAGAGTTCGGATTTCTTATTTCCCGGATACTATTTGCGGCGTCATTTATGAAAACTCGCACAGGCGAAACAAATGTCAGTTTTCGTTTGCCTGTGACGGGATTTCTGACAAGCCGAAAAATTTGAAATTATGGAAAGTGGCCATTGAGAATGCACGCAAGGTCGTTGCCGGCCAGGTCTGGCTCGATGATATCGGAAACGCCAGTCATTATCATGCGACATATGTTCGGCCGAAATGGCGGAAATATATGAACCGTATCAAACGGATCGGCGTGCATATATTTTATCGGGCGAAATATCTACCATTGACCGACGACCTCGCTCTGGAAAAAGCACGTCATGCCGTCAGGTCTGCCAACTAATTGGAGCGCTGATTAGACAGGGCAATGAGACGGTCTAGTCCGACCAGAGATCTTTCAGGTCTTTATTGTCGTCATCATCGGGGCGATAGGGTCCTGTTTTTGATTTGCCCAGAAAAATCAGAACGATCAGCGATGGCGGGAACAGAAAAGACGAGGCCGCCCAGGCGTTTGAACTTCGGTTTTTTCGCGGTGCGATCAGTGCAGCCAATATTGCGCTAATAATCGATATAATTCCGATATAGGTAATCCATGCAACCATGGTTTTATCCTTTTGGGGCCCAATGAGAGAGGTCTAATCCTTGATATGCGGTCCGCATAGAGCTGGTAGGGGCTCCGGTCGATTTCAAGATGTAATGTCGATTTACCAGGGACGGCATAGAGGGATTTGTGTCCGGTTTCATGAGATATGGCTCTCAAAGTCGATGCCGAGATCAAGCGTCGGGGCCGAATGTGTCAAGGCCCCGACGGAAATCAAATCGACGCCCGTATCAGCAATGGACTTCACGGTGTTCAAGTTCACACCTCCCGATGCTTCGGTGATTATCTTTTCCGGTAATGCCGTGACCATGGAGACTGCCCGCTTGAGCTGGTCATTTGACATATTGTCGAGAAGAACCGCATCAATCGGATATCTCAATGCTTCTTCAAGCTGTTCGATTGTATCGACCTCAACTTCAACTTTCAGCATGTGACCGGCATTTTCGAGAGCGTGTTCAATGGCTATTGAGACGCTGCCCGCCATGGCTATGTGATTGTCCTTTATCAGGACCGCGTCATCGAGACCAAAACGATGGTTTCTGCCGCCCCCTGCCCGAACGGCATATTTTTCGAATTCCCTCAGCCCAGGTATGGTTTTGCGGGTGCAACAAATGTCAGCCCCTGATCCCTGTACGGCCTCGACATAGCGCGATGTGAGAGATGCGATGCCACTTAAATGGCCCAAAAAATTGAGCGCGGTTCTCTCGCCTGTGAGTATCGCCCGCGCGTTTGCGCTTATACGGGCGATTGTGCCGTCCGCCTCAATCAAATCGCCATCGTTACATTTGATCTCTATATCAGCGTCCGGATCAAATGTCAGGATCGCGGCTTCGACAAACTGTATGCCGGCCAGACGACCTGGTTGCCGGGCTTTGATAGAAACAATTGCCTTGTGGTTTTTTGGTATAACGGCGTTTGTCGTAACGTCGCCAGCTCGACCCAAATCCTCTTTCAATGCATCGTGTACCGCTCGGTAAACGGTGAAGGATGGAAGCGGTGCGTCCAATTGGCGGAAGCTCATGAGGAATGGACCAGGTTAAGGTGGGTTTTAGCCTTGCGCGCAACGACCTTCGCGCACAGCCTGTCGGTATGTTCCCTGGTTTGAAAAGACCTTTTCCTGAACTCCTCCCTTGGCTGGGGATGGTCGGAACGGAAATGGCCTCCTCTGCTTTCTTCGCGTTCCAATGCCGCTGTGGCGATCAGTTTTGCAGCACATAGCATATTTTCAATTTTTGGCGTGATAAGCGGTCCGTGTTCGATGTTCTCGAGAATGTCGATGGCGGCTGTAAGCCCTTCCTCGTTTCTCACGACTCCAACATGCCTTGACATTGTCTGGCGTAAGGTTTTGACAATCTCCTCCTCTACATCCCCCGCTGCCTGTTTTTTAAGTCGGGGGGCAGTGGACTTATCAGGGTTGCAATGACGTGTGCCTAAATACCGGCCTTGGAGATCTTGTGCGATGCGGGCAGCGAATACGACCGCTTCAAGAAGTGAGTTGGATGCCAGGCGGTTGGCGCCGTGGAGGCCGGTTGAGGCCGCTTCACCGCAAGCCCAAAGACCATCAAGTGACGTGCGGCCGATTGCATCTGTCAGTATGCCGCCCATGTGATAATGGGCGGCCGGCGCTATCGGTATAAGATCATGGATGGGATCCAAACCCGCCTCTCTACAAATTTTATATACTCCCGGAAACTTCTCCGGGAATTCTCGTCCTATGGCTGTGCGGCAGTCCAGGAAGGCGCCGCGCCCATTAGTAATTTCTCGGTGAACGGCGCGCGCAACAATATCGCGTGGCGCGAGTTCCGCATCGTCATGGACTTGTTTCATGAAATGTCCACCGGCGCCATTGACGAGGGTGGCGCCGTCGCCTCTTAAAGCTTCCGTCGCGAGCGGCGCCGGGTCTTTTCCGATATTGATCGCAGTTGGGTGAAACTGAACGAATTCAGAATCTGCCATGATTGCGCCTGCACGGGCGGCCATGGCGAGTGCATCGCCCCTGGACAAGCCGGGATTGGTTGTGACTTCATAGAGCTGACCGATGCCGCCTGCCGCAAGAATGACCGCCCCGGCGCCGATGTCGTATAATTCCGACGCATCGGTCTTTTGCGTATAAGCCATGCGGATGCCTATGACGCGACTGTCCTGAGTGATCAGATTTCGTGCTTCGTATTGATCGAGAATTTTTATCGACGGCTGGCGGCTGACGGCATTGACGAGCGCATTCATGATTGACGCGCCGGCCATATCACCCTTGACCCGAACCACTCTGCGTTTCGAATGGGCTGCTTCGCGGGAGAGTTCCAGGAGGCCCTCAAGATTTCGGTCAAAAGGGACGCCGAATGCGAGAAGGTCTTCTATACGGTCAGGGGCCTCGCGGGCTACGGATTCCGCCATTTTGGGTTCGACCAATCCCGCGCCCGCCCGAATGGTGTCTTCCGCGTGTGCTTCAGCCGTATCGCTCTCTCCAACCGCAGCCGCAATGCCGCCCTGGGCCCAGGAGCTTGCGGTACCGATGCCAAGAGGCGTTGCAGAGATAATTGTCACGGGGTGGGGAGCGAGTTTCAGCGCGGTGAACAAACCCGCAAGACCGGCACCGACTATAATTATGTCCGAACCGTCCAGTGCACCGGTGATGGATTTTCTGGTTGTTCCCATTTGCATGAATACACCCCCTTAAACTTTACATGCGGCGCACCGGCCCCGGAATGCAGGTCACAAACTAGTTTGTGAGGTTGATCATACGCTCAACTGCGCGTCTTGCGGGCACAATAATGCCGGGATCGACGATGACCTCATGACGCAAATGCGTCAACGACTTGAGTACGCTCGGAAGGGTGATTTTTTTCATGTGCGGGCATAGATTGCAGGGACGTATGAATTCTACATCGGGCGTCTCGACAGCAACATTGTCGCTCATGGAACATTCGGTTACGAGCAAGACCTTGTTAGGGCGATTGTCCTTTACCCAGTTTATCATTCCGGATGTCGAGCCTGTAAAATCGGCCTCGGATATCACATCCGGGGGGCATTCGGGATGAGCGATAATACGGATACCCGGATTGGCGTCGCGGTATTCGCGGAGTTCGTCGCCGGAAAATCGTTCGTGTACCTCGCAATGCCCCTTCCAGCTTATGATTTCCACATCGGTCTTCGTGGCAACATATTTCGCCAGATATTCGTCGGGGACCATGATCACGCGGGGGCTGTTCAAAGATTCAACCACCTTAACCGCATTGGAAGACGTGCAGCAGATGTCGCACTCCGCCTTGACCTCGGCCGACGTGTTTACATAGGTGACGATGGGTACGCCTGGATAGGCTTCGCGAAGCGCGCGTATGTCAGCGGCCGTGATAGAATCGGCAAGAGAGCATCCTGCATCCATATCGGGCATAAGTACGAGCTTGTCGGGATTCAGCACCTTCGACGTTTCCGCCATGAAGTGCACTCCGGCCTGCACGATGACATCTGCATCGGTGCTGGATGCTTCTTTGGCGAGTTGCAGGCTGTCGCCCATAAAATCGCCAATGCAGTGAAAAATTTCAGGCGTCATGTAATTGTGCGCCAGAATGACTGCATTGCGCTCGCGCTTGAGATCGTTGATGGCTTTTATGTAAGGTGCGAATGACGGCCATTCGATCACGGGAACGACTTTCGAAACACGCTCATATAAATGCTCGGTTTCCCGTGCGACTTCCGGTGTGTAGGTTAAATCAGGAGTGGGCAAAATACGATGTTTTTTGCTCCTGATTTTATCGATCTCAACTGTTGAAATCTCTGCCATACTGTTCTCCCGACGCATTTAATGCCAATTGCACCTATTTTTGTTATTCTAAAACGTTTAATACTCAAATTGAGCATATGGTAGGTGTTAAAATAACCGGACTAATCCGGATCGTTTGTCTTATGCACCAACACTTGCTCATATAAGCCATTCTTGCGGATGTTTCCATAGGAATGACGATTATATTGACTATTCAAAAATTCGAATATAGTGATATATGGGCTTTTTCAACCATTATTTCAACGTTTGCGTATCAACGGTTGCCAATAGTTTTCCGCTTTTTGGCAATCTCATCAGACTGGCCACATATCATTTGAGCAGCGATATGGGCGGTCCCATGGCGGGCTTCTTTCTCGAATTTGGTGACAATCAGTATCGTCGGATGATATCTGAAATGACCGAACGGACATTCGCGATGTCGATAATCGGATTGAGCGACGAATGTGACCATTGTCGGGTTGATGTTCGAACGGTATTCAACCAAATGCTCTGAGTGCCGAGACACGGAGATTGTGCATATGGGCGATCAAGAAAACAGCGGCATGAAGAACAAGGTAAGTATCGCGGCAGAAAAAATGCGCTCTTTCGGCAAGCGGCACGGGATTGCGGAAAAGAGCCGTGGCTTACTCTCAAATGAGACATTGCAACGCTATCTGCCGATCACGAACTGGCTGGGGAGCTATAATAGGGACGATTTTTCCGGCGACCTGACCGCGGGGATCATTGTTGCCATTATGTTGATCCCGCAGGGAATGGCTTATGCCTTGTTGGCGGGATTGCCGCCTGAAATGGGACTGTATGCGAGCATAGCGCCACTTTTATTTTATGCTCTGTTTGGAACGAGCCGGGCGCTGGCCGTTGGTCCGGTTGCAATCGTATCCCTGATGGTTGCGAGTACGCTTTCTCCAATGTTCCCACAGGGCTCAGCCGAATATGCGGCTTACGCCATCGTGCTTGCCTTTCTAAGCGGCATTTTTCTCGTACTGCTCGGACTTTTCCGCATCGGTTTTCTCGTCAATTTCATGAGTCATCCGGTTATTGCAGGTTTTACAAGCGCGGCGGCGCTGATCATCGGTTTCAGCCAGTTCAAGCATTTGCTTGGTCTTGATCTGGAGCGAAGTCACCTCATCCCGAAAATTGTCGGGCAAGCCTATGAACAGGCGGCTCAGATCAATGTGGCGACGGCCACCATCGCAGGATCTTCCATCGCTATACTTTTAGCGCGTGAACATATCGCCGAATTTTTTGCCGAACGTGACTGGATTGGCGAGAAGGCGCGGGAATTATTGCCCAAGGCGATGCCTTTGGTGGTGGTGATTCTGGGAATATTGGTGACGTTACTATTCGACCTCACGGCTAGTTCAAGCGTCAAGATCGTGGGCTCGGTACCAGCCGGCCTGCCGCCATTAACCTGGCCGATAATGGATGTTGAGATTTGGAAGGAGTTGATCACTGCAGCCATTCTCATTTCGATCATCGGTTTTTTAGAAAGCGTTTCTGTCGCCAAATCGCTGGCGAGTAAGCGGCGGCAGAAGGTGATACCCAATCAGGAACTCGTCGGGCTGGGAGCTGCGAATATTGGCGCGGCCCTGACGGGCGGCTACCCCGTAACGGGAGGTTTCTCCCGTTCGGTGGTCAATTTTTCAGCCGGCGCCAATACGCCCCTGGCATCGATGATCACGGCAGGGATAATAGCCGTCGCACTGGTGTTGCTAACACCGCTTCTCTATTACCTTCCCAAAGCAGTTCTCGCTTCCATCATCGTTGTGGCGGTCGCAACGCTTGTGGATTTCAAGTCGCTCGTTCATGCATGGAAATACAATCTTGCTGACGGATTGAGCTATTTGGGCACCTTTTTATCGGTTCTCGCTTTTGGGGTCGAGGTGGGTATCATTATCGGCATATCGATTTCGATTGGATTGTTTCTGTATCGAACAAGCCGACCTCATACAGCCATTGTCGGACGGGTGAACGATACTGAGCATTTCCGGAATGTGGAGCGTCATTTCGTCACGACCTATGACCGGCTGCATTTGGTTCGGATCGACGAGAGTCTGCTGTTTGCCAATACAACCTATTTGGAAGACCAGCTATTGCGGCAAGTCGCCGACCGGCCGGAGATCGATCATCTCGTTTTGATCTTCAGCGCCGTGAATCTGGTCGATGCAAGCGCATTGGAGACGCTTGAGGAGCTGGTTGTCCGGCTGCGCGATGCTGGCGTGACCTTGCATTTGGCAGAGGTGAAAGGGCCGGTTATGGATATGCTCAGGACGGTTGATTTTGAAGAGTTTCTTGAGCCCGGTCAGATTTTCATATCAACTCATGAAGCGGTTGTTTCGCTTGAAGAGAACAAAACCGCAAGCGGTTGATCCCGGGGCGGATCAATAGCGAAATACAGATAGTAGCACAGCTCATCCCGCGCTACGGCTGATACGCACGCCCGGCGCCGGGCGCTCCAGCATGGCTTCGCGTCTGAACCGGAAAAGTTTAGCAGGACGCCCGCCGGTATGGGTTCTGACTTCGCCGGTCGGCTCAACGAGCCCCGCGCTTTCGACCAGCCTTCTGAAATTTTGCTTGTGCAAATGCGCGCCCATGATTCCCTCGACGGTTTTTTGCATTTCATACAGCGTGAATTTTTCGGCCATGAGCTCAAAAATTACCGGGCGATATTTAATCTTTCCCCGTAACCGTCCCATGGCAGTTGCGACGATGCGCCGATGGTCGTGATGCATGGGGCGACCGAGAGCCGGAAGGTCGGTCCAAGTTTCTGCGCTGGGGCGTCTGTCTCTTTTCGCCTCGGCGAGGAGGCCGGCTTCATAGAGCAGTTCGTACCGTTCGAGAACCTTCTCTTCGTCCCAGCCGACCTGCCCATCGCCAAAGCAGATTTTGAGGCGCTCGTTTTTAGAAAGAGGCCGTGCCGGGCTGCCAGCGGTTTGGGGACGCATTGCCCATTCTTCGAGCCGCGGCATTATTTCCAGACCGACAATTTCCGGGCTGCCGTCGCGCCAGTCTTCCCAGGGAAAAAATTTATACCAATTTTGCCATCTGCCGCCATGTTTGACCTGGTCCTTATCCCATTTAGTCAGAGCAAGATATCCTATGGATACAATGTGGGGTTCGATCTCGTCCTGTTGTGCATGGCGTCCCCGATCTCCAAATGTATAAAGCTGCTCGACATATCCAAGGTTAATGTCGGTTTGCTCCTTTACCCAACTGCGCAACCCGATCTCCAATGTTCTGTGGGTGCGTGGGGTGAAAGGGCCGAATGGCAAAGCCTCCCAATTGTCGGTTCTCGTTTCCTCTGGTTTTACAATAAGAATCTGTGGCTGGTCGTCGGCAATCGATGCGATGGCCGCATTGAGACCGATCTCGACCATGCCGGACGGTAATATGTTGGAGAAATTCCCCTGCATTGCTTATGCCCCATCCTATCCCGGATTTAATCCGTCAATCTCGCCCTGCCATGCAAAATACAGAAGAAATGTGGCGGTGTAGGGAAAGCGATCAAAGATTAATCCTTTCAGTCGCTGGCGCCAGTTTCTAGAATGGCCGATAATCGCGAGGGCAAAGAAAATGCTTTTCCTTCCGTGGCCAGCTCACCTCGCCCAATATCATCTATGGCCTCGACCATGCGGCCGTTTCGGCTCAGCAAGCGGTCCCCCAGTTCGATCATCAGCCGGTTAGGACAGGCCGTGGCGGAAGCGTCGCGCAGCGTATTTGCAATGTAATGCTCCGGTGTATCGGGATTGAGGAAGCATAGAGCAATATAGGTTGCTGCCGTTGAGCGGCTGATACCGGCCCAGCAATGGATCAGCATGGGTGTTTTTTGTTCCCACCGATCGATAAAAGAGATGAGTTCTTCTATATGAATCTCTGCGGGCTGAACAAGATTTGTTTGGGGTTGGCTTATATCGTTCATCGCCAGGCGAAGGTGGAGTTCCGGCTTAATGTTGCTCGGGGTGTCGATCATCGTGTTGCTGTTGATCAGCGTTACGAGATGTGTTGCGCCGGCGCTCGTCAGTGTTTCGTCAACCGCGTTCAAACCGCACACATGTATTATGTTGCCATACTTGGGAGCGCTTATGTTTTTTTCTTCAGACATATGATTTTTTAGCCCTGCATAAACAGGATGTATCGAGCACAGGTATTATTATTCCATCAATTGCTCGATGCGTTCAAGAAATGCACGTTCAGCATCTTCTGTTGAAAGGGGCTCCAACCCCGACAAACGTTCGTAAAGCTCCGGGGCAATGCCTTCGGGACTTCCGAAGTATCGGATGGCTTCATTATCATTGAAACCCGCCAAGCGGGTGGCTTCAAAATAGGCGCATAACCTGTCTGCCTCTTTTATCCCGATACGGATTTTATCCGGCAATATTTCGGGCAGTGAGAAGTGGATGTGAACGGCTTTCAGAATTCCCAATTCAATTTTCTTATAACCATTTCCGATAACCGCCTTAAAGGGGCTGATGAGGTCGCCTATGACGTATTCTGCGGCGTCGTGAAGGAGTGCGGCTCGGCTCCATTTCCGGTCCCATTCCGGATTTTCAAAAGCACAGACCATTTCTACCATGAGGCTGTGCTGAGCTACGGAAAATGCGTTCGGTCCATATGTCTGTCCGTTCCATCTGGCGACGCGTGCAAGCCCATGGGCGATGTCGCTGACGTCGATATCTTCTGGAGCAGGCGATAAAAGATCGAGACGTTTGCCGGATAGCATGCGCTGCCATGCCCGCGCGGGCAGGCCCTGGTCAGTTATGTCAGATAATTTCCGGTCGGTGCTCATTGCGCGTCAGGGCTGTTTCAAAGTGAATTGTGTAGCGATTTTGGCGCATTCCCCATGACGTTTGCAACCGATGAGGTGATCGTTGACGAACCCCATGGATTGCATGAATGCGTAGACGGTTGTAGGGCCGACAAACTTGAAACCTTCAGATTTCAACGCTTTCGAGATTTTTATGCTCACCGGAGTATTAGCAGGTACTTCGCTCATCGTCCGAAACCTGTTCTCGCTGGGGCGGCCGTCCATGAAATCCCATAGAAAATGAGAGAAATTTATTCGTTCGGAGAGCTTCAGGAAGGCGCGCGCATTGGTGCGGGTTGCTTCTATTTTTGCGCGGTTGCGGATTATACCCTCATTCAACATTAAGCGGTTGAGTTTGCTATCGGTATAAGCAGCAATTTTTTCCGCGTCAAAATTGTCAAATGCATCTCGGAAATTTTCACGTTTTCTCAAAATTGTTATCCAGGAAAGTCCGGCCTGAAAGCCCTCGAGCACCAGTTTTTCGAATAATGTCCGATCATCCGCGTTTGGCACCCCCCACTCATTATCGTGATATTCGACGTAGAGCGGATCATCACCGGTCCATGGACAGCGCGCGTTTTTTTCTGTCATAGCCAACTTCTTCCATAGGCCGTTCGATTCAGGCAACGATTCTATTCGATCAGGTAGTCTGCCCAAGTGGGCACCTTGAGGGATAGGGTTATTCCGCCGGTCATGATCTGCTGTTCGTTTTCAAGTGCACGTGCGGCGCGATCGAGGCGTATCAGGGCGATGCCGTCGGAACCCGACGAGCTTCCCAAGGTGCCTATCGGCTTGCCGTTGGCGGTAATTTCGAACCCTTGCGCCGGCAGCTCTTCTTCTGCCGAAACGGAAATAATGCGTTTTCGCGCAGTGCCACGGTGTTGCATGCGCGAGACGACTTCCTGTCCGACGAAGCATCCTTTTTTGAAATCCACGCCGTTGATCTGATCATAGCAGGCTTCGTGGGGGAAGGTGTCTCCGAATGCATAGTCCTTTCCACCCTCGGGAATTCCGAGTTTGATGCGGTGAGTGTGAAAGTCCATTTCCTCAAGGGGTTCGCATGTCGCCGAAATTGAATTTTCGTTCTCTATCACGCAGCGCCAGCCGAGTTCAGGCAGCCGCGGATCTGCAAAGCAAATACCACTCGAAACCTGAACGTCACTTCCACCCCATATTGCATACAGTCTGTGGGGGGCGCCGAGTAATGAAATCTCCACATCGGCACGCAGTTTGTAAAAAGTGAGGCGCTTGACGAGATCTTCGGCGCTGGCGGCATCGACGTCTATAAAATACCCGTCGTCACTTTTCGCAACTATGAAGTCGAAGAGGATCTTTCCCTGTGGTGTGAGCAGGCCCGCGAAACAACTGGGGACGACGGTGTGGGGTCCGCTGCCGGTTTCGGGCAGTGTTGTCCCGTCTATGTCGTTGGTCAACAAGCCGGTTAAAAAATCCTTGCTGTCAGGACCGGTGACCTTGATGATCGCGCGTTTTTTCAATTCTGCCGATTTACAGTCTGCCATGGATGCTTTCTATTGATCTCTTCTGGTGCAGCGATTACACGCTCACAGTTGTTTTCTTCGCGAGGATTACCCAGACGCGGTATGACTGGCAAGTGCGCTACGCGCTCAAACTGTTAAATAAATGAAATTGGCGGAACGCATCAATGTATGAACTTCTCTTAAAAGCCGGCACGGTCGTCAATCAGGGCGGTCAAGCGCGTAT
The DNA here is from genome assembly GCA_947258705.1 of uncultured Hyphomicrobiaceae bacterium. Taxonomy (GTDB): domain Bacteria; phylum Pseudomonadota; class Alphaproteobacteria; order Rhizobiales; family CAMYJA01; genus CAMYJA01. The sequence goes on along the minus strand of CAMYJA010000001.1, from coordinate 5,970 downwards.
GGATGTGGGAATAAATGAAGGCCGCGTTACGGCGTTAGGCGACCTTGCACAAGAGAGAGCCGATGATGTAATCGATTGCACCGGCCTGCATGTACTTCCGGGCGTCATCGATACACAGGTGCATTTTCGTGAACCGGGGGCCGAACATAAGGAAGACCTGGAGACGGGTAGCCGAGCAGCTGTCATGGGAGGCGTGACGGCTGTTTTCGAAATGCCAAATACATGGCCGGCGACGGTCACGGGCGATGCTCTATCGGATAAGGTAAAGCGCGCGCATCACAGAATGTTTTGCGATTTCGCCTTTTATGTGGGGGGAACGAAAGAGAACCTAGCCGAGTTGCCCGAATTGGAACGACTCCCGGCCGCTGCGGGGGTCAAGGTGTTTATGGGATCGTCTACGGGTGACCTGCTTGTTGATGACGAGGCGGTTCTGAAAAATCTCTTGGGAAAACTCGGACGCCGGGCAGCCTTCCATTCTGAAGACGAGGAGCGGTTGAGAGAAAGGCTCGATGTACGGCGGCTGGATGATCCGTCAAGTCATCCCGAATGGCGTGACGTCAGGGCCGCGATGGAGTCGACCGAGCGCCTGGTGCGCCTGGCGTACGAAACAGGCGCACAAGTGCATATACTGCATGTGTCGACAGCCGAAGAAATGGCATTCCTGGCTAATCACAAAGCTGTGGCGAGTGTCGAGGTTACGCCCCAGCATCTGACTTTGGCGGGGCCGGAGATTTATCATGAAATCGGAACGCGGGCGCAAATGAATCCTCCCATTCGCGATGTCAGGCACCGCGAAGAATTGTGGCGGGGGCTTCAATCGGGCGTGGTGGATGTGCTTGGTTCGGATCATGCGCCACATACTTTGGAAGAAAAATCAGCAAGTTACCCGGCAACACCGTCCGGAATGCCGGGTGTGCAGACACTGGTTCCGGTAATGCTGGATCATGTGAACGCCGGGCGGCTCAGTATCGAGCGGTTTGTCGATCTCACGGCTCACGGCCCGCAAAGGTTGTTCGGTATTAGCCGAAAAGGCCGTCTGGCGGTTGGATATGATGCGGACATCACGGTTGTCGATCTCAACCGGGAAATGTTGATAGAGGACGCGTGGATGGAAAGCAGATCAAACTGGACGCCCTATCACGGTAAAAAAGTACGTGGATGGCCCATTGGGACAATTATTCGAGGCCGCCGTGTTATGTGGGATGGTGAGATAATGAATTCGGCAGGGGGCGAGGCTGTGACGTTTCAGTTTTGTCAAAACCAAGGTTCAAAGTAGCAATACTATTTCTTTTTGAAGAATGCATGCCAGGTGCCGTCCTTGCCGATGACCGCATGAAATCCGGAATATTTTCCTGACTTCTTCATTTTTTCGGCATCTTCCGGTCCGGCCAGCCGATGCAGGTCGACCTCGGCTGATGGCGGCAGATTGTCGAGGGGCATTTCTGCGAGATAGGGCCATATGTAAATTTCCCTATCGCTGCCCATGTAGCGTTTCGTAAACCCGCGATCCAGAACATCGAGCATTCTCGCCATAATGTCGCGGGCGGTTCCATCGCTTGAAATGCTTTTCCAATGGTCGATGGGATTTATCTTGGCGTCCAGTCCGATATCGGGGGGTAGTTCGCTCCATTCCATGGCTGCGCGCAACTCATCAATATCACCGCTGCGGGCGGCGGCTTTGATGCGCTCCAGGGTGGCGCGTGTTTTTTCAGGCAATCGACTTGTATCGAACGATATCTGAGGTTTTTGCCGGTCCCCTGTCCCGGGGCTTTCCGACTCCTCCGCGAATGCATGACAACAGGGAGAGAAAACCAGAGTGCCCATAAACGTCAGCAATGCACAAATGCGCAATGCCCTGAGACATGGTTGTTCGAAAAAATCCATTGAAAAAACTCGCATCACATTATTTTTTGCGCAAAACGCGGGTATCAGCCGCTTTCGGATCTCAGCATATTACTGAATTGTGCGATGAAATGTGAATTCGCCGCTTTTTACGCGATCGGACAGATTGTCAGCGAGGATCGATACGGCGCTTTCGCCGTAAATTGAAACAAGATTGGATAAGGCCGCGAATAAAGCGGCATTCGCCAGGTGGTCGCTGTCGAGCCCTTCTGCCAATCCGGCCTCTAATGCTTCAAGCACGAATTGCAGCGCTTCCTGGCTGGCGTTGATTTGGGTTTTTTCAGATATCATGTCCATGAAGGCAACTCGATATGTGTTTTGTGTTGTTCGTTTACGGATGGTTGTGAAATGTGACAGTTTTGCTAAGTGATAGCACACTGATTACGCATTCGGAGACAAGATGGAATTAAGGGTAAACTGGTAAATTTCCTTCATGCGGCTTGTGCAGCAGGGTCTGGTTACCACTTGTTTTGAGCAAGTTCCTCGGTGATCTTGGTTCCTTCGGTCAGGAAATGATCGATCGCGGTCCGGGCGGAATTCGTACAGGTTCGGTATGTGCGCCTGTAACTGCGATAGCCCTTGTTGAACTGCTTGATCAAATTGACGCGCCTGAAGGCATCCGTTCCTTCCGAATTGATCAACGCCTGCATTTTTTCACGCCACACCATCTCATCTTCAGAACTGCAAAGTTCACGCAAATAATGCACGGCACCCAGGATTTCTGACAGTCTGAACAGCTTCTTGTCATATGGCTTTGCGTTATCGTCATTTGCCGCATTTAGAGGAGCACTCAATATCAGGGAGAGTGCGATCACCGAGCTATATAGAAACAATCGTGTCGTGATTCGTGTTTTCATCGTTGATCGTGTGGTCTCGAGGTTAGTTAGAAAGGCTTTCATTTAACTCTTTACGACTCATTTGTGGCGCCATAGTAACGAAGCTATATTGAGGTGCAAGCAGGGCTGGCGCGGTCTCCACCTGGATCGCCCGGGTTTTGATCATGAGGACAGAAATATGTGCTCGCGCTTTACCATCACATCTGATCCGGAAGCGGTACGCGACTATTTCCAGTACCGAGATGTGGAAGGCTTTCCACCCCGGTACAATATAGCGCCAACTCAGCCGGTGCCGATTATCCGGCGTGCCGAGAATGGCCGACGGGAAATCATGCTTGTGAGATGGGGGCTTATACCTTCCTGGGTCAAGGATCCGCGGGAATTTAGTACCCTGATCAATGCCCGCAGCGAGACCGTTCTTTCCAAACCCTCGTTTCGCAACGCCATAAAACATCGCAGATGTCTTGTCCCGGCAGATGGATTTTTTGAATGGCAGGGGGCCAAGGGTCAAAAACGCCCCTATTTTATAAGGCCCGCACATGGTGGACCAATTGCGTTTGCCGGTATTTGGGAGGACTGGATGGGCGCCGACGGTTCTGAAATGTGGTCAATGGCCATTCTCACCACATCGTCGAATCAGGTCGTGGCACAGGTTCACGACCGTATGCCGCTTATTATCGGCAAGGAACATTTTAAGGATTGGCTCGATTGCGGCTCGGTACGTGCCGATGAGGCGCTGAAACTGGTCGGCGACGGATCGGGGATTGAGCTTGAAGTAGTCGAAATTGATGCCAGGGTCAATAATCCGCGTAATGACGATCCGGAATTGCTTAAGCCTTTGCAGGGACGGTTGTTTAACTAGACAGACGACATGTCAGAGAAGTTTTCCTGGATTAAGAATGCCATTGGGATCGAGGGACGCCTTTATGGCGCGCATCAGCGTCAATTCTTCGGGGCTTTTGGTCCTAGCCATGAGGTCCTGTTTCATTTGTCCGATACCATGTTCGGCACTGATCGATCCGTTGAGAGAGGTGACAAGCGCATATATCGCTTCGTTCAATTTTTCCCAGTTTGCGAGAAATTCGTCTTTCGACATGTCACGGGGCTGGCTCACATTATAATGGATGTTGCCGTCGCCGAAATGACCGAAGGGCACGGGGCGGGCGCCCGGAATTATGCTTTCGACGACAGGGGCGGCACGGGCGATAAATTCTGGGATCAGCGCGATTGGCACGGACACATCGTGTTTGATGCTCCCACCTTCCGGTTTTTGCGCTTCGGACATGCGGTCGCGCAGATTCCATAGTGCGAGGGATTGAGACTGGGATTGGGCAATGACCGCATCCTTGATGATGTTTTCGCCAATGGATATTTCGAGCAGGGATTCGATAATACCTATTGCGTCTTCTTCCTTCTCCGGACCGGAATGTTCAATGAGAACATACCAGGGATAGTGGGCTTCTAGCGGATCGCGCGCGCCTTCCATGTTGCGGATGACGAAATCAAGGCCGATACGGGGCAGGAGTTCAAATGCTGTGAGCGCGGGCCCCAATTTTGATCGCGCATGTTCAAAAAAATCAAGGGCCGCGTCGAGGTCCGGCAACCCGGCGAAGGCGGTCAAACTATGGGCTGGTTTTGGATAAAGCTGAAGAACGGCCCCCGTGATGATGCCCAATGTGCCTTCCGAACCAATGAAGAGATGTTTGAGGTCAAATCCCGTATTGTCCTTTTTGAGCTTGCGCAGGCCGCTCCAGACATCACCATTCGCCAGAACGACCTCAAGGCCCAAAGAGAGTTGACGCGCTGAGCCATAGGCCAGCACATGAACACCGCCGGCATTGGTCGCGAGATTGCCGCCGACCTGGCATGAGCCTTCTGATGCGAGGCTCAGAGGAAACAACCGGTCGACATCATCTGCCGCTTTGCGAATTTCGGCGAGGGTGACACCCGCATCAACCGTGATTGAAAACTCTTGAGGATCGACTGACCTGATCCGGTTCATTCGCGTGAGCGACAAAACAATCTCGGTTCCTTCCTTGTTCGGGATCTGGCCGCCAACGAGTCCGGTGTTACCCCCCTGAGGCACGATGGCCGTTTTTGTCTCGTTTGCCAGTTTTAATATGGCTGAGACCTCTGCAACGGTAGCGGGCCGGAGGACGAGTGGTGTTTTTCCTTCATAGCGATCACGCCATTCGGTTAGATAGGGAGCCTGTTCGTCCGGCTCTCGCAGGGCGTTTTTATCTCCCACAATGGCCACGAATTTGCCGATCGTTTCTGCTGTCGGACTGGACAATCTATTTTCTGAAATGGTCATTTGGAGCGGCTATTGAATTGGTTCACGCGGTGCTGCGGCGCGTATCAGACGGTCATTAATTGCTTCACCCAGTCCCTCGCATGGAATTGGCATGACGGCAATGGTGCGGCAACCGGATTTATCGAGTTGGCGCAGCGCTGTAAACAGGCGTGCGGCGGCCTGGGTGAGATCGCCCGCTTCACTTAGATTGGCGATGGGACCGCCGGTGGGAGGAACGGTGTCTCCGAATGCAAGAAGGGCTTCTCCGGGATTTACGTTTAAAGCATTGAGCCTTAGCTCTGCCCTTGGGGCATAATGGCTTTGCAACTGGCCGGGCGATGTTATCGTTTCCAGTTCGTCCGGGGCTCCAGGCCTCGGCGATTTCACCGGACCGATAATTTTTTCGATGTCGTCTTGAGTAATGGGACCATGGCGAAGAATTGCGGGCGCTTCGATGAGTGTGACTACGGTCGATTCGAGACCGATGACCGTCGCACCACCGTCCAGGATCAGGTCGACGCGCTCATCCAGGTCGTCTGCAACATGCTGCGCCGTGGTAGGGCTGAGGCGCCCGGACAAATTGGCGCTGGGCGCGACGATGGGACGGGCACTTGCGCGCAGGAGCGCTCGGGCAATCATGTTGTCGGGAGAGCGCACTGCGATCGAATCGAGGCCGGCACTTGCGAGTTCGGAAATTGTGGCCGCAGGTTTTCGTGGCAGGATGAGCGTCAGAGGCCCTGGCCAGAACTTGTCCGCAAGCGCGCGCGCTGCGTCGTTCAGAAATACAAATTGTCCGGCTTCGGCAATATCGGTGACATGAACGATCAGCGGATTGAATTGAGGCCTGCCTTTCGCTTCGAAGACCTTCGCTACCGCCAGGTCATTCGTGGCGTCCGCACCGAGACCGTAAACGGTCTCGGTCGGGAATGCGACCAGGCA